>JAWKON010000001.1:0-307112 GCA_041391125.1 Caldilineaceae bacterium
TTTCAGTGTCGGTCAGGCCCTCTGCCGGCGTTTCTGTCGATTTTCTACTCTTCCGTGGTCTCATAAGTGAATTACAATTTCCTTGTCGTTCCTGCAACATTCGGTTGATTTCGTAATTTCGTCACCCCTCATAGTACACTATTTTGTGCGCTAACCCTACTTTCAGGGTGCGGTTCGTGCAAAACTAACGAGCTGGCGCCCTTTGCCCCTTCCAATCAAGGAGATATTCATGACAACCCAAAGTGCATTTACCAGCGCTGAGTGGAAGACGCTCATGCAGGCGCCATTTGTGGCCGGCCTATACATTACCATGGCCGATCCCAGCCTGAGCGGTTCTTTCAAAGAATCTGTGGCCGTGGCCAGCAAAGTGGTCAACACCGCCCGCAGCACCAGCGGCACAGAGCTACTCATGGCGCTGGCCGGCGAATTCAACAACTTTTCCCACGCGGCCCAGGCCAGACCTGAATTTGCCGCCCACAATATTGAAAGCATCAAGGCCGAAGCCCTGGCAGACATCAATGCCGCCGCTGAACTGCTCCAACAAAAAGCCACCGCCGCAGAAAGCGCGGAGATTCGCCACTGGCTATATAGCGTGGCGGTGGCGGCGGCTGAAGCGGCCAAAGAGGGCGGCTTTCTCGGCATCGGCGGCGCACGCGTGAGTGACGCGGAAAAAGCCGTGTTGGCCCAACTGGCCCAGGCGCTCAACATTTCCGCGTAAGTCCCAAACTGGACTGAGTTCCGGCCATCGGTCTACGCCCGCGTGCCGAATCGCACCCGTATGAAGATGCTCAAGTTTACAATCGCACCCCATTGATATACTGGGATCACAAAAAATTGCGTATCTTTTTCTGGCATAGGCCGTCAATGTTGTACTGAAAACATACGATAATCAGTACACCGCAACGGTGTTGGCGATTTAGGCGTCGGTCTCGTTTCTTAAATCCGCACCTATCACTTCTCGTTGCGATCTACTGATAATCAGTACACCGCAACGGTGTTGGCGATTTAGGCGTCGGTCTCGTTTCTTAAATCCGCACCTATCACTTCGCGATCTACTGATAATCTGCTCATTTGCGTCTCCTTTTGGGAAAGGGTTGGGTTTGAACACCTTACAAAAAGTCCTATCGATTCTCATGATCCTGCCGCTCTGCGCCTTGGCGCTGGTCGACATCGGCGCGCGCGCCTTTGGCTCCACCATGCCGCCCCAGGGCCAGGTCAGCACCAGACAGCGCTGCTAGCAACTGCTCGCCAACGGCGGACGGAAGGCAGCGGCGGTTGGCAGTTTGGCCTACGTCGGCGCGCGCAGCCGTGGTCAACAGCCTGGTACACCAGGCGGCCGGCGCCATCCGCATGGGGTAGTCGATTCAGCCGCCAATGTGACGGCCCATTCCAGCGCCTACCAATCGGCAGTGCTGCCCGCCGGCGCCCCCAGTTGCGGCTCACCTTTTGGAGCAGCCTGGCGGCGGCAGCGATTACTGATTATCGCGAAGTGCTGCTTTTGCGCACCAATTTTTCCGTGTTGCGCACGCTGTCCAAGCAGACCACCGCCGGCGCCAACCAGTGACCGGAGCGCACCTTGACCTGACCGATCTGGCCGGGCAGACCGTTTACCTCTATTTTAATATAACAATGGCAGCGGCACGCGCATGGTCAACTATGTGGATGACATTGTGCCGGCCAATTGCAGCACGACGCCCACCGATACCGCCACGCCCGTTCCCACCGCCACCGCGGCGAATACCGCCACGCCCACGTCAGCGCCACCCACCAGCGCACCCACCAGCAGCCCGACCACCCCCAGCCAACCGCCACCCCGGTGACCAGCGCCGTCGTGTTGCGCGCCGGTTCGGTTGATGCCGGTGACGCCAGTACATGTCCGTTCCGCTGATCTGGTCAGCTTGCCCGCCGGCAAAACGTGGTGGCGTTCAGCGTGATCTTACCGTATGACGCCGCCCGTTTGGGCATTGCCAATTGCAGCGATGGCGGCGTTTATGACCTGTTGCCTGCAACACCGATGAACCAGGCCGCGTGAACAATTGGCGGCTTTGGCCGCGTCCGGCGTAGGCGCGCCCGGGCTGCTGGCAATCGCTGTAATTTTCCATCACCGGCTGACCAGAGCCCAATTCCGCTTGAATTGCGCACCGATAGCTTGGTCAACGCCGATTTACAGCTTTCGATCTGGCCGTCTCCATCCAAAACGGCCAAATCACCTTCAACTGCAACCCAAACGAAGAAACCTGCGGGTAACACCGGCTCACTGACGATGACATGCCTATTTGCCGCTCAGCACGTTAAGTGTGGTGATTGGGATATGGATCGGGTCGCGCGGATCCCAATCCCTTATCCCTTAATCCCCTACTCCCCTGGAGAGAAAGTTCATGCAATTACCAATCCGTTGGAGTATCATCTGCATAATCAGCACCGCCGCAGCGGCTTTGGGCTGGTGGATTGACGCGGATACCGCCCATGCCAGCCTCAATGGGCGCATTGGCTTTTCGGCAACCTGGCCACCAACAGCGGCCAAACTGCACCACCTGCCACGTTGATTACGCCGCCGTGCCCACGGTGACCATTAGCGGCCGCATCGGTGACTGCGGTTCGACCAATCTGTACACGCTGCCATCATGGGGGATTGCCCAAACCGCGCCTGACCATCACTGGCAGAGCGATCAGCGCGGCGTGCTGACGTCATGGCCGGCAGATACGCAGGCGCCGTTGGGCGAATTCACCCACAGCGCCTGGGCGTTTAGCGGCAACCAGCTTGCATTTGAGTTCACTTGACCGCCCCCACTCATAATGACACGGTGACATTCTATGGGGCGGGCAATTCCAGCGACAATCAGCAGAGCTTGACCGGCGACGGCATTGGCACAACCACCTTCAACGTGCAGGTCACCGGCAGGCAGGCCCGCCCACAGGCATTCCCACGCTCTCCGCCGGCCACGCCTGCTTTTCGGGCGCGGTGGTCAGCGGCTTGACCCAGCCTGTGGATATTCAGAATGCGGGCGACGAACGGCTCTTGTGCTGGAGAAGGCCGGTCACATCCGCATTATTCAAAAATGGCGTTGCTGGCAACCGATTTTGCCAATCTGACTGACTGCGCCACCGTCGGCAAGGCGGCAATGCAGAGACCGGTCTGCTGTTAAGCATCCCCATTTGTCAAAACAACGGCTATTTTTACGTCAATTACACGACCAGCAAACCGTGGGTACTGCTGCTGCGCACGCGCATTTCACGCTTCAGCGTCAGCAGCGCCAATCCCAATTTGGCTGATCTCAACAGCGAACTGGTGTTGATGGAATACAGCCGTCTCTTTGTCAACCACAACGGCGGCCAGCTTCCAGTTTGGCCCCGACGGCTATCTCTACATTAGCTCGGGCGACGGCGGCGATGCCGGCGATCCGCAGGGCAACGGCCAGAAGATGAACGTGTTGCTGGGCAAAATTTTGCGCATTGATGTGGATGATGCCCAGCGGCAGTGGACCGGATTGCAGCACTTCCACTGGCGCTAATTATCGCATCCCCCCGGACAATCCATTTGCGGATGGGGCGTGTGGGCGGCTACTGCGACGAAATCTGGGCCACCGGTCTGCGCAACCCGTGGCGCTTCAGCTTTGACCGGTTGACCCACGACATGTGGATCGCCGACGTGGGCCAAAATCGCTTCGAGGAGATCGACTTCGCCCCAGCCAGCAGCACAGGCGGCGAAAACTATGGTTGGCGCTGCTACGAAGGCAACACGGCCTATAATACAGCCGGCTGTCAACCCGCCGACAACTACACGGCGCCGCTTTATTCATACGACCGTGCGCAGGGCGATTGCTCGGTGACCGGCGGCTATGTGTACCGCGGCAGCGCCTTCCCGGCGCTCAACGGCCACTATTTTTACAGCGATTTCTGCAACAGCAACATCCGCTCCATCAGCGGCGCGCCGGACAATGTGGTCGTCACTTCGTGGAGCTATGCGGCGCCAGGCAACAACAGCAGCCCGGCCTCCTTTGGCCAGGACCAAAATGGCGAGCTGTACGTGGCCTATTTGACCGGCGCGATTTATCGTATTGAGAGCCCGGCGGCCAATACGGCCACCCCTACCAACACGCCCGCGCCGACCAATACGCCCGCGCCGACCAACACGTCCACACCAGAACCCACGGCCACCCATACGCCAACCGCCACCAGCACGGCCACCAATACACCGGCGCCCACCAATACGCCCACCTCCGCGCCGCCCACGCCCACGTTGACGCCTACGGCCACCCCCACCGGCGCCATTCTGCGCGTGGGCAGCACGTCCGTCGCGCCCGGTTCAGCCATCTCGCTCACCGTGCCCGTCAACCTGCTCAACTTGCCCGCGGCGCCCAAACTGGGTGCGGTGACCGTGGAAGTTGCCTATGACGCGGCCGCGCTGACGGCCGCCCAGTGTGTGGAAGCGGCGGAGGGTGCGTTTGATACCGTGCTGTGCAATATTGCCGAGGCGGGCATGGTGCGCATATCGGCCATTTCGACCACCGGCCTCTCGGGCAATGTGCCGCTGGTCAATCTGACCTTTGCCGCCACCGGTGCGGCCGGCCAGGGCAGCGCTTTGACGCCACAAGTGACCACCTTTACCGATGTGGATGCGCAGCCTCTGCCGCTCACCGTGCAACCCGGCGTCGTCTCCTTTGCCTGCGCGCTAGGTGATGTGGACTGTAACGGCCAAGTGCAGCCGCGCGATGCGCTTTTTATATACCAATATGAGCGCTCTCTCCGCGGCGGTGCGCAGAACCTGCCGCTGCCAAATGGCGCCATCTATCTGCCCGTCTGCGATGTGAATAATGACACGCTGTGCGGCGCCGAAGACGCGCGCTGGATCATGCAGTGCGAAGTGGGGCAGGCCAACGATTTTTGTGCCGCGCCATAAAGAGCTAATAGCCAAGTGGCATAATAGCGGTAGGGGTATGAGTGGCGGCGGGCGCCTTTATCATACAGGTGGACCTGCTCTCGCCGCCACTCGTACCCGTCTCTTGGCGCCATCGTCAAATGCACTCTCTATAAGAATGCTGCGCTGGCAGCGATGTTTTCTGAACGCAAAAGACGCAAACGGCGCCAGGGGCGCAAACGTTCTGGACAAGGAAACCTTATGCAATCGAACCAAACCCTGCTCCGATGGGCCGTGGGCGCCATTTTGATCAGCCTGCTATTGGGCGCGGCCGTCTATTGGGCCGTCGGCTTGCGCGCCCAAAGCGGCCTGAGCAGCAGTCAATCCGGCATCGGCGTGGACCCGCTGACCGATGCCGAGGTTGCGCTGGCCCTGGCATCCACCCAAATCGGGGACACGCTGACCGCCGAGCAAGTGGCATCCCGCGCCCCCACCGAAGCGGATGCTGTGCAGATGCCCACGCAGGAAGTTCTGCTGGTGGAGCGCAATGCGACGGACAAAAACAAACAGGGCGCGCAGGCTCGCCAAGGGGTGGTTTACGTATACGATTACACCAGCGATGAGCTGATCCATTCGGTGATCGATGTGGCCACCGGCGACATGATCGAGCAGGAACGCGTACAGGGCGTGCAGTTGCCGCTGACGGCTGCCGAAGAGGGCCGCGCCATTGCGCTGGCTTGGGACGATGCGCAAACGCATCAAACATTGGCCGCCCAATTTGAGCAGCTCACCGGCCAGCCGCTGATCAGCTTGGATCAGCTGCATGTGAAGGCATCCGTTTTTCTGGCCGACAGCATGCCCGGACGGATCAATGCGGCGGCGCAGGCTTGTGACATTCAACGCTCGCGCAACTGCCGTTTTTAGCGTGGATAACGTGGCTTTTGAGATGCTGCCCATTGTAAGCTTGTCCAAGGGCAGCGTATTGCAGGTTGAATTATTGGAAACAAATTAGGAACGCAAGCGACGCAAAGGGCGCAAGGGGCGCAAGCGCGTTTTGTCCCTTTGGCGTCTCTTGCGCCCCTGCGCCTTTGCGTTTTGTTTGGAGACGCTATGTTCGAACATTCTCGAAAGAAGTTTATCTGGTCAGCCGGTTTTATGCTTTTGACATTGGTCGCCCTTTGGTTAGCGGCAAATTTCATCACGCGCCTGCGGCTGCAAGCGCAAAGCGGAAGCTGCCCGGCGGCTAACAAGATTGACGCAACGCTCACCGGCGGCGGGCGATGGCAGATCTGCTGGGAAGCGCGCGACCAGGAAGGCATTGTGCTGCACGACATTTTTTACACTACGCCCACTGGCGTCACGCGCAAAGTGTTGCGGCAGGCCGGTCTGGCGCAAATACAGGTAAGCCGCGATGACGGCAGCGCACCGACCCCCGTGTTGACCCAATTGGGGCTAGGCGGCAATCATCTGCTTACGCTCGCAGCCGCGGATTGTGATGGGGGCGCGCTGCTGGCGCAAAATGGCCAGAATCTACTGTGCCAGCGCAGCGGTGCGCGCGGCTACGGCTATAAATATTACACGGTGGCCAAACCCAGCTACTCGATGACGCTTTACAGCGTGTCGAGCGTGAACGATGCGGGGGTGGGCGACAAAAGCTATATTGTGCAGTGGGAATTTATGGACAACGGCATTATTGCTTTTGCCGTGGGTGAAACGGGCAGCCTGACCCAGTTTGGCAGCGATGCGCAATATGGCTGGCCCGTGGGTGGCGACAGCGCCAACCCGATTGCGCTTGGCTATACGAATAACTATTTTTGGCGGCTCGATTTTGATTTGGGCGACAATGGCGGCAACGAGATGGTTGAGGAGTTTGCCGTGAACCCGGCCGTCAGCAACACGCAGCGCGCCACGTCGGTTACCCGTTTGACAAGCGAGGCCGCCCGCCCGCTGGACCCGGCCACCAAGCGCTCATGGCGCATCCGCGACGCCAGTCTGACCAACAGCGACGGCCACGCCATCTCCTATCATTTGGAGCCCATGAATATTAGCTATCGCTATGAAGGGCCGGTCAGCGAAGCCTGGAACCAGAACGACTTTTTTGTGACGCGCTATAACGAATGCGAGCGTTTTGCCACCCAAAACAGCCCAGCCAATGGCTGCGGCGCCAGCCTGGCCGATTTTGTCAATGGCGAAAGCATCGACAGCCAGGATCTGGTCGTCTGGTATCGCGTGGGCTTCCACCGCCTGCCCCGCGCCGAAGATGCGCCCTATCTGCAAACGCACTGGGACGGCTTCACCATTTATCCGCGCGATTGGACGGCGCAGAATACGCGGTAAAAGTAGGTCACTCTTGCAGAGTGACATCGTTCGGGATGCGGGCGGCTGCACCGAACCAGGCTTGTCACACAACATGTGTGACCTACGAAAATCTTGCAGAGTGGCATCGTTCGGGATGCGGGCGGCTGCATTGAACCAGGCTTGTCACACAACATGAGTGACCTACGAAAAACTTGCAGAGCGACATCGTTTGGGATGTGGGCGGCTACATTGAACCAGTTTTGTCACACAACATGTGTGACCTACGCAGTGACCATCATATTTCCCGGTTGAGGAATTCACCGAATGCGCAAAATAGCATTACCCATTCTCATATTCTTTCTGACGCTCATAACCGCTAGCGCCGAACAACCCGCCCACGCCCAAAACGCCGACTGCTCCGCCGCTTTCGCTGTGGATGAAACGCTGCCCGGCGGCGCCCGCTGGCAGCTCTGCTGGGAGCACCGCAGCCGCGAAGGCATTGTGCTGCACGATGTCTATTACACGCCACCCACCGGTGAACGCCGCCGCGTGCTGGCCGAAGCCTTTGTCAGCCAGGTTCACGTGCCGTATGACGACAACGGCGCCCGCTTCCACGACATTACTGACGACGGTTTCGGCGACGCCCACCTGCGCGATCTGCCGGCAGCGGAATGCCCGAGCGGCGCGCTGCTGCGCTTCAACACCAAAGGCGTGCTCTGCAAGCAGGTGCAACTGCATGGCCACGCCTATAAAACGGCCGACGCAAAGCAATTGGGCTATTCGCTCAATCTCTTCAGCGTCTCCACCAGCGGCGACTATAATTATCTGCCCATGTGGCAATTTGGCAACGACGGCTCGATCGAAGTCTCCATGGGCGCCACCGGCAAAATCCAGCGCTTTGGCAGCAACACCAGCAACGGTTGGCCCGTACGCGCCAACGGGACGACGGCCATCTCGCACATTCACAATTACTATTGGCGGCTGGACTTTGACCTGGGCGACAGCGGTAACGACGACTTTGTGGAAGAGATCGAAGTGACGCCGGATGCCGCCAAAACGCACCGCCAAACCACCACCACGCGCCTGACCACCGAAACCGCCCGCTCCAATGAACCCAACCGCATGCGCTCCTGGCGCGTGGTGGATGGGGCGGCGCAAAACGGGGCCGGCCGCGCCATTTCCTATCAGCTTGAGCCGCTGGACGTGGGCCATCGCGACGTGGGGCCGGACTTTGAGCCGTGGACGGCCAACGATTTTTACGTGACCAAATATAACGCCTGCGAGCAATTTGTTTCGCACAATCCGCAGATCAACGGCTGCGGCGCCGACGTGACCGCCTTTGTCAATGGCGAAAGCCTGGCTAATGCCGACGTGGTGCTCTGGTACGGCGTCACCTTCCACCACATCCCGCGCGATGAAGATGAGCCCTATATGGAAGCGCACTGGGACGGCTTCCGCATTGCGCCGCGCGACTGGAGCGCGGCTAATCCACTGGCGGTCAATGCACCGCCAACGGCCGCGTTCAGCGCCGATCCACCGACGGGCGCGGCCCCGCTGACGGTCAATTTTGATGCCGCGGCCTCCAGCGATCCTGACGGCCAAATCAGCGCGTATCAATGGAATTTTGGCGATGGCGCCACGGCCACGGGCCAAACGGCGGCGCACACATTTACGCAGGCGGGCGACTTTACCGTCATACTGACCGTGGTGGACGATGCAGGCGGCCAGGACAGCGCATCCGCCACGATTGCGGTCACCGCGGCGGCGTGTGCAGCGGGCGATGTCAATTGCGACGGCAAGGCGGACGCGGCCGATGCGCTCTTTATTATGCAGTATGACGTGAAGCTGCGCACGGCCAGCCAAACGGCGCCGCCCCCGTCGCAGCGCTCTATACACCGGCCTGCGACGTGAGCGGCGATGGAGCGTGCAATGCGGCGGATGCGCTGCTGGTGCTGCAATGTACGGTGGGCATAACGAATAGATATTGCCCAGCCGCCCAATCGGCAAGCAACCCCATCGGTACAAATCAAGCGGCAACAGAAAACGGCCCCGCGGACGCCTCCTCTGCGCCGCCGATATTTCTGCCGGTTGTGGAACAGTAAATAGTTCAACTGGATCTCATGTGGTTGACCCGCTATGGTTTCGATACGACTGCCAACTGCCGCAGTCTACTCAACTGCCGCTTACCTCTGTCAACCACATGAGATCTCAAAGAGCCCAGCCGATTTGAACTCGGCTCTCTATATTTGAGATTATCGGCAGTAAATTTAGGTACGCGGATGAACGCTGATTTGCGCGGATTTTTCAGAGAGAATCCGCGCAAATCAGCGTTCATCCGCGTACAATGGAAAGTCGTAGTTTGATCTTGGCCAGGTTTTGATTCATTTCCCGCGGACATTGGATACACGGACAAACATAGTTGAATCCTGTCCGTGTATCCAATGTCCGTGGGGAAATTTTGCTCTGAGCGTTGTTCTATTCTTTCCGAATTGAGAATTGCTGACACTCCAGATTCCGGTTATAATATGAGCCAACAATCCTTGTAAGACCCCCAAACCCGTTATCGATCTCTATCCAAAGCAATTAAGTTTTGCTCTGGCATAGATGAGAATGCACCAACTGGCGTGACAGCCACCCAAGAATCTCATTTATGCCCAACCGCAATAAAACCTTACTCAACACAAAAAGGATGAGGCATCATGGTTCAGCATAGTAGACGTTCTCCATTTGCGCTGCTGCTGCTCGTCGCTGTGCTTGTTTTGGCGGGCTGTGCACCCCGAGTTGGCTCTGGCGCTGAAACGGCGAGCCCAGCAGAAGGCGCGTTGCGCATCGACTTACCGGCCATCGTGGTTGAATATGACGAAAATGGGGAAGCCAGCCTGTTTGGCACGCCGGTCTCATCGCTGGGCGCCACGCTGGGGACGGACCTGTCGGCGCTCTCTTTGGATGCAGAGACGATTGGGACGCTGACGGCAGCGGGCGTGCAGCACATCAAATTGTGAATGCGCCCAACGCCATTCGCATCTATATCAACAATAAGCCGCTGCCGGCATTTGTATATGATGATGCGGCGTTTGCTTCGCTGCTCACCACGCTGAAGATGTTTGGGACCGATGCCGGCCCAGCGGCGGGCATTGCCCCCTTGCTGCCCGATTTGGGTGTCGGGTTGGCCTTGAAGATGCCCGGCGCCACTATGCCGCTCGATCTCAAGGATGTAAAATTGCCTACAGGCGAAGAAGCTGTGGCCGCTTATACCACGGCCAAAAACGCCCAAGCCATTGTAAACATTACTATCGACTATGCGGCGGACGGCACTTTTGCTTTGGGGGGGCTAAATCCCTTTATGGCGGGTATGGTGCCGCAGGATGCGCTGCGCCTGGATGCGGAGACTATGGGCAGCTTTACGGACCGCGGCATCCAAAGCATCAAAGTAACGACGCAAGAGAGCGGCATTATGCTGGCGATTAACGGTGAGACGCTGCCCTTTATCCAGTGGGGCAGCCGCGACGAATTTAACTCGCTCATGGAATTGGTTAGCGCCATGACCGGCAGCGACACACTGGCCAATACGGTCAGTCAGCTCGAAGCCATTCTCTTCCTGCCCGGCGGGCTCAGCGCTCAGGTTACCTTCCCGGCGCAGTAAATTTCGCGAACAGCCCTTGTAATTGAACGTTGTGGCGGGTTCCCAATCGGCGCGTGTAGCGTTGCACCGGTTTGGGAACCCGTTTATTTTTTAGATGTTTTCTCGGTTATAATTACGCCTATGGACCTACTAACAAACGACATAGCTATCGACCTTCTCAGCATTGCGGCGGGGCTGGGGTTGAGCGCGGCCTGTGGTTTCCGCGTCTTTCTGCCCTTTGCCGCGATCAGCCTGGCCGCGATGACGGGATATCTGCCTCTCACGCCTGAATTTGCCTGGCTGGGCCAATGGCCGGCGCTCATCATCTTCAGTACCGCCACGGTGGTGGAAATCGGGGCCTACTACATTCCCTGGCTGGACAATTTACTCGACACCATTGCTACGCCGGTCGCCGTGTTGGCGGGTGCAATTGCGGCAGCGGCTGTCCTGGTTGATATACCGCCAGAAATGCGCTGGACGGTTGTGGCCATTGCCGGAGGCACAGCCGGCGTCGTACAGACCGGCAGCGTGTTGACCCGCGCGTTGTCCACAGCTCTTACCGGCGGTCTAGGCAATGTAGCCGTGGCCAGCGCCGAATTGATCGGCGCGGCGCTGATGTCGCTGCTGGCGATTTTGCTGCCGCCGCTGGCCCTCATCCTTGCGATTGGTCTGCTTTTTGTAATTTTGCGCCGCCTGCTGCGCCGTCGGCGCACCAATGCAGCGGCTCGGCCACAAGGCTGAAATTATCGGCAGCCATACAGCGTACTCGGCTGAATTTGGCTGGTCTTGCATAGGTGCGTTTCGCTCTAGGAGCGGGATATACCCTTCCGGGAACAGGCGGAGACGGCTTTGGCTCGCGCGAACACGGCTGCTGCCTCTTCCAGGAAGGAGTTGCCTCCAAACTAAAACGCACCCTCTTGCCTTCAAGCTGATATAGAAAAGACGCGAAATCCGCGGTTGCCGATGCAGTAAATGACAAATTGCTCAATATGGGCCTCGGGATACTCCTGGCGCAGACCTTGCACGTAGCCGGCGATTTGCTGGGTGTCGGCGGGCTGAAGTTCAAAATGTTCGATGCTGGTCTTAAACTTTTTGAATTCGGCATTGGAGAAGTATTTAAACTCGATGACCCAGCGCAGCCCGGCAAACTTTTCGTGATATTTGCCCACAAATTCAAGGTCGCTTTTGCCGGTCGGATAGGAGCGTTCCACATTCCAGGTAAACCAGGACGAAAGATAGCGACTGCACAGTTCATAAAAGGTGGTGCGATAGAAATTTTCGTTCATGCGTGCAAAGACCGCTTCCGGCAATTGCGAAACGTATTCGCGCCAGTAGCCGGCGAACAACTGTGCTAAATTGGGTTCATTGACAAAACTTTGCATGACGGGCGTGTAGCGGGTGGAAACGTCAATGTGGTGGATCTGATTAAAGTATTCCACAAAAATTTGGCGCATATTCAGATTGGGCAGACGCATCATAAAGCGGTCCTGCCGGGTCAGCATCCCCAAATAGAAAAACGAAATGGGAAAATAGCCTGGCTCAAAAAACTGGCTCATATCAAACTTTTCGCGCAGAAAGCGCATGTCGTAATTGATGTTGTTTTCCAGCGTGAGCTGCTGCACAAATGCTTCCGTCAGGGCGGGATTCGAAGCGGTCAAGCGACGCACCCACGAAATATCGGTTTTGAGATTGGGGTCAATCAGCGATTCGGGAATTTCGCGCAGGGCAATAAAGTTGTCGAGAAAATACATGAGGATGGTGGAATTATAGAGCGCCTCGCCATCCAGATTTACAAAATGATAGCCATTATAGTTATTTTTGAGAATGGCGGACACCTCATCGCGGGTCGCCGGGTCTAAGGCATGATCGGCATAGACTTCATCCAGCAACTGCTCCACTTCAGACTGGGTAAAGCCCATCATGGCCTCAAATTCGGGGCGCAAGGTCAAAAAAGTGGCCACGTTAAATCCCGAAGCCAGCTCATCCATGGTCACCGGCAGCACGCCGGTAATGAACACATTGACAATGGCGCCTGTTTTGCGTCCCTCTTTGAGCGTTTTGAAAAAGGTCTTGAAAAAGCTGTCATCAGCGGTCAGTTGCTGATAGAGCAGTTCCTTGTTGCCGGTGATTAATTGATTGGCGAAATTGTCATATTCATCGATGATGATGTAGAGAGGGGGTAAGTTCTCCACGCTGATATAGGAAAGTACTTTATCTAAATTATCTGCTACAGGCCCTTTTAATGCGATCTCCGGCATATTTTCCAGATATTGGGGATAACTCGTCGCAAGGTAAAAAAGAACCGTATTCACTTGTGAACGAAAGCTAGCCTCAATATCGGCCAGCGTCGGCCCCGTAGTAATGCTCGAAAAATCCAGATTCAGCACCACATACTGGTTCTGCTGACCGGTTGGATGCTGGCCAATCCAGGTATGGCCAAACAGTTCGTCAAAGTCGTTAGCGTATCTCAGGTCATAGTAGTACCAAAGCATGGTGCAGAGCAGCGATTTGCCAAAACGCCGCGGGCGCAGAAAAACTGGATTCTTGATCCGCTCCAGCGCGGCAATATAGGGCGTCTTATCGACAAAATAACTGTTGTCGCGCACAAGCTCGGCATAGTTGGAAACTCCGTATGGGATGCGTCTGGTCATGGGCGTCGGTCCTGAAAGTAGCAAATGGCGTGTATATTCCCTGTGCAGGCCATTGTAACATGCCTATTCTGGCCAAATCAAACCACTCCTTCTATCTTCCCCATTCCACCCATTCACCCCCCTGCCCAACTTGACAATCGGATAAGGTTCCGATTATTGTCATGGCATTGTGCGACTACCCGGGACAAGCTTTCAGCTTGTCCTACAGCTTACGGGTCAATATGTCCACCAATATCAACTACAATCAACCTTTCTTGTTGCTGCCCAATCGCGTCTGGCGCACCTATGAAGGTGGGCGCGTGTTGGACCAAATTGAAGGGCAGGCCTATCCAACCGACAGCCACTTCCCCGAAGATTGGATTGGCTCGGCCACACGCGCTATCAATCCCGGCCGCGAGCATGTTGCGGATGAAGGCATTGGCGTGGCCCAAAGCGTCAATGGTGACCGCTATTCCATGCAGGAACTCTTTACGGCTGCGCCGGTAGACGCATTAGGCGCGGCCCATGTGGACGCCTTTGGCGCGGGCCGCAACTGCTGGTCAAGCTGCTCGATTCCGCCGTGCGGCTGCACATTCAGGCGCACCCCAACGTAGCTTGGGCGCGCCGCCACCTGAACAGCCACAGCGGCAAGACCGAAGCGTGGTGGATTTTGCAGCACGCACTGACGACGCCTACGTCTATCTCGGTTTTCAATACCCGCCCACCCCCAGGAGTGGCGGCGCATTGTGGATGCGCAAGATTTTGACGCCATGCTGGCCTGCTTTGAACGCATTCCCGTGGCAGCCGGGCGACGTGCTGCTGGTGGCGGGCGGCGTGCCGCACGCCATTGGTCCAGGCATCACAATGGTGGAAATTCAGGAGCCGACCGATTATGTGGTGCGCTGTGAATATGCGCACGGCGGCGCCGTGCTGCCCGAATCGGCGCGCACGATGGGGCTGGGGCTGGACCGCGTGCTCGATCTGTTTGACTATACGCAATATCCCGCCGCCGATGTCAAAGAACGTTTTGGGCCGCGCCGCGCGTTATTCAACAGAGCGCCAGCGGAACCGAAACCGCGCTGCTGGCCGCACCGCAAACCGACCGCATCGAGGTGCGCAGGGTGGAATGCAGCGGCGAATTGGCGTTGCACATGGATGGTCGCTTTTCCACGTTGATTGTGCTGGATGGCGCCGGACAGCTACGCGCAAACGGCCCTGAATTGTCTTTGCAAAAATGGACGCGCATATTTCTACCCGCGGCGCTAAGCGCGGTCACACTCAGTGGTCAATTGACCCTGGCGCTGCCTGCCGCCGCAGCCATAAATCCATAAGCTGATGCCATCATTTTTCCCACGGACATTGGAAACACGGACGAAATTCGTTTTCCTGTCCGTGTTTTCAATGTCCTTGGGAATCATCGTTTTAGTCAGAAATAAACATTCATTATGAACTCCGTATTGATTACAAGCGCCGTCCTCTTCATTTTTGTTCTCATCCTATGGCGCCTCCAGCGCAAAAGACCGCTGCTCCAATATATCTATTTTATTCGCCACTCGCTGTTGGTCGGGCTTATGCTGGCTGGGTTGGCTCCGCTGGCGCTCTATGTCATACCCAACATGGGCCAGAACCTATTTGTCATCGACACCATTTGGGGGATCGGGCTGGTGGCAGGGCTGGCGATTATAGCGTCGTGGGTGGTGATGTTCACGGCCATATTGACCATCCGCGCCGTGCCGCGCGTCATGCTGGATGTGTATAGGCCGGCGCAGGTTCCGCGGTGGCTGCCGCAGTGGGTGGTCAATCACCGCGCCTGGTTTTTTGCTCTGCTGGCGCTGCCGATTCTGGTGGCCACATACATACATTCAACCCAGGTGGATACGAGTTGGATTGAACTGATTCGGCCGGTTCCGCCGCGCGTGCAGGAAGCGGGATTTGGCGTCCAATGGTCGCAAGCAGTGGCCGTGGCGCCGGCGTGGTCGCGCGTGGTGGGGTTGGCGCTGGGGATTGTGCCGGCGTGGCTGTTGCTGCGCCTGGCCACGCTGCTGCGCACCTGGTTTGCGCCGCTGGTGGATGGCGTGCGGGCGCGGCTGGCGCGCTGGCTGCAACCGCTATTGGGGTCGCTGCCTTCATCGATTCAGAGCGCCTATTCGGACCGTAACATCCGCTCATTCCGTCATGATGAGGCCCTGGGCTTTTTTATCATTACCGTCATCATCTACTTTTTGGGGTTTGTCTTTCTGCGGCCCGATGCACCCCGCTTCAGCGTGCCCGCCCTCTCTTACTTTTTGCTCATGTTGATCTTACTGGGCTGGCTGCTGCCCGGTCTGGCGCTCATATTGGACCGCTGGCGCGTGCCCACATTTTTTGTGCTGCTGGCAATCTCCTATATTTTCTGGGGTGTGGCCAACTTTAGCGGGCGCAATACAGATCACGTCTACAGCGTGCAGGAGGCGCCAACCGATGCAATGCGTCGCCCCACCGCACCGCTCACGCCCAGCCGCGTCTATCGGCTGTGGGCCGAACGGCATCCCGTAGCCGAGTATCCGGTGATGACGCTGGTGACCGTCAGCGGCGGCGGCATCTCTTCGGCGGCCTGGTCCACCGAGGTTCTGACCGGTTTGCAGGCGCAGCTTGGCCGCAAATTCAGCGATTCAATTTTGCTTTTTAGCACGGTTTCCGGCGGCAGCGTGGGTGTGCTCAATTTTGTGGATGCCTTTGGTGCAGACGGTCCACCCGCTGACGACGCCGCGCTGCGCCCAATTGTGGATAACGCCAGCCGCGGCAGCTTATCGCCGACAGTTTGGGGGCTCATCTATCCCGATTTGTGGCGCTTTTTTTTGGCGGATCCGGTGATCTGGGACGCTACGCACGACCGTGGTTGGGCGCTGGAACAGGCGTGGGCCGGACGCTTGCGCGACCGTGACGCCACCCTGCTCAACTGGGGCCGCGATGTGGAAGACGGCGTGCGCCCGCTGGTGATCTTCAATTCGTCGATTGTGGAGACAGGCGAACGCATGTTGCTGACAGCCGCGCAGCTGGGTGATGAGCAGAGCAAAATCTGGCCCACGCGCTATTTTATGGACATTTATGGTGGGTACGATCTGCCGGTCTCGACCGCGGCGCGCTTATCGGCCACCTTTCCCTACATCAGCCCCATTGCGCAGCCCGCTTTGAATGGTGAACCGCTGGCAGCCAACGGTTATCGGCTGGCCGATGGCGCCTACTTTGACAACCACGGCACGGTGACGGCCATCGAATGGTTACAGCAGATTCTGCCGTTGGCCAAGGCCGACGGGCGCGACAAGGTGTTGATCATCGAAATTCGGCTTTACGATTTCTTGCCCAGCCAGCGTCCCGCAGAGACGCTGCGCGCCAATTGGGCCAATACATTTGTGGGGCCGCTAGTCGCGCTGCTGGGCACTTGGGGCACCACCCAAGTCCAGCGCGCCACCGTCGAGTGGTCGCTGTTGCAAGAGGCGCACCCGGATATCCAAATTCAGAAGGTGGCTTTCTTCCCCCGCCCCAAGCCGCGCTGCAATGTGGAAGAAGATCCCACATGCGGCGCAGAGCTGCTTGATCCCGCCACGGTGCCGCTTTCGTGGCAGCTTTCACCGGGTCAGATTGCGTTTTTGCAGGAGAGCTGGGAGCAGCGCTCGGTGGCCGAACGCAAGAAGGTGGCGGACTGCTTGCAACGGGGCGCGTGTGGGGTCATGCAGTCCATTTTTCAGGGAGAGTAGCGGCCTCACGCGCGGTCCTCCAAAACAGATCCCTTTTGCAATCTTTAAACGCTCCCGAGCGAGACATAACAGTCTCGCTCGGGAGCGTTTATTTTTTGCAATAGGTGAGCAAATGATTAGGCGGCGATTAGGCACGGGTTATGTTACGGTTTGATGTCATGCACCATACTATACATACCGAATCGCTCGCCATGTTGTATGCGTCCCTGGACATATATACTTGGCTTTGGCATAGATGAGAATGGAATATCCTCTGACAGTTTAACGTTCCATTCTCATCTATGCCCAACCACAGTATAACATGGCTCGACGTGCGTGATAGGAGCCCATCCTCATGTCCACCATTCCCACCATTTGGCAACGTCGCCTAGCCGCCATTGAAAACACGCTCGGCATCCTCAACGAACGCTACACAGATGAATGGCAGGGCTCGCGGCGCACGGAGACGCTGAGCATGTTGCTGGCCAATCTGTTCAGCTTCGCACGCGAGCAATTTAACTTCTTCCATGACGGTCTACTCACGCGACGCATGGTCAATCTGCTGCCGGTTGTGGATGATCCAAAGTCGGCCTTTCACGGCTACAACATTGGCTATGCGCTTGATGAGCATCTTCTAAGCACGACGCTGCAGCAAATTGCTGAAGATGCCGTGGTTATCCAGCGGGCGGCAGAGCAGCGCGATGTGAGCAACTTCAACCTCCACACGCTGCCCGTCCCCGCCGATGAAACAGACATTTACTTTACGCTGGCCGAGATTGATCGACTGACCTTTGCCGGCCAACAGATGCTCAGTGGCTACTTGCCGGCTGCAATATCGTCAACCGTCGTCACCTATTTCCGCCGTTCCGCCAATGTACGCGTCATCCCTTACGCGCCGGTGGCGCTTATTGGCATCCCCATAACGGCCATTGGCTTGAGCCGCGATATCGGCGTCACTGAAGATCTGCTGGCCATTCCACATGAACTCGGCCATCACCTCTATTGGAATGGTTCCAACGATGGCGAGCCCGCGCGCGCCGAACGCTTTTGCCGTGTGGTGCCGCGGCGTCTGCATGGCTCGCCCGTGGCCCACTGGGCAGAGGAACTCTTTGCCGATGTGATCAGTTGCCTGGTGGGTGGTCCGGCCGTGGCCCGCAGCTTTCTCGAACTGTTGTTGACCGACATTGGCCCCCGCTTTACCGACAGCAGCGATGTACACCCAACGCCGGAGTTGCGCCCATATATCTATGGCAAAATTCTTGAGCATATGGGATTCACAGTCAGCGCCCAGGCCGTCAGAGCAAAATGGGACGATATATTAGGGAGCCGGCGTGTCTATGCGGACCGCGCCAAGCTCTTTGCGGCGTACGAGGCGGTTGAAGTGATTATTGAGCTGCTGTCACCCCAGCTTCTCGCGCCCACGGTTTACGAGCGATGGTCAGACGATTGTACATATGATGAGCTGTATGCAAATTTCAAGGGCCGCTTGCAAGGGCTCATCCAAGACATTCGTATGGAGGATTTAATAACGCCCGCTGAACCAATCGACTGGCGCACGCTGGGCGATAGACTTCTGAATGGCGACAAATTGCGCAGCCTGCCCGATGACTGGCTGGCGCAGGCCGATGAACGAACTGAAGTTCCCCCCGCGCTAGAGCTGCCGCTCGAATTTTCGCCAGACGAATGGTTAACCATCTTCGAGTTCGATGGCTGGACGACAGGTGGTCCGCGGGCTGGTCATGGCGGCGATGGGTGATGTGATGGGCCGAGCTTTATACAGAGAATTTTGACAAGGTGACCGGGTGACAAGATGACACTGTTGGCGAATGCAGACACAAAGCGTTCCCTGAGCGCCCAAACGCCCAACTTGTTGGGTTCCTTTGGGCGCTCAGGGAACGGCTTAGTAAGTACCGTACACACAACCCCAAATCCGCGTAAATCCGCCAAATCTGCGTACAAAATTTTTCACTCCGACAGCCTGCTAGGCGGCGTTCGGTGCCGAGCCCCCCGCAAGACGCTCCTGAATAGATGCCAAGAGGGCGCTATTTTGCAGGTTGGCAGCCATTGTGTTCGCTTCCAGCCAGGCATTTTCGGCCTCCCCATGCTTGTTTTGCAAAGCCAACAGATCGCCAATATTGCGCAGCGCATAGGCTTCACCCAATTGGTCGGCCAGTTCTTTGAATATCGCGCGACTTTTCGCCGCCAGCGCAAAAGCCTGCGCGTACTCCTCTGTTTCCTTAAAGAGCAGACTCATCTGTCGCAGCAACATACCCTCAATCCGCCGTATGCCAAGGTGCTGCAATAATTTTAGACCCTGCTGAGCAAATTCTTGGGCCGTTGTATAATGCTTCATGGTGCGATGAATGATGACAAGCAAATAGAAGACGGCCGCCAATTCACCGACGCTATGACATTCTTCGCAAAGGCCGCGCGCGCGTTCCGCATACGTAAGCGCCTCGGCTTGTCTTTTCTGCTCAAGGGCCGTGTACGCCAGCAGGTGTAGGGTTTGAGCGCACTGCTCTTTGGCCGCCGCCGCTTCATAAATACGCAAGGCCTGCTCCCCAAGTCGCTCGGCTTCGACATAGTCTGGACCAAGCTCGGTGTAAAGCCAAGCCTGTCCCAAATATACCTCCGCCAGCTTTAATGGCTCGGCCAGCTCTTGCCAGATTGTTTCACTTTGGGCCAGAGCCAGCCGCGCCTCGTCATATTGATTCTGCTCTGTAGCAATGCGCGCTAAAAGGTATTGCGCATCGGCAATAAACGCGCCCTCTTCCAATGTGTATGCCCGTTGAAGACCATTCATCAAGCGCGCCTGCGCCTCTGCATAATCGCCTTGCTCAATACAGGCGGCGCCCCCACGCAGTAAATTCTGCACCTGCTGCGCATCGTCAGCCAGTTGCGCGGCGGCTTGCTGCGCCCATTCGCTCCCCTGCCGAATATCACCGTAACGACCGCGCGTTACCCAGGCCGAATGCAGTGTGTCGACCAACGTGATGACGAGGCGCCAATTCTCTTGCCGGCAGGCGGCTTCAATTGCTGCCAATAGGTTTTTCCACTCTGGTTCCAGACGCGCGTAATCGTGCTGGTGTGCGTTGGCAAACGCGGCATAATATACCGTCATGCGGGCATAGGTTTCCGCATCGTCACCAAGCTGTTCGCAGGCAAAATCAGCCATCAAAGAATGCTGGCGAAAATAGCCGGCCGCTTCCTCATTGAGCAATGAAAGTGTTTTCAACTCATACAGATTCTCTTCGGCGTCAAGTGCGTTCACCTCGGCAATATAGGCAACGGCCTCCACCGAAAACGCGCGGCCGGCAAAGACGGCCAGCAGGGCAAACATGCGCTTCAGTTCGTCGCTCAGCCCTTCCCAACTGACGTGAAACGACGCCCGCACCGCCTGATCGCCGATCATTAGCCCCAGGCGTCTGCGCGCATCTGCCAATTGCGCCGCCATGCTGGCCAATGACAGCAGCGGGCGCGATTGGAGGCGCTGGGCCACAATCTCTATGGCTAAAGGCAACCCATCAACGCTTTTGCAGATGCTTTGAGCCACATCAAGCTCGGCATGGACGCGTTCTGCTCCCAACACCCGCATCAACAAAGCTACCCCCGCCTCGATTGCCAACTCGGGCGGCGCCAGGGGATGCGCATTGAGCGCTGCCGCCAGATCTTGATTGCGTGTGGTGACAAGGACACGGCACTGTTCATTGCCTGGCAACAGTGGGCGAACAGCGGCGACATCGGTCACGTCGTCAAAGACAAGCAGCACCTGCTTTTCCGCCAATACGTTGCGCAGGGCCGCGGCCCGGCTGGCCAGGTCAGGCAGGCCGCTGAAATCGTGTCCATAAGATTGCGCCCAACTCTGGATCACGTCCAACGGATGGGTGACCGCAGCATTTGCCCAGAGGATGCCATCGGCAAAATGGCTGCGCACAGCATGAGCGGTATGATTCGCCAGCGTCGTTTTGCCCATGCCGCCCATGCCAATCAACGCCACCACCGCCGGACCATCGCTACGCGTGAGCAGTGTACAAAGTGTATCGAATTCTGCCGCCCGCCCCACGAAATGGGGTATCTGCGCCGGCGCCTGGAATGGAATGAAAGGGGTGGCAGGGTGCGCTAGCACCAACTGCTCTGCGGGCGGCCGTGGCTGGTGGGTGAAGGTCTGCCACTCGGCATCCGCAATGGGCGCCCAGCCCCACTCCTCCACCAGTACATTCCAGACCGTTTCAAAGCGAGCGGGGTCATTGCGCAGCCGCAGGTCATCCCACAGATAGCCGATAAAGGGGTGCGGCGGCGACGCTCGTCGGGCGCATATTCGCCGCGTTCCCAGGCGCCGGCGGTCAGACGGCTCTGCTTGCCCGTCAGGCCACAGGTGCGCGCCATTTGCGTCAACGTAAGCCCGGCGGCCTCACGCAGTTCGGTTAAGATGATGAGCTTTTGTGGGTCTGGCATAGCAAAATGATGGGTACAATGATGGGTTAGATAGGTGACCACCCATCGCCGCCCCCGCTATTCTAAAGCAGCTTAAGCAAATTCAAATAACGCCTGCTCATTGGGGACACACATATGTACTGGCGCTGCCGGTGGAATTCCCAATCCTGATGAGCCTCTAATCCCAGAGGAGGATAGATCATGAATGCAGGTCGTTTACAGAACGTACGCAGTTGGTTCTTGATGCTGACGCTGGCCGTTATGCTGGCAATCGCTACCTTTGCCGCACCTGTCGTGCTGGATGGGGTAGGTGGAACTCATATGGTCGACGCGGCCTCTGCATGTGGGACTGACACGGGTGGGTGCTAATTATGCGCCATGGGCGCTAATATTTTCACATCGACAATACTTTGTCGAGAATTGCCGAAGGCCTTATTTGCGCCGGGTCCGTAGAACCGTCCGACCTAAGCGTTGCTGCTTTGCAGCCATTGCTGAACGAATGAGCGCACGCCGAAGTCCCCCAGCGAAGGCGCAAATATATAGGTCTAGCAAGGTAAATCAGGCTGTTTGCTTTGCTAGACCTTCCTTCGCTTGTGCCATGTGGGCTTCAAAACATTCTTGTAGGTAACCATATATGGGCGCACTAACAATCTGCTCCAGATCTGCCGACGCTTCAAGCAGTAAGTTATAAGCCTCTTGGTATCTGACTTGTGCAAGCAATGCAAGCGCTAACCCGTCTGTGGCATTTAACCGCATACTTTCATTTCCGGCTTTCTTATACAATCCAGCAGCATTTTGAAAGCTCTTCTCGGCAGCAGTCGAATTATTGAGAGCGAGATAGTTGAGCCCACTATTAAGGCAACAGCGAGCAAGATTAATCGAGTCGGACAAATTTTCAAAAGTCAATCGCGCTCTTTCATACCATTGTAAAGCTTGGGCATAATCCCTATTTTCATAATAGACCACGCCTAAATTCATACAAACAATTGCCCTATTAGCCTCATCTCCAAACTCGTGCATCATTGATAAGGCTTGTTCAAAATACTGCATTGACTCCACGAAGCGCTTTTGGCCGGCAAGTACGTCAGCCAGATTTTGCAAACTCCAACCAATCTTTCGTTTATCCCCCGCGCGATTACGCAGCTCTAATGCAGCCCGATGATAAGCTTCGGCTTTTCGCCATTCGTTAATGTCATTATGCCATTTTGCGCGCTCTTTACAAATAAGCCCCAGAGCCGACAGACCCATGGCTCGTTCCGGATCTGTGTCTTCCAATAGCCTGAGCGCAATCTGAGCATATTCTTCCGCCTTGCCCATATCATGCCGCTGCCAAGCCATATAGGCCAATTGATTGAGTGTTTTTGCCTGACCATATGGATTTCCAACTCTAGCGAAAGTTTCAGCACTCGCTGATAATAAAGTGGTCGCCTTCTCGTGCTGACTCAATAAGCGATAGAGCATACCCAGGTGAAAGCTAAATTCGGCTTTTGCTTCCTCATCGAAAAGCAAGTGGCTGGCTTGAATTCCCTGCTCCAAATATGGAATCCATGTCTCGCGAAAGCCGCCCTGTTCCATGCGCGGCGCCAATTCCAACAATAACTCCTTGGTCGCCGCCCACGCCGCATTCACATCCAGCGCAAAACTCAACACGTGCCACGCCTGCCGGCGCACGTCGTCGGGCGCCGCATATTCATGCGCCCGCACCTGCGCCAGCGACGCCCGCACGCCACCGATCACATATTCTGTAAACAGATCCACATATGTATCTGCCCCAACCGGTGTCACCGCTACTCGCGCTCCCATTCGCCTAATTTCTCCCACATGGCCAAATCGAAAATATCATGCTTGCCACCGTATCACCTGCTGTTGCAAAAATGTGCGCGCCAGGCTATGGATCGTGTAACGATACTCATACAAATCGCCGCGGCGGTCCACCAGATTGAGCGTCACCAGCCGCCCCAGCACGTGACGCAGATCGCCTGGTTCTAAGCCGCTCATGCTGGTCAAATATTCGAGAGCGCTGCCGTTTTCGTTCACCAGCGGCATCATCACCAGGACCGACGGGCGTCTTCATCCAGGTTGTCCCAGGCGTGGCGATAGATGTGCGTATACATGTTCTCAATGGTCTGGCTGCGGCGGCGGTCAGGTCGTCCAGCACGGCGTGCAGCGGATGCACCAGCGTCTGCCCCACCACCAGTCGCAGCGCCAGCGGATTGCCGCCACCGTCTCGTAAATGCGATGCAGGTCCGCATCGTCAGCTTGGGCCAGCAGCGGTAAGTTGCGTTGGGCGGCTTCGGTACGCACCAGCGTCAGCGCATCATCCTCATTCAGCTCGGGTATGCCATAGTGAAAGACATCCAGTTCGCCAAAGAGGCTGTGACGGGTGGTCAACAGAAATTTAGTGGGATTGGCCAACATGTGCAGCGTGGAAAGCAGACTGTGTACGTCGGTCACCGTTTCTAGATTGTCGATTACGATCAAATGCGGTCGCTCCTGGAGTCGCCGCTGCAACTGCTGCAAGCGTTCATCAGCGCTCCGTCCCGCGCCCCCAGCGCCCGGCAGTAGTTGCCCCAGCAGCCCATCCACCAGCGCCTCCACGGTCAGCGCCGGCCGCGTCACGTTTTTGAGCGCGCCGCCGCCATTAAAAATAGTTTGGCGCGCGGTCACCCAGCCCACTTCTTCCAGCGCGCCCCACCCCACCAACCCCTGTTCGATCATCTGGCTGCACAGGGCGTGAACCAGCGCCGTTTTGCCAATCCCCCCCATGCCTTCCACCGAAATGAGCCAAGGTGGTTCAGGCGTCAGCAACTTTTCGGCCAGGCAATCCAGATGCGCATTGACGCCAAAGAGTTGCTGGTAGGTGGGCGTCTCCAGCCGCGCCATCAACTCGGCGGAACGACCAGTGCGCGCGGCAAACTCCATATTGTGCAGCACTTCGCCCAGCCGTTCAATAGCCGCGCGCTGCTTTTTATAGAGTGCGCCTTCCACCACATTGTGCTTATTGGCCACTACCTGGGCCGACAGCAAATCGGCAAAGCGTTGGCGCAAAATGTCGGCGTCCTGCTGATAGCTGCTTTCCATCTGCCGCAGCGCGGCCAGCAGCACATCATTGGTCGCACGGCGCAGACCGGGGGCGCCATTCTGCAGCACCGTCTGCACCAGGTATAAATCTGCCAATGCGCTGCCGGCGGCGTCGGGCTGGTGCCACTGCTGCAGCGCCATATGTATATTTTCGGCGCGTGTTAACTTAGAAAGAGTATTTGAAAGGTTCATAGGCAGTCGAGGAGTAGGGTATTATCCTGTAATTGGGCATTGCTGAGAACAAGCAGCGTGTTCCTAGCCGAGGGGGGCATTCTCAACGATGCCAAAGCCAAGTGTATATGGGATGAAGTAACTGGCAACGTTTTGTAGACGCTGTGAGGACACGAAATATTTCATGGGGGCGTCACTTTGCTGCAATCGCATCACTTGCGGCCACTACAGTGTACCATGCAGTCGGCGCATTCGCAACCGTCCTTTTTTTAGACCGAGCAGGGTCAACAGAATCTCATGTGGTTGACCCCGCCGAATAAATTCGGCGTCTGCCAAAGCAAACCAGCTTAAGCCGGTTTCCCGTATCAGCCACCGGTTTTAACCGGTGGTGTGCTTTGCGATGCCCCTATGCATATAAGATGAGGGCTAGCGCAGGTCCAGTTCAGGCAATAATGATACACAGGATAGACACTTAACAGTTCAAGACAGACGCAACAATGATACGCTTTATGACGAAACGCACTTGAGAATACCTGCATTTCCATAACTATACTGCGGTTGTGATGAAAACCGGGGTTTTCCACCTGGAATTAGTCCAGAAGCAAACTCCGGTTTTCATACAGAGCAAAGTGTAAGCCAACATGAATCATCCAAAGCCCTTCCCCATCCTGTTGATGCGCCAATATGTTTTTGTGCTATGGGGGGCGCAATGCCAAGAGGCGCCAGCCGCCCTCTTTGTTAGCGAAATGCGGGCGGCTGGTCTTCAGGTCAAATTGGTTGGACTCAACGGGTCGCATGCCAAGGGTGTACGCGGCATGGTGCTTATGCCGGATTTGACGCTGGGGCAAGCGCTGCCATTGGCCAAAATGGCGTGCTGCGTCATCCTCCCTGGCCCCTCGTCTGCCCTGCGTCGCATGACCAGCGACCCGCGGCTGCAGGAATTCCTCCTTTCAACACATAAGCAACAGGCCCCAATCATCATGGCCGATATGGAACCCGCTCTGTTTGCAGAAATTGGCATACACCCCGTGAACACGGAGCGCGACATCTTCGTCTACCCTCCCGGCCCCCCATTATTTGGTTTTATTGAAAATCTCACGCTGCATCTGGCGCGCACGCAGGAAACGGACGCCGCGCCCTTGCGTTGCTGCGGTTAATGGCTCACGCCGGCCAAAGCTGACCGCCGCCATCCACGCGCAGCACCTGGCCCGAGATATACGAAGCGCCGTCGCTGGCCAGAAACGCCACCGCATCCGCAATCTCCTGCGATGTGCCGTAGCGCTCCAGCGTGCCTTCCGTGACCAACTGTGATTCGGCAACAGGACGGCTGGCCAAAAAGCGCGGCGTCACAATGCCGCCGGGCGCAATCACGTTGACCGGTACGTTGTATGGACGCAACTGATGCGCCAAGCAGCGCGAATAGGTGTGCATGCCCGCTTTGGCCGCCGCGTAAATTGCGCCGTTGGTGCGCCCACCCAGCCCGGCAATCGAGCCAATGTTGATAATGCGCCCCGCTTTGCGTTCCATCATCTCCGGCGCCACGGCGCGGCAGACCAAAATACAGGTCAATAAATTGCGGTCCAGCACGGCGTGAATATCGGCCAGCGCCACCTGCACGGCGTCGTTGTGGACAGGTTTGCCCGCATTTTCACCCATAGTGCCCTGGGCGCCGATGTCGCCCCCCGCGCAATGGACCAAAATATCGATCTGCCCAAAGCGCGCGTGAATCTGCTGCACCATGTCGTTGACCAGCGCCTCATCGGTCAAGTCACCGTGGACAGGCAACACCTCGGCGTCATGCGTCTGCGCGATCTCATCCGCCACGGCCTGTAGCGAATCAGCTTCGCCGAAGGCGCGCGTGGAAGTGGGGCTGGTGCCGTGGATCGCCACCCGCGCGCCCAAACTGGCCAGATGCGCCGCAATGACGCGCCCAATCCCGCGCGAAGAGCCAGTGACCCAGGCGGTTTTGTTGGTGAAAATTTTGTCCATCTGATTTCTCCTTTGGTTGAGTTTTAACGCAAAAGACGTTGGCTTTGCGAGATGAAATATAGAGCTTTGTAATCCTTTTTAACGCAAAGGGCGCAAGGGGCGCAAACGGTTGTTGTTTGCGCCTTTTGCGTCGTTAGCGTCGTTTGCGTTTAATTCTTTTTACTCACGTACATTATCCCTTACGCACGGCCCGCTCAATGGCCTCAGCCTGGTGCGACTGCAATTCCTGGCCGGGGCGAAACATGATGCCGGCCAGATAGGGGTCTTCCACCGGCGTGCGCACGCCGGACATGGCCTCCAGCACCGCCAGACCGCAGAAGGGCACATAAATGGGCGAATAGCCGCCTTCGTGGCTCATAACCAACTTGCCGCCGCACAGTTCATCGGCGGCAGTCATCACCATTTGCGTCAGCGCGCGATAGGTTTCGCTGTGGCACATCATCTGGCCCAGCGGGTCCATGGCGCTGGCGTCAAAACCAGAGGCGACCACGATCAGCTGCGGTCGGTATTCTGCCAGCGCCGGCAGCACGACGCGCTCAAAGGCGGTGAGATAGGCCGCATGGCCCGATCCGGCAGGCAGGGGAATATTCATATTGCTGCCCGCGCCCATGCCTTCGCCAATCTCCGCCACAAAGCCGGAATCGTACGGATAGAGCCCGTCCTGATGCAGCGAAATGGTGAGCACGCTGGGGTCGGCATAAAAACCGGCCTGCGTGCCGTTGCCGTGATGCACGTCCCAATCGATGACCGCCGCCCGTTGCAGCCCATGCACGGCCTGTGCGTGCTTGAGCGCCACCACAATGTTGCCAAAGAGACAGAAGCCGCGCCCGGTGGTCGCCTCCGCATGGTGGCCGGGCGGACGCACCAGTGCGTACGCATTGTCAACCTGCCCACTTAGCACAGCGTCGATGGCGGCCATCGTCCCCCCGGCGGCCAGGCAAGCAATTTCATACGCACCGTGGCCAAAGGGGGTGCCGTCGCCGGCATCACCGCCATCGCCGGCGCTCATCTGCTGAATGCGCCGGATGTATTCTAGAGCGTGAAAGCGCGCCAATTCATCCTCGGTGGCGGGGCGCGGGGCAATCGGCGCCAGATGGGCGAGCAGCCCGGACGTTTCGATCAAGCCGCGGATGCGCCGCTTGGTGTCCGGACTTTCCACATGCGGATAGGGCTCGGCGTAGCGGCTGATGCGCTCAGCGCCGGCCCCGCTGCCCGTCTCGTGCCAGGCAAACCATTCGCTCCAAATAAAGCCTGTGGTCATAAGTTCTCCTTTATGGATGAGCGGGTGGCGAGCGGCGGGGCGTTATTACCCGCCACCCGCCACTCGCCACCCGCTGCTTCAAATTACTGTGTTGCAAAAGCCACAAAACATTACTTTGCTTTCGTGCAGCTTTACATCCTCTACGAGCCGCTGTATACTCGCGTTGTGCGCCAATGGTGGCCGCACCGCGATTTTAATATTCATTGCATGTTGTTGCGCAGATGCGCAGGAGCAAACCGTATGATACGTGTAGGAAACACAAAAGCCAAAGGCCGGGGTGTCTTTGCGGAGAATAACATCAAAGAGGGAGAAACCATCGAGCGCGCGCCCGTGCTGGTCCTGCCCGACGAACAGTGGCAAGACATCAATCGGACGCTACTTTTCAACTATTGCTACAGTTGGCACCAAGAAACTGCGCTTGCTCTGGGCTTTGGTTCGCTCTATAACCATTCGTACACGCCCAATGCATATTACGTCAAACGCTATGAGGAAGCCGAAATTGACATTGTAGCGCTACGCGATATTGCCGCCGGCGAGGAAATTCTGATTAATTACAATGGCGACCCAAACGACAAAGACGCGCTTTGGTTTGCGGTCGTTGCGGAGCCCAATTGATTTTGACAAAATGACAAGATGACAAGATGACAAGGTGACTTCGACAGGCGCGGTCACCTTGTCACCCTGTCACCCCTTCTCCCCCTCCCCTCCTCACACCCCCCACAACCAATAAATATAGACCGGCGTCATCACCAGCAAAATCAAATTGAGCGGCGCGCCGACGCGCAGGAAATCGAGGAATTTGTAGCCGCCTGGTCCGTGGATCATGGTATTGGTTTGATAACCCACCGGCGTCATAAAGCTGGTGGAGGCGGCAAACATGATGGCCAGAATAAACGCCCGCGGGTCCAGCCCCAGCGAGAGCGCCGCGCTAATGGCCACCGGGATCAGGATGACCACGGTGGCGTTGTTGGAAATGAACTCGGTGAGCAGCATGGCCACACCATAAAAGAGGATGAGCACTAGCAACGGCGGCAGTTGCGCCGCTCGCGTGGCGGCAAAATCGGCCAGCAATTGGGCGCCGCCAGTCCGCTCCAGCGCCAGCCCAATGGGCAAGACGCCGGCCAGCAGAAAGATCACGTCCCAACGGATGGCTTCGTGCAGTTCGTTCACCTTCAGGCAGCCGGTCATCACCAGGAGCACGCAGCCCACCATGGAGGTCATCAAAATGGGGAGGCCAAAGCCCGCCAGCATTACCACGCCCACCACAATGGCCAGCGCCATAGGAATCTTTTCGTGGCGGAAAAGCTCCAGCGGCGGCTGCTCGCCCACAATAAAATTGGCATCCTGTTTGATCTGGCGCAACGCCGCCGGTGAGCCGCGCAGCAGCAATTCATCGCCAAATTCCAGACGCGTCGAGCCCAGCCGCGCCATCACCACGCGCCCATGTTTGCGCACGGCAATCACCATGGCGTTAAAGCGATTGCCAAAATTGGTGCTCTTGAGCGTGCCGCCAATCAGATCGGAGCCGGGCGCCAGCACCACCTCCAGCATCGCCACTTCGCGCCCACCCTCATCGTCCGCATCCCGGGTAAGGTTGATGGTCAGTTCGGGCGCAATGGCCAACCCGCGCAGCTCTTTAATGCGCAGGAGCTGCTGATTGTTGGCCTGCACCAGCAAAATATCGCCCGCCAACAATTCGACATCGGCGGACAGCAGCCCCAAATGATCCTCGTTGCGCACAATGTCGAGCACCTGAATATCCAGCCGGCTGCCCAATCCGCTCTGCGCCAGCGTCTTGCCCACCAATGGCGCATCGGGCTGGACCAACACCTCGGCCAGATATTCTTTGAGCCGGTAGTCGTCGCTCACGCCATCGGGGGGGCGACGCACGGGCAGCAGCCGATGGCCAATCAGCACAAAATAGAGCAGTCCGGTCAGATAAACCATCAGACCGATCAGCGAAAATTCAAACATGCCAAAGGGCCCATAACCGCGCTGCGCCGCCAGCGAACTGGCCAGAATATTGGTTGAAGTGCCGATAAGCGTCATGACGCCACCCAATTGCGAACCATACGAAAGCGGCATGAGCAATTTGGACGGTGAGCGCCGGCTGCGTCGCGCCAGCGTCATGATCATGGGCATGAGGATGGCCACCGTGGCCGTGTTGGCCAGGAAGGCCGAAACCGCGCCCACCACCAGCAGCAGCACCACCAGTTGTCGCAACTCGCCGGCCCCCGCCCATTTTTCAAGCTGACTGGCCAGCCAGTTGATCACACCCGTGCGCGCAATGGCCGCGCTCAATATAAACATGGCCATGACGGTGACGGTGGCCGTGTTGCTAAAGCCGGAGACAATTTCTGACAGCTCGAGCCCAAGCCAAGGACCCACCACCAACATCAGCGCCAAAATAGAAAACGCCACAAAATCGATGGGATAGCGGTCCAACGCAAAAACCACCAACGCCCCCACCAAAATCAGAAAGACAACGCCCATCTGTAGAGTCATCGAGAGCGGCCTCCGTTTTTTTTAATAGGGATGACAAGGTGACCGGACAGCGTGAAAGGGTGACAGGATGCTTAAGGCGGTCACCTTGTCACCCTCTCTCAATGTCAAGACGCAAATCGACAAATCGAACTCTCGCCGCCATCATATTCCAGGCCGAGCAACTTCGTCAACCACATTACCCCTCGAAATTTGTCTGTCAGCCTTCAATCGCGAAAATCATAAACACTAATTTCCCAATGAATCAGTGACGCATAGCAGCCGCTGTGTGCACGCCCAAAACTATGTGGAGCAAAAATCATGAAACTATCCGCCGAACAGATCGCAGCTCATCACAACGACGGCGTCATCGTCGCCTCGTTATGCGTTAACTGCCGTTGATCTGCAACCCGTCGTCGATGAGCTTTCCGCCCGGATGAGCGGGCGCGTTTTACACGCTGAAGATCGAGGATTTACACGTGAGTGTTTCTGAGCAGCGCTACGGCCTGCTCGACAATGCAATGAGATTGGCCAGGGCATGGACATTATGTTCTATCGCGGCCAGGCTATGTTCAACTCTTTTGCACAATGCCCATCTTGACGCCGTGGAGGGGCTAGACCAGAGATCACCTGCAACCCAATCTGCATCTGGTGGCGCTAAAAACCACCGCTGACTTTGACCCGCATACGGGTCCTTCATTTCACGTAGTGCCGTGGCATCAGGATGCTGGCGTGATGATGCCCGAGGCCGAGGGCTCTAATGTGGTCACCTGCTGGCTGCCGCTGGGCGACGCCACCGAAGAGATGGGCTGTATGCAAGCGCTGCCTGGCGTCTTTCGCCACGGCTATTTGCGCCACCTGCGCGGCGGCACCACCATTGACCCGGCGCTCATGCCTGACGTGGAGCCCATGTCGCTGGCCTGTCGCAAAGGCGATGTGGTTCTTATGCACCGGCTGACGCCGCACCGCTCCACACCCAATGTGTCGGACAAATGCCGTTGGTCGCTCGGACCTGCGCTACTCAGACCACCGGCCACCATACGGGCTGCACGCGCACCCTGATTTTGAAATGCCGGTGAACCCGCGCAGCGTGATGGACAGCTACGAAAAGTGGTGCGCCGACTGGGTTGATGCTTTTGAGAACTGCGTGCGTGGCGGGGCATCGGGCGGAGTAGAAGCAACGAATTGTGGGTCGGTAAACGGTGAATGGTGAATGGTAACGAAACCGGCTACACGCCCCCTCATTCACAATTAACAATTCACCGTTTACCATTTACAATTTCCAATGGACACGTCAAACACAAAATTATGACAGATTATGCCACCCGCTGCCACCTCTTGCGCCCAGGCGTCGGCCATATCTGTACATATTCGCGCTGGCCGCCACTGGCTTGCGGGCCGATAATGTGGCCAATGCCATTGGTGAGGCGGGCGCTGGCCACATAGTCAGTGTGCAAAAAGTGATAGGCCAGGCCGGCGGCGGCTGGCATCGGTGTTGTTGGCCTTGGTGCCGTGGTCGATGCCGTAATTGAAGAAGACGAAGGCCAGCCCGCATCCAGTTCAACGGGGACGGCGCGACCGTCATCGGCGGCAAAGGTATGGTGATCGCTCCCTCAAATCGCGCGCGTGTTCAAAGGTTTCCAGATGGCTGGCGCGGAATTACGCAGCGTACCCATTGGCCAGCGTGGCCTCCAGCAGCGCCACCCACATGCCCACTCCTTTGGTCGGCCGCTGATCTGGAACAGGCGTCCGTGTGCCGAAGCAGCCGGCGCTGGTGCGCCCTGGCTTGAGGAAGATCTGGTCCAGGTGGCGCACAAACGGCTGGCCAATCAGTTGGCAGCTACCGGTAGTCACCACATGCAGGCAAAGGGCAGCGCCCGAAAGAGCGGCTCTTGTCGCGCCGAGAGCGGATGATCTGGTAGCTGGATCTTGGTGGTGGAATGGGTCTTACCGCTATCGGTACGTTGCGCCCCAATCCGTTCTGTTTAAAATAGTCCAGCTCGACCATGCCTGCACTTCACGTTCGCTAAACAAACGCAGGCACACATAGCCTTCAGTTTGAAATTGCGTGATTTTCAGCTTCAGAATTGTCCATAAGATTTTTGTGATTTGTACCTATGCAGGGAATTGCAGAAAACAGAAAGAGCCTGTCCGCACTATGATTTTTATGATTTTATGAGTGCTATGATTTCGTATGGCGGACGCTCGCCTACATGTCCTACTCACTATCCACCATACAAAAAATCATAGCCCATCACCTAATCATTGAAATCAAGTTTAGACTGCAATTGCGCCACACGTCAGGACAAGCATCTGTAAAACCTGAATACCAATTGTAATTTTGTGCTTTTGTGGCCATTAAACGCTGTTTTCACCAACTCTAAAGGAGTCAATTATGCCCCAAACCAGCCTATCCGTCCAGGGAGAACAATTTTTGATCAACGGCCGGCTCACTTATGCCGAAATTGACGACAGCAACCCCAATGCCCACGGCCTGCTCATGAATGCCCGCTTTATCCAGGGCGTTTTTGATGACAAAGCCGGACCCGGCCCGTTTTGCCCGCTTTGTCAAAAGCTGAATGGGATGCTGACCAGCACACCACCGACCTGATTGCGGCGCTGCCGGAATGGTACGGCTACGGTCTGCGTGGCCTCACGGTGGGGTTTCAGGGTGGCGGCCCCTGCTTTACCGTCAACAATTTAACTATCGACAACAATCCCTTTGGCGAAGACGGCGTCGCCTTGGACCCGGCCTACGCCCAGCGCATGGACCGGCTGATCCGCGCCGCCGATGCGCTGGGCATGGTGGTGATTGTGAGCTACTTTTATGGTGACCAGACCCGGCGGCTGCGCGATGGCCGCGCCGTGCGCAATGCAGTCACCACGGCTTCCCGCTTTTTGCGCGAAGGCGGCTACACCAACGTCATCATCGAAATTGCCAACGAGTATGACATCCCGCCCTTCCAGCAGCACCCGCTGCTCTACTATCCCGAAGGCGTAGCCGCGCTAAGCGACCTGGCGCGGCAGGAGTCGGGCGGGCTGCCGGTGGGTTGCAGCGGCCGCGGCGGCTCCATCAACCGCGAGATTGCCGAGGCCAGCGACGTGATTTTAATCCACGGCAATGGCTGCACGCGCCAACGCCTCTACAACATGATTCAGGAGGTGCGCGGCTGGAATCTCAACCGGCCCATTGTGTGCAATGAAGATTCACAGGCCATTGGCCAGATGGAAGTGACATTTAAGACGCGCACGTCGTGGGGCTATTACAACAACATGACCAAGCAGGAGCCGCCCGCCGATTGGTCGGTGACTAAGGGGGAGGACATCTTCTTTGCCCACCGCATGGCGCAGGGTATCGGCATTGCGCTGCCGCCGCTCTCTGTCGATGATCAATACCATTTGCAGGGGTTGGAGCCGGAAATGACCGATGGTGGTCAACGCTGGCTGCGGCTAGCCAGCCTTTACCCCGAAACCATCAACTTTGTCGAATTCTTCCGCAACAACGAACTCTACTACGTGGCCTACGACGAACCCTTCTCGGTCCACTACCTGAGCAACTGGCGCCAAGGCGGCGTGGCGGCTCGTGCGGATGATCAGTGGCGGGCGGTGGTGCATCTGCGTGATGGGAGCGTTTTGGAGAGATAGAAAGGGTGAAAGGGGGAAGGGGGGAAGGGGGAAGAGGAGCACCCTTTCCCCCTTTCTCCCCTTCTCCCTTTCTCCCCTTCAAAACTGCTACTCCTCCACCGCGTTTCTCTTCGCAAACTCCTCATCACTCACCAACGTCACCACCTTAAACGACTCGGCATATTCCATTTCTAGACCGCGGGCGGCTTCGGCGGACCATTGGCGCATCATGGGCTCGGGGTCCCATTCGCCCATTTGGCTGACATGCTTTTTGAGCGCGGCAATCTTCAGGTCGATCACGTCGCTGATGTTGACAAATGTACTGCCTTCACTGCCAAAGCTCTGGGCATAGACCTTGCGCACCTTGTGCGCCTCCAGCCCTTCTTCGGCCAGCTCTTCAAAGAGATTGGGCTGACCGGCGGCGGGGAAGACCGCATCCACGGCGGCAAAACCGGCGGCGCGATGGTCCGGGTGGTTGATATAGCCGTCACCCACCCACAGCGCCGTGGGGTCAAAGGTCATGACCACTTCGGGCTTGAAGCGGCGGATTTCACGCACCAGCTTTTTGCGCAATTCCATTGTATTTTCCAACATGCCGTCCGGCTCGCGCAGGTAGACAACCTCCTGCACGCCGACCACTTCGGCGGCGGCGTTCTGCTCGGCCTCGCGAATTTTGGCGGCTTCGGCTTTGGTCATGCCCGGCGTGGCAATGCCTACGTCACCGCTGGTGATCAGCACGTAGCAGGCCTGGGCGCCCTCGCGCACCCAGCGCGCCACCGTGCCGGCGCAGCCAAATTCAATGTCATCCGGGTGCGCCACAATCACCATGACGCGTTGCGGCGTGTATTGATGGTTTGTCATAATTCTCCGTTTCTATGGTGTAGAGCGGATAGGCAATCCGCCGATATGAATTGTAAACGGTGAATGGTAAACGGTGAATTGTAAACGAAACCGGCTACGCGCGCCCTCGTTTACAATTCACCATTCACCATTTACCATTTACAATTATTCCTTGTCCCCTTCAAAAAGTTTGCTCGCGCAGAATCCGCAATCTTGCTTGCGCCATCTGGCGCAAATCCGCCCGCACCGGTGGCAGCCCCACCTGCTCAATCAGAAAACTAGCCGCCACCGCGCCATACAGCCCCGCCGTGCGCAGATCGCGCGTTTGCACCCAACCGGCCAAAAATGCCCCGCTGTACGCATTGCCCGCGCCCACCGGGTCCACCACGTTGGTTTTCACAGCCGGGATCACGTGCGTTTCGCCCGTGTCGGCGCGATGCACCACGCTGCCCGCCGCCCCGCAGCGCAAGGTCACAATCGGTGCGCCCGCCTCGGCCAGCCGCCGCGCCAGTTCGACCGGCTCGCCGGCCCCCACCAGCGACTCGGCCTCGAGCTGGTTGAGCGAAAAAATGTGACCGGCGCTGACTAGCTCGTGCAGAGCATGGGGGTCGAGAGGTTTTTCAGCCGGCCGGAAAATTTCCAGGCTCAACACCTGGCAGCGGGCGCGCAGCGCGTGCAGAAATTCGAAATTGGGACTTTCCACATGCGCGCCAATGTGAAAGCCGCGCACGGCAATATACCCCGATGCATCCAGCCTTTCCAGCGTGCGCCCAATCTGCGGTCCAATTTGATGGGGCAGCACGCGCCAGATCTGGGTGCGCCGACCGTCTTCCTCCATGAGTTGCCAGGCGCGCAATGTGGGCAATACCGCTGACTCTTGCACCCCAGCGGCATCGATTTCCATCTGGTCCAGCCATTGCCGCGCCTCTACCGGCAAGTCCGCGCCAATATTGGCAACCAGCCCCACGCGGTCCGCCCACAGCTTCATGCCCAAAGCCGTCTGCGGTCCGCCGCCGCCCAGCACGCCCATAGCCGTGCGTCCGTCAGGAAAAACAATATCGTCAATAATTATGGTAAACGTAACAAAATCCATAGTATTCAAGGCAAAATTGTGGACAAAGATATTTGATCAACAGATTACGCAGATTCTAAAGATTAGACTTGGGCCAGAAAAATCCTCAAATTGTATTGGGCAACCACATGATGAAAGAACACAAAAATCTGCAAAATCTGTTTAATCTGTTGATCAAAATTAAAATCTGCTGTTTTTTTTGCAAAATAGATACTTTCTTTCTGGTGTCGCCAATGGTATAATGGCCAAAATGTACGTCCAAATTGGAGGAAAACCTCATGCCCATTAGCACATCGTCGTTTGAAGACAACCGCGACGCCATCTATTCCGAATATGATAATGCAGAACTGTATGATCAAGAAGTAATGACCTTTCCAGGTCTCACCTGCCAAGTTGCAGAGGGGCTGCTCAAGCGGCTAGGCGGTGGGGTGGCGGAAAAGCTGCGCGTGGTTGAAGGCATTGGCTGGCAGGCTACCATAACGGAAGTAGCCGAGGGCGTCGAGGTCGATTTTCGGGCCCACGATGAATTGCTGGACGATCTGCTGCGCCGCTTTGAGGAAATGGCGGAGCGGGCGGCGGGTTGACGCCGCGGTCGAAAGGCCAATTCCGCCACATTGACACGTTTGACGAGCAGCCTGCTATGTTTGGGCTGCTTTTCTTTTTTGTTTCCATCAGATTTTGTTTCCAACAGATTTAGTGGGCGCACGAGCCGCTTTGGTTTCGATACGGCTGGAAACTACACCAGCCTACTCAACCGCCGCTAGCCCACCGACACACAGTGACCCTTTTGGGAATTCCTATGCAGAAAACAACGGTGCAAGTCGGCAGCAACATTGCCTTTATCAAATATTGGGGCGTGCGCGAGGCGGCGCTCAATTTGCCCACCAACAACTCGATCAGCATGACGCTGGCCGATGCGTATACGGCGACCACGGTCGAATGGGATGCAGCAGGTCGGTTGGATGCCGACCAGATCGAGCTGGATGGTGTACAATTGGATGCCAATGCGGCCAAACGGCTGGTGACCCATCTGGATCGGCTACGCGAGCTGGCGAATGTTGACCTGCGCGCCCGCGTAGCCAGCCGCAACAATTTTCCGGCGGCGTCGGGCATCGCCAGCTCGGCCAGCGGCTTTGCGGCGCTGTCGGTGGCGGGTGCGCGGGCGCTGGGGTTGGATTTGAGCGCCAATAAACTTTCCGCGCTGGCGCGGCGGGGTAGCGGTTCGGCCAGCCGCAGCATCTTTGGCGGCTTTGTGGAGTGGGACCAGGGCTGCGATCACGAAAGCAGCGTGGCGCACCCAATGTATGGCCCAGACCACTGGGCGCTCTTCGATGTGGTGGCCGTCATCAGCAGCCGCGCCAAGCACACCAGCAGCCTGAGCGGCCACAGCCTGGCCGCCAGCAGTCCGCTGCAGGAAGGGCGTCTGGCCCACTTGGATGGTGAATTGCAAATTGTGCGCCAGGCCATTGCACAGCGTGATCTGCACAAACTAGGCCCCGTCATCGAGCGCGATGCCTTGGCCATGCACGGCATCATGATGACCAGCACGCCCAGCTTGATTTACTGGGAGCCAGGCACCATTGAGCTAATTCAGGCCGTGCGCCGCTGGCGTGAACAGGAGGCCATTGGGGTCTATTTCACCATTGACGCCGGTCCCAATTTGCATCTAATTTGTGAAGAGGTCGATGTGGTCAATGTGCAGGAGCGACTGCAACAGATCGCCTGCGTGGAAAAAGTGATTGTAAGCAGCCCAGGGGCGGGACCGCAGGTATTAGAACAGCATTTGTTTTAAGAGTTTTGTTGCGTATTGCGTGTTGCGTGAACCAGTAAAGTCTCTCGTTTCGGATCGACAAACTTAGCCGGTACACGCAACATGGAACACGAAATATTTTTCCCGACGAGGTGACAATATGAACAACTTATCCACAATAACCGCAAACATTTTCACGCCCGATACAGATTAAACATGAACACGCACCACCCATTCCAAACGATGCAAAAATCGCTCCGGCCATTTCGAGGCAAAGAAAAAAGAACCGCCGATCGCGCAGTTTTCACAGATTTTGCAAGCAAATTCGGTGGCTTCACTTTTCAGATTGTGATTGGCTTGCTGCTCACGACGCTTTTAGTGGCCGGCATTGAGCGACCCACCAATGCAGAAGCCCTTCCCGCGGCGGCGCAAATCGATGCATTGCGGCAATCGCGCGTCAATGTAGCGGCGCTCAAGCTCAACGAGATCATGGCTGACAATGGCGGCATCGTGGATCCGGCTAATGCGACCGGCGGGCGATGATTGGTTTGAGATATACAATCCGACGGGCGAGACCATCAACTTGCAGGGGCTTTATGTCACCGACAGCCTGATCGACCTGACCAAGCATCAGATCACCGAATCGCTGACCATTTCACCAGGCGGCTATCTGGTCATGTGGGCTGATGATGAGCCGTTTCAGGGGCCGAATCATGTGCTATTCAAGTTCAAAAACGAGGGTGAGGCGCTGGCATTGGTGGACAGCGATGGCGCCACCATTATCGACAGCCACGTCTTTGGCCAGCAGATCAAAGACATTACAGAGGGGCGTCTGCCCGATGGGGATGGCGCATGGGTCAAGTTGAGCAAACCATCGCCCGGCCAACCCAACCAGATCATCCCGATCTACACCAACGTGGTGGTAACGCCCGTGATTCCGGCGCCGTCCGCGCCGATCCAGGTTTCGGCCACCGTGACTGATGACCAGCTCGTGGCGGGCGTCAAGCTCTTCTATCGCGTAGACGCGGGCGACTGGCAACAGATCAACATGACCGACGATGGCGCCATGAATTACAGCGCCCAAATTCCCGGGCAAAATGATGGCGTCGTCATTAGCTACTATATGGAGGCAGAGGGCAATGATAGTGAACTAAGCACCTTCCCACGCGGCGCGCCAGACTACAATTACAAGATTCTGGTCGGTTATCAGCCGCCGCCGCTTGTGATCAATGAAATCATGGCCAGCAATGCGACTACGCTGGAAGACCCGGACGAGCCGGGTGAGTTTCCGGATTGGATCGAGCTGTATAACTCTGGCAATGAAACGGTCAACCTGGACGGCTTCTTCCTTTCGGACGATCCGTTCGAGCCGACCAAATACGCCATTCCAGCCGGTTTGCGCATGCCGGCCAAAACGTTCTTACTTTTCTACATCGACGACGACGGCAAACAGGGACCGCAGCACACCAATTTCAAACTAGGCGAAAAGGGCGAAACCATTGGGCTCTACGGCCCATTGGGTGGCGCCCCCATTGATGTCATAACGTATGGCCAGCAGATCAGCGACATCCCCTACGGGCGCTATCCCGATGGCGAAACGCTGACCACCAAACTGTGCGCCACACCCACATTCGCCAACCAGCTCTGCGACAAAGCCGCCTTTCTGCCGCTCGTCCGCCGTTAATCAAGAGAAAGGAGTTGATCAACAGATTACACGGATTTCAAAGATTTTTAATCTGTAAAATCTGTGTAATCTGTTGATCCCTTGAAATCTATGACTACATCAAAATCTGACATGAGCCCTTTGGGGCAAACCAGCATATTTCACGGCGAAGCTGACTACGGCCACCGCACCGGTGCGCAGGATGTGGTGGTGCGCGACGAGCATGGGCTGGTCGCTACGACGCCGCCGGCGGAAACGTGTGTGCTGGTGGGCGTTGAATTAAATTCACATCCTGGCCTGCTAACGTTGGAAGATTCGCTCTCTGAGCTGGCGCTGCTGGCCGACACAGCCGGGCTGAACGTGGTGGGGCAGCTCACGCAGAGGCTGGACACGCCCAACCCGGCCACGCTGCTTGGCACGGGCAAGGTGGAAGAGCTGTCCATGCTGGTCCACGAACTGGGCGCCAACGTGGTGATCTTCGACGATGAACTGTCACCGCGCCAGCAGCGCGAGCTGGAGCGCAGCCTGGGCGATGACACCAAAGTCATCGACCGCACCGCGCTGATCCTCGACATCTTTGCCCGCCGCGCTAAGACGCGCGAAGGCGCCGTGCAGGTGGAGTTGGCCCAATATGAATACCGGCTGCCCCGCCTGACTCGAGCCTGGACCCACCTGGCGCGTCAAGCTGGCGGCCGCGCCGGCGGCGCATCCGGCGGCGTGGGCGTGCGCGGCCCCGGTGAAACGCAGCTCGAGGTGGATCGCCGCGAGATCAACCGCCGCATTGCCTTTCTCAAGCGGCAAATGGAGCAGATCAGCGCCCAGCGCAACCAATATCGGCGACGGCGCAGCGAGTCCCCCACGTCGGTGGTGGCGCTGGTGGGCTATACTAACGCCGGCAAAAGCACCATGCTCAATGCGCTGAGCAAGGCGGGCGTGCTGGCCGAAGATCAGCTCTTCGCCACGCTGGACCCAACCACTCGGCGCGTCGAACTGCCCAGCGGCCAGACGATCATGCTCTCCGACACGGTGGGTTTTATCCAGAAGTTGCCCACCACGCTGGTGGCGGCTTTTCGCGCCACATTGGAAGAGGTGAACAACGCCGACATCCTCATTCATATGGTGGACGCGTCACATCCCAATATGGATGAACAGATTACCGCTGTGGAAGAGGTGCTGGAAGAGCTGGGCGCGGGTCAAAAGACGGTCATCACCGCGCTCAACAAGGTGGACAGAATCGACCAGAGCGATCCAGCACAAGCCCAGCGATTGGCCGCGGCCACAGCCGAGTATCCCAACACCGTACCGTGCAGCGCGCTCACCGGCGCCGGGTTGCACGAGCTGCTGTCTAAGATCGACGCCATCCTGCGCCAGCGCATGATGCAGGTTGAGGTGCTGATTCCGTACGAAAAGAGCAGACTCGTGGCCAATTTTCATCAATACGGGCTGGTGGATCGCGAGGAGCATACCGAAACCGGCACGCATTTGGTGGGCCGCTTGCCCATTGAAATTGCGGGGCAGTTAAAGGAGTATTGGATCGATGCTGAAGAGGTTGTCTAAACTGTGATTTGGATGATTATGTGATGGGCTAGGATTTGGCGTGACGTTCACCTCCATATCATAGTCCATCATTCAATCACACAAATCAAAGTACAGACTTCTGTTGATTACGTGATGGGCTATGATCTGACCGGGCGTTCACCTCCAACATCATAGCCCATCATTCAATCACACAAATCATAGTCTAACATGGCGTTGTGGGGTCCAGATCATCCTCATCCAGCTCGCCCAGTACGTCGGGGCCGCGGTTGCCGCGCAGGCTGTTTGCGCAGATTTGGCCCTGCTCTTTGACTTCGACGCGAATGCCGCCCTCGCGGTTGCCAATGAGCTGGTTGTCGTACACTTGATTTTCGCGGCCATATTGAACGCCATCCACCTTGTGGCCGCCCAGGCGCACACCCACGCCAACGTTGCCTTCCACCACGTTGAAGCGGAAAATATTGCGGTCTCCGCGCGCCCCCAGGCCGCCCGATTCCGGGTCGAGCTGGCCGGTGCAGTGGTTGTACTCCACAATGTTTTCGTACGCCCCCTCTTTAATGTCCACACATTCGTTGCCCTGCGTGTTCATCAGGTTGTGGTGAATCCAATTGTAGCTCGACTCATCGGGGTCGGCGGTGGCGTTTTTGCCGTCATCCCACTGCTTGCTGGAGGTGCCGATGTAAACGGCCTCGCCATTCTTGCCGCCATCGTCAAAGGTGTAATCGAGCAAGCCGCACGTTTCAAACGTCGAATAGGCAATCTCGTTGTGCTGGGCAAAATAGCGCAGCCGCACGCATTCGCCACCGGCGTTGCGAAAAGCCATATTGTAGACGCGCAGACCGGTCACCCCCTGGCGCGGCGTTTCGCCCTGCACGTAAAGCAGCTTTTCCGTGTATCCATCCGGCGCTTCCGGGTCGCCGTGCAGCCCATCAATGGTAAAGCCGACCAGCGCATAATAATCATGGCGCACGCGCAGCGCCGTGCTCATGTCGCCTTTGCCGCGCAAAATGGCATCCGGCGGCCCCATAACCGTAATCGGCGCCGCGGGCGCGCCCGAGACCTGCGTGATCAAATCCTCCATGTAGTCGCCGGCGGCCAAATGAATGGTGTCGCCCGGCTTGACCAGGTCCAGCGCGTGCTGAATGGTGGCAAAGGGCGCACCCGCCTCATAGCCCGCATTGCCATCATCACCTTGGGGTGAAACATAGTAGTGCAGCGGCAACGAGGTCAGCGGCGTCGGCTCATCAGCCCCCTGCTCTTGGCGACGCTCCTCACGCATTTGGGCCAGCAATTTGTCGGCATCTTTGCGGATGTCGCCGATTTCCTGCCCGGCTGCGTCATCCCCTTTCCACACATCCACCAGTTGCTTGTTCACCTGATCATGCCAATCGGCAAAAAGGGGATGCAGCGGATCATACAGCGAAAAGCGTCGTGCGGTCGGCGCCAAAAACGCTCGCACGTCCGCGGCACCGGGACCAATGGGGCGCAGATATGCGGGCAGATGCTGCAAGGCGCGCAGTGCGGGTGTATTTTGTTGGGCGGCGGCCAATAGCCGCGCCCCCATACCGCCGGGCGCGGCCAAAAATTTCACAAACTCCCAGGCCGCCGCCGGCTGCGCCAGATTGGCCGCAATGGCATAGCAACTGCCATCCATGCGGTTGACCGCATACCTCCGCGCGGCAGCGGCGCCAACCCAAAGGGAAAATCGGCCTCCACCACATAGTGCGCCAACTCCCACTGGCCCACAATGCGCATGGCCGCTTTACCCGCCAGAAAAAAGTCATCACTTTCCAGATCATCCTGCAATTCGCGCGTTGGCGCCACACCATCCACATTGGCCAAATCGGCCAGCCATTGCAGCGCATTCAGCGCCGCCGGCTCATCCAACAACAATTCACGCGGCTATACGGGTCGTCAAACACATTGTGGCCAGTCTGGCTCCACAGCAGCAGCGGCCAGTACGCGTGCTGTCATCCACGCCAAATTGGCGATCTTCCTCGCCGCCGCGATCCACGGTCAATGCCTGCGCCGTGATTCGAAAATCATCCCACGTCCACTGGTCCGGCGGCGCGGCCACGTCCGCATGGGCAAACAGTTTCTGATTGTAAATGACCGCCAGCGCCGCCACATCGGCAGGCAGACAGTAGGGCTGCCCGTCCTGTGCATAAAGCGCCAGCGCATCGGTATCATAAGCTGACAAATCAATCGCATCCGCAGCAATCAACTCCGCCAGTGGCAGCAATTGATTCTGCAAATGCAGTTCATACGCCATGGGCGTCGCCGGATAAAACACGTCCGGCCCGTCACCGGCGGCCAGCTCGGCGCGCAGTTGCGCATCATATTCAGAGTTGCTTGCCACATTTTCCAGCTCGACGCGGATGTCGGGATGCTGCGCTTGAAAAAGGCGAATCGCCGGCAGCGCCACCCGCCGCACGCGCGTTTCATCCCAGCGCGTGCGCCAGCGGATGGTGATGGGTTCGTCGGTTTGGATAGATGGAGCGGTATGAACGGCGGGATTAGCAGAACGGGCGTTTGTCACTTGTGAAACGGTGGATAAGAGCAGCGGAGCAAAAAGTAAAATGGTTAAAATCTGGGCAATCTTTATTCTCATCTTCTGTGCTCATAAAACTATACAGACTATTGGCAAAGGCCGCATTATAGCATACTTTTTTAGGAAAAAAGCAGATGAACCTTTGTCCATTGCCCTGCTTTTTACCAACGCACAAAAAACCTCTCAATCGTTGATACAAACTATGATTCTTCTTGAATATATGTGGTTGACATTCGTAGGTCACTCTTGTAGAGTGACATGCCTGGTCTACTGTAGGATGTCACTCTACAAGAGTGACCTACAGACTTTGTCCATTGCCCTGCTTTTTACCAACGCACAAAAAACCTCTCAATCGTTGATACAAACTATGATTCTTCTTGAATATATGTGGTTGACATTCGTAGGTCACTCTTGTAGAGTGACATGCCTGGTCTACCGCAGGATGTCACTCTACAAGAGTGACCTACAGACACCACACGGAAGCTCCCCCGCCTCTCCACCGGTGGAGAGGCGGAACCAGAAAGGAGGAGAGGCCGCCTCATGCCCCGCTCAAAAAGCGCGCCCTGCAAAATCCCCAGTGCTCCGCCTCCGGCACACATGATAATTGGCGTCCTCCAGCTCAATCGACACGCAGCCGTTGTAGCCATTTTCCTGCAAAATGCGCAGCCCCTCGGTCCAGCGGAAGATACCGTGGCCGGGAATCGTGTAGCGCCAGGCAAAGGCGCCATAGGCTGCCGGTTTGGCAAAGATGGCCGGCAACTCGTGGCCATATTCATACAGATTGTCGGGGTTCAGCTCGGTGTCCTTACCGTGTACGTGAAAGACGCGGTCCACAAACTCGCGCAGAAAGCGCATGGGATCGATGCCCATGCGGATCAGATGCGACGGGTCAAAGTTGACGCCCATGGCTTTTGACGGAATTTGGTCAAAGCAGGCGCGATAGGTTTCCGGCGTGCTGACCACGCAGCCCGGCCCCGGCCAACCTTCGATGACGATGCGCCCATTCACCTCTTCCAACAGCGGCGTCAATTCGCTAAAGCTTTCCACCATATAGCCAAAATTTTCGGCCCGCGGCAGGGCGGGGTCCGGCGGAATCATGGCAATAAAGTGATTTATCGGGCCATATTGGGCGCAGGCGCGGATGTGTTCGCTGTTTTTGGCAATGGCTTCGGCCCGGCGACCGGAGTCCGCCGCCATCATGCCGCGGCCATCGGGGAAGTCTACGGAGCCGACGCGCAACCCCGCCGCTTGGACTTGACCCACCAGCGCGGCGGCATCGCGGGTCAAGTCGATGACCTCAAGTTCATTGTCCTTGGCCCATTGCAGCAGCGCGGTCAGGTCCTTTTGCCAATCACCGCCACCGCGCCGAAACCCAATGGGGAAATTGCCTGTTCGTGTTTGCATAAGTTGCTCGTTTCTATTGATTAGGATGGGATGCTGATTAAATATTTTGACCTTCTCCACTGGCTTTGGCGCCATTCCCCACAATCAGGCGCACGCCGCGCCGATAGGTGATGTAGTTCCAAAACCACTGAAAAAGCACGAGAATCCGGTTGTCAAACTCGGTCAGATAGAGCAGGTGGATAAAAAGCCAGGCCAGCCATGCAAAAAAGCCGCCAAAGTGCAGACGCCCAATCTGCGCCACGGCGGCCGCGCGGCCAATGGTGGCCATGCTGCCCTTGTCTTTATATTCAAATGGCTGGGCAGCGCCGCCGGGCTCACCACTCTGTTGACGCGCCAGAATCAACCGGGCCACATAGCGCCCTTGCTGCATGGCGACGGGCGCCACGCCGGGCAGCGGCCTTTCCAACTTGTGGGCAAAGTGGGCCAAATCGCCAATTACAAAGAGCGCAGGGAAGCCGGCAATGCTCAGATCGGGCTGCACCACCACGCGCCCGCTGCGGTCCAATTCGGCGCCCGTGGCGTCTTGAATGACTTTGCCCAGCGGCGAGGCCTGCACGCCCGCCGCCCACAGCACAGTGCGGCAGGCGATCTGCTCCTGCTGCTCGCCGCTTTTGATTTCGATTTTGTTCGGCGGTGATGTTGGTGACTTTCAGCGTATTTGTGCGCACGATGACGCCCAAACGATTAAGCTGTTTTTGCGCTTTGGCCGAAAGATCGGGCGTAGATAAGGCGCGGCAGCACGCGATCAGCGCCCTCGATCAGCAGCACGGTGGCCTGCGTCGGGTCGATATTGCGGAATTCACCGGCCAGCGTAAAGCGTTTTCATCTCACCTCCAGCGTGCTGGCCAGCTCGACGCCGGTGGGCCGGCGCCCACCACCGCAAAGGTGAGCCAGGCCCGCCGCCGCGATCCGACGCGTTCGGCAGCTTCATAGGCCGTAAGCACGCGCCGCCGAATATCCAGCGCTTGCTCCAATGTTTTTGCCGGGTGCGCGCCTCCCAATCGGCATGACCAAAATAGGCGTGCGAAGCGCCCGTTGCTACGATCAGCGTATCGTAATCGATCTGGTCGCCGTCGGCTAGACGCACCCATTTTTGCTCGGCATTCAAATCGATCACTGCGCCGAGGAGCACCTGTATATTTTCATAGCGGGAAAGGATGGAACGCAGGGCGGCGGAGATATTGCCCGGCGACAGGCCAGCCATGGCCACTTGATAAAGCAAAGGCTGGAAAAGATGAAAGTTGCGCCGGTCAATCAGCGTGACGCGCACGGGCTGGTTGCCGAGCGTCTTGGCGGCGTAGAGACCGCCAAAGCCACCGCCGACAATGACTATATGGGGGCGAACGTCGTCGTTGTTAGGCGCCATGAGGGATTGTACAGTGTGCGGGTGGCGAGTGGCGAGTTGCGGGTGGCGCGTGCCACACGACCCGCCATCGGCAACTCGCCACCCATTAATTTACATCACCATGACCGCGCCAGAAGCGTTCCACCTGGCGGGCGAGCTGGGTGTGTTGCGTCAGCTCGGGGTCTTCGGCAAAGAGTTCCTGGGCGGCTTGGCGGGCCATCATCAGCGTTTCCAGATCGCCCAACGTGGCGGCGCGGTTCGGGTAGCCTGCTCTGGCGCGCCAAAGAAGTCGCCGGGGCTGCGCAGTTCCAGATCTTCAGCCAGCACAGCGCCATCAGTGCTATCCTCCAGCGCCATCAAACGTTCTGGCATCAGCGCCATTGTGGGCTTTAGAGACCAGCGCACAATAGCCGGGTATGCTCGCGCCCACGCGTCCGCGGAATTGATGCAGTTGGGCCAGCCCAAAGCGCTCGGCATCTTCGATGATCATCAGCGAAGCGTTCGGGACATCGATGCCCACCTCGATGACGCTGGTGCTGACCAGAATATCATAATCCATAAAGGCGCTCATCACTTCATCTTTTCAGCCGCTCGCGCTCATGCAGCAGCGCCAGCCGCTCGTTGGGGAAGATGTCGGCGTGCAGCCGCTCATATTCTTCCACGGCGGCGCCGGCATCCAGCTTTTCGCTCCACCAGCGGTAACAATAATAGCCCCCGGCGACCATACCTCGCGCAGGAAGCTGGTGAGCCGCCTGTGCTCCTTTGGCACAAACCACTTGGTTTTGATGTGGTGTACGCCCCGGCGGCATTTCGTCGATAATGACTCAATCCAGATCGCCGTAAATCAGCACGCGCGCCAGGTTGCGCGGAATGGGCGTGGCGCTCATGACCAGCAAAATGCGGACGCAGCCCCTGCTGGTTGCGCAACGCGCCAAGCTGCTCCACGCCAAAACGGTGCTGCTCATCCACCACCACCAGCCCCAAATTCTGAAACAGAACGCTCTCCTGAATCAGCGCCGCGGTGCTCCACCGCCGCCATCGATGGTCCCCTCGCAGCCCGGTCAATATATCGGCGCGCCCGCTGCCAGTTACGCTTCCGGTGAGGAGAGCGACCTGAGCGGCGTCCTGTTTGGGCGGGCCGACTGGCCCAGCAGGCTGCTGATGCCTGGTGCAGTAGTGCTGTTCGGCCAGAATTTGGGTCGGCGCCAGCGCACCGACTGCGCGCCGTTTTGAACAGCGGCATATGGCTTTGCGGCGGCGGCTACTGCGGTTTTGCCGCTGCCCACGTCGCCCGCACCAGCCGCGCCATGGGGACGGTGCGCGCAATATCGGCCAGGATCTCGCTGATCACCCGCTGGCTGGGCGCCGGTTAACGCAAAAGCCAGCGCGCTTTGAAACGTTCCAACAGGGCGTCATCGGCGGTTAACGCCGGCGCCGCTTCGCTCTGGCATCGTGGCGGCGACGCATCAGCACCCGACGATATAGAGAAAATCGGCAAGCGCTAACCGCTTCGCGCGCTTCTTCCAGTTGTTCGGCATTGCCGGGAAAATGATATTGGCGCAGGGCGGCGGACAGATGGGTCAAGTTGTATTTTTTGCGCAGCGCCGAGGGAATGGGGTCGGTGAGAAGCGGCTAAATTCGTCCAGCACCAGCTTGGTCAGGTTGCGCACGCGCTTGTTGGACAGCCCTCGGTCAGCGGATAGACGGGGGCCAGGCGACCGGTGGCCACCATCTCGTCGTCCAATTCTTCAAAGGAGGGATTGTCCAGCGTCTTTGGCCCATGTAGAGGCCCACCTTGCCGCTGAAACGCATGGTCTTGCCTGTTTCAAGCTGGCGCACCACATATTTGCTCCACCAGGTGGCGTGCAGCGTGCCGGTGCTATCATTAAAATGCTCCCTGCACCATTTGACGGTTCATGCCGATTTGCGCTCGCGAATCTCCCACAAATTGGCCAGCACCGTCACCTGTTCGCTGCAGCCGGGAGATGGTGCGCATGGTGCTGAAATCCTCGTGGCGGGCGGGCAGATGCCAGAGCAGATCGATGACCTGCTGGATGCCCAGGCGGCCAAGCTGCTCTGCCGTGACGCCGCCCACGCCGGGCAGGATGGTCACCGGCGCCTTGCAGATCGCGGGGCTGCGCTTACCGGTTCGGGTGGACGGGCGTCTATTTTGGCCATTCGCTTGTTCGCGCTGCTGGGCGTTTGGCCTTGTCGGTCGGCTCCGGTGGGCCAATATCCAAAATTTCAAAATCTGCGGGTTCGTCTGCCTCATCCGCCAACGCCTCCACCTCTGCAAAATCGCCATTTGTCACTCCAACCTCTGCAAATGATGACTCCATCTCTTCAAAATCACCATTCTCGGCGTCATCGGCGGCAAGCTGTTCGTCGGCCTCGGCTTCCTCAGCAGTCGGTTCGTCGGCAGCGGGTGCAGGCAGAGCCAACCCACTGAGATCGCCGGTCAGGGCGCGGCGCATGTTGTTTACGCACTGTTGGCGCGCCTCTATCTCCAGCGGCTCATACTGGTTCATCAGTTGTACGACGGCGGCGACAATTTGAGGGTCGGCATTTTCTTTGCGCGCGTCGTCGCGCCAGCGTTCGGCCATAGCCTGCATGCCGCCCACCACGGCGCGGTTGCGCCACGCCTGCTTCTCTTCCAGGTCCAATATTTTTTGGAGCCGTTCAAATGCTGGTGCTGCCATCAGTTAATACAACCCTTCGTAAACTACGACACCCATTGTGTTGGGTCCGAGATAGGCGGCCAGGCTGGGCGGGTAGGGGAGTCGGTGCAGCGGAATGGTGGCAATGCGCGTATCTTCCTTTAAACGCGCAATCAGCGCTTCCTGCACCTCTTCATAGCGATGTTGAAAAATGCCAATCTCTTCGAGCCCGGCAAACTCACTAATAAATTCATAGAGCTTGTCCACCACCTCTTCGTGGGTCTGCACTTTTTCCAGCGCCATGAGCTGGCCTTCTTCCATGATGATCATGGCTTTGATGCCGAGCATGGCGCCCAAAATGCTCTGCGAAGGGCTGATTTGGGCCGAGCGTTCCAAATAGTTCAGGCTCTCAGAAAAAGAGGTGACATACAGATGCGGGATGGCGCCGTTGACAAAACGCGCAATCTCATTGACGCTGGCGCCTTCTGCGGCCACTTGGGCGGCTTTTTCCACCAGCAGGCCGAGACCGTACGAGGTGCTTTGGCTGTCGATGACGCGGATGGTGTAGCGCCCTTTCAGCAGTTCGGCGGCCTGGCGGGCGATTTTCCAGGTGGGGCTCAGTTCGCCGCTCATGTGGATCGAGACGATCTGCTCGGCCTCGTGGCCAAAGGACTGGTAGCAATCCAATACCGTGTTGAGATCGGGCGGCTGCACCACAGGCATCTGCTTGCCGCCGCCTGCCTGCATCTCCTGCACCTTGGTAAACATCTCATTCACATCTAGCGCCTCGCTCTCCTCAAAATAGGCGCCGCCCACTTTGAGCCGCTGGGGCAAAACTTTGATGTTATAGCGTTCGGCCACCTCAGGCCGCAAATATGCGTTGCTGTCGGTTACGATGTGTACTTTGCTCATGTTCTTTCTGTTCGTTCTCTTCTCGTCCTTTTGGTGCTGCTCTGACAGGATGACAGGATGACAAGATGAGGGGGTGACAGTGCTTCATCCTGGCATCTTGTCATCCCCTCACCTTGTCATCCCCCCGCCACAGCGCGCTGCAACTGGCCGCAGCCAGCATTAATTTCAATCCCGCGGCGGACGCGCACGGTGGCGGGGACGCCGTTTTCGTTCAGAGTTTGGACAAAGCGCTGCGTTTCCTGATCGCTCGTCGGTTGGAATGGGCTCTCCGGCACTGGGTTGAGCGGGATCACGTTGACGTGGCAGTGCAGATCGCGCAGTTTTAGCGCCAGCTCCCGCGCCAACGACTGGCTGTCGTTAATGCCGGCCATGAGCGCGTATTCAAAAGTGACGCGGCGATTGGTCTTTTCAATGTAGCGCCGCACCGCCGCCAGCAGGTCGTCCACCGGATAGCGCCCGTTGATGAAGCGAGCTGATTGCGCAACTCATCGTGGGTGCGTGCAGGCTGACGGCCAGGTTGATCTGCAAGCCTTCGTCGGCCATGCGGTCGATCATGGGGACCAGCCCCACGGTGCTTAGCGTGATGTGACGGGCGCCCAGCCCAAAGGCGTCGGCATCGGTCAGACGGCGCAGCGCGGTCCACACATTGCGATAGTTGTGCATGGGTTCGCCCATGCCCATGAGCACAATGTTTGTGACGGACGCGGGGCGTTCAATCTGCATTTTCGGCTCGACATCCGGGCGGGCCAGATAGCGGGCAAAATAGAGCACCTGCGCCACAATTTCCCCGGCTGTCAGGTTGCGCGCTAGCCCCCCCAGGGCGGTGGCGCAAAAGGTGCAGCCCATAGCGCAGCCGGCCTGGCTGCTGATGCAAAGCGTGCGCCGCTTGTCATAAAGCATCAAAACGGCCTCAATCGTCTTGCCGTCGGGCAGCGCAAAAAGCACTTTCTGCGTATCGCCGGCAGCCGAGATAATTTGCGTCACCACTGACAGTGGATTGACGGTGGCGCTTGCGGCCAGCGCCGTGCGCAGCGCTTTGGGCAGATTGGTCATTTCGCCAAAGTCGGCGGCATAGTGCTTGTAGATCCACTCCCAAAGTTGGCGCGCGCGAAAAGCCGGTTGCCCCTGTTGGGCCACCAATTCGGCCACCTCCGCTTGTGATAATTCGAGCAGCGACTGACGTGGCGCAAGCGCTTCTGCTTTTGTGGCGCCGCCCGCCAGCGCAATAGGCGCGCCTGCCGCGGGCTGAACAAATGTTTGCACGTTCATATGGTTGATTGTATCGCAGCCAAACGCGCGCGGTCAAAAAAAAGTGGGGATGTTCATTTACCATCCGCTTGCTGCATCAATTCCAGCAACGCTGGAATATTGTCCAGAATAAAATGGGGCGGCGGATCTTCCTGTTCGAAGCTGGCCCGCTTGGTGACGCCGGTGAGGACGCCCACGGTGGTCATACCCAAGCCGATGGCGCCGGCAATATCGGTGTCATAGCGGTCGCCCACCATAAGCGTTTGCGGTGCGGTCACGCCTAGCCGGTGCAGCGCTTGATCGTACATGCCGGCGTTGGGCTTGCCGATGATGGTGGGCTGCACACCGGTGGCGGTGGCGATCAGCGCCAGAATGCTGCCGGTGCCGGGCACCTGGCCGCGCTCGCTGGGAAAGGATGGATCGTGATTGGTGCCGATAAAGCGGGCGCCGTTGCGGATGGCTAGGGCGGCGCGCGCCAGATGTTCATAGCACAACTCAAAGTTGATGCCCACCACGGCAAATTCGGCATCGTGCTCGCTTTCGGTCAATTCAAAGCCATTTTCCAGCAGCGCGCTGCGCAGCCCCTCTTCGCCAATCATAACGGCTTTGCCGCGCTGGGGGAACTGTTCGGCCATCCAGGTGGCGGTGGCCTGGGCGCTGCCCAATACGTTTTCGGTGCGGGCGCGCACGTTCATGCGCTGCAATTTGTCCACAAACATGGCGGGCGTTTTGCTCGAATTGTTGGTGACGCAGAGCCAACGCCGCCCGGTGGCTTCTAAATAGTCCAGAAACGGCTGCACGCCCGGCAGCGGCGATTCACCCACATAGACTACGCCGTCCATGTCGAGCAGCACGGCGCGCACGTTGCGCAGGTGGTCCAGATTGGTCGCGGTCAAAATGCACTCCTTTGGTATGTTGAACTGGTCAGAAAATGATCTATTCTGTAGTCTATCATATTCTGGGCGTCTACCAATAAATTTGTGGGCAAATACGTTGTATTGCGCCAAATCCGTGCGCCTTGTGACGCGGGCGGCGCTGTGCTAACATAGCGGCAACCAATTCAGAATCGACGTATTTTTGAATGAATAGAGAACTGCATTGAAAAACTACAGATTGTACAGATTCCACAGATTTTCTCAAAAAAACAATCTGTATAATCTGTGAAATCTGTAGTTAAATAGCCCATTTTGCAATAGAGTTAGAGAGTGTTTAATCAGAGTCGACGAGAGGAACAGGACATGGCAACCATGGAAGCAACCAGTGGATTACAACTTGAATTAACCGGCGATCTAAAAATGCTGCAAGAGCTGGCGCAGGATTTTACGGCCAAAGAGATTATGCCCAGAGCTGTCGAGCACGATGAGTCAAGCGCCTGGCCGCGCGAGATTTTTAACAAGGCGCTGGAGCTGGGGCTGGTCAACATCAACATCCCCGAGGAATATGGCGGCGTGGGCGGCAGCGTGCTGGAAGAGTGCATTGTGACCGAGGCCATGGCCTACGGCTGCTCCGGCATTCAGACCGCTTTGATGATCAATCAGTTGGCGGTGCTGCCCATTATGATCGCTGGTACGGAGGCGCAAAAAGAGCACTATCTCACGGCGCTTATGGAGGAAGCGGCAGTCTTTTCCTACTGTATGACCGAACCGGATGCAGGTTCGGACGTGGCGGGCATCAAATCCACGGCCATCCGCAAAGGCGACAAATACATTTTGAATGGCTCCAAAACGTGGATCACAGGCGGGCCAGTGGCCAGTTACTTCACCGTCTTTGCCAAAACCGACCCGGACGCCCGCCACCGCGGCATGAGCTGCTTTATTGTAGAGCGCAACTGGGCGGGCGTAAGCACGAGCAGACCGTTGGAAAAGATGGGTCAGCACGCGGCGCAGGCATGCCAGGTTTTCTTTGAAAATGTGGAAGTACCGGCGGCAAACCGGCTGGGCAATGAGGGCGAAGGCTTTATGATCGGCATGAAGGTCTTTGACAAGAGCCGGCCACCCGTGGCGGCGGCGGCGGCAGGCGTGGCTCGGCGGGCGCTGGATGAAGCCGTGCAATACGCGGGCGAACGGACCGCTTTTGGCCAGCCCATTTCGGCCTTTCAGGGCGTCGGCTTTATGCTGGCCGATATGAAAATCCGCGCCGAAGTGGCGCGCGATTTGGCCTTCAAAGCGGCGTGGGAAGTTGATCAGCACAAGCGCAACACGCTCTCCGCCGCCATTGCTAAAGCTTATTGCGCCGACGCCGCCATGCAAAACGCCACCGACGCCGTCCAAGTTTTCGGCGGCAATGGCTACAGCAAAGAATATCCCGTGGAAAAGCTCATGCGCGACGCCAAGATTTACCAGATTTATGAAGGCACGACGCAGATTCAGAAGCAGATCATTTTGCGGGAGTTGTATAAGGGGAAGTAGGGAGTGGAGGAGTGGAGGAGTGGAGCGATCTCCTCTACTCCCCTACTCCTCTACTCCTCTACTGCTTTACCGCACGGACGTAGAGCACATTCTGATCAAACGCGACGCGGTCGCCGCGGCGGCGGGCGTTGATGCCGGCGGCGTCGGTTTCCATGGCGGCTTCGATCATCTCGCGCACGGGCTGCCAGTCGGCGGGGTCGGATTGTAGTTCGGCCAGCCAGTTTTCCAGATCGCGCCAAAGGTGACCATCTCTTCGGCGTCGATGGTGAGATGGGCATTTTGAATCAACGTTTGATATTGGTCGATGGTGCGAGTGGTGACGTGGCTGGGGTTGCGGCGCGCTTCGATGGCGTTAAAGGTGGCCCGCTTGACCGCATGCTCCGAGCCGACCAGATCGGCAAAGGCAAAGATGCCGCCCGGCTTGAGCACGCGCACAATCTCCTGCAAAATACGCTCCGGCACGCGTGATTGGTGCAGCACCAGGCGGCAAACCACGGCGTCAAACGCTTCGCTGCGAAAAGGCAGCATCTGCGCCGGCGCCAGCCGAAAGTTCACCTTGGGCGTAATAAGCGATGGATTGCTTAGGCGGATGTATTCGGCGTGCTCCAACATGGCCAAACTCACGTCCACGCCAATGACTTCCTGGGCGCCGCTGGCCGCCAGCGCTAGGGCCAAAATGCCCAGTCCGCTCCCCACATCCAATATGCGCTTGCCCGATGGGATGTTGGCAAACTTCACAAAGTGCTGGATGCGGCGCTGTTCATTGGCCGCGGTGTGGCTGCGATAGCGCTCTAAAATATTGTCCGCCGCCGCGTTATAGACCTCGGCAATCAGCGAAATATCCTCATTTTCTTCGGGGGCCAGCAGCGGTTTTTCGCCGTGGCTCGCCTTGGCCACTTCGGGGCGGGGCAGGTGTTCGCGTCGATTTACGTAAAACAGTCGCCATTGACCATTACGATGGTCGATCTCGGAAATGCTGGTGTGGTCCACCTGCACCTGGAGTTTGTGAGCGCCAAAGAAATGGCGAATGATGGTGGCAATGGCGCTGCTGCTGGTGACCAAGGCAATGGTTTTGTTGCGATTTTCCTGCAAAATCTTAATCAGCGTGGTGATGAGCGCGTGGTGAAATTCCACATAGGGCCGCGCCACCACGTTGTGCGTGCTGGTGTGGATTTCGGGGTCCAGCTCATCGGGTTCCACTTCTTGCTGCGGCAGCTCTTGCTCCTCGCCCCAAAGGCCAGGCAGATCGCGCGCCACGGAAACCGGCAACCCTAACGCCTGGCCGATGCGCTGCGAAGTTAGCCGGCTGTGCAGCTGACCGCCGCTGACCAGCACATCAATCGTTTCATAGCGCTGCAGCCAGGCGGCCAACATATCGGCCTGCTTCCAGCCCATGGCCGTCAGCCCGCTCTCTTCGGTGAGGGCATTGACCATCAAATCCCGATAGCGATTGTGCATTCCTTCAGCATGGCAGATCAGCAAAATGCGCGTATTAGGCCCAAAATCTGTGGCCAGCGGTTCGCTTTCCGCAAGCGATGTAGCAGATGTTGGCAAGGCTAGAACATGGGCAGGTATGGCGATCTGCTCTGGGACACTCGGTTCGGATGACATTATGATTCCAGTGAACTCATTCACAATCAGTACACCGCAACGGTGTTGATGATACAGGCGTCGGTCTCGATTGGTGAATCCCGCCCTATCTCTTCACGTTGCGAGCTACTGACAATAACAGTCAGTTCAGCGCAACGGGGTTGGCGATTCGAGCATCGATCTCGATTGGTGAATCCAGCCCTATTTGTTGGCGTTGCGATCTACTGACAATGGAAATGATTGCTCTCTCCGACTTTCAATCACATAATTCAACCACATAATTCAACCACATAATAGGGAAGGCAAATAATAGTGGCACGATACCGGTGCGGGTTTGAGCGGCGGCGGAATGAAGTTGGCCAGCCAGAGACCGCTTGTCCCGCCGCCACTCGCGCCCCTACATTTGCGCCAGCCCTATTTGCGTTCTCTATAAGCGAGATCATAACAGACCGCCAGCTTACGATCAAAAATCGGTAGATCGCAATGGCGAGACCGAATAGGGATCACCTTCCTGAAAGGAGCCCATCTCGCCCCAAACTGAAAGGCCCCCTAACTTTTACGCAGCATTGACATCCGTTGACTTTTTCAGTACAATTTTCCCCAAATAAATTTTACAAGCTATACTTGGCTCAATTATAAATGAACACTTTCGGCTGGAAAATGTCCATTTATGACAACCGCGGGTATACTTACAACAAGCCCCGTGTTTGAAGAAAATGATATTTCTCCCTATCGAATATACTTGGCTCTGGTATAGATAAGCATGAGTTACCCGGCCGGAAACAGATTGATTACTGCTCATCTATGGCCAACCGCAGTATAGCAAAAATTCCTCTTCCCACATTTTGGGGCCAACCTATCAACTGCCTAAGGAGGAAGCATGGCGAAATATAGTACGGAACAGATTCGGAATGTCGCGATTCTCGGTCACAGTGGATCGGGCAAAACAACGTTGACCGAGGTTCTGCTGAATAAGACGGGCGCCACTAGCCGGATTGGCCGCGTTGAAGATGGCTCCACCGTTTCGGACTGGGACCCAGAGGAGCAGCGCCGCCAAATTTCCATCAATCTTTCGGTGATTCCGATTGAATTTAACAGCACAAAGCTGAATCTGCTTGATACACCGGGCTATTTGGACTTTGTGGGCGAGGTGATCAGTGCTTTACATGTGGCCGAGGCAGGGCTACTCATGGTGGATGCGGTGGCGGGCGCCGAAGTTGGCACCGAACTGGCCTGGGACCGCTTGATCGAGCAGCAGAAGCCGCGCATTATTTTTGTGAACAAAATGGATCGCGAAAACGCCAACTTCCCGCGCGCAGTGGAAAGTCTGCGCGCTTCTTTTGGGGATTCGTCGACAATCTTGCCCTTCCAGTTGCCCATTGGGGAAGCCGACAACTTTCAAGGCGTGGTCAATTTGGCCAATATGAAAGCCTATATGGGCGCTGAAGGCAAAGAGGCGCCCATTCCAGCCGACATGCTGGATGAGGTGGAGCTGGCGCACACCGCCATGGTGGAAGCCGCCGCCGAGGCCGATGATGAGCTGATCATGAAATATCTGGAAGGCGAAGAATTGACGCCGGAGGAAGTGCGTCACGGGCTATTCCAGGGCGTCAAGAACGGCGCCATCACGCCCGTCTATTGCGGCAGCGTAACCGCCAATATTGGGTTGGAGAGGCTCATGACCTCGGTGATCCGCTACACGCCTGCGCCTAACGAACACGCCATTGAGGCAATTCAAGGCGACAAGACCATCGAGCTGACGAGCGATTCAGGCCAACCGGTGGCGGCCCAAGTCTTCAAAACAATTATTGACCGCTATGTTGGGCGCATGAACTATGTCCGCATCTTCTCCGGCACGCTGCATAAAGATGACCGTTTGACCTTGGCGCGCACAGGCAGCGAGATGCGGATTGCCAATCTTTTTAACGTGCGAGGGAAAGATTTGGAGAACGTGGGCGACCATTGGCGGCTGGCGATATCGGCGTTATCACCAAGTTAGACGGTGTGGTGACAACTGACTCGCTTTGCGCTTCGAATGCAATTGCGCAAATAGCGGCGCCTACGTATCCACAGCCGCTCTATTCTGTGGCCGTTACGCCCGCTACCAAAGCCGACAGCGCCAAAATGGGCGAGGGGTTGCTTTCGCTGACTGAAGAAGACCCCACGCTTAAGGTTACCAATATCTATGCGACACGCCAGACCCTTTTGCAGGGCATGGGCGAAGCGCATGTGGATGTGGGGATGCGGCGGCTCGATTCCAAGTTTGGCGTGAAGGTGACCACGGCTATCCCCAAAGTGCCCTATCAGGAAACCATTGGCAAAGAGGGCAAAGCCGTATACCGGCACAAAAAGCAATCGGGCGGCGCCGGTCAGTTTGCAGAGGTCCACATGCGGGTGGAGCCGCGCGACCGCGGCGAGGGCTTTGAATATGCCAGCGAAGTCTTTGGCGGCGCCATTAGCGGCGTCTTCCTGCCGTCCATCGAAAAAGGCATCCGCCAAGTGATGGATCAGGGCGTCATTGCCGGCTTTCCAGTGGTCGATGTGAAGGCCGTGGTCTTCGACGGCAAGGAACATCCGGTCGATTCCAAAGATATTGCCTTCCAAACGGCCGGGCGCGAAGCCTTTAAGCTGGCCATGCAGAACGCCGGCCCCTCGCTGCTGGAACCCATCTATATGATTGAAGTAACGGTTCCCGAAGAGTACATGGGCGACGTGATGGGCGACTTTAATACGCCGCCGGACGGGTGCAGGGCATGGAGCAGCGCGGCGGCTGCAGTATTGTACGGGCGCTGGTGCCGTTGGCCGAAATCCTACGCTATGGCACCGACCTGCGCTCGATGACGCAGGGCCGCGGCATCTATACCATCGAGTTCGACCACTATGAACCTGTGCCATCACACCTGGTGGATAGTATTGTGGCCGAAAATCAAGATGAAGGCAGCGAGGAATAGGTTTCACACTGTTTCTAACCAAAAAGCCGCCGGTTGTCGTAACGACAACCGGCGGCTTTTTTGATTGGTTCAGGCAAGTTGCGCAACCAGTTCGGCGCGTGCAGTTAGCAGCGCAGCGTACACACGGTGATATTCAGCGATGATCTGCTCAATCTGATCGCCTATATTCAGCCCTCTGCTTTCGCCGCGCATCTCGTTTTCCAGTTCGGTCGTCAACAATTCCAACTTGACCGCCGTCAGCGTGGCGCTGGCCGATTTCAAATTATGCGCCGCCCGCATCACGCCAAACGCATCTTGCATTTGCCAGGCCTGCGGCAGATTCTTAATCGTGCGACCGGAATCCTCCAAATAAGTGTCCAACAGTTCAATCAAAAAGTCGGGCTCATCAAAACCCACCATTTCTTCCAAGTGTGCAATTATGTTAGGCGATATGGGGTTATTTTCACTATCCGCAGAGCCGCTCCGCTCATTTCCCTCAACATGCATAACACTCTCCCCATTTAAACAAATAGAATCCTCTGCAATTTTTCCTTTCACAACACCACTACCCAAATTACAGAGTCCTTAACAAAACAGGAACATTATAACCGCATCGTAAAGCAAATCCCAACTTGAACCACATGCTTGTTGCCGATACGCAAACGTCATGTCCTACTATCCCCACTCCCTACAGATTTGGATTTGCCATTTATATCAGATATACTGCTCTATGTTTCGTACAGACAATGGTGTTGGCGATACAGGCATCGGCCTCGTTTCGCGAATCCGCCTGAATCCAACAAAAGCACTGGTCGACAGCGCGGCGGTCGACCTATTTTTTTGACCATTTTTACCAAATTCTATGCCATTCCTTGTCTACCTGCTCCAATTCATATACACAGTGGGGGTAATCGGGCTTGCCATTTTTGGGCTCAATGCGCTCTGGCTCACCTGGTGCTCCCGCCGCTATCATCAAACTGCCTTCCTTGCGCATACATCAAACCAATTCCCAATCCGGTCAGAAAATAGCAATCTGAATCTTTTGGAAGACGCCTATGATTGGCCGCAAGTGACCATTCAACTGCCCATCTTCAACGAGCGTCATGTCGTAGAGCGGCTCATTGATGCCTGCGCAGCCATGCACTATCCGCGCGCGCGGCTGCAAATGCAGGTGCTCGATGATTCGACTGACCTGACCTCCATGCTTATTCAGCGCCGAGTGCAGCAGCTCCAGGACGCCGGTTACCGCGTTGAACACCTGCAGCGCGCAGACCGCACTGGCTACAAAGCCGGCGCGTTGGCCCACGCGCTGGCCTCCGCCACAGGTGACTTTATCGTCATCTTCGACGCTGACTTTGCGCCGCCGCCCGATTTCTTGCTGCAAACTTTGCCCCATTTTCAGCAGGATGAGCGCATTGGCTTTGTGCAGGCGCGTTGGGGTCACCTGAATTATGAATACAGCCCCATTACGCGCAGCCAGGCGCTGGCTCTCGATGGGCACTTTCTAGTTGAACAGGCTGGCCGACAGGCGGCCGGTTATGCCTTTGGCTTTAATGGCTCGGCCGGCGTGTGGCGGCGCGCCTGCATTGAGGATGAACAGGTGGGCGGCTGGCACATCGATACGCTGTGCGAAGACCTCGATCTGAGCTATCGCGCCCAACTGGCGGGCTGGCGGCCTCTTTTTGTGAACTACGTGGTGGCGCCGGCTGAAATTCCGCCACAGCTTTCCGGCTTTAAACGGCAGCAGTTCCGCTGGGCCAAGGGCAGCATCCAGACGCTGCTCAAGTGCGCGCCACACATTCGGCGCAGCTCGTGGCCGCTGGACAAAAATCCAGGGCGTCATTCATTTGGGCAGCTATCTGCTGCACCCGCTGCTTCTAATTTTGCTCCTGATTTCGCTGCCGCTGACCCTGCTCGATGTGCATCCATTTTGGCCGCTGGCCTATCTCAGCGTGGCTTCGGTGGGACCACCGCTGCTCTACGCCGTGGCCCAACGCCGGCTCCATCCCGCCGATTGGCCGCGGCGCTGGGGCCATATTGGCGTGCTGACCTTGCTGGGCTTTGGGCTGTGCTTGAGCAATACCATTGCCGTTTCACAGGCGCTGCTGCGGCGCTCGGGCCAGTTTTTGCGCACCCCCAAATTCCACGTGCAAAACAGCCAGGATCGCTGGCAGAATAGCGTCTATCGTCTGCCGCTGGAGCCCATTTTCTTTGGCCAACTCAGCTTGTTTCTATACGCCGTGGCCACCGCGCTCATTGCCGCCGCCAGCGCCCGCTGGTGGACCGTTTTGTTTGTGCTGCTCTACGTGGGCGGTTTTGGGCCCATGACTGGCGTTGAACTCTGGCAGTCAAGGCCATCTTTGCCCCACTTTTTTGTCAAACCAAAGCGCGCTTGTACAATTGATAGGTTAAATATGCAGTGGCGAGTTGCGGGTGGCGGGTGGCGAGTCGCTGGCCCGTAAAATTTGCTCTACCTGCGGGGTGGTACATACAGATGTAGGGGTATGAGTGGCGGCGGGCAACTTGTTCTGGCTGCTCCACCTTATCCCGCCGCCACTCGCGCCCCTACCGGAATCATGCCAATTTTATTAGGCGCAGTATTGCTATTTAAATGAGGGAATCATGGCTCAAAAAATGTTTGACAATACGTGGCAGGAAAACCCAGAAGACATCATCATTCTGGTCAACCGCTCCAGCAAAAATTATATTCTCGATCTGCCCGCCGGTCGCTATCGGCTCGATGCGGGCCGGCGTATGCGCACGCTGCGCTCCATCACCAAGTTTTCGCAGGTGCAGGATCTGCTCGAGCAGGGCGCGCTGATTATTGAGGCCAATCAGGTTCACGCGGCCTCCTAGCGGCAAGATTAAGCGAAATATTTTGTACGCGGATTTTCAGGATTTACGCAGATTTTTGATTGTTCTTAATTAAAATCCGTGTTTATCAGCGTTAATCCGCGTACAATTTCTTTCTTCATTGCTTTCGCCGACAAATAGTAGCGCAGAGCGCACTGCAATCGCAGCGCGCCATTAAACCCATTTCAAGCTAAATCATGTCAACACTCCTTTTAATCGACGGCCATTCGCAAGCCTATCGCGCCTATTTTGGGATGAAGGCGCCCCTCTCGACGCGCTCTGGCGAGCTGACGGGGGCCGTCTTCGGCTTTGCGCGCAAGCTATTCAGCATCCTGCGCGAATACAAGCCGGATCACGTGGGCGTAGCCTTTGATCTAGGCGACACCTGGCGGCACGAAGAGTTTGCCGAATACAAAGGCACGCGCGACTCCATGCCCGACGATCTGCGCGCCCAGATTGGCCGCATTGAGGAGATGCTGCGCGCTTTCAATATCCCCATCATCACCTATGAAGGCTACGAGGCCGACGATATTCTGGGTACGCTGGGGCGCCAGGCCGGCGAACAAGGAACCGATGTACTCATTTTGACGGGCGACCGCGACCTGTACCAACTGGTCACCGAGCGGGTCAAGATTTTGTACACGTCGGGTGGACCTTCGCCCAAAACATCAGTTTATGGCGTTGAGGAAGTGCATGAGCGCTATGGCCTGACACCGCAGCAGTTTATCGATCTCAAGGCGCTCACCGGCGACTCGTCGGACAACATTCCGGGCGTGCCGGGCGTGGGTGAAAAGACGGCCATCAAGTTTCTCACCACCTACGGCACGCTGGAAAATCTCTATGCCCATGTCGAGGAAATTAGCGGTCCCAAGACGCGCCAAAACCTGATCGATGCGCACGAGCAGGTGCTCAAAAACAGGCGGCTTGTCACCATTGTGACCGATATGGATTTGACCTACGAGCCGGAGCGCTACCTGCTGCGCGACTATGATCCTGAAAAAGTCATCGCTCTCTTCAACGAGCTGGAATTTCACAGCCTGCTCAAAGAGTTGCCGCAGGCCGACGCGGCCGAACCTCAGTCAGCGCCCGCCGTTGCAACGTTGACAATGCCGCCGGGCCAAATGGCGCTCTTTGCCACAGAGAACGAACCAGCGCCCGCGCCCACCACCGACAGTGCCGAAGTCCCCGCTCTGCGTGACTATCTTTGCGTGCAGGATGAAACAGCCCTGGCCAAACTGGTGAGCGCGCTGCAAAGCGCCACGCGCCTCAGCTTTGACGTGGAGACCACCAGCACCGACGCCATGCAGGCCAAGCTGGTGGGGCTGGGCGTGGCGTGGGAAGTAGGCCAGGCGGCTTATGTGCCATTGGCGCATACGGAAGGCCAACAGCTTCCGTGGGAACAAGTGCGCGATGCGCTGGCGCCCTTCTTTGCCGACCCGGCTCGGCTCAAAATGGCGCACAACGGCAAATATGATTTGACCGTCTGCCGCCGCCACGGGCTGGAGGTGGCCGGTCCCATTCACGACACCATGACCATGGCCTGGCTGCTGGACCCAGCCAACCACAACCTGGGCCTCAAGGCGCTGGCGCTGCGCGAGTTGGGCATGGAGATGACCGAAATCAGCGCGCTGATCGGCAGCGGGCGCAAGCAGATCACCATTGATCAAGCGCCCATTGACGCCACTGGGGCCTACTGCGCCGACGATGTAGACGCCACGCTCCAGCTTTATGACCTGCTGTGGCCGCGGCTGCAAGCATCCGGCATGGCGCCAATTTATACCGACATTGAGCTGCCGCTGCTGGAAGTGCTGACCGACATGGAAATGGCGGGCATCCGGCTGGACACCGATTTCCTGGCCGGTATGTCCACCGAACTGGCCGGGCGGCTCATTGAGCTGGAAAGCAAGCTATTTGAGCTGGTGGGCCACGAATTTAACCAGCGCAGCACCCAGCAGCTCAGCCAGGTGCTCTTTGACGAGTTGGGCTTTCCGACCAAGTTTATCAAGAAGACCGGCTCTGGTTTTTACAGCACCGCCGTCTCCGAATTGGAAAAGCTGGCCAACGCCGAACTGACCATTGAGCAGCAGCAGGTGATCGAGATCATCATGGAGCAGCGCCAGTTGGAAAAGCTGCGCGGCACTTATGTGGATGCGCTGCCGGCGCTGGTCAACCCAGAGACGGGCCGCGTCCACACCAGCTTTAACCAGACCGGCGCCGTCACCGGCCGCATGAGCAGCAACAGCCCCAATCTGCAAAACATTCCCATTCGCACCGAGTTGGGACGGCAGATTCGCCGCGCCTTTTTGGCCAAACCGGGTTGGCTGCTCCTCTCCGCCGATTACAGCCAGGTGGAGTTGCGCATTCTGGCCCACGTGGCCAAAGAGCAAGGGCTCCTCGACGCCTTCAACGCCGATTTGGACATTCACGCCGCCACCGCCGCCCGCCTTTTTGGCGTGGATTTGGCGGAGGTCAACAGCAGCCAGCGCGGACTGGCCAAGACCATCAACTTTGCCACCATTTATGGCGTCAGCGCCTTTGGGCTAAGCAGCCGCACGGAGATGGATACCAAACAGGCCCAGCAATTTTTGGACCAATATTTCGAGACCTATCCGGCCATTCGCGACTATATTGACAAGACGCTGAATTATGCGCGCCAGGAGGGCTGCGTGCAGACGCTGTTGGGCCGCAAGCGCTTCTTCCCCGAGCTGATGAACGAACGGCTGCCCTACAACCAGCGCCAGGCCGTCGAGCGCGCCGCCATCAACGCGCCCATCCAAGGCACAGCCGCCGACATCATGAAGATCGCCATGAACCGGCTGCACGAACGGTTGCAGCAGGCCGGTCTGCAGGCGCGCATGTTGCTCCAGGTGCATGACGAGCTGGTGCTGGAATTGCCGCCCGACGAACGAAACACGGTTGTGCCGCTGATCCGCGACACGATGGAATCGGCGTACAAATTGGATGTGCCGTTAAAGGCGGATGTAGAAATTGGGCAGAATTGGTATGAGATGGAAGATGCGTAAATTTATATTGCTGTATAGCTGTATAGCTTTAACAGGTGCATTCAATGAACCCCACAGCAATACAGCAATACGCAATACAGCAATAGTTATGAGGTTTTGATGTTACAAGACGAAATCCAACAAGTAATTGCCAATGCAATTACGGCGGCGCAGGCCGATGAGAGCCTGGCCGCCTTTGAGATACCCGCCATTGAGATCATGCGGCCCAAGCAGGCCGATCATGGCGATTACAGCACCAACATCGCGCTGGTCACGGCGTCGGAAATCAAGAAGCAGACCGGCGCCAAAAGCAACCCGCGCCAGATTGCGCAGGCCATTGTGGACCACATTCAGATGAGCCAAAATGGCGATGGCGGGCTGATCGAATCGGTTGATCTGGCCGGGCCGGGCTTTATCAATTTGCGCCTGTCCCACGCCTACTTGGCTGAACAGGTGCGCCTGATCAACAGCTTGGGCGACGCTTATGGCCGCTCCAACGTGGGCGGCGGCCAGCCCGCCATGGTCGAATATATTAGCGCCAACCCCACCGGCCCGCTGACCGTGGGCCACGGGCGCAACGCCGTGCTCGGCGACACCTTTGCCACGCTGCTCGACTGGATCGGCTACGATGTGACGCGCGAGTATTATTTCAACAACGCCGGCCGCCAAATGCGCGTGCTGGGCCAAAGCGTGCGCGCCCGCTATGAAGAGCTGCTGACGGACTCCACCGTCACCGCCGCGCTCGATCTCGATGCGGAACAGAGCGCCCTGCTCCAGCATCATGTGGCCCATTATCGCACCAAGCAGATTGACGCCGGCGATGGCAAAATGATCGAAACGCCGGCGAGCTTTCCGGATGATGGCTATCAGGGCGAATATATTTACGACATTGCCCAAAGTTTGATTGATGCCGAGGGCGTCAGTTTGCTGGACAAGGCAGAACTTCACCCCTTCCAACTGGCGGCGGAAAAGGCCATTTTTGCCGATATTGACCGCACGATTCAGCGGCTGGGCATCCAGATGGATATCTATTTTAACGAGCATTCTCTATACGAAAATGAAAATGTATGGGAAGTGCTCAATGCGCTGCGCGAACGCGGCCACGTCTTCGATGCCGATGGCGCGGTCTGGTTCCGCACGACGGCATTGGGCGACAGCCAGGACAAAGTGCTGGTCAAAAGCAGCGGTGAGCCCACCTATCGCTTGCCCGATATGGCTTATCACGTCAACAAATTGGAGCGCGGTTTTGCCAAAATCATCGACGTATTTGGCGCCGACCACATTGCCGAATTTCCCGACGTGGCCCGCGCCATCGATGCGCTGGGCTATGATTCGTCCAAAATCGAGGTGGTGATTTACCAGTTTGTGACGCTGGTGCGCAGCGGGCGACCGGTCAAAATGTCGACGCGCAAAGCCAACTTTGTGACGCTGGACGACTTGATCAACGAAGTGGGCGAAGATGTGACGCGCTTCTTCTTTCTCATGCGCTCGCCCGCCTCGCATCTCGAATTTGACTTGGATCAGGCCAAGGACACCAGCGAGAAAAATCCGGTCTTTTATCTGCAATATGCCCACGCCCGCGTCTGCTCAATTTTCCGGCGGGCGGCTGAGGAAAATATTCAATTTGCCGACGAGGCCAATCTGAGCCTGCTGCAACATCCGTCCGAAACTGCGCTCATCAAAGAGCTGATCCGCCTGCCCGAAGTGATTCTCTACACGGCGCAGATCAAAGAGCCGCAGACGCTGGTCACCTATTTGAACGATGTGGCCACCGCCTTCAACCAATTTTACCGCGACTGCCACATCCTCAACGAAGAGCAGCAGTTGGCCACGGCCCGCCTCAAGCTCGCGCAGGCCGCCCGCACCGTGCTGGCCAAATGGGCTACACGTGCTGGGCATCTCAGCGCCGGAGCAAATGTGATTCTTCATTTGTCAGACTTATCGGCAGTGAATGACAAGATGACAAGATGACAAGATGAGGTCTGACCTGCAATCTTGTCATCTTGTCATCCGGTCATCTTGTCAGAAATTCCTAGTCCATAGACTGCCAATTGGCATAACATACATTCCCCTAGAAAACGATACATGAACACATTTAAAATTTTAGTAAGCGATCCCATGTCAGATTCGGGCTGGCGCCGCTGCGTGAGGCGACCAATATGGAAGTGGAGCTGCGCACGGACCTTTCGCCCGCCCAACTAATCGAAGCCATTCCTGCCTATCACGCGCTGCTGGTGCGCAGCGGCACCCAGGTCACCGCCGACGTGATTCAGGCCGGGACCAATTTGCGCGTCATCGGCCGCGCCGGCGTGGGCGTAGACAATATTGATGTGGAGGCCGCCACCCGCGCCGGCATCATCGTGGTCAACGCGCCCACGGGCAACACGGTGGCCGCCGCCGAACACACGGTGGCCATGCTCATGGCGCTGGCCCGCAACATTCCGCAGGCCGATGCCCACGTGCGCGGCGGCGGCTGGAAGCGCGGCCAATACACCGGCATTGAAATCCGCGACAAAGTGCTGGGCACGGTGGGTCTGGGTCGGGTGGCGCAGGAAGTGGTGCGCCGGGCGCGCGGGCTGGGCATGACCGTGCTGGCCTACGACCCGTACATCAATGCCGAATTTGCCGCCCAGCATGGCGCCACGTTGACCAGCCTGGACGAGATGCTGCCGCAGGTCGATTTCCTGACGCTGCACGTGCCGCTAACCGAGCAGACGCGCAATACCATTGGCGCGCCCCAATTGGCGCGCATGAAGCCGTCGGCGCGCATTCTCAACGTGGCGCGCGGCGGCGTGCTGGATGAAAATGCGCTGGTCGATGCCATCAAAAAGGGGCAGATTGCCGGCGCCGCCCTGGATGTGTTCGAACAGGAGCCGCTGAGCGCCGACAGTCCGCTGCGCAGTTGTCCCCAAATTATACTGACGCCCCATCTGGGCGCCAGCACCATTGAGGCGCAGGAAAAAGTGGCCGAAGATGTGGCGCTGCAAGTGCTGGAAGTGCTGAGCGATCTGCCGGCGCGCTATGCCGTTAACGCGCCCATGATTCCGCCCAAAGATCTGGAATTCCTGATTCCCTATATCGATTTAGCCGAGCGCATGGGCAGCTTTACGCAGCAGATCGGCGCGCAGGGCGTGCGCGAATTGGAAATCACGGCCTATGGTCGGTTGGCGGATTTTGATTTGGATTACATCACTGCCGCCGTCATCAAAGGGTTGCTGGCCGATGCGGTGCAGATGCGCATTAACCTGGTCAACGCCGGGCTGGTGGTCGAACAGCGCGGGATAAACTTGATCGAGCGCAAGAAGCACGAGCACGATCTGCGCTACGACACCATGCTGGCCATCCGCGCCAAAACTGGCGCCCAGGAATACACAGTGCGCGGCGCCCTGCTGCAAAGCGAACCGTGCATTGTGGCCATTGACGATCTGTGGGTCGATTTCCCGGCCAGCGGTCATCTAGTGATCAGCCTGCATCAGGATCGGCCCGGCATTATTGGCAATGTGGGAACCATTTTGGGCCAGTCCGACGTTAATATAAGCTTTATGCATGTGGGCCGCCATGCGCCGCGCACCACCGCCGTCATGGTGCTGGGGACGGATGAAGCCGTACCCGACAGCCTGATGCAGACGCTCAACGCGCAGGATCATATTGAATGGCTGCGTTCGGTTTCTTTGTGATGTTTTGATGTTATGATCAACAGATTACATAGATTACGCAGATTTTGACATCCGTACTATTCACGATGGAGCCATAGTCCGCACTGTGATTTTGACGATTTTAGGAGAGCTATGATTCTGCCGGCAGATGCGCGTTATTCTGTCGTTCACCTTATCCGCCATCCGAAATCATAGCTCATCAGCTAATCATAAAAATCATAGTTTAGACGCCTGAATTTAAAATCCTAAAAATCCGTGTAATCTGTTGATCCAATTCCTTTCGTTTACGCTAATGGAGAATTCTGAAAATCCTTTGCACCCGATAATTTATGGCGTCTGGAAGTTGCGCATGTTGGCGCTGCTGGCATTGATATGGCTGGCGCCGACATTAGCTTGCGGCAGCTTTCAGCCCCGACCGACGCCAACCTTTACACCCATTCCAGCCGAAGGCGTTGCCGCCCCCAATGCCCAAGAGACGCCCCAACCCACCGCCACCCCCACGTTGATTCTGGCGCCGTCCTTCACCGAAACGCCCACGTCGACGCCCACCTTCACCGTCACGCCCGTACCCGGCTCGGCGCTGGCGGTCGGACAACCGGCGCGCGTCACCGCGCCCAATGGGCTCAACCTGCGCAGCCAGGCCAGTTCCAGCGGCCAGTTGATCATTCAACTGGGGACGGGTCAACGCGTCACGATTGCCGAAGGGCCGGTGCAGGCTGAGGGCTACACGTGGTGGCGCCTTGAAGATGGTCAGGGCAACAGCGGCTGGGCCGCCGAGGGCGACGGCGAAACCGAATGGCTGAGCCCGCGCGTGGGCGAAGCGCAGCCGGTAAGCCGTCTGCCCCAAATTGGCGACCGCGTGGTGGTGACCATGGATCCGGGCATCCAGTTGACCATTCGCGCGCTGCCGGGCCGCGATGCGCCGCTGGTGACCCGCGTGGATCCGGGGACGCAGTTCACCGTGATCAACGGGCCGCAGACGGTGGCTGGCTTCAATTGGTATCAAATCCGCTCAGACGATGGCCGATTGGAAGGCTGGGCCGCGGCCGGTGACGGCAATAATCGCTGGCTCAGCCCGTTGGAATGACAGGCGGCTGTAATAAGTCGAAAGGACTCTGTCTCAAACTTTTGTCGTAAAGTCATGCTATTCTAGATGTTGCAGATTGTAAGCCAACTTTTACACAGATTTCTCACGACAGAACGGAATAGCATGAACCGATGTAAAATCCCCCTCATTTTGTGGCTAAGCGTGTCGCTTCTCATACTCATAAGCCAGGTGGCGCCCGCTGTATCCGCCCAATCTGGCAATAACGGCGTCATCTCGGGTACGGCCTGGGTTGACGCCAACGGCAACGGCATCCAGGAGCCATCTGAAGAAGTGGCCAGCGGCGTCACCATTGAAGTACGCAACAGTGACGCCTCCTTGGCCGGTAGAGCCGTCACAGATGAAGCGGGATTTTACATTGTCAGCGACCTGGCCTATGGACTATATTCGGTCAGCGCCATTGAGCATGATGGCGCCACGACCACCGAGCAGACCGTCGAACTCAATGAAATCAACGGCGCCATGAGTGTAGATTTTGCCATGAAGGCGCCGGTCATGAAGTTTCAATTTTTGCCGCTGGTGCGGCGCTAAATGAAATTCACACTCAATTCTCCACACATTCATCCTTCCCCGTGAAATGATGTAAAATAGCCGCAATGGCTACCTCTGACCGCACCCATTCCGCCCGCTGGCTGATTCCGCTTTTGTGGGCGGCTTTTGCGCTCCAACTGTATCAGCTCGCCAAGCAAAACATCTGGTGGGACGAGGCGCGCAATATTGATGTGGCGCTGCGCCCCTTTGGCCAGATTGCCGCCGCGCCCGAACTGGATATTCATCCGCCCGTCTATTTTTGGATGCTGCATGTTTGGGGGCGAACGGCCGGATTGCCCCCTCTTTCGCAAATCCACTTGCCGCCAGAACAAGTTGCCTTTCTCACCCGCTTTCTCAGTGTCTTCATGGGCATACTAAGCGTGGCGCTGCTCTATGCGCTGGTGCGGCAGGCGGCGCACCGGATGAACGCGCCGATTTCCGCGGCATTGTGGGCGGCGGCCGTGGGCGCGCTCTCCCCTTTTTGGCTGGCCGAAAGCCAAGAGACGCGCATGTACACCGTGGAATTTGCGTTCCTGCTGGCCGCCGCCATTCCCTTTTTGCGCCTGCTTTATCGACCGGCGGCGCAACCTCAAAACCGGCGCCGGTTCGCCCCCGCCATTCCATTCGTCCTCTTTTCAGCGCTGGCGCTGCTCACCCATTACAACGCCGTCTTTATCTTGATGGCTTGGTACGGCTGCTGGCTCTTGGCGGCGCTGACTTCCCCCGAACGGACGCGAACATTACGCACGCTCTTTGGCTGCGGCCTGGCCACGGCGCTGCTCTTTGCGCCCATCACGCACATTGCGCTGCGCCAGATTCCGGGCTATGAAAACCCAAATTTAATCATCCCCAGCCTGGGTGCATATCTATCGCAAAACTGGTTCGCCTACCTGGGCGGCTACGCGTTTACGGACGATCTGTTGCAAGTGGATGGTCGCACTTGGGGCCATTTGTGGGCCTGGTCGCTGCTGCTCGATTTTAGCGTAGGGACTTATCCTATTGTGGCTACGCGCAAGCCACTCCGAACAGAAGCTCGACTTTTAGAAAAGTCGAGCTTCTTAAAAAACGCCCACCGCCGGCTCATTCACCCACTCGCCTTTTTGCTGGTTTGGCTGTTGGGCGGTCTGGCTCTATACTACATCGCTGTGCTGGATCGGGGCGCCTTTAACCCGCGCTACAGCAGCTTTGTAACGCCGGCGCTCTACGCCCTCATGGGCTTGGGGCTGGCGGGCTGGCAGCGCATCTGGCCGCCGCTGGCTGCGGTGGGACTTGTGCTGCTGCTGTTAGGAACGGGGCCGGCCATCTGGGCCGACCAGAATGACGCCCGTTTTGGCCGCGAGGACATGGCGGGCGTGACCGATTGGCTGCGCCAAAACGCCACGGCAGATGATCTGATTTTGGTGGACCAAAAGTACCCATTTGGCTTTTATTATCAGCGCTATAGCCTGAACCCGACGCAGACGCCCACCGGACCCGAAGCCGCCGCCGCCCGCTATCTCTTTGTGGACATCAACACGGTGGATCAGCAACTGACGGCCTGGGCGCCAAATGCCCGCCGCATTTTCTGGGTGCGCTGGTTCGAGAGCGACACCGACCCGCGCCACGCCGTCACCTTTTTGCTGGACCAAGTAGGCCAGCGCGCGGTGAAAAAGATTTCCGCGGCTATTCGATTGACTGGTGGGAGCTGACGCCGCCCAATCATTTTGAACTGGCGCCCAATTTGGAACCCGCGGTCTATATTTTCCCGCCCGCTGTGGAAACCGTGGCCGTCTCGGCGCCTACGGAGCCCGTGCCGCCGGGTGCGGCCATTCCAGTGGTCATCCGCTGGCAGCGGGTGCGTGAGGGCTGGACCGACCGACCACTCAAGGCGCGGGTGGACATTTACAACGCCAATGGCTCACGCAAGGCCCAGGCCGACGCCCGCCTGCTCAATGACCGCCACGTTATGCCCGGCCAGTGGAGCCCGACCGACCAGCCGCTCAACGTCTACCGAGTGGATACGGAAGCCGACCTGAAACCCGGTCCATATGAGCTGCGGCTGCTGGTCTATGATGAAGAGACGCTGGAGCCGCTCACCTTGGTGGATGCCGCGGGCAATCCGGCAGGACAAGAGGCAGTGATCGGATTCATCAACATAAAGTAATGGAACACGGATCGGACTGATTTGACAGATTTTCACGGATTGCTGGAGGCTGTCGGAGAGAAGAAATTTGTACGCGGATTTTGCGGATTTACACGGATTTTTGGCCATTTGGACGCTTAAATCTGCGAAAATCAGCGTTTATCCGCGTACAAAATCTGTTTTTATCGTTCTCACCGACAAGCTGCTAGTGAAGTCAATTTGAGAATCATATTTCACTATAGGTTCAACATCCTATTTATTGAGCAACTCGCCAAGACCATCAGTCAAAATCCAAACAATCTGTAACATCTGTGTTCTATTTTTCCAATTTTCAGGCAGCTATGACTCGACCCCAACCACCCACCCAACTTTCCCTTTTCCCCTATTTAGAGCATCAACTGTCCAACCGGCCGGACAATTTTATCCCCATTTACGAACCGTCTCTGGGGCCGCGCGAGGAAGAGTTTGTGCTCAACGCCGTGCGCAGCGGCTGGATCAGCTATCTGGGCGAATATGTGGACAAATTCGAGCACGCCTTTGCGCGCTTTTGCGGCGTGAAATATGCCGTGCCGGTCTGCAATGGCACGGTGGCGCTGCACTTGGCGCTGGCCGCGCTCAACATCGGCCCCGGCGACGAGGTGATTGTGCCGGCGCTCACCTTTATTGCCACGGCCAACGCCGTGCATTACACCGGCGCCCGCCCGGTCTGCGCCGATGTGGACCCGGTGACCTGGAACATCGATCCGCAAGCGGTGGAACGGCTGATCACGCCCGCCACCAAAGCCATCATTCCGGTCCACGTCTATGGGCACCCGGCGGACATGGCGGCGCTCAACAAGCTGGCGGAGCAGCACAATCTGTGGATAGTAGAAGACGCCGCTGAGGCCCACGGCGCCGCCATTGGTGAAACACGCACCGGCGGGCTGGGCCACATTGCGGCCTTCAGCCTCATGGCCAACAAGATCATCACCACCGGCGAAGGCGGCATGGTCACCACCAATGACGAGGCGCTCTATTTGCGCTGCCGCCATCTGCGCGATCACGCCATGCCGCCCGGTCGCCGCTACTGGCACGACGAGGTGGGCTTCAACTATCGCATGACCAATTTACAGGCGGCCGTGGGCATGGCCCAAATGGAGCGCGTCGAGGAATTCGTCCAGCGCAAACGGGAGATTGCCGCGCTGTACGACGAGCTGCTGACCAATGTGCCGGGGCTGACCCGCCCTGTGGAGTTGCTGGCTATACAAATGTTTATTGGATGTATTCGGTGCTGGTGGAGCCATCGTATGGATTGAGCCGCGATGAGCTGATCCCGGCGCTGCGCGAACGCAAGATTGACAGCCGCCCCTTCTTTCATCCCATCGACACGCTGCCTCCTATTTGGCCGAAACGCCTTGCCCCGTCGCGCTGGATTTAAGCCGCCGCGGGCTCAATCTGCCCAGCGCCTTCTCTGACCGACGATCAAGTGGTTTACATCTGCCACACGCTGCGGGAGTTGGCCGCATGAGCGGAATCGCCAATCAGCCCACAGACATCGACGTCTCCATTGTGCTGCCCACCTTCAACGAACGCGACAACATCTGTGATCTGATCAATGAAATCCGCCAGAAATTAGAGCCGACGGCGATGGTCTATGAAGTGCTGGTCATGGACGACAGCAGCCCGGACGGCACCGCGGAGGCCGTACGCGATGCCTATGATTTGCCCGCGGACGCGGCGGCTGGCCCCATTAGCCCCCAAGGCGTAGTGCGGCTGCACGTGCGCACCCACGATCGCGGGCTGGCCAAATCGATCCGTGATGGGCTGGCGCGCGCCAATGGGCGCACGCTGGTGGTGATGGACACCGATTTCAACCACGACCCGGCCATGATCCCGCAGATGGTGGACCTGCTGCGCTACTACGACCTGATCATCGGCAGCCGCTTTGTCATGGGCGGCGGCATGGAAGACACCATGCGCTATCGAGCCAGCCTGCTCTACAACATCTTTATCCGCTTCCTCTTCCACACGCAGATTCAGGACAACCTGAGCGGCTTTTTCGCCATTCGCCGCGAGCGCCTTTTTGAGCTGGAAGCCAAGTTCGACCGCATCTTTTACGGCTACGGCGACTATTTCATCCGCCTGCTGCTGCTGGCCTGGCGCGCCGATTGGAAAATTTTAGAAGCGCCGGTCTTTTACATTTTGCGCCGCCACGGCGATAGCAAAACCGGCTTCTGGAAAATCTTCCGCGACTACACCGCCGCCGTCCTCAAGCTGCGGCTCTTTGGGTTGTAGCGCATGGCTACGCGCAATGACGGCCTGGCGCTGCTCATGGCCCTGCTCTTCTGCATTTACACGTTGACTAACTCAGGCGGCTTTCACATTATTGATGAAGTGAGCCTCTTTGCCGTCACCGAATCGCTGGCGCTGCGCGGGGCCGTGGACACCAACGCCATTGCCTGGACCCAATTTGTCAACAGCCCCGGCGAAGTGCTGGGCGCCTTTGGCCCCGACGGTCAGGTCTACAGCAAAAAGGGTCCGGCGCCCTCCTTTGCGGCGCTGCCCTGGTATCTGCTCTGGCGCGCATTGGCCATGTTGGGCGTGGCCACGCCCTTTGTGCAGCTCACCCTGCTGTGGAATGGCGTGATCACGGCGCTGACGGCGGGGCTGCTCTGGCTCACGGCGCGCGGATTAGGGTATGCTGAAAAAGTGGGTGCCATGCTGGCGTTGCTCTTTGGACTATGCACCATTGCCTGGCCCTACGCCAATCACTTTTTTGGCGAGCCGCTCAGTGGGTTGGGGCTGCTGCTTTGCTTTTATGGGCTGCACCAATGGCGCACGTCGAGTCAATTGCGCTGGGTTTGGCTGGCCGGTGCGGGTGCGGCGCTGGTGCTGGCCACGGTGGCGGCCCACGTTCTGCTGATTGGCGTGTTTGGCCTTTATTGGCTGCTCATAGCAACGCGGGCTTTTGACCCCCTCCTGGCCTCCCCCTCGAGTGGGAGTGGTGATCATCCCCTCCCCTCAAGGCTAGGCTTTACCCACATTTTGCACAGGAGTGCCGGTCGAGTAGGGCGGAGCAGTATCCGCCCGTATCGAGACCAAACGAATCGACCCGCTCACTTTGGTTTCGATACGGCTGCCAACCGCCGCAGCCTACTCAACCGTCGTCCGCTCGACTTGTGGGTAAAAGTAAGCACCTCAAGGGGAGGGACAGGGAGGGGTAAGCGCCTGTTACCGTTTCTGCTGCCGGTAATCGCTGTCGGGCTGCTGCTCATGGCGTATAATATAGTGCGCTTTGGGCATCCGCTGGACACCGGTTACCATTTTGATGCGGGCGAAGGTTTTACTGCGGCGTGGGGAGTCGGGCTGTGGGGCTTGCTGGTGAGTCCATACCGCGGCCTATTTTGGCACACGCCGCTCTTTTGGCCACGCTGGTTGCGTTTCCCCGTTTGCGCGACGGCATAAATTGGAAGCCTTGATCATCGCCTTGGTGAGCCTGCTGCTGATCGGCTTGTATGGCAAGTGGTGGATGTGGTGGGGCGGCTTTGCCTGGGGTCCGCGCTTTCTGGCGCCGCTGGCGCCGCTGTGGGTATTGCCGCTGGCAGAGTGCTTGAATCCACGCCCGCCACAGATTGGGCCGTGGAAGCGCATGGGGCGGATAATCATCATCCCGGCGGCGCTGCTCTCCGTGGCCGTGCAGTTGCTCTCTGTGCTGGTCAACTACGTCAACTATGAAATCCGCCTGCGCGACATCTTCCCCACCGATTGGAATGACCCGCTGCTCTTGGCCCACCCGCCCAGCAATTGCATGATTGGCTTTATAGCCCGGTGCTGGGACAATTTTACCTGCTGCGCGAAAACTTTGTCGCCAATTCGGATCTGGCCTGGCTGTGGCCAGATGGCACCATACGCTGGAGCGTGCTGGCCGCGGGGTTGATCACCATTGGCGGGTTGACATGGCTTTGGATACGCTGGCAGCGCCAGGGAATTCGGCAGGCGGTGGCGGCCCGCAGCTTTCCCATCTTGAGCAGCGTGGCCCTGCCCCTATTGCTCATTGGAGTCTGGACGGCGGCCGTGCGCGATAACCCGCGTTATGGCATTGCGGGCGAAGGCTACCGCGCCATTCTCGATGAAATTTGCACCAGCCGCCGCGCCACGCCTGAAACAGACGTTATGGTGACGATTGCACCCTATTCCTATCAAATCCCCATGAACTGGTTGCCGACGACCTGCCGCCGCGGGTTGCCTATTTATGGCTACGCGCAAAATTCGATGGACCACGCCGAGAATGCGCAGGTGCTGGACCGCGTGTTGCAGAGCACTGACCGCATCTGGTTTGTGACCGACAGCCTGGCGCCTAACGCGCCGGAAAATACGGTGGAGCGCTGGCTAGCCCAACATGCGTATAAAGCCGGAGATCAGTGGTATGCGGATTACAGGCTGGTGCGTTATGGGACGCCGGCCGCGCTGGCCAACATCCCCAACACGCCGCAAACGGCATCGCTTGCTCTGGCCGCGCGCGAAGGCCAAATTCAATTTGTCTCCCAGCGCATTCCGGGGCAGGCGCGCGCCGGCGCCATTCTGCCCATCGAGTGGAGCTATCGCCTGTCAGCTCCCATTGCGGCGGATTTGCACTGGTTCGTGCAACTATTAAACACAGCGGGCGAGGTGGTCGCGCAGTTGGACATCGGTCCCGATCAGGGGTACGCAATATTTCCCCAATTAGCGCCCGCCACAGAACTCACCGAGCGCCTGGGATTGGATTTGCCGCTGTCGCTGCCGCCTGGGGCGTACCGGCTGATCGCCGGCCTTTATGACCCAACGGCGGCGGGCGCGCCACGGCTGCACACGCCGGCCGGCGCCGATTTTGTCGAGTTGACGCAAGTACAGGTGGGGGCGCCATGAGCGAACACCTTTCACCCGCCGCGTCGTCGATTGCGCACCGATTCGCAAAAGCCAACCGGTGCGCAGAGAAATTGGCGGCGCGCGCGGTGCGCAGTGGTTTTGCCCTGGGCATCTTCGGGTTGCTGGCCGCGCTCTTTTATGCGCCCATCCTGCTGGGGTTACGCACCTTTCCCGACGGTGATTTCACGCACCACTTTTTGCCGTTTAGCCTTGTCCAGCGCCAGGAGTTTTTGGCGGGACGGCTGCCGGTCTGGAATCCGTACACCTACGCCGGGCATCCCTTTTTGGCCGATGTGCAGGCTGCGGTCTTTTATCCGCTCAACAACTTGCTGCTGCTGCTGACGTTGCCCTTTGGCGGGGTGGGGGCGCGGCTCTATTTTTTGCAATTGGAGGCCGTGGTGCATGTGGCGCTGGGCGGCTTCTTCACCTATCTATTGGTGCGCCGCTTGACGGGCAACGCAACGGCGGCGCTTTTCAGCGGCATCACCTTTGCCTTTAGCGGCTATTTGACCGGCTATCCGCCGCTGCAACTGGCCATTTTGCGCACGGCGATTTGGCTGCCGCTGCTGCTGCTGCTGGCGCTGCTGGCGGTGCAAAAGAAAAATTGGGGCTGGTGGATCGGGTTGGGGGTTGGCATGGCGATTGCGCTGCTGGCCGGGCATCCGCAGACCTTTTTGCACATTGGATATGCGCTGGCGGCGTGGGTGGTGTTCCTTTGGCTGCGCGGCACCGGGCGGGGGCGGGGCGAGTAGGGATACTCGCCCTACAATGCGCATCATTGGTGGGGCGGTGCTGGCGCTGGTGGTGATGCTGGGGCTGAGCGCGGCGCAGTTGCTGCCCAGCCTGGAATTTAGCCGGTTGAGCGTGCGCGCCGATGTAAGTTACGATTTTGTGAGCGGCGGCTTTCCGCTGCGCGACACGTGGCAACTGCTGCTGCCGGGCATTTTTACTCAGTTTTCGCCGCTCTATGTGGGCGTGATTGGGCTGGGGTTGGCGGTGTGTGCGTTGGGCGTTAAGCGAGACGCAGCAGTGGACGATGCCGCCCGCGCCTGGCCCACACAGCGCAGTCTTGTGCTCTTTTTTGGGCTGTTGGGATTGATGGCGCTGCTGCTGTCCTATGGCGACAACGGTTTTCTGTATCCGATTTTTTACAAGATTGCGCCCGGCTGGAGCTATTTCCGCGGGCAGGAGCGGGCGGCTTATTTGGTGGCGCTGGCGTTGAGCGTGCTAAGCGGTATTGGGGCGGCGGCCTTGAATGAGATGCCGCTGGTGCGGCGGCGTTTGCTGGGGCTGGCATTTTGCGCCGTCACCATCGCCACCGTTTATGGCGTGGGGCTGCTCTATCAGCTCAACGGCGCCACAGCGATTAGCGAATGGCGCTATCTGGTCGTGGCATTTGGCGCGCTGCTGCTGGTTTCGCTCTTTGGGCTGCTGATCTGGCTGCCGGGTTGGGGCCAGGGGCGCAACTTCGTGCTGTTGGCAATGACGCTCTTCAATCTGTTTTGGGCCAACATGGGGACCAATATCAGCGACTTTGGCCCAGCACGCAAAACGATTCTGGCCCCCGAGATGGCGGCATTGGGGGCAGCGGTTGCCGCACAAAGGGATGCAACCGGTCTTCCCGGTCGCGTCTACAACGAGTTTCGCCTGTACGAAGATTACGGCATGCGCCAGCAGATCGAAGATGTGTGGGGCAGCAGCCCGCTGCGGCTGGCGCCCTATGCGGCGCTCTTCGACGACTTTCCGCTGGACCGCATGTGGCGGCTGTTGGGCGTGCAGTATGTGGTGAGCTGGCGGCGCGAGCTATTCGGACCCAGTGAGCTGTTGGGCGAATTTCCGCAAAGTCAGGATACAACCTTTATCCATCGCCTGCCGCCGGGAAATCCACGGGCGTGGGTGGCGCCGCAGGTGCAATATGCCAGCGATGAAGAGGTAGTCCATTTGTTGGCGGACCATGCGTTTGATTTGGACAGCACTGTGCTGCTGCCCATCGAATTGGCGCCGGCTGTGCAAGATGTATCAACCCAGCGCGCGCCAGATGCTAAAAACATTGTAAGTATTGAACGACCAGCCCCCGCTCAATTCTACGTCCATGTGGCCAGCGAACAGGGCGGTCTGCTGGTAATCAGCGAAAATTGGTTGCCAGGTTGGCAGATTTCTGATAAATCATGTACTATTAATGGAACATTCTGTAAAGTACCAAGTACATTTACCTTGCCAGCCACCGATCCGTCATCCCCCCTTAGAGTCAACCTGACTCTGCTCGGTATTCCAGTTCAGCCTGGCGAGACGCGTTTTACACTCACATATCATCCTGACAGTACAACATATGGTCTGGGCATCAGCAGCGGCGTTCTGCTTATGCTGGCGCTTTTTGTATTAATACAATTGGTCACAAGTTACTATCGACGAAGAAACCAGCATTGACGCCATCATCGTGAAACTTCATGGGCTTCGTACATGAGAGATTATCGGCAATATAATAAGGTACGCTTTTTACACCGATCAACGCGGATGCTCTCGGCACAATCGATGTGCAGCCGCGTAAATCAGCGTACAATTGGGGGAATGTCCTGATAACCGATAATGTCTGTTCCGTTCGCAGCGCTATGCGCTGTGGAATTGACGATTGACTGAGGCATTCAACCGCCTTTACTTCGACATTGGGCAGAGTCATGGAGATGTCATGAAGCGCTTTACTCTGTTAGCTATTTTGTTGAGCGCCTTTGGTCTACGCGTCTGGCTGCTGGGCGGCCAGGAGCTGCGCGGGGATGAAGCCTTTGGCTACTTTTTCAGCCAAATGGGCTTTGAAGAGATCATCAAGCAGACGTTGGCGCTGCAGGAACCGCATCCGGTGGCCAGCTATTTTCTGCAGAAGATCTGGCTGAGTTGGGCCGGCCACAGCGAATTTGCGCTGCGCTTTCTCAGCGCCTGGTTTGGCGTGGCGGCGGTGGCGCTAGTCTATCGCCTGGGGGCGGCGCTGCGGCTGGGCAATGTGCGGGCGCAGGCTGCGGCTGCGCTTATGGCCGTGAGCCCATACGGCGTCTGGCACGGGCAAGACGCCCGCATGTACAGCATGAGCCTGGCGCTAACCGTTTGCAGCACCTGGCTGGCGCTGGAGTGGATCAATTCGGCGTGGACGACCGACCAGCTTCGCCGCCGTTTGGTGGGGGCGGGCTATCTGCTCATTAGCTGGCTGGCGCTGCAAACCCACTATTTCGCCCTCTTTGTAATTGTGGCGCAGAATCTGTTCGCGCTCATCTCGACGGCACAGGTTTCGCTGGTGCAGACGGCGGGCGGCGGCGCATTGGCGCAAAAACAGCCGCCCTATCTGCAGCGCATTCTGCCCTGGCTGGCGCTGCAAATTGCCCTGGGACTGCTCTACTTGCCGTGGCTACTTCAAGTGCGGATGATTCTGGGTGGCTATGTGGGCAACGGCGATTCACCGGCCTTTCTGAATATGCTCACGCGCTCGGTCACAACATTTGCGGTGGGCGAAAGCCTGGCGGCGCCGGAGAGTTGGCTCTTTGCGGCGGCGGCTGGCCTGCTCCTGTTGATGGGCAGCGCGCGCCTAGCCCGCGGCGGCGACACAGGCAAACGGGCGGCCCTGTTGCTGCTGCTCTATCTGTTGGCTCCGCTGCTGGCCACTTGGGTCGGCTCGCTGCAACGCCCCATTTTTAACGAACGTTATCTGGTCTCCTCAGCGCCCCCGTTCTATCTGCTGGTGGCGGCCGCGCTGCCCAATGTGGCCGTGCCGCTCACCAAGTTCCTGTCAATCAAGAGTTCGCTCTTTGTCATGTGGTTCTTGCTGGTCGTCAGCGGCGGCATGGGTTTGAGCCTCTATAACCACTACACCAACCCCAATTTTAGCAAAACCATCGGCTGGCGCGAGCTATCGGCCACCTTAGAACGCATGGCCGCCGGGCTGCCGGTGGACGATGTGCGCATGGTGGAAAATTTCCCCGACCCCACGCTCTGGTATTACTATGAAGGCCCGGTGGAGCATCTGGTGCTGCCGCCAGCCCAGCATGATGCCGATGGCGCCAACCGCGAGGTAGCCGCGCTGGGGCGGACAGGCCGGGTGGTGCTGGTGGTGCAGCCAGCGGACAACTGGGACGACCGCAGCATTGCCCAATCAGCGCTGAGCACCCGCTATCGCCTGCTGGCCGAGACGAAAGCCGGCGCCTGGCCGGTGCAAATTTACACGTTGCCACCGCAAAACCTGCCGCCCAGCAATCAGCCGTTCCAAAATGGCGTTGTGCTGGCGGGCGTTGCGCAGGCGCCCACTACGATTGTACCTGGTGGCTTGCTGGCCGTGCATTTGGGCTGGAATCTGGGCGCGGCGACGTTGACCGGCAGCGAAAAAGTCTTTGTACATCTGGTAGGGCCGGATGGTCAACTGGTGGCGCAGAACGACCGCCCGCTCCTTGTAAACAGCGCCACAGAGTTTGTGTCCAGTTATGGTATACTGGTACCCGCGGACGCACCGGCGGGCGAATACCGACTGCTGGTGGGCCTGTATGATCCCAATTTAGACGGCGCCCCGCGCGTGTTGACCAACGAAGGCGCCGATGCAGTGGAGATTGGGGTGATGAGGACGGGCGAGTAGCTCGTTTCATTGCATGATTCTTGAACCGAATAAGTTTGTTGCGTGGTGCGTGTACCGCTTGACGCACCACGCACTACGCAACAAACTCCACGGATAAATGGCGCCAATTTCGCATGTTGCACGTTGCCTACAATAGCGCTCAAAATCTAATATTTTCGCCAAATCCGTGGCTGCGACGCACGGTGATGGCGGCTATTTTCATGGGCGGCGCGCTGGCTAGCGCGCTCTACGTGGGCGTTTTGGGGCCGACGATTGCGCTGGCCACGGCGCTGGCGCTGATCGGCGGGGTGATGATCCTGCTGGACACCCATTGGGGCTTTGTGGCGCTGGTCGGGGTGGTCTTTGGGCTGCCCTTCGGTACGCTGCCCTTTAGCATTGGTTTTAAGCCCACTTTTCTGGATTTGGCGTTGGGCGCGCTCTTCTTTGTGTGGGTCTTCAAACTGGTGATTGGCCAGGAGCGCCAATTTATTGGCTCGCCGCTGGGGCTGCTGGTGGGGCTCTTTATGCTGATGGCCGTCTTCAGCTTCACCTACGGGCTGACGCACAGCAGCGCCAACAGCTTTTTGCTGCGCCGCTTTGGCGAAATCTTGATTGGGATTGCGCTCTTTTTTGTGGCCGTCAACACGGTGCGCACCAAGGCCGAAGTGCTGTGGGTGACGCGCTGGCTCATGCTGGGCGGGCTGGGCTGCGCCGGCCTGGCCGTGCTCTTTTACGTGTTGCCCGCCGAGCAGACCGTCTGGATTCTGGATCGGCTGGCGCGCTTTGATTATCCGGGCGGCTTTGGCGCACTACGCTGGATCGAAGACGACCCCGAAGGCGTCATGCGCGCCATCGGCACAGCCGTGGACCCCAACGTGCTGGGCGGCATGATGATTCTGGTGGGCGGGCTGGCAGCGCCGCAGCTTTTCAGCCGCGAGCGTATTTTTCCACGCTGGTTGACGCTGTTGATGCTGGGGATGGCCGCGCTGGCCATTTATTTGACTCACAGCCGCTCGGCGCTGTTGGGCTTGGCGGCGTCCATTGGGCTGCTGGCAGTGCTCAAATATCGGCGGCTGATTCCGCTGGCCGTGGTGGGCGGGCTGCTGCTCTTTCTGCTGCCGCAGACGCAAGATTATGTGGCGCGCCTGTTGGAAGGCTTTGCCGGGGCGGACCAGGCCACGCAGATGCGCTTTGGCGAATACAAAGACGCGCTGATTCTGATCAACCGCTATCCATTTTTCGGCGTGGGCTTTACCGGCGTGCCGGATATTGACATCTATCTGGGCGTGAGTATGCTGTACTTGATCATCGCTGAAAACATGGGGCTGGTGGGCTTGACCATTTTCCTGCTGGTGATGGCGGGCTTTTTTATCATGCTGCTGCGGGCGTGGCGGCACGGCTTCGAGCCGGGGCTGGAGGCGATTTTGCTGGGCTACGGCGGCGCCGTCTGCGGTGCGCTGGTCAGCGGCGTTTTTGATCACTACTGGTTCAACATGACCTATCCGCACATGACGGTGCTCTTTTGGCTCTATTTGGGCATGGCCACGGCGACGATTTTGGTGCAGCTTCAACCAGTAGAGGAGTAGAGGAGTAGAGGAGAAAGGGAGATGGGGAGAAGGGGGAAAGGGGGATGGCTCCCGGTCTCATGGCTCTCATTCGCTCCGCCCATCGCATGTTATTTCCCCAAGTAATCACGCTTGTCATACATTCCCCCTCCTCTCCACCTGTGGAGAGGAGGGGGCCAGGGGGAGGAGAGGCCCTCAATAGGAGTAAAATTGAGCGAACAGGTAACTATTACGCGCAGTGAATTTGGCAATATTACATTGGAGGCGCCGCCAGCCCCGCAGAAGGGCGGCGGCCAGTTGACGCGCGGGCGGCGGCCCGAGTGGCTGCGCGTGCGCCATCCCGACAGCCCCAAATTTCGGGAGCTGCAGGGGCTCTTTCGGGGCAAGCATTTGCACACGGTGTGCGAAGAGGCCATGTGTCCCAACATTGGCGAATGTTGGGGGCGCGGCACGGCTACCTTTTTGCTGATGGGCGACACCTGCACGCGCAGTTGCGGCTTCTGCAAAATCAAGACCGTCGCCCCGGCGCTTGACCCGGACGAGCCGCAAGGTAGGCGAGAGCATCCGCGCCATGAATTTGCACACGCGGTGCTAACCAGCGTCAACCGCGATGAGCTGGCCGATGGCGGCGCCTGGGTTTTCGCCGAGAGCATCCGCTGGATTCGCCAGTTGCAGCCGGGCTGCACGGTGGAGGTGCTGATTCCCGATTTCAAAGGCGACTGGGCTGCGCTGCAAACCGTGATGGACGCCCAGCCCGAAATTTTGAATCACAACACGGAGACCGTGCCGCGCCTCTACAAAACGGTGCGTCCGCAGGCCAAATATGCGCGCAGCCTGGCGCTATTGCAGCGCGCCAAAGCGATGGATGCGCAGGCGCTGACCAAGTCCGGCATTATGTTGGGATTGGGCGAAACGTTTGCGGAGATTTATCAAGTAATGGACGATCTGCGGGCGCACAATGTGGACATTTTGACCATGGGCCAGTACTTGCAGCCCAGCCGTTTTCATCTGCCCATGCGCTACTACACGCCGCAGGAGTTCGAGCAACTCAAAAAGAAGGATTGGCGCGGCTTTCAATGGGTGGAGAGCGGCCCATTGGTGCGCAGCAGCTATCACGCCGATGGGCAGGCGCATTTGAGCCCGCGCGTGGATGTGGCGGTGACAAGATGACACGGTAACTTCAACAGGCTCAGTCATCCTGTCACCTTGTCACCCTGTCAGATTTCCCCTCACTCCGTAACCACCAGTGACGCAATCCAGCGCATGTGCTCTTGAAAATGATGGGCCGTGTTGCCATAAATGACATTGATGGCGGGCGGACCATCGCCGTCGCCCGGCTCGTTGGGTAAGTAGTGGCGATAGGGTTGGCGCAGATCGTCATTGGTCAGCGGCTCGAGCAACGCCATTAGCTCTGCATGAGTGGCGCGGAACTGGTTGAGAACATCGGCCAACGGCTGGTCGACATGCTGTGCATAAACAGTCGCATTGATCTGATCCTCATCCTCACTCAAATAGACCGCTTCCGGCACGCCCAGCCCGCGTGCCGATCCTGCCCCTGCAAAAAGAAAACTACCGAGCGTTCCCAGGCAGTTATGTGCGCCAGATGATCCTTGACAGACCAGCCGGTTGCATCTTTGCTGCACCATGTGTGCCTTCTGAAAGCAGATTCAGTTCGCGATTCAGAGCCAGCCACGCCTGTGCAATGGCGGGCATCAGTTCGGCCTTGGTTGTTATGCTCATCTCGTATGCTGATCAGGTAAACCGCAGATTGCGCAGATGCACGCAGATTTTCGCTGCGAAAAATCTGTGTAATCTGCGCAATCTGCGGTTGATCTTACGCCGTGCCAAATTGCGGTCGCCGGCATCGCCCAGGCCGGGCCAGATAAAGCCCTCGGGGAATGGATCGGATGCATTGGTGAGCCGTTCATCGACGGCGGCCACGTGGATGGTCACGTCGGGATGTTCTTTGTGCAGGGCGGCAATGCCCTCCGGCGCCGCGATGAGACCCACAAACTTGATGCGCTCGACGCCCCAACGTTTGAGCACCTCCACGGCGGCAATGGCCGAGCCGCCGGTGGCCAGCATGGGGTCGAGCAGCAGACAGAGCTGCACGGTGGGTGAAACGGGCAGCTTGTTGTAATATTCCACCGGCTTGAGCGTATGCTCATCGCGATAAAGCCCCAAATGCCACACCTCCGCCTGCGGCATCATCTGCCACGCCCCGTCCACCATGCCCAGCCCGGCGCGCAGAATCGGCACCAGCCCCACCTTTTGCGTCACGAGCTGCTGTGTGGTTTCCACCAGCGGTGTCTGCACCGCAAAGGGTTCGGTCGGCAGATCCATGGTGGCCTCATAACAAAGCATCATGGAAAGCTCGCTAATCAATTCGCGAAATTTCTTGGGTTCCGTCTCCGTGCGGCGTAGGAGCGTAAGTTTATGCGCAACCAGCGGGTGGGATGATGGGAAGACGTTGGGCAGAGTCAAGCGGAGGCTCCTTTTGTTATGGTGCGTGGTTGGTGAAAGGATGACAAGGTGACATGGTGAGGGGGTGACATGGTGACAAAATGAGGGCCACTGTGTTGTTCCTCACCTTGTCACCCCCTCACCGTGTCATTCTTCAAAAACAGGCTGCTCAATCGCAACCGCTAATTCATCCGCTCAATTCATGCGGCCGCGGCGGCTCAAGCGTTCAACTTCACGCTGGCAGTTGAGACAGAGGGTGGCGTCGGGCTTCACTTCCAGCCGTTCGGGTGGGATAGGCTGGCCGCAGCGTTCGCAGATGCCGTAATTGCCCTTTTCCATGGAGGTCAGCGCGGCGTCGATGTCTTTGATTTTGCGCTCCAAAATGGCAATCAGGGCGGCATTCTTTTCACGCTCAAAGATCTCCACATCACCCTCTTCGGGGTCAATATCAACCTCCGCCAACATAAATTCGCGCAGTGTGTTCAATTCCTCTTCGGCAATGGCGCGCTCTTCGAGCAATTTTGCCTGTTCATTCGACATGGTCTTATTGGTTGCATCTTCTTTCTGCACAATCAACCTCCAATGAGCATTTGGGTGGTTCAACTATAACCGTATTATTCTGCGGTTGTGACGAGGCCATGAGTTTTTTGACTATTCATCAGAGAAGCCGCACACATGGTTCTATAAAGCTTATACTGCGGTTGTGATGAAAACCGTAGTTTTCGAAAGCTCTACCAGAGAGAGCAAACCACGGTTTTCATACAGAGCAAAGTATAGTACCAGTAAATCGCAACGGGACAAAATAGGGTCGGAGTCACAAATCGGAACCGCCGCCTTTGTCGCCAAGCCCCGTTGCGGTCTACTGAGAGTATAGAAATAAGACAAGGTTATAGCAGCTTTTCCCCAAAGGTCAAGCGCTAAAATTGCCAAAATCACCATTAATTTCGATTCGCGCTTTTCTGCTATAATGCTAACATAGAACAAACGTGCAAACCTATTTGCGATTAGGGATCTGTACAATTTACGAATTGATCTCGTTGAGCATCAAACCGCGTAAATCGTACATCGTAAATCGTGAATCCCAAACATAGATCGGGTGTGGAATGGCCGACGAACGGAGTTTGAGCGCCAATAGCGACAGCGAAAGCATACGGCGAGAACGGACGGTTTCCGCCGATGCCAAACCGGCGGAAAAGCGGGTGGACCACGCGCTGCGCCCGCGCACATTGGACGAGATGATTGGGCAGGACCGGCTGCGCGACAAGATCAAAATATTAGTCAAGGCAGCATGGCGCGATTGAGGCGCTGGATCACGTGCTGCTGTATGGGCCCGGGGCTGGGTAAAACCACGCTGAGCTATGTGCTGGCCAACGAAGAATGCAGGGCAGCCTCAAAGTAAGCGCCGGGCCGGCCATTGAAAAGGCCGGCGATCTGGCCGCCATTTTGACCAATCTGCGCGCCGGCGACATTCTCTTTATCGATGAAATTCACCGGCTGCGCACGGCGGTGGAAGAGGTGCTTTACCCCCCATGGAGGACTATTCGCTCAACATTGTGGTGGGCAGCGGGCCGGGCGCCCGCAACATCCAGTTGAGCCTGCCCCGCTTTACGGTGGTGGGCGCCACCACGCGGCTGGCCATGCTCACCTCGCCGCTGCGGGCGCGCTTTGGCGTGGTGGAGCGCTGACTTTACGAAGTGGCCATGCCACTGCCGAAATTGTGACCGCGCCGCCAGCTTGCTCAAGGTACCCATTGAGCCGGAAGGTGCCCACGAAATCGCCCGCCGCTCGCGCGGGACGCCGCGTGGCATTGCGACTGTTGCGCCGCGTGCGTGACTATGCGCAGGTGATGAGCAATGGCCACATTGAAGCGCGAAATTGCGCATACGGCGCTGGTTTTGCAGGAAATTGACGAGTTGGGGTTGGACGACCTGGATCGGCGATGCTCGATTCGATCATCAGCAAGTTTGGCGGCGGTCCCGTGGGGCTGGATACGCTAGCCGCCAGCATTAGCGAAGAGGGCGATGCGATTATGGATGTGGTCGAGCCCTATTTGCTGCAACTGGGCTTTTTTGGACCGCCGCCGCGCGGCGCTGCGTCGCCACCCGCCGCGCCTACGAACATATGAATGTGCCGTATACGGATGCGCCGCAGCGGGGCTCGCTGTTCGATTAGCCCATCATATTCTGCACATTTTTCTGATGACATTGGCGGGCGATGGCGCTGCGCCGCCCCTCTGGCAGCAGCGCATCCGCCATCTCCAGGGCGTGCTCCAGCCCATCATGGCGCTGCGCCAACGCGGGAATCACCCGGCGCAGGTTGTGCAGATAGGCCACATCGGCCGCCAGCCGCCGCATCACTTCGACGCTATCTGCGCCGAGCGTCCCTACTTGCGGAATATAAAGCTGGAGCGGACGCTGCTTGACCAGCCGGGCCAGCAGCCGCAGCGTCTCCGATTCAGCACCGCCGTCCGAATGGGGCGCCACCGCCGGCAGCCCCACATCGCTGGCAAACACGCCGCCACACACAATGCCCAATGCTGGCAGCACCACAATATTGCCGCCCTCCTGCGAACTACCACCCTGTGCATAAATGTCCAAAAAATGCTCGCCAATGCGAATATGCGCCACGCCGCCCGGCTGTGTTTGCATCACCGGCAGCCCCACGTCCAACGGCGGGCCGGTGAAAAGCGCGGCCACATCGCCCTCCAGCCGAAAACGGCTGCGCACGTCGGCCGGCGGATCGATGAGCAAAAGCTGATTGTGCGCGGCAGATTGGTCGCCGGCTATGTTCAGCGCGCTGAGGGAAATCGGCGGAGCGCCGCCCATCACAAAGAGGGTATGGCGCGACGGTTCTCCTTCGCTAAACAGCTCCAAATGGGGGTAAAGCTGGGTGATCTTGGTGGCGGCGGGCAGCGCGTCAAGCAGGCGGATTTCAGTCATGGCGAGGCAGCGGCTCGATTTCGCACGGGGCGGGACGCCCCAAAGTGGCCAATATGGCTTGCAGTTCAAGTGGTAGATCGGCGATCACGATCTGGCCGTCGGGCAAAATGTAGAGTTCGGTTTCGGTGGGCAGTTGGGGCCATTCATCAGTGAGCGGCGCCGGCACATCAGCCGTCGACGCGCCCGCTTCCACCGGGCTAATTTGAGCCGACGGCAATATGGGCCTCCTCATCGCGCTCATAAAATTCGCCGGTGCGCTCCTCGTGCTGCAACTGGCCCAATTGCTCCAGCAGCGCGCTAATATTTTCGCACGCCGCGCCCTTCACGCCCTTGATCGTATACTCAATGGCGCCATCGGGCAGAATGGTAATTTCAATTTCCTGCTTCTGCATAAGTAAACCTCATAGTAGCGGTCAACAGATTAAACAGATTGCACAAATTCTGAAGAAAAAATCTGCCTCATCTGTGCAATCTGTTGATCATATTCCTAGTTCCAGCGGCGTACGGTGAGGCGGATCACGTTATCGGCGCCAGTCTTCTCTTCCACCAGGCTGAAGCCCGCCTGTTCCACCTCGGCCAACACTTTGTGATAGGCATAGCGCTGCTGGATCTGGTCGAGCGTGGCGCGCAGTTGCTTCATCTGCATGTCGTCACCGATGACTTCATATACGCCGTCATCGGTCGAACGCAGACCAAAGTGGGCGCGGTTTGTCTTCACCACCAACGGGGTCAGCGCATCGTAGCCACTCCAACGATGTACAAACCGCTGATTCTCGGCATAGTTTAGTTTTAGATCGGCCAGCGAGCGCTTGATCATGTTCAGATCGCGCAGCTCGGTGCTGATTTTGACAAATTTAGACATGGTCAGTTTCCTCTTGAAATGAATGCCGTCTCTCGCCGCATTCTAGCACAGAACGGACGCGCCGCCAATCCATTCACAATTCACCATTCACAATTTACCATTTACAATTCCAATATTAGCGCTAAATCCGATTTGTTTTGCACTCGTGTGACAAGATGACGATATGACAAGATGACCACGGCGATTTCATCCTGTCATCTTGTCATCTTGTCATCTTGTCATCTTGTCCTATCGTCATGTTAAATCGGAATAACGTCTATCCCAGCGCGTTTACCCAGCCTGCCGCACCCACTCCCTCAACCCGGCCCACGCCCCTTCCACGTCTTCCGGCAGACCAAATTCCGGCCCAAACATGATGTCGTGCAAATAACCAAAAAGTGAACGCCGCCACAGCTTGTCCACCAATCCCTGTGGGTCGGGATGTCCATAAGCGTGGGCGCAGGCAATGGTGAAATCGGCGCCCAGCTCGAGCAAAAAATCGCTAAAATCCCGATTAGGATCGCCCAATTGGGCGTCGCCAAAATCGATGATGCCGGTAACAACGCCCTCTTGTGTCAGAATATGCTCGTGGTGCAGGTCGCCATGAATCAGCGTGGGCCGAAAATAAAAGTTTGCGTCATCAGCCAGATAGCCGCGCACCCCAACCCGCGCCTGTTCAGCTTCGCGCGCGGAAAGCTGTGGAAACACCTTGGTTTCGGCCAATTCAGCGAGTTCCTGGAATTCGCCCATCTCGCCTTCGCGCGGCAGAACGGCGCGCAGATCATCGTCCGGTTCCAGCGCATGGAGCGCCCGCAGAAAACCTCCCAACGCAGAGGCGGCCGCGGCCCTTTGTGTCTTGGTCATATTGGGCAAATCAATGGGCTGACCAGGCACAAATGTGGCGACGGCATAGCCATGCGGCCAGCCCGCCGAGGTTGGCCGATATAGAACGGGCGCAGGCACAGTCAATGGTACGCGGGGCTGCGCAAAGGCCAATACCGCTTGTTCAGTAAGGTTCTCGTCCCAGTCGCCGGCGCGTTTGGGCAGCTTGAAAACAAAATCATGGTTGACGCGGTACGTCCATGCGCCCCAGCCTTCTCCCAGCAGAGCAATGTGGTCAAAGTTCAGATGGGGATTTTCAGATTGAATCAGATTCCAATTCGGTGTTGTCATATGACTCAGACCATAACAAGTGAAAGGGATTATGCCAAACACGGCAATACATCTTGGATGTCTTCAGATTACTGATATGATATAATTTGTCTCCAAGAAGATACCACAATATGCCCAGATTGCAGAGTAGAAGAGGAGAAAAATCTGTGTCTCTGCAAAATCTGCGGTTCCTCTCCCTAGAAAGGACCACCATATGATCCGTATCGGTTTTATTGGCCTGGGCAACATGGGCATGTACCAGGTGCGCGCCTTTGCCCAGGCGGCCGGCTGCCGCATTGCAGCGGGGGTTGATCCCGCGCCCGAAATGCGCGCCCGCTTCGGCCAGGATTACCCCGACGCCCAACTGTTTGCCACGCCGCAGGAAATGCTGGCGCAGGGGCAGGTGGATGGCGTGGTCATCGCCGTGCCCACCGGCTATCATCAAGCAGTAGCGTCGACCGTGCTGGCGGCGGGCGTGCCCGTGCTGCTGGAAAAGCCCATGGCGCGCACAGTGGCCCAATGCCAGCAGATCATCGAGGACGCCGCGCGCGCCAACACGCTGCTCATGGTGGCCCACTGTCGCCGCTTTGACCCGCACTGGCTCTCCTGGGGCGACTATGTGACAACGGGCAAGCTGGGCGCGCCCATCCTTTGGCGCGACGCCCGCGCCCACGTCCACGCCAACAACTGGTTTATGGATGACGCGCTGGGCGGCGGTCCGCTCATCGACGGCGCCATTCATAATTATGACTTTGCCAACTTAGTTTTTGGTGAGCCGGAAAGCGTCTATACCGCCGCCCTCAAATTGAACCCGGATTTCACCGCCATTGACACCGGCTCCACCGTGATCCGCTATCGCGCGGGACACCAACTGCTCATCTCCTGGAGCTGGGCGGCCCGCGGCAACTCGCTGGCCGATGTCATTGGCCCCAACGGCTACATCCAATTTGGGACGGGCGGCGTTCCAGTGGATGAGGATGAAAAAGGGCGCACGCTCTACTGCTGCTTTACAGATGCCAGCGGCGAAAAGACGCTGATCAAAGCCGCGGGTACCTTCACAGACATGTACATCCGCCAGGCCGAACACTTCCTGGCCTGCATTCGCGGCGAAACCACCTGCCAATCGCCCGGTGCCGAAGCCATCAAAGCCGTGGCCGTGGCGGAGGCGGTGTTGCGCTCCGGTCGCGTGGGGACGGTGCAGGAGATTCGCTGGTGAAAGGGTGACCGGATGACAAGATGACAAGATGAAAAGATGACAAGATGAAAAGATGACCGGATGACAAGGTGACTTCGACACGCTCCGTCACCCAGTCATCTCTTCATCTTGTCATCTTGTCCGGTAAAAGAAAGGCCCAACTATGCAAATCGGCATCTCTCAACTTATCACCCGCGAGCTGTCGCTGGCGGACTTTCTGGCGCAGTCGGCGGCGGCGGGCTATGCAGCGGTGGAGCTTTGTATGCAGCAGCAGGGCGATTTGACGCCGCAAAGTACGCCCGATCAATTGGCGCGGATTGTGGACGCCGCGGATGCGCACGGGCTGGCGCTGGTCTCGATGACGCACAGCCACTGCACCGGCAATCTGCTCGATGCCGGCGCGGCGCAGCAGACCAGCATTCGCGAAACGGAGATCGGTCTGCGGGCGGCGGCGCAGATGGGCATTGGCTGCACGCTGCACACGCTGGGCCGGCTGCGCCCCGATCTCTATTATGATGACGCCTATCGCAATGGCGTGCGGGCGCTGCAACAAATTGCGGAAACCGCCGAGCACTTGAAAGTGGCGCTGGCCGTGGAATTTGTGTGGAACGGTTTTCTCTTTAGCCCGCTGGAAATGAAGCACTTTCTGGATGAGGTGGGCAGCCCCTACATTGGCTTCTATTTTGACCCAGGCAACATGGCCGTCTTTCAATATCCGCACCACTGGGTGCGCATTGTGGGGTCGCACATCAAAATGGTGCATCTCAAGGATTGGCAAGGGCGGGCGCTCAACGGCGGCTGGCCGGCGCTGCTGGCCGGTGAAGTGGATTACGCGGCCATGAACCGCGAACTGCGCGCCCTCAGCTACGACGGCCCCATGATCAGCGAAGTGCCGCCCGATGTGGCTTCGTTTGCCGAGACGGCTGCCGCCATTGGCCGAATCATTCAGATGTGAATGGGCATGGAACAGCGCGGGGAATAAATTCCCGGCGCCCAAAACCTCCGCCGATTAAAAGTCGGCGGCTGGCATAGGAAACAGGCGGAAGCCCTGTTGGCTCGCCACACCCAACCTGCTTGAGCAGGTTTGCCATAGCAGCCGCCGGATTTCAACCGGCGGGAGCCTTTTGCCGTCAGTCGAGAATTGACTCCCTGTCGGGTGCCATTCATACCCAAAAGGACTAAACACGATGCTCGCCAAACGACTGCTCTTCCCTGCCGTCCGCCAGGTCGTATGGGAAACTTTCGAAATACCCGACCGGCCTGACCCTTACACAATTGTGGCCGAAGCGCTCTGCTCGCTGGTCAACGGGGACGGAACTGGCCATCTACACCGGCACGCATACCAATTTCACATCCGCGAACCCCACCTTTCAGACTATCCCCTTTCATCCGGGCTATGCATTTGTGGGCCGCGTGACGGCAATGGGCGACAGCGTTTCGGAACTTTACCCGACGCTCAAATTGGGCCAGCGCTGCTGCTGATGGCGGCGCACGGCACCGCCGCCGCCGTTGATGTACGCCAGCGTCCGCCGGTAATCCTGCCGGACGAAGTGAGCGACGCCCAGGGCGCTTTATGCGCATGGCCAGCATTGTGCTGACGGCGGTGCGCGTGGCGCCGCTGCAACTGGGTGAATCGGTGGCGGTCTATGGACAGGGCATTGTGGGGCATCTGGCGGCGCAGCTTTTTCATCTGAACGGCGCCCACCCCATCATCGGCGTGGACCGCATTGCCGCCCGGCTGGAGATTGCTGAGGAATATGGCGTTACGACGCTGGATACCAATATCGTTGACGCGCCGAAAGCCATCCGCGAATTGACCGGCGGGCGCGGCGCCGATGTAGTGGTGGAGGCCACCGGCAATCCGGCGGTGGTCGTGCCGGCGCTACACTCGGTGGCCATTGGTGGGCGTGTCGTCCTGCTGGGCAGCACGCGCGGTCCGGTCGATCAACTGGATGTTTACACGCTGGTTCATCGCAACCGCGTGCGGCTAATCGGCGCCCACGAAATGGCGCAGGGGCATGACTATGCGCAAGGCATCCGCTGGAGCCGCGCTGAAAATTTGCGGCTGCTGGGCAGCCTCTTTGCCAGCGGGCGCATCCGCAGCGAGGCGCTGATCAGCCACACGATTGCGCCCGATGCGGCGCTGACAATTCACGAGAGGTTGAGCGCGCAGCCGGAGGACTATATGGGTGTTCTGATTCGGTGGGCATAAAAGATGATGGCTCTTTGGAAACTCAAGGCGAGCGGCGGTTGAGTAGGCTGGGGCAGTTTCCAGCCGTATCGAAACCAAAGCGGCTCAACCACTTGAGGTCCGGTTGAGCGGCCAGCATTTCGCACGCGCGGTGGCGCATCTCCGGTATCTCTTGTTGGATTTGCTGGCGAATCTGCTGATGCCTGGCTAATTCTTCTGGCGTCGCTTCTCGGTAGACCCGTGTAATATCACGCTCTGACATAATTTGACCTTTAAATATCCCACACGCATGTGCAATTCGATCTGTCATTGCCATTTTACCCTTAAATTATTTCGCGATCAATGATATATTTTGTAGTTTTGTAATTCGATCGATTTACGGAGCTATTCATGACGGCAGAAACCAAACAAAATCCCGCAGAGCAGGTCGGCATTGGCTGTCTGGTTGAAATTGAGCTGATCAGCCAGGATGGCGAGCGCGAGCGGATGCGCTTTACGCTGGTGCGCGAACAGTCCGCCGATATTGAGCAAAATTTACTGGGCGCCAATACGCCGTTGGCCAAAGCGATTTTGGGCAAATTTGTGGGGCGCACGGTGCCGTATAAAATGGGCGATGTGCAGAGCGTGCGCATTCTCAGCGTGCAGCGCATGTAATAACGCCAGCCGATACGGCAGAACAACGCCGCCATTTGGAAAAACGCGCCGCCGCCGGGCTGCACCAATGCTGAAATGTTTGCCGCATCGTTTAATGGCAAATGGGGCGACTATAATTTGCCCACAAATGAGACCGAATAATCGAGTTCCATTTAAAACGGCGGCATTGCCGATTTTCCACTTTTCCGCATCATCGTTATACTCTGCGGCAGGATTGAGTAACTATTCAGCCGCTCCCTTCGACCAGCTCAGGGGCGGCGGCCTTCGACAAGCTCAGGCCTCGGGTAGCTGAATAGTTACCAGGATTAAACGATTATGCGATTTATCATCATTTTTATAGCGACGGTGCTAGCGCTAGCCAGCACGACGGTCGCCATCAATAAAAACCTGGCCGGATCATCCGCTGCGCGCCGAAGCGGCGGGTATCCCCACTATTCCCGCCAATGCAGATCAGGCCGGTCGGTCTGCCGCCGGCGCCCCCTTCGCCATGGCCGTGATTAACGTGCGCAATGTGGGCCAACGCGGAGAATCCCCCTCACAGCCAGATGCGCATAAGCGCACCCGCGACCTTACCGGCTGCGAGCCGCCGACGCCCAAGCCGCTACGCCAGACAATCGCCCCGCCGCAGTAATCCCAAAATAGCGCCGACATCGAGCGCCGCGCAGACAATCTTCAACCGGCTGCGGCGCCAGTCCTAACCATTGATCAGTCATCTTCACCGCTTGGCCAGCGCAATGTTGCGGCCGCAGCCATTTCTCAACCCGCTCTCACCATCAAAAAGCGCGCTCGTCAATGTGCGCGCCGGTCCCTACACGTATCCGTTCTTCACCAGGCCACCAGCGGCCAGCAATTTACCATCACGGCCCTGGCAGCGACGCACTTGGTGGCAAGTTATTCAAGAGCAAAGCGGCTGGATCTTTGACGAGCTGGTGCAAACGGCCGGCGCATTGGATGCCGTGCAAATGCAGTCGACATTCCGCCGCCACCGCCCACAACCACTCCGGAAGACGCAGTCGGTGAGGGCAGCCACGCTACAATCGTCATCCGGCGCGCAGGCGCAATATCGGCGCAACCCGCGGGGCCATGTCGTCCGGCGCAGTCCGGTCGGCAATACACGGCCATCGACATGGTGAGTGTAGATGCTTCACGCCATTATGCTCACGGGGACCTCGTTTGGCCCTGCGCAGCTCAGCGCCCAGCATACGCCGCCCTCAGTTTGGTGGACATTTCTGGCCCCGCCGACTTCAACGCCCAAACTCAATGGGCTCTTTGGCGATAATAACGTGCCTACTTTCACCTCGACGCATCAGGTTTATGATGATTGGAATTGGGGTTGCGGCGGCGCCGGCTGCCGGGGCGATCTGCTGGTCAAACAGACCTGCAGCATCGGCATGGCCACGTCTCTGGGTGAAGATTCATCCCCACCCGCCAGCCGCAAATCTTTGGCGGCGGCTATGTGGCAGCGGTGCTCTATGCCGAACCGGCACGGCTGACGCTGAACTATACGCGCGAAGGCTCCGCCGCCGCCGGATACACGGTCCATTTGGAAAATCTATGCGTAGACCCCAATCTGCTGACCCTCTATCGCAGCAGCAATGCGGGCGGTCGCCACCAGTTGCCGGCATTGCATAATGGCGATGTGGTGGGCAGCGCCGCCAGCAGCGAAATCCGTGTCAGCGTGCGCGACAATGGAACCTTTATGGATCCGCGTTCGCGCAAAGATTGGTGGTAAGTTTCGAACCTTTTATTGCGCTTTTGAGGGTAAATAAATCTGCGTCAAGAGCGCAGGTGGAATCGCGGCCAGATGCGGATCGCGATGCACCAAGGTCAACCCATGAACAACTGCCGTTGCAGCGATTAATGCATCAATCGTTGGAAGACGTTGAGGTGTATTGCTACGGAGCATAATTGCCTGTTGAGCAATGCTTTGATCGGCTGACAGCATGTTCGAGAACACCGTTGAATAGGCATTCCATACATCAGACCACTTCTCTTCGCTGCCCAGCGCACGCAGTCGTGCGTATACTTCGGGGATAGAAAGGACCGAAATATTGATTTCGGCCTCAGAATCATCAAAGAGCTGATTAAGTTGCTCTGCCCCCGCCTCTGCAAAAAGATGCACCAGCCATGCCGAAGAATCTAATAAATACATCAGAGCAAACCTTCTTCTGCATCTTCCTGCGCACGTTCTTGAATCAATTCGGCAACTGGATCGTCGCCCTTCGCCAACCAGGCTCGGCCCATGCCGGCAATTTCCCGGGCCAGGACCCCGCGCTGCGGCAACACTTGGGCAATCAGAACGCCATCTGCACCAATCGACCAATCAATCCGCGTACCGGGCTGAATGTCTAGCGCTCTGACTAGCTGGGCCGGTATTGTTATTTGGTTTTTCCCAGTGACTGTTGTAATCATGGAAAAATTGTAATCAAGGAATCAAGAGTTGTCAAGGGAAACCCCATTTATGCACGCGTGAAATCGCCGGGTGCAGTAAATTGTGGCATAATCGTTTTATGACCACACAACCCAATCTCCTCTTCATCATGCCCGATCAGTTGCGCGCCGATTTTTTGAGCTGCTATGGCGCCGCGTTTATCGACACGCCCCACATCGATTCAATCGCATCCGCTGGCATCCGCTACGAGCGCGCCTATTCGATTTCGCCCATTTGTGTGCCGGCGCGCGCCTCGCTGCTGACGGGCATGAACGCCATCCGTAACGGCGTGACCGACAACGGCCAGTGGCTGCGCCCGGACCTGGCCCAGTGCGGCATCCACACCTGGCCGGAAATCTTGGCGGCAGCGGGCTACTACACGGCGGCAGTGGGCAAAATGCACTTTTACCCGTGGGACATCAAGCACGGCTTCCAATATCGCGTGGCCTGCGAAGACAAGCGCTGGATCCACGTGCGCGACGACTATTTTCATGAGCTGGCGGCCCACGGCGAGCGCAAATATCACGGCAACGAGCACGAGGGCTATTTCGAAAACCGCGGCGCCATCCTCAACAAAATGCCGCGCGAGTTGACCTGGGATGGCTTTGTGGGGCGGGAAGCATGTCGTTTCTTGCGCACTTATGTTGCGCCAGCGGCAGGGGGCCAGCAACAGCCCTTTGCCATGATGGTCGGCTTCCCCGGCCCACACTGTCCATACGACCCCACGCCCGCATATCTGGCGCAATTTGACCCAGCCGCCATGCCGACCCCCATTTCCTGCGTGCCGGGCGATGCGCCCCAGTTGCGCCAAAGCAACATCGACGGCAACCGCGGCGCCTGGAACGGCGTCGATTACACCGAATTTACCGAAGCGCACAAACGCAAGATCCGCGCCCATTACGCCGGGTTGGTCAAGCAGATCGACGATGAGGTGGGTGAAATTCTGGAGACGCTGCGCGCGCAAAACCTGCTCGAAAACACCATCATCATCTTTGCCAGCGACCACGGCGACTATTTGGGCGACCATGACCTGATCGGCAAAGGCAGCTTTTATCAAGCCAGCATCCACGTGCCGCTGCTGGTGCGCGTGCCGGAACGTTTTGCCGATTACACGCCCGCGGCCAAAACATACGATGGCCTGGTCCAACTGGGCGACGTGACGGCCACGCTGCTGGCGCTGGCCGGTTGCGCCGTGCCCCCGCACATGGACGCTATGCCGCTGCCCGCTCTCAACCTGCCCGGTTCGACCCCGCGCCAGCAGATCATCGGCATGACCTCCAGCGGCTGGATGATCGATGACGGACAGTGGCGGCTGGCCAAATACAGCACCGGCGAACAGCTACTCTTCAACCGCGCCGCCGATCCCCACGAGCAGCAGAACCTGATCAATGACCCCGCCTATACCGCGCAATTGCGGCGGCTGGACGGCGAGCTAACGCGCCAACTGCTTCAATTCACCACCGATTCCCACGCCGCCAGCCGCGTCTACAGCGGCAACAGCCTGTGGAGCGACCCCACCTTTGGCAAAGAAGGCTGGCAGCGCACCTATCCGCAAACGGTGTGAAACGCAATAACTCCACCTAATCCGCTTAACATCTTCCCAATAAGTCCCCGCTAAAATTGTCCTTACAAAGTTATTGAGTATCGAGTATTGAGTAAACTGGTTGAGCATCTTGCCTAGTTACAAGCGATTCAACCGGTCAACCCAATACTCAATACTCGATACGCAACATACCAAGGACAATCCCATGTTTCTCCACAAATCCACCTGGTTCACCAGCCTATTGGCCGCGGCTTGCATGGCTGTGCTGGCGCCCATTCTTGTTTATCATCTGTGGCTCGATGCGGCCAGCGCTCAAGAAGTTGAGCAGGCTGCGCCCGCGTCAACGGCAACGTCAACACGCGGAGCCGGTCAATCGGATGCAACCGCAACCGGCCAGATCACCTATCATTTTGCGTGGGAATGGGGCGCGGCCACGCCGGATGCCGATGGCCGCGGCTGGACGGTGACCACGGCGCTGGGCTATCAAGTCCACATCACCGAGGGCTATGCGGTGGTGGGCGGCGCGCAGCTTGTGTCGTGCGCGCATGAGCACACCACGCAGCAGAGTGTGTTGGCGCCATTGGTTGCGCCCTTTGCGCCACAGGTGGCCCAAGCCGGGCATGGCGGCGATCACGACCGCTCGCAAATTGGCCAGCCGCTGGTCGAGTCGTTGACGGAGCCTGTGACCACCACCGTGAACGCCCATTTTGGCGATGAGCCAAGCTATTGTCAACTTCACTATTTGACCGCCTACGCGCCAGAAAGTGCCGCCAACCAGCCTACCGATATTGAGATGGTGGGGCGCGCGCTCTATCTCAGCGGCGCCTATTTGGCGCCCAATACTCACACGCCGACGCCATTTACCATCAGCAGCAACCTGGCCTGGGGCAGCATGATTGAACTAGCCCTGCACACCGACTCCCCCTCCGCTATCGAACTAGCCAACATGGTGGACGCTCAGATCACGCTGCACCGTACGCTGGGCAGCCTGTTGGACGACGTCGATTTTGTCAACATGACCGAAAGCGAAGCCGCCCGCGCCATCCTGCGCACGCTGACCAGCTCGGCCACCGTAGAAGTTAGATTGGGTAGCTAGTCAACGGGCGCGCGGCTGGCGTAGGTCACTCTTGCAGAGTGACATGCTTCTAACCGAGCAGCGCCGCAGCCACCCCACAATTAGCAATTCGCCATTTACAATTCACAATTTTACAGGAGTCTCAAATGTCTAAAGTACAAACAATCATTGTGGCAATTTCGATTGCACTAATCTGCTTCATTTTAGGCGTAGCCGCAGCCCTGGCCCAGGATTCGATCGTCCTGCCGCTGGTGCGCACGGGCGGTGGCATCAGCCAGCCGGCGGAACAGCCTACGTCCACGCCGACCAGTCCGGCCCAGCCGGCGCCCACGGCCGCCCCCACAACACAGCCCACCGGCGACGCCTGCCCCGATGAAACATTTATCGACGTGCAGCCGCACCCGGCCAACAGCGCCTACCCGGACCCCGAACTCAACGTGACGTGCAGCGCCAGCGAAATGGTGGTGCAGACCAATAACATCCCCAACTTCGAGTTTGTGCAGATTACGCCCAACGGACTGGCGGCACAGAATTACACCTTCCGCCTGCCGCTCAACCCCACCGTGGCGGACAGCACCACGGACGTGCCGCTGGTGGGCGGATCGGCGGTCAGCGTCAACGGGCTCATTATTTTTGGCCCCACCGAGGCGCCCAGGGACGGTTCCCAAGATCCCTATTTAGATGGCATCCTCGACTATTGCAATGGCCACACGGCGCAGCGCGGCGACTATCATTTCCATGCTCGGCCCGACTGTATTTTTGAGGGGCTGTCGCAGCCCACGGTCCAGAATGTGGGGCGGGTGGTGGCCTACGCCTTTGACGGCTTCCCCATTCTGGCGCCCTATGTGTGCGAGGATGACGCGTGCAGCCGCATCAAGGAATTGCAGAGCAGTTGGGTGGACGCCAATCCCAATTTGAGCAACGCCTGGGAGCGTCACGAATATGTACCGGGCGCGGGCGATTTGGATGAATGTAACGGCATGTATTTGGCGGATGGCAGCTACGCTTATTTTGCCACCGATACCTTTCCCTACATGGTGCTATCGCGGTGCGGTGGCGGAGAGCAATGTGACTGGGGTGGCCGGCGCGGCAAGCAATGCTGGTTAACGGCGACGAATGCGTGGGTGTTTGAATACGATTGGGGAAATTGTCAACGGCTTTGCGGGCGGCGCGAACCCTGGTCAGCCACTCCCGATGGATGCGCACCTCGGCTGGCGCAAATCGACCGCCACGGAATGCACCGGCGCCACGGCGTTAATGCGGAGCATTAGAGCTTAACTGATAAATGTGTAGAAGTTCGACTTCTGAGCGAAGTCGACTTCACGATCTCTCATTTCATATTTTTTGCAACTACTCCCCAAATGCTTTGAGGATAAATTGCGATCGGTTCTTTAATGCTTTCGCCGATTGCGAGTTCACCGCCTCATAAAAATCTGCTCTAAAGCGAAAACCTCCCAGCAATTACTGCATTGCGATATGCTTCCACTTGTGATGTAATTGGTATACCAAACAGCGAAAAACAAAACTAAAAATAGACTGCACGATTGGAAATGACACAAATCTCAGAACGATAAGCTCGTTTGTGTACGTTCATCCAATCCTATGCCATCCCAAGTTCAAATCCAAAAAATGTTACCGATACCATATCAAAATTCGATGCTCTAGTTGGTATACCAAATTTTAAATCCCCTGCCATCTAATCAGTTTCAAACCAGTATCAAGGAGGAAACCCGATGTCGAACCCCATCTCGCGACGCGATTTTCTGAGAAACAGCAGCGCCAGTTTGCTGCGCTGGATTTGCTGGCAACCTGCTTGGCTCCTGCCGCCGCACCTGGCAGTGACGGTGGCGGCGCCGACCGCCCGGCTGGCGGCGAAATCAACCTGGTTTGGGACACCTTCCGTGGTCCCGGCACCGGCTGGAACGAAGAGCGCATCGACACCTTCAAAGCCATTGAACCCAACGCATCTGGCATCGATCGCCCGCTGACCAGCTCCAGCCAGCCAGGACAACTATGGCAAAATGTACGCCATGCACGCCGCCAGCTGGGCAACATCATTGCCTTTGACCCCTCCACTACCATTTCTGAAAGCACCATCAATGCCGACATTATTGGCCCCATCCAAAGATTTGGCCGATGCCGACAGCCTGGACCAAAGCCAAGTGGTTCGAGCAGTTTATGGTGCTCCAACACTATCAGGACAAACTCTATGGTCTGCCAAGCTGGGGCTGGGCCGGCCAGGACACATTGGTCATCAATAAAAAGCACTTTGACAGAAGCGGGCATTGAGCCGCCCGACCCTGACCGGCCATGAGACATCCATGGACACCTATGGCGAATGGGCGCGCTCCTTCTACAAAGAGAACGAGCGCTTCGGTCTGGCCTTTGCCTATGGTGAAAGCGCGGTGGCCGTCCTCTGCCGCATCTGGAACACCAGCTTTATCGATGCGAGCGCAAATGCTGATCATGGATGATGAAAACGCTCAGGCCGCACCGTTGGCTCCTATAGTTGCAGCCGTGACGGATGGCGTGATGCCCGCGCCCGGTGATGGACTCAACGCCGCCGCGCTAACCAGGAACAAAGTGACCATGAACTGGGGCGGCTCGCTCAACACAACTTTGGCGCGATATACCGAGTATATCTTCCGCCGAAGCCTGGCAGGGACTCTTTTACCAAAGATGGCAAATTCCCCAGCCAGATCACGCGGCACCGGAATATGAACGCCGGCACCGAGCATCCACCGACGAAGTCTATGCTTTCTGAAACACATTACCGATTTTAATAGCTGCATCGGTTTCAATCTGGTAGCCGGGCAGGGCGCCAACTTTATTGCGACCGGATGTGTTGGATGAATTGATCAAGCAAGATCCCGTTCACGAATGGTTCGTCCCTAACCTGGAAATGGCATTCCGGCCTACGCCCTGCCAGCTCACGCGGACGCGAATATACCGACGCCATCGGACAGCACATCCAGATTCTGCTCCGACCCCAAAGACTATCCCCGTTTGAGCGGGGCTTGGAAGGCTTTACACGTCCGTGCAGGATGTGTTGGACATGAACCCGGCGTAGGGAAGAAGAAAGGGGGAAGGGAAGGGAGAAAGGGGGCGTCCGCAGTTAGATATCCCGCACACCTTTCACCCTTTCTCCCCTTCACGCAGTTAACGGAGTGCCACATGGCAAGCGCAGCCAATCCGTCGGTCAACGTTGGTCGCCGGCCCAGCGGCGAGAATTTGTATGGCTATCTGTTCCTCACGCCGTGGCTGATTGCTTTGGGGCTCTTGGAGAGACCGGGGTTGGCCTCGCTTTATTTGAGCTTGACCAAATATGATCGTAATCCCAGCACCGGTTTTGCCAAACGACAATTAATAGCAGAAGATGTTTACAGATGACGACCTGTTTTGGCTTTCGCTCTGGCGCCTTCTGTTTGCCGGGCTGGGCGTACCGCTGGGCATATTGGGCTCTATGTTTCTGGCCATTTTTGCTCAACCAGAAGCTCAAGGTATTTCAGTCTATCGCACGCTCTTCTTTATGCCGTCGCTGGTGCCGCTGGTGGCTGGCGATGCTCTGGAAATGGCTGCTCGATACCAACTTTGGCATTGTCAATCAAACGTTGATTGGCTGGGGCATGAGTGATCCGCCCGGCTGGTTTAGCGACAGCAAGTGGGCCATTCCATCGCTGATCCTCATGCGATTGTGGATGAGCATTGGCGGCACGCAGATGATCATCTTTCTGGCCGGCTTGCAGGGCATTCCCGAAGAGCTGTACGACGCCTGCGCCATTGACGGCGCCGGCACCTGGCATCGCATCCGCCACGTCACCATCCCGCTGCTCACGCCCACCATTTTCTTCAACACGGTGCTGGGCATCATCGGCGCCCTGCAAACCTTTGCCGCCGCCTTTGTAGCCACTGAAGGCGGGCCGGGTTATGCCACCTGGTTCTTCAGTCTGCACATCTGGAAGCAAGCGTTCGACTATTTCAACATGGGCTACGGCGCGGCGCTGGCCTGGTTCTTTGCGCTGATCATTGTGGGGCTGACGATTTTGCAGATGCGCATGTCCAGACGTTGGGTCTTTTATTACGGAGAATAAGCTTCGATGGCAACTTCCTCAACCACCGCGGGCAGAACGCAGAGCATCACCATTGATCGCAGCACGTCGGCGACCATTCGGCAGCGCCAGCGCACACAGCGCGCCATCACCTATATTCTGCTGACGGTAGCCGGCCTCATGTTCGCCTTTCCGCTCTATTGGACTGCTTCCAGCTCGCTGCAAACGTGGCAGGAGTTGCGCTCATTTACGCCTCACTTCTATCCGGCCACGCCACGGTGGAGCAACTATGCCGACGTGTTCCAGGCGGTGCCCTTTGCGCGTTGGCTGCTCAACAGCCTGCTGATCGTGGCCATCACCATCCCCGGCACCATCATCACCGCCACCATGACGGCTTACGCGTTTGCGCGCTTCAACTTTGTGGGCAAAGGCCTCTGGTTTGTGCTCATGCTCGGCACCATGATGATCCCGGCCACGGTCACGCTGATCCCGCAGTATCTGCTCTGGTTCAAGCTCAAGATGATCAACACCTACGTGCCGCTGACCATCGGCTCGTGGCTGGGCGGCAGCGCCTTTATGATTTTCCTGCTGCGTCAGTTTATTATGAGCATCCCGCGCGATCTGGATGAAGCGGCGCTGATTGACGGCGCCAATCCGTTTCATATTTTGTGGCGCGTGATTGCGCCACTCATGAAGCCGGCGCTGACCACGGTGGCCATTTTGCAATTTTTGAATGAATGGAACGATTTCTTTGCGCCCTTTATTTATCTCAACCGCCAGCAGCTCTACACGGCGGCGGTCGGGCTGCGCTATTTCCAATATATCCCACTAGAGACCACGGACCCACGCGACCACCTGCTCATGGCGGCGGCGGCCATTATGACCATTCCGGTCATTGCGCTCTTTGCGGCGGCCCAGCGCTATTTTATTTCGGGCGTGGTGCTCAGCGGTCTCAAGCTGTAAATTATTTGTTCAATCGAGTGTACCCTTCGACAAGCTCAGGGTACACTCGATTGAATAGAAACCTTCTTCGCATCCCACCTCTGTGACCGGCGCGCCGGCGCGGCAGACGGCGTCGCTCCCCAGCGTACTCACCCCCCGCCTCCCCGTCCACCCCGGCGCGTCGGTCACGTAATACCTGCTTTCTGCATTGGTCATCGAGATTACAAAATCATCCCATCGCGCCAAGACGCCTTTGCTTCTCAGTATCTTGACGTGAACTATGCTTATCCACCACCCGCCACCCGCCCCTTTACCTAACGATTGTAAAATTGATAATTCTGCAATATTCCATTCCAGCCGCCTATGGTAAAATAAAGCGATGACGAGACGTTCCAAAATCATCCCTTTTATTTTGACCGTCGTGGCGGCCGCGTTGCTCTTTTTTGGGCTGGGCTACGTGAGCTATCCACTTTTGCATTCAACCCTGGAAAGTGGAGAGTTGACAGCGTCCCTCAGCCGCGGCCGCGCCGAAGCGCGGGCCGATTTGGGTGGCGGCAGCACTAATCTGGAGCAAACGACCGCTACTGCGGCGGATGTAACAAGCCCAGATGCGTCTATGGACAGCCTGGCCACTATCCGCTTAACCCACGTCAATACGGACACCGCGCTGGTTTACCAGCAGGTGTGGGATGCGCTAGAAAGCAACTTCTATTACACAAAGCCGGACTCCCAGCAGCGCATTTATGGTTCAATTCGCGGGCTGGCGGAAACGTTTAAAGACCCCTACACCTACTTCGTCGAGCCGGAAACGAACGAAATCGATAACAATCATCTGCAAGGGCGCTTTGGCGGCATCGGCGCCCAAATCGAGCAAAACGATGCAGGCTATATCCTGAAGCCTTTGCGCAACCAGCCGGCCGCCCAGGCCGGCATCCAGGATGGCGATCTGCTCTTGCAGGTGGACGATGAGCCCATTTCGCTGACCATCCCCGTTGACAATGTGGTGGCCTTCATCCGCGGGCCGGTTGATACTGAAGTAAAGCTGGTGGTGCGTCGGGGAACCCGCGAGTTGATCTTCACCGTTGTACGGGCGGAGATCCAAACGCCCAGCATGGAGTGGCGCCTAATCGAGCGGGCCGAGCTGCCCGCGGGCCGCCGCACGGCGCGCATCGGCTACATCCAGCATCACCTTTTTAGCGACCGCAGCCCCGAAGAGATGCGCGAAGCCATTGCCGAACTGACCGCTCAGCGCGCTGACCGCTTTATTCTGGATCTGCGCGGCAACCCCGGCGGCTATGTGGATTCGGTGGTGAGCATTGCCGATTACTGGCTGGACGAAGGGCTGATCATGCTGGAGAAGCGCGCCGACGGCGCCGAGAAACGCTTTGAATCCACGGCCGAAACGCTGGCGGGGGATGCGCCGCTGGTGGTCATTGTGGATGGCGCTTCGGCCAGCGCCAGCGAAATTTTGGCCGGCGCGCTGCAAGATTATAAGCGCGCCACGCTGGTGGGTGAAAAGACCTTTGGCAAGGGCAGCGTGCAGATCATCTTCCCCTTGGCCGACGGCAGCAGCATCCACATTACCAATGCAATCTGGCTGACGCCGCTGGAGCAGAAGATTGACAAGGTTGGCATCACACCCGATATTGTGATTGAGCCGGGGACGGATCCGTTGCCCGTAGCCATCGAGGCCGTGTTAAAGAATTAGTAGGAGTTTAATGTCATTTAGTTAAACATTTTCGCGTCAAAGTAGGCAGTTTTCAGTGCTCAGTCATCAGTGTCGCTTCGAGACTGACCACTGATGACTGACCACTGATGACTGTTCACTTAATGACATTGAGTAGGAGTTTTGTAGTTTTGAACGAATCGTTTTCCGAGCCTAGCCTCTCGTATACCGAGCCCACTGGGCCAGAAGATGCTATTTCAACACCAACCAGTGAGGCACAGCCGCGTAGCGAAAAAGTGGGCGGTCATAGCCTGCCGCTCATGGCGGGCATCCTCTTTATGCTGCTCACCTTTGCGGCCGGGTTGGGTCTTGGTTTTAACATTGGGCTGTGGCGCGCCCAGACGGAAATGTCCAATCCGGCCGTCAGTTCCACAAAAACGGACGTCGGGCGCACCGTTGAGCCGTCGAGTTCGGCCCGCACCGTGGAGGGGCTGAGCCAGCAATTCGATGTGTTTTGGGAAGCCATGGATCTGCTGTATCACGATTTCTATGGCCAAATTCCGTCTTCGGAACAGATGACCTTTGGCGCGATTCAGGGCGCCATCGATCTTTTGGACGACCCGAACACCTCTTTTTTGACGCCGGAAGAGGCCGATTTTTTCCGCAGCAACATTGAAGGCAGCTTTGAAGGCATCGGCGCCCGTGTGGAATGGGACGTGCAGGCCGACGCCGTGCGCATTACCGAGCCATTTGAAAACCAGCCCGCTTGGAACGCCGGTCTGCGCCGTGGCGATCTAATTGTGGCCATTGATGGCGAGCCGCTCGCTGGCTCCAATTTGACCGAGGCAATCAAAAAAATCCGTGGCGAAAAAGGCAGCACGGTCTTGTTGAGCGTGCTGCACAGCGGCGCCAATGTGCCGGTAGACGTGCCGGTCGAGCGCGATCGCATTGAGATTCCCACCGTCGCCGCCCAAATGGTGGGCGATGCGCAACATATCGCCTATGTGCGCCTGAACAGCTTTAATGAAAACGCCAGCCGCCAGGTGCGCCAAGGGCTGGAAGATTTGCTGAGCCAAAACCCGCGCGGCCTCATCTTTGATCTGCGCGGTAATTCGGGCGGTTTGCTGCGCGAAGCTGTGGCCGTGACCAGCCTGTTTTTGGAAGACGGCAATGTGCTCATCGAACGCTTTGCCGACGGTACGGAGAAAGTTTATCCGGCGGAAGGGCAGGCCGTGGCGCCCACCATTCCCATGCTGGTGCTGGTCAACGGCGGCAGCGCCAGCGCCAGCGAAATTGTGGCCGGCGCCCTGCAAGATGCGAAACGCGCCCAACTGCTGGGCGAAATCACTTATGGCAAAGGCAGCGTGCAGCTTCCACACCGGCTGAGCAACAACGGCATTTTGCGCGTCACCATTGCCCGCTGGTATACGCCCAACGACCGCACCATCGATGGCGCCGGGCTGGAACCCGACATCCCTGTTGAACTGACCGACGAACAGCGCATCGCCGGCGACGACCCGCAACTGGCGCGGGCCATTGAATACTTAAACGCGCAATAGAATCGAAGGCTTATTGCTGTATTGCTTATTGCTGTATTGCTCTCTGCCACAGCAATAAGCAATACAGCAATAAAGCAACATAGCAATAAACACACCACTCATGGCCAAGAATTCTAACACCAACGGCATCCCGCATGGCCCGCGCACGGTGGCCACCAACCGCAAAGCGCGCCATGACTATTTTATCGAAGAAACGTTCGACGCCGGCATTGTGCTGACCGGCACCGAGATCAAATCGGTGCGGGCGGGGCGCGTCAACCTGCGCGATGGCTTTGTACTGATTCGCGACAGCGAAGCGTGGCTCATGAATGTGCACATTGCCCATTACGAACACGGCAACCGCAACAATCACCCCGAAGTGCGCCAGCGCAAGCTGCTGCTGCACAAGCGCGAAATCAACCGCATCCACGGCCAGGCCACCCAGCGCAACTGGACCATTGTGCCGCTGCGCATGTATATTGACGCCAAAGGGCTGGCCAAAGTGGAAATCGGCCTAGCGCGCGGTAAGCACACCTACGACAAGCGCGCCTCCATCAGCAAGCGCGAGTCCGACCGCGATCTGCGGCGCGCGCTCAAGCAGGCCTATTAATCCCAAGACCTTTCAAATAGCGAAGACTGCGATGCACGGCGCCCGAAATCATCACATTTGCAGTCAGCCTATCCGCCGTGCGTTGCAGTCGTAGCGGCCGCATTTGAACAATCTTGCGATTAGCCCGTATGCGGAGTTTTATGTTTTGTACACGGATTTCACAGATGCACGCTGATTTTTGTCGGTTTGAAACAAAATATTTAGCTGAAACGGTCATTTATATCAGCGTAAACCTGCGTTCATCCACGCCCAAGCTCATTTCTCCGATCAGGGCATAAACGATGAATGTCTCCACCCTGCAGTTGCCCCACGGCGTTCTCCCCTTACCCACCTTCTTGCCCGACGCCACGCTGGGCGCCGTGCGCGCCGTGGATAGTCACGATTTGGCGCGATGCGGCGTGCAGGGGCTAGTCATGAACACTTTCCACCTGATGCAGCACCCCGGTTCCTCCACCGTGCAGGCGCTGGGCGGGCTGCATCAAATGAGCGGCTGGCCGCACCCCATTGTGACCGATTCGGGCGGCTTCCAAGCCTATTCTCTTATTCGCCAAAACGCCAAAAATGGCGCCTTGACCAAAGACGGCATTCTCTTTCGCCCGGAAGGCGCGGCGCGCAAATTTAAGCTGACGCCCGAAAAGTGCGTGCAGCTGCAAATGAGCTATGGCAGCGACGTGATCATGTGTCTGGACGACTGCACCCATGTGGACGATCCGCTGGCCGAGCAGCAACGTTCGGTGCAGCGCACCATCGCCTGGGCGCAGCGCTGCAAGGCCGAATTCGAGCGGCTGGCAGCGGGCAAATCGTTTACCGAGGAAAACAAGCGTCCGCTGCTCTTCGGTGTGATCCAAGGCGGCGGCTCGCGTGAACTGCGTCAGGAGTGCGCCGGCGCACTGCTTGAGATGGGCTTCGATGGCTACGGCTATGGCGGCTGGCCGCTGGATGGCGACAACAATTTGGTCGTGGAGATGCTCGCATATGTGCGCAGCCTGGTGCCCGATGGCCATGCGCTGCACGCGCTGGGTATTGGTCATCCGGCCCACGTGGCCACCTGCAGCGCTCTAGGCTACAGCATGTTCGACAGCGCCTTGCCCACGCGGGACGCCCGCCGCGGCCGCCTTTATACAACCTCCTTGGACCTTTCCTTGTCTACACGAAATATTCTTGCCAATTCCGCGTCCTGGTTTTCATTCCTCTATGTTGACGACAAAAAGCACATCAAAGCCACCGAGCCCATTATGGAAGGCTGCGATTGTTTAACCTGCACCACCTATTCGCGCGGCTATTTGCGCCACCTTTTTAAGAGCAGCGACACTGTCTTTATGCGCCTGGCCACCATCCACAACCTGCGTTTTATGGCCCGGCTCATGGAAGCGCTGGCGCGCCCATGACGCTCAATCGTCCCCTGGCCTCGGATAAACTGGCGCAACTGGTGCGGGACGTGCAAAAAAGCGCCAAATACGCCGCCATTACGCCGGTGCTCATCGAGCAGATCGGCGCGCAGGAATTGGCCAAAGGGCGCAGCTATAAAGAGACGCTCAAAGCGGTCAAAAACAAGCTGCATCAGGTCGCCGGCGTCTATTTGACCCGCCGTCCCGATTACAGCGCGTGGCTCGCCCAGCTTGCACAGGCGTGGTCAAACACCGAAGAACGGCAGCGGGTGTGCCGGGAACTCATGGCCCACCATGCCTCCACAAAAGAGCGGCTGCCCATTTTGGATGACTTTTACGCCACCCTTTTGCGCGACCTCCCCCATCCATTCTGTGCAAGATCTGGCCTGCGGGCTTAACCCGCTGACGCTGCCGTGGATGCGTCAAAGCGGCGCTGGCGGCAGATTGCGCCTATTGGGCGCTGGATGTCTATAGCGATTTGGCCGCTTTTTTGCAGGCCTTTTTCGCCCTTGCCGCCATCGATGGACACGCTGCCGCTACCGACCTACTACACGAAAACCAAAGCATAGAAACTGATGTTGCGCTGCTTTTCAAAGCGGCCCCCTGCCTAGAGCAAGTTGACAAACAGGCTGGACGCCGACTCTTGGAGCAGGTCAGTGCACAAGTACTGTTTGTCTCGTTCCCCGTTCACAGCCTCAGCGGACGCCCGCGCGGAATGGTGCAAAACTATACAGCACATTTCCACGAAATGGTGCATAATTCATCCTGGAGCGTTGAGCCCTTTGAATTCGACACCGAACTAGTTTTCCGCGTCTGGAAATAATCCTGAAGAGATGACAAGGTGACCGGATGACCGGGTGACTTCGACAGGCTCAGTCACCCGGTCACCTTGTCATCTGAATCATCCCTGCATCCCTAGAAAGCACCCCATGCCATACAGTGAACATCCCCTGTTGGGACGAGCGCGGGCCAAAATGAAGGCCGAGCGCATCGTCAACCGCACGCGTCATTTTAACGTTGACGCCACCGCCGCACCGCCGATTCGCACCTCAACACCACCGCCCGCCGCCGCTTCTGACACCCGAATCGCAGCATCAGCCCCATTACAGAGCCGCCCCACGTCGCTCAACCGGCGCGTCTTCCAACTGGCCTGGCCCGTAATCAGTGAGAATTTTCTGCAAACGCTGCTGGGTATTGTGGACACGCTCATGGTAGCGCAACTGGGCGCGTTTGCCCTGGCCGGCGTGGGCACGGCCATCCAGATCATGTTTTTTGTGATTGCGGCGCTCAGCGCCACCTCGGTGGGCAGTTCGGTGCTGGTGGCGCAGGCGGTGGGCGCCCGCAAGCTCGATGCGGCCAGCCATCTGGCCAAGCAGTCGCTGGTCTGGAGCGTGCTGATTTCGATCCCGCTGATTGGGCTGGGCATTTACGCCGCGCAGCCGCTGATCGGCATGTTCGGCATGGCCGCCGATGTGACGGCCATTGGCGTCGACTATTTGCGCGTGACCCTGGTGACCGTCATGGCGCTGACGCTGCTGCTGATCGGCGGCGGCGTGCTGCGCGGGGTGGGCGATTCGCGCACGCCCATGCTGGTGACCATGCTGGCCAACGTGATCAATGTGGTGCTGGACTACGGTCTGGTCTTTGGCAAGCTGGGCATGCCGGAGATGGGCGCCGTGGGCAGCGCGTGGGCGACTTTTATTTCGCGCGTCATTGGGCTGGCGCTGCTGCTGTGGGTGCTCTGGCGCGGGCGCGAGGGCATCTCGATCCGCGGGGCCGCCGGCTGGCTGCCGCAGATGGACGCCGCGCGCAACATTCTGCGCATTGGCGTGCCCGCCGCGCTGGAGCAGATGCTGATTTCGGTGGGCTTTCTCTTCATGACCATCGTGGTGGCGCGGCTGGGCGCGGAAGCGATGGCGGCGCAGCGCATTGCGCTCAACGCCATGTCGCTCTCGTTTTTGCCGGGCGTGGGCTTTGGCATTGCGGCCACGGCGCTGGTGGGGCAAAGCATCGGCGCCCGCAATCAGGCCGAGGGCAAGGCGGTGGGGCGCATCTCCACCCAGTGGGCGCTGATCTGGATGAGCGTGCTGGGGCTGGTCTTCTTTGTGCTGGCCGAACAGATCATGCGGCTCTTTACCGCCGAAGCACCGGTGATCGAGCTGGGCGCGGCCGGGCTGCGGATCATTGCGCTGACGCAGCCGTTCTGGGCCATCTCCATTGTGCAGGGCGGCGCGTTGCGCGGCACGGGCAATACGCGCTATCCACTGCGCGTCAACACGGCGGGCATTTGGTGCGCCGTGGCATTGGGGACGACTTTTATCACGCTCTTTGGCGGTGATTTGGGGACGATCTGGACCGGCTTTCTGATCACCGGTCCCGTGACGGCCTTCTTGATGTGGCGGCGCTTTACGCGGTCGATTACGCAGGAGAAGCTGGTGGCCGCGGTCTGATTATTGCACCTTACATGAGCGCGGATTGAAAACCGCAATATGAGAGAACTATTGTGAAATCAGACAGAAAACCGTACTTTTGGGGGAGCGACTAGGAAACGCCGGTTGAGTAGGCTGCAGCAGTTTGCAGCCGCATCGAAACCAAGTGAACGGGTTGTCTTCTGTATGCCAGTTGACCACAAAAGTATTCGTGTCAAATTGATTTCACTATAGAGGTCTGTGCCATCTAAAACATGACTATAAGCCAGGCTCAAAAGTTCGACTAAACCCAATGATAGCGTTATGTTTAAGATAGAGGTGACAATAAAATTACCCGCATTAAATGTTGGATAAGGAGCTATCAAATGCGCAGCAATATCAGAACAGGTCTATTTATTATATCCTTTGGGTTTCTCATGTATCTTGTGGCCCAATTTTCCCCTGCTGTTCATGCGGACAGTACGACACAAATTGAAAATAGGACGAATCTCAGTTTGGTAAGTAGGAGCATTGATAAAATTGTAAGTTTTGAAGAAGGTGTTTATATTTTTTCCACGCTGGGTGAATTGTGGGTGCTCGAACATACACGAGATCAGCCCGTATTTTTGCAGAAAGTCTGTTCACCTCCCCAAAGCCCCGTCATGTGGCAAGGGACTTTTTATTTTCTCTGTGATCTATCCCTTTGGCAGAGCGATGGTACACCTAACGGCACCTATAAAGTTCTCGACCTGCCGCATCCTGCGCAAGAGACATACCCCCAGAACCCGATTCTGCCCATAGGATTTTCTAGACATCTTATTGCTACAACTGACACCCTATTTATTTTGCTGCAGGACCAATCAGGCATGCTTTTGTGGAAAATGAATGGCTCGGTGGATGAAATCGACATGGTCAAGCAAGCAAAACGCGACAAATCCCTTGATACTTTTGAAATCTTTTTGGGATATTCTGCGTTACAGCATGTTGTTATCAATAACATAATATACTTCACGGCCTATGATGAGCCACATGGATTTGAATTATGGAAGAGCGACGGGACCGAGGCCGGGAACCGCGGTAGTCAAAGATATTATTTTGGGCAGCGCAAGCTCCTATCCGAATGACCTTAAAGTACTAAATGCACAGCTCTATTTTGGCGCAACAGACAGCGAGCATGGCTCTGAATTGTGGCGGAGTGATGGCACATCTGAGGGAACCCAACTGGTAAAGGACATTAACCCAGGTGAAGAGCACTCGTATTTGAGACCCGCATGGGTGGCGTTCCCTGTCTACTTAATCTACGCGTGGTGGCAGGCAAGTTGTTCTTTACGGCCCGGTGACAACACACATGGAGGTGCGCTGTGGCAGAGTGATGGAACGGAAGATGGGACCGAACTTGTTGTAGATATGAACCCTGACAGCAATGATTGGTGCGATGGTTCCTTTTCGGGATTCACTCAAATAAATGACCAGCTCATTTTTAGATATGGGGTGAAATATTCACAGCAACCGATAACAAGGTAGAATCTGTGCCAGCGCTGTCACGAGAGCGATTCTCAGCTATCGGCACTTTAATCCCAGTTGGAGATCAGTTGTTTTTTCTTGGTGTCGACAACGAACATGGTGAAGAACTGTGGATAAGCGACCTGACCGCAGACGGTACAAAGCTGCTCAAGGATATTACGCCGGGCGAGGACGATTCGCAGTTCTCGCTGTTGACTGCATCTGATTCGTTTTTGTACTTTACGACGCTCAATTATACGCGCACGGAAACACAAGGGTGGTTGCATAGCACCGTGCTTTGGCGCAGCGATGGGACATCTGAAGGAACAGTGCGCATTTTCGAGGCGCCCAGCGGCACTCATCACTATATGCCCATCATAATGAATATGCCGTAATGGCCCATTGACGCCCATGATACATGGCTACATTGGGCTAAAGTCAAACAAACCCGGAATCTTTGGGGATTGCGGGTTTGTTTATTTGCCTCACTCAGTATCCCAAATTGATTTTACGCCTGAATGCAGAATGTGATCGCTTTTGCCGACGCTTTATGCACGCCCCACCGCTATGATGTCTCCTGGAAGCAATTGAAAGTTTCCGTAGCCAGCCAGCGCAAGCATGAGCATTCGACGCGATTTGGACGCACTTGCGTCGCATCCTCGCAGCCGTTTCGTTGCGTGCGCCCGCTATACTGACGGCAGTTCCAAAAATTCGATTCGCACCAAACAGGAGATTTCATCATGGCAAGTCCAATCAAAAAAATGGTTATTTCGCCGGAAGTTACCGATGCGCACAAAGATGAACCGATTGTTATGTCCCCGCGCATTGTGCTGGATTTTATTGCGCAGGCCAAGCAAGTGCACGCGGAAGGCTTAAAATCCTACGGCGTCTTTACCGCCGAGGCCGAAGGGACAGAATTCCGCGCCGCCGGCGTCCGCTTCTTTGATTCCGCGCAAAACCGCCGCAACGTACCCGAAAACCGAGCTGCCTTTGAAGCGCAGGGCGCCTACTTCCGTCAGCACGACGATGCCGGTTTTGTGGTGGATAGCAAAGAGATGCTGGCGGTGGAGCAGGACGTTGCGCAGGCTGGGCAGACGATTGTAGCGCCGTTTCACAGCCACCGCCGCCAACCGCCAAACTTTTCCGACATTGATTACCGTCTGCACAACCCGTTTTTTCCCTGGCACCTGGTGGTCTGTATGTGTGACCCAGCCAAGCCGGTCATTCAACCGTTCCGCGTGGAAAAGGATTTCGATGAATTTGGCATCGACGCCGACGACAATCGGGAAGGGTGCGAGAATTCGTACGAAGGTTCCAACGTGCGACCGGTGGATCTGGTGATTGAAGGCAGCGAGGCCGAATTGGCCCAGGTCCGTAAAGAGCTTGGTTTGAGCGTGGTGCGGATTTTGTGAGGAAGCCGCTGCGCCCACGTTCGGCTGAGTTCACGTCGAAGCCTGGCCCCCTCCTCTCCACATGTGGAGAGGAGGGGGAAACTTGAGCAGATTCTTTTGGTTTCGCGAGCAATGGTGGGGTAGCGGCGGTTGAGTAGGCTGGTGCAGTTTCCAGCCGTATCGAAACCAAAGCGGGTCAACCACATGCGATCCTCATAAGCCAGATTATTTATTCTAAAGAAAGAGAGCATTCAAATGACAACTGTATTTATCCCAACCCCCATGCGCCGTTTGACCAATGGCCAGTCCAAAGTGTCCATTGACGGCGGCACCGTACGCGGCCTGATTCAGGCAATGGATCAGACATATCCGGGTATTGCCCAACGCCTGCTTGACGAGCAGGGCGCGCCGAAGCGCTTTATCAACATTTTTCTCAACGATGACGGCATCGACGCGCTGCAAGGCATGGATACGCCGGTGCGCGATGGAGATCGCATTTCGATTGTGCCGGCGTTGGCCGGTGGGGCGTGAAAGTAAAAGCGCAAAAATAATCCCGGAATCTTTGGAGATTCCGGGATTATTTTTGCGCTTGGCGATCTACATCACCTTCACAATCTGCATCTGCCTGTTCCCCTGCTGATTGGCCTTTTCGATAGCATCCGGCGAGCCGAGGACAACCAGCGAACCCCGCTGCCCCACCTGCTCGACGTAATCGGCAAAGCGTTTGAAATCGGCCACGCTGGTGGCGAGCACCTGTTCGCGATAGAGCTGGCGCTGCTCGGCGCTTTCACCCATGAGGTGGCGCACCATGGAGGTGTAGCCTTTGGCGTCGGGAAGCTGGTACGAGTCAATGGAGCTGATGGCGCCGATAATACTTTTGGTCAGCTCGCCCTCGCTCAAATCCAGGTTGCGCAAATAGTTGGCGCTTTGCTGATAGACGTTGACTGTGTTGAGCAGATTGGGGTCGCGATAGGAGAGGAAAGTGAGCGAGCCCGAATTTTTGCTAAATTGGCAAAACGCGCCATATGCCCCGCCCTGCACGCGCACCTGATCCCACAGCCACGTCGTGCGCAGATAGCCCGTAATGGGCGAGACCGAGCCGTGCAGCGCATAGCCCAGCTTGTAGAGACTGCCCCCCAGCGCTACATAGTTAACCTGGGCGGGCAGCGTCAGCCCTTCGTCCAGCGGCTGCAAATTGGGGCGCCACAGTTGGCGCGGCGCATCCACCGCCGGCAGCGTGGCCACAAAGTTGGCCAGTTGCGGCTCAAAGCTGGCCCAGTTGTCGGCGTCCAGCGTGACGTTGCAGAAGACGCCGTTGCGGTTGAGCAGCAGCCGGCGCACCTCTTCCAGCTTTTGCAGCACGGCGGGCCAATCATTTTCAATTTCGGTAGCCAGCTTGCGCAAAAAGAAGAGATTGTCGATGCCGCCCATCTGCTCACCTACCCAGCCGGACACGGTCAACTGGCTGCGCAGGCGCCCCCCAGCCACCCCATGCCCCGACGGAATCAGCCCCGACTCGCGGCTCGATTTGGCCTCCAGCACCATCTGGCGGAATTTTTCGCGGTTGTCCAATTTCACCGTGCGCACCAGGTCGGTCATGATGGCCAACATTTCGGCGGCCTGCTCCGGCGTGGATTTGCCGTTGAGGAAGAACCAGGCGCCCACGTCGGGCGAGTTGGCGCCACTGATCATTGGTTTGTTGTAGGCCGGCAGGCTGGAGACCAGCGTGGAACTCCAGACGCCGCCGGTTTTGCGCTTGATGCGCTGGGTCAGCTTGACGGTGTCTTCGGTTTCGGTGCCGATTTCGGTGAGGGCGCGGCCAAAGAGCCGGACGTAGGGCAGTAAATCGGCGGGCAGCACCTGCATATCGAAACCCACGTTCAAATAGACAATGCCGTTGGTAAACAAATCGTGATAGAGCAGCGGCGCGCCGTTGAGCGTGCTCACCGCGATGGGAATTTCCACCCCCTGCTTGTCTAGATCGGCCAGAGTCAGCCGGGGGATGGCGGCCAGCGCCTCGGGCGAATCGGGCGCAGATTGGCGGGCTTTGAGCGCTTTGGTATTTTCGATGATGGCCAGCAGTTCCGCTTCGCTCATGGCCAGGCGGGTGGATTCGAGCCGCGCTTTCTCGGCGGCCTCTTCCTGAGCGTTAAGACCGGGCTGCGGCGTCATAATGGTCGTGGTGCGGTGGCCGTTTTGCAACAGATAGAGCTGGATCAGCTGCTGCAAACGTTGCGGGTGATTGGTCAGTTTACTTTTGGCGGCCTGCAGCGGCTCCTCATACAGGAGCGGCTCAATGGGGTCGCCATCGTAAAGCCAGGTGCTGAGCGCGCTGAGCATGAGCGACAGACCGCGCGGGAAAGAGCCAGTGTTGTTTTCGCGCAGGTGGAATTCAATGGTGTTGAGCGCGGCCTCGATCATCTCCGGTTCAAAGCCCTCATTGGCCAGTTTGTTCAGCGTCTCCATGATCAGCGACTCGACGGCGGGCAGGTTTTCTTCAGCCACGCCGTTCATGCCCACCGAAAAGGTCATCTGGCGCAGCGTGGTGGAGAGGCCGCCGCCGATGGTATCCTCGCCCAGCCCCGAATCGAGCAGCGTCTTGCGCATGGGCGAGGCGGGCGTCCCCAACATGGCATAGGAGAGCACGCTCAATTCCATATCCAGCTCGGGGTCATTGCCTTCAGGCAGCAGCCAGTTGATGCGAATCTTGCACTTGTCTTCGCGGTCGGGCGCCGCGCCGTTGGCCCCCTTTTCATCAACGCTGTAGTGATAGGTGAAGCGCTGCGGCGCATCCCATTCTATTTGCAGCGGCACGGCGGAATCCACTTCGCTGCGGGAAAAATCGCGCAGCCAGGCATCCAGCAGCCGCAACCGTTCGGTGGGGTCGTCATCGCCATAAAAGAAGATGTACGAATTGGACGGGTGATAGTAGCGCTTGTGAAAATCGGTGAACTGCTCATAGGTCAGATCGGGGATGGCCTTGGGGTCGCCGCCCGAATCGAGCCCGTAGGTGTTATCGGGAAAGAGCGAGCGGCCGCTGTAGCGCGCAAAGGCGCCATCGGCCGACGAGTAAGCGCCCTTCATTTCATTAAATACGACACCTTTAAAGTTGAGCGGATCGTCCAGCTTTTCCAGCTCATAGTGCCAGCCCTCCTGCTCCAAATGGTGGCGCGTGATCAGCGGGTAAAAGACGGCGTCCAGATAGACATCCACCAAATTATAAAAATCCTTCATATTGGTGCTGGCCACCGGATAGCAGGTGCGGTCGGGATAGGTAAAGGCGTTGACAAAGGTTTTGAGCGAACCTTTGATCAGCTCTACAAAGGGCTCTTTGGCGCGATATTTGCGCGAGCCGCCCAGCACGGCGTGTTCCAAAATGTGGGCCACGCCGGTCGAGTCGGTGGGCGGCGTGCGGAAGGTAATGCCAAAGACTTTGTTTTCATCATCATTTTGCAGCGAAAGCAGACGCGCCCCGCTCTGCGCGTGGCGATAGAGCTGCGCCAGAATGTTTAACTCCGGAATCTGCTGCTCTTTTTCCAATGCAAAGCCGTGGATCAGCGTTTGGCTGGCGCCATTGGTGGTTTGAGTCATTATTCTTCCTTTCTCGTACATAATCTCTCCCGCAGCATCTCTGCACCGCAATCATGCCGCCAGGAGTACGTCATATCAGCAAAGCTCAAAATCTTTCAAATCTGTGAAATCTGTTGATCTATTCCTCAATCTCCTGCCAGCGCCAATGATGCACGCGCACCGGATCGCCCTTTGCAAAGGCGCGGTTGAGGGTTGAAAATTCACCCGTGGGCAGGCCATCAACATGAATCTCCACCGTGTGAATGGTGAAGCAAGAGGGCAATCCCGGATATGAAGGGGAATCCAGGCGGTGCGTTTGCGTCTGTACCAGCACGGGTTCCGACAGAAACGCGCTTTCATCAATATGCAGCTCTTCGTCCAAGCAGCGACGGGCCGCGGTTAGTGCATCCTCACCAGGCCGCATCTTCTCCGCGGGGAACGTATTGCGGCGCCGCACTTGTCCATTGCCCATTTCCTGTCCGGCTTGCGCAGCGTCCAGCCATTTTGCCGCAGCAGCAGATTGGTCACATCCACCAGCCGCATCACCGGATCAATTTGCAGGCGCGATTCACCCAGCACCAGTTCCTGCCACAGATCGGCCACGGTTTTGGCGCTGGCGCGGCCCCAATTTGTGGTGTTAATGTGGTGGGCGCGCAGCCAGTTTTCCAGAGAATCTATATCTTTAAAGTCATTTGGGGTGACATCATCATGCATATGGCTATTGAGACAGGATTATACTGATTCAAAACTTGTCTGCGGTTCGCCGAAACAGTACAACAGATGCGCAAAACAACAGATTTTGGCGTCCATTCGATCTCCCATACCTACGGTAACAGGTCATCCACTAGAATGGAGACATCAGGCTGCGTTAGCGGAGATACGGTGTCACCAGTGCGTAGAGTCAGTTTGATACTATAGGTTTCGCCCACGGGTTCGCGGTAAATTTCAAGATGGCCCTCGTTGAGATTGAGAATCCAATATTCTGGAATCCGCCGCCGCGTAGGCCGTCAATTTGCGCGTACGATCGTAGTTCAGGGTGGAATAGGCCACTTCTACCAGCAATTGCGCGCTTTCTGGATGATGATCGCGAAAATCGCGGGCGCCCGACGACTACGGCCACATCGGGCTCCGGCTCCGAGCCGTCATCCAGCGCAAAGGGCATTTGCGTACGCACCACATAACCGCTGGGCAACGTCGCGCAGGGCATCCTGCACAAGCTGAACACCGGTCGAATGCAGACTGTCTTGCGCCGCCGTTTCGATAATCTCTCCGTCGAGTAGTTCCAGCCGCGTTTCGGCATGGAACAGGCCCATTTCGACAGCCTTTTCATACTCCGCCCGCGTCCAGCGATATTGCCAAACGCCTTCATCGATTTTGGGTTTTGTTGCAACAACCATTGTCACCTCTGAAGCCGGTCCAATCCTTGTCATTGGAGATGATTCGGATAAAGTAATTCGCTGGGCTTATTGATAAGGTGACAATGTGAGATGGTGACTTCGACAGGCTCAGTCACCATCTCACATTGTCACCCATTCACCTTTTCACCCAGTCAGGCTCATTAATCCCGCCGCAGCCGCCGATACGTAATCCGCGTGGGTCGATCCGCGGCCGGACCCAAACGGCGGTGACGATCCTCTTCATATTCGCTGTAGTTGCCGGGAAACCAGTAGACCTGGCTATCGCCTTCAAAGGCCAGAATGTGGGTGGCCACCCGATCCAAAAACCAGCGGTCATGCGAGATGACCAGCACGGTGCCGGCGAAATTTTCCAGCGCATCTTCCAGCGCGCGCAGCGTGTTTACGTCCAGATCGTTGCTTGGCTCATCCAGCAGCAGCACGTTGGCGCCGCGCTGCAACATTTTGGCCAGATGCACGCGGTTGCGCTCGCCGCCGGACAGCTCGCCCACCTTCTTTTGCTGGTCCGAACCGGAGAAATTGAAGCGCGAAACATAGGCCCGCGAATTGACCTGCCGGTCGCCAAGCTGCAAAATTTCGTTGCCCTGCGAAATCTCTTCCCACACGTTTTTGGTCGCCACCAGGTCGTCGCGGCTCTGGTCCACATAGGCTAAGTCGACCGTGCTGCCTACGGTCAGTGCGCCAGCCGTGGGCTCATCTTGCCCAGTGATCATGCGGAAGAGCGTGGTTTTGCCGGCGCCGTTGGGCCCAATGATGCCCACAATGGCGCCCGGTGGAATGTCAATATTGAGATCTTCGTAAAGCAGCCGGTCGCCAAAGCTTTTGGTCAGATCGGCGGTGCGGATCACCACATCACCCAAGCGTGGACCGGGCGGAATGTAGATTTCGCGCTCTTCGTTGGCGCGTTCCACATTCTGCTCGAGAAGGCGGTTGTAATCGTTGATGCGGGATTTGCGTTTGCTCTGGCGCGCTTTGGGGCTCATGTGCAGCCAGTCCAGCTCGCGTTGCAGCGTCTTTTGGCGTTGCGATTCTTTCTTTTCCTCCAATGCCAGCCGCTGCTGCTTCTGCTCCAGCCACGAAGAGTAGTTGCCCTTCCACGGGATGCCGTGGCCGCGGTCCAATTCGAGAATCCAGCCCGCCACATTGTCCAAGAAATAGCGGTCGTGGGTCACGGCGATGACGGTGCCTTTATACTGCTGCAAATGCTGCTCCAGCCAGGCCACCGACTCGGCGTCCAGATGATTGGTCGGCTCGTCCAGCAGCAAAATGTCCGGCTCTTTGAGCAGCAGCCGGCAGAGCGCCACCCGCCGCCGCTCGCCGCCCGAAAGCACGGACACAAGCGCATCATCGGGCGGACAGCGCAGCGCCCCCATGGCCAGGTCCAAGCGGCTGTCCAGGTCCCAGGCGTTGAGTGCATCCAGTTTATCCTGCACTTCGCCCTGGCGCTGCATGAGCGCATCCATTTCGGCGTCGCTCATCTCTTCGCCAAACTTCATGTTGATCTCATCAAATTCAGCCAGCGCATCCACCACTTCCTGCACGCCCTCTTCCACAATTTGGCGCACAGTCTTGCTCTCGTCCAGCCGCGGCTCCTGCTCGAGATAGCCCACGGTGTAGCCATCGGACAAAATGGTCTGGCCAATAAAATCAGTTTCGACGCCGGCCATAATGCGCAAAAGCGTACTTTTGCCGGCGCCGTTCAGCCCCAGCACGCCAATCTTGGCGCCATAAAAATAGCTCAGGCTGATGTCGCGCAACACTTTGTTATTGGGTGGGTAAATTTTGCCCACGCCCACCATGGAATAAATTACTTTATTGTCACTCATATTTTGCCTCTTATTGCTGTATTGCTTATTGCGCTTTGACGCAGCAATAAGCAATACAGCAATAGCTAGTTTTCATCCTTATTTTTGATAAACTCTCATGCACAATCAGAGAACCGTTCATATCAATCAATATGATATACTTAAGAGTCAGAAAGCTGAAGTAGTGTATGCTATATCTCTGTCGTCCACCTTACCTTGCAATTACATTGTTATTAATTTGTCACACCAAATCGAAAGAAAGCATTGCATAATACAATTGCCAGGACTTACGCAAGCCTTGAACAAAATCAAATCGAATACAATTTGCCCCGCGCCCGAAAGTCAGCCGGCGCTGCGTAAGTCGCCATTCAATGTCATTAAGTTGAGGATTTTCGTGTTAAAGTAAACAGTTATCAGTGCTCAGTTCTCAGGGTGAACTTCCAGACTAGAAACTGCTAACTACTAACTTAATGACATTGAGCCGCCATTGGGATATTGCTCACGCAGCATTGTACCATCGACTCCATTCCAAGGAAATAAATCCCAAATGGCTCATCTAAGAAAATTGTGCAAACTGATGATTTGCCTAATTTCGTCTGATGAGCGATCCCAAATGGCTCATCTAAGAAAATTGTGCAAACTGATGATTTGCCTAATTTCGTCTGATGAGCGATCCCAAATAGAAGAAGGAATCCCGTCCATGATTTGGCAGAAGTCCAAACAAGTACGAACCGGTCAAATACAAAAATTATTTATCAGTCTGATATTGATGGCGCTTTTGAGCGGCTGCATGCCTATTTCCCCCGCCTTTGGGCCTGTGTCACCCGGAGCGGATGCCGAGGTGACCGCCGCGGTGGCTGACGCCGCCGCTGAATCAACCGCCGATGCCGAATCTTCCGTGGAAGCGATGGCAGCAGCCCCCAGCGCAGACGTGGCCCCCGCCGCGGCCGAGTTGGAGGAAGAGCCCGATCCGGTGGGCGGTCTGGTGGATGTGCAATTCCAGCACGTGCGCTTTACCTATGATACCACCGTGGCGCACAACTGGACGGTCGAATATGCGGCCAATCCGCCGGCAGATGGGGAAGCGCCCAGCTTTTATACGGGTCCAGTCCGTCTGGTCTTTCAATTTGACAATTATCCAACGCCGCTGAACAACATTGAGCCCGTCATCTATGTGTATCGCATTGCCGACATTTCCAGCCAAAATGAATACAAAGTGGCCAACCTGCTGGGCGCGCTGTTGGCCAAGAGTGCGCCGCTCAACAACTATAAATCGCTGCCATTCCTGCCGCTGATTGCCGAAGAGCAGAGCATCATCGCCCAACCCAAGTTCATCCCGTTCCAAAGCGGCTCCGGCATCCGCTATCTGACCATTGTGGGCGACGCCAGCGAACCCTTTCTCTCTAACAGCGTCTGGTATACCTTCCAAGGGCTGACCAGCGACAACAAATTTTACGTCGCTGCGGTCTTCCCCTTGGCGGCCAATATGTTCCCCGACGTGCAGGAACCCGACTACGATCCCACTGCCTTTGCCGACCGCCTGGACGAATATCTGCTGCTGAGCAAAGCCGCCCTCAATCTGGCCCCCCGCTCGGCCTTCACCCCACGCCTCAGCCGCCTGGACGCGCTGGTGGAGTCGATTCAAATTGTGGAAGAGCAGTGATTCGGAGAAGGGGTGAAAGGGAGACGATCTCTTCCCCCCTTCTCCCTTTCACCCCTTCCCCCCTTCCCCCTCACACAGCCCCACCTCCGGCCTCCACCCGCGCATGGCGGCGTCGAAGTCGCCGATGAAACGCCACCAGTTGGTCAGTGGGCGGCCGCGGTAGGTAAGGCCGTTGTGGGCGCCGGGCAGGTTTTGCATCCAATAGATGAACCATTGCAGGCTGTCGCCGCGCCAGCGCTCGCAACCCATGAGTTGCTTTTGACCCTCCCCTTCGGGCCGCCAATCTTCAATATCAGTCCAGACCTGCTTGGCGTTACGCCAGTCGTAATCGCGCTCGCCATTGGGTGGAAAGTGCGCCCAGCCGCAGCGGTCGCCGTGCTGACCGCCCACAAATTTGTCCCAAAACAGGTGCGGATCCACCTGACGCAGCACTGCTTCAATTTGGTGGATGTGATCCTCCACCGCCTCCGATGGTCCGCGCTGATAGTTGTAGTGATAAACCGTGTACGTTTTCGCCAGCACCGGCAGATCGTGCGGGTCGCGGTCGCTGTTGCTGATGTCGCCAAACGGCCCGGCCATATTGGATTCCCACAGGTCGACCACGCCACCGTGATAGCCCCAAATCCAAATCTCCTTGACGCCGCGCCGCATGACCCAATCCGCCACGTTGACCCGTGCCATAATGGCGTTGTAATCGGTCATGGGCGCGCGGTGACCGGGTTTGCGCCAGGTGGGCAGCGGCTCTAAAAATTCCAGCGTTTCCACAATTTCATAGCGCAAGCTGGGGCGGGCGCCGGGATTCTTATAGCCGTGATAGGTGCTGCCCTGTTCCAACGCTTGCACCACTTGCGTCGTCGTACGCTGCGTGTGCTGGCGCATCTGCTCCAGAGAGCCGTCCACATCGCCGGTCACCGTACGGTCAATGCGCCCGTTGCGGACCGGAAAATAGCTGACCACCAGCACAGGAATATTGAAAGGCGCACGCCCATTGCCCGCCGCGACCGCTGTGCGTATCGGCGCATCCGGCGTTTCCACCCGTTTAATCGGCGCCGCAAACCAGCGCGCCAGTTGCTTTTTCAAATTCTGCATAATGTCCTTTGAACGGAGAACGAATTGAATCTGTTTCCAATGGAACGGCTCCATGCTACACTGCCACGATTGGCGAACCGCTGTCAAAAAGTTTATACTGCGTACTCAATTTTATTAAGTTAGCAGTTTTCAGTGCGCAGTTTTCAGTAGTCAGTCTCGCAACACACACTGAAAACTGCGCACTGAAAACTGGTTGCTTTGACAAGCTATTTGCTTAACTTAACGACATTGACTGCGTACTCGAAGTTAACCAACCCGAGACACAACCATCATGCACAGACTAAACCTGCTCGCCGCGCTCACCCAATATAACCGCGCCTACCCCGCCGAAGCAGATGTGGCCAGCCGCTTCATCACCTTTGTCCAAGAGCACGCCGACTGCTTTGAACGCAGCTTGGCCATCGGCCACATTACCGGCTCGGCGTGGGTGGTGGATGCCGCCGGGCAGCGCGCCCTCTTTACGCATCACCGCAAGCTCAACCGCTGGCTGCAACCGGGCGGCCACGCCGATGGCGACCCCGACGTGCGCAATGTCTCGCTACGCGAAGCGCAAGAAGAATCGGGTCTGCATACGCTTGAATTTGTTTCACCCCACATTTTTGACCTGGACGCCCACCGCATCCCCGCCCGCGGCGCCGAACCGGCGCACATTCATTACGACGTGCGCTTTGCCCTGCGCGCCGTCGGCAACGAGCCGCTGGTGCTCAGCCAGGAGTCGCATGAGCTGGCCTGGTTCACAATGGCCGAGATTGCTGACCGCTTCGGCGACGAATCCGTTTTGCGCATGATGCGCAAATGGAAACGTAACTTTGACCGCAAGTAAAATCACTTTCCACGGACATTGGATACACGGACAAGTGCCGTCGAAGCCACTCCGTGTATCCAATGTCCGCGGGCAAATCCCACAGATTGTTTCATCCTGTCCAAAGTATGGTTCTCAAATTGACTTTACTATAGTTTGCCGAGAGAGGCACATTATGCCAGCAGGATACTCAGGCCGAGCCACCTTCCAAAAGCTCGGCATCAAGCCAGAATCGACCCTAACCGTTGTAGATGCCCCCGCTGAATTTGCGACGCCGGCAGGCTATGCCGCCCTGGTGGAGTGGACGGACGCGGCCTTGCCATTGGCGCCGGCATCACAGGGCGATCTGGATTTCATCCACCTCTTTGTGACCGGGCGCCGCGCCCTGGCCCACCATTTGCCCACGCTCATGACCCAAATCAAGCAAAATGGCATGATCTGGGTCTCCTGGCCCAAAAAAGCCGCCAAAGTCCCCACCGATGTTACCGAAGACGTGGTGCGCGCGGTCGCGCTGCCGCTGGGGTTGGTGGATGTAAAAGTAGCGGCCATCAATGCAGTCTGGTCCGGGCTAAAATTGGTTATTCGAAAGGAGCACCGAAAATAGGTGAGCCGCCCCTCCGCACGCATATCGGTTGCGTATTATGTTCGCATAAACTCCGCCATATCCGCATGTCAAATTCGTCGCAATGCCGTGCGCCTTGCGCTGCATTTTCGACTCCCCTACGCTCCCTGTTTCTCTCACTTACGCACCGCAACCGGCGGCAAGCCAATTCTCATGCGTACAATCTCCATACCAACCACGCAAAGCTAGCGTCCTGGCGCTGCGCTACCATAATTCTGCAAACCTCAATACTCTCCACTCCATCTCCGTTTGCTCCAAAAACAACCTGAATTCGATGCGAGGATAGCCATGCCGTCTTCGCATGGCCATCGCAATACACACTCTTCGCAATGCGCGCGCCTACGCGTTTGGCAAGATCGAAGCGTGCGCCTTCGAGCGATAGGGCCACGATAACAAAATAACTACGCCATAACGAACCAACTTTTCGACCGGTACACGTAATACGTAATACGCAACACGCACAACCGGAGTCTTTATTTTTCTACGTAACGACGAAGCCGTCCCCTGAGCTTGTCGAAGGGGACCCGGCCTTCGACAAGCCCAGGCCTCGAGAGGCTTAGTAGTTACCTTTCTACAATGACCTTGGAAAGAAATTTTGTACGGAGGATAGAATGGTCAGACATGAAACAAACGTGCTCGAACTTATACCGGAGACGCCGGCCGACGCTGGGGACACGGGCAGTTGCGCCGAATATGGCAAAACGATGCGCGGCCTCAATCGGCGCACGCTGTTGCGCGGGTTGGGTGCGACCGCCGCAGTTTCATCAATTGCCGCTCTGGCTCAGACGCCCCCTGTGGATGCGCAGGCAGGCGCCACGGCAAGCCCCCGCCCCTCCATGCGCCGCTGGCGTTCAATAGTGTCGGCGGCCGCGGCAGGCGAACCGGCGCTCCCCGAAGTGGAGGTGATCGCCTATAACCGCATGGCCTATGGACCGCGCCCGGGCGACTTGGCAGCATTCCGCGCGCTGGGCGGCACGCCCGAAGCGCGGCTGCAAGCCTTTGTGGATCAGCAGCTCGACCCGGCCAGTATTGTGGATACCGATTGCGACAACCGGCTGGCCGCGCAAGGCTACGCCACGCTGGACAAAACGCTCCAGCAAACCTGGTGGACCTACGTGCGCCGCGAAGACAACCCCAATCTGCAGGTGGACCGCTATCTGCCCGCCAAAGAGGTGGAAAGCGCCACGCTGATCCGCGCCATCTACAGCAAGCGCCAGTTGCAGGAGGTCATGACCGAATATTGGCACGACCACTTCAATATTTATGGCTGGGATTTTTGGACTGCGCCCACCTATAATCACTTTGACCGCGACGTGATCCGCGCCCACATTTTTGGCAATTTCCGCCAGATGCTGGAGGCGGTGGCCAAGAGCCCGGCCATGCTCTATTACCTGGACAACCAGTCCAACCAAGGCGGCGACCCCAATGAAAATTACGCTCGCGAGCTCTTTGAGCTGCACGGCATGGGCGCCGAAAATTATTATGGCGTGCGCAAAACCGACGATCCGGCCATTTTTGACGGCAGCGGCAACCGGCTGGGCTATGTGGATGATGATGTGTATGGCGCCACCACCTGTTTCACCGGCTGGCGCGCCAATGGCGATACCGGCCTCTTTGAATACGACGACTCCCGCCACTTCCCCTATCAAAAGGTGGTGCTGGACAAAGTGCTGCCGCCCTTCCAGGGCATCAAAGATGGCTACGATGTACTCGACCTGATTGCCAACCACCCCAACACCGGCACCTATATTGCCCGCCGCATGTGCAAGCGACTCATCAGCGACAACCCGCCCGAATCGGTGGTGCAGTCGGCGGCGGCGGTCTTCCGCGCCAACGTCAACGCGCCGGATCAGCTCAAACAGGTGACGCGCGCGATTCTGCTTTCGCCCGAATTTCGCAACACGTGGGGCCAAAAGATCAAGCGCCCCTTTGAATACGCCATCAGCCTCTTCCGCGCCGCCCAGGCCGATTTTGACCCGATAAACAACTTCTTCTGGTGGTACGAACCCATGGGCCAACCCCTATTTGCCTGGAGCCCGCCCGATGGTTATCCCGATTATCGCACCGCCTGGACCAGCACCATGACCACCTTGCAGCGCTGGCGTTTCGTAAACTCCGTGTTGGGCTGGAAGTTTGGCGGCGACGGCCCCAACAAAGACATGCTGCGCATCCGCCTACCCGAGCAGACGCCCAGTTCGGTCAATACGCCGATTCAGCTGGTGGACTATTGGAGCAACCGCATCTTGGGCCGCGTCATGCCCAACGAGGAATATACGCCCATTGTGGAATTCATAGCGCAAGGCCGCGGCCTCACACAGCCGCTGCCCGCCAACGACATCACCGACCGCCTGCCCCATATGGTGGCGCTCATTTTTATGGCGCCGTCATTTATGTGGCGGTGAGGGACATCTACACGGAACGGAAATGGATTGGACACACGTAGTGGGGCAGTAGAACAGTGAGACAGTAGAACAGTAGGGCAGTGTGTGGAGACTGACTCACTGGCTCACTGTCCCACTGACTCACTGTCCGACTTCAGTATGCGTGCATTGCATTTCTGTTGAAAATATACAGGAGATCAGAATGGCAAGATTTACACGACGCGGGTTTATGGTGGGCTTTTCCGCCGCCATTGCGGCCATGGCCGGTTCCCGCTTGAGCTATGTGGCGTTTGGCAGCACGGAGCAGGAGCCCAACCAGGAAATCCTGCTCGTCATTTTCTTGCGCGGCGGCATGGACGGCTTGAGCCTGATCCCGGTCCTTTCTGGCGCGGACCGCGGCATTTATGAAGCCAGCCGCCCCAGCATCGCTATCCCCACCACCGGTACAAACGCGGCGCTCAATTTAAACGATCTATTTGGACTCAACGCCGGGGCGGCGCCGCTGCTGGAGCTGTATCAGGCCAAGAAGCTGGCCATTGTCCACGCCGCCGGGCTGACCAGCGACACGCGCAGCCACTTCGACGCCATGCAATATATGGAGCTGGGCACGCCCGACAGCAAGTCCAGCCACAGCGGCTGGCTCACCCGCTATTTGGAAACCGCCGGCGACATTCCGCCCGACGTCATCCTGCCCGCGCTCTCCATCGGCAGCCTGAGCCCCACCTCGCTGGCCGGCAGCCGCGACGCCGTGGGCATGACCAGCCCCAGCGATTTCTCCTTTAACGGACATTGGCAATATGGCGATTGGCAGCGGCTGGCGCTGCGCTCCATGTATGGCGGCAGCAGTTGGCTGCACGAGGCCGGTCTGCAAACGCTGGACGCCATCGACGTGCTCGAGTATGGCGACCCCGGCGCCTATACACCGGAAAATGGCGCAACCTATCCCAACGACAGCTTTGGCAACAGCATGAAGTCGGTGGCGCAGATGATCAAATTGCAACTGGGGCTGCGCGTGGCCACCATCGACCTGGGCGGCTGGGACACCCACGATGGCCAGGGCAGTGACGGCGGCGGCTATTTTGCCACGCGCGTCGGCACGCTGGCGCAGGGGCTGCACGCGCTCTACACGGATTTAAACGGTAATGCCACCAACAACGGCAGCCGCGTCACCACCATCGTCATGAGCGAATTTGGCCGCAGCCTCAAGGAAAATGGCAGCCGCGGCACCGATCACGGCCACGGCAACGTCATGCTGGTGCTGGGTGACAACGTCAATGGCGGCCAGGTCCACGGCCCGTGGCCCGGCCTCAGCAACCTGTACGACAGCCGCGATCTCGACATCACCACCGACTATCGCCAGGTGCTCAGCGAAGTGCTGATCCGCCGCTTTGCCAATCCAAACTTGGGCACAATCTTCCCAGGTTACGCCAACTATCAGCCGCTGGGCGTGGTCACGGGGGCCGACCTGCCACCGAATTATGCGCAGGCCACCCCCACACCCACGGCGACGCTCGATCCCAACATCACACCCACGCCCACCCGCGACATCGGCGGCACCATTCCCAATTCAACGCCCACGCCCGCCCCCACCGATCCCGGCGGCCCCACGCCCACGCCTACCCGCAGCAATCCGGGTACGGGCCAAATGGACAAACATATTTATATTCCACTGGCGGCGCGTTAATCACTGACTCTGTGGCAGACAGTCAGTCATATTTATGTATATTGCTTATTGCTGTATTGCTTTCTGCCTCAGCAATACAGCAATAAGCAATCGGGAGAGGGTTCTAACTGAAAAGGTCGCATGGCCCGTATTCGCTGGCTCATTCATCCTCTTCGGGGGTGGCGGCATAAGCCAGCGCCAGCGCCTGCTCGCTCACCTGGCGGTAGATTTGGGCCAGCGCTTCGTACGCCTGCGGACCTTGGGGCACAAAAGAGGGCGGACCCAGACGGCGCAGCAGGGCCAAATCAATGGCCGGCGGCTCAATGTGATGGTGTAATTCCCTAAAGCGCAGGCCAAAACCGCCGAAGTCGAGCAGACTGCTCTCATCGGTCAAATCAGCCGCCCCCTCTAAGGTGGGCGGCTGTTCGACGCCATCCACGCGCAACACGCTGCTGCGCCGACGCGGCGCCACCGGCACAAACGACGCGGTCGGCGCGTCGCTCACGCTGGCGTGCTGGCTGCGATGTTCGCGCAGCGCCTGCAAAAGCTGCTGGCGGTCGCGCCCGCGCAGTTGAAAGATCAGCCACGGGTCATCCACAAAAATCTGCCCCAGCATTTGGTAAATCGCCGTTAGCTCCTGCGCAATCGCTTCGTCCGTAGCCGCCTCTGCACTGGCATCCGCTGGTTGCGCGGCAGGCGCCGAGACACTCTCGGCCTCCGTGGTCTCATCCACCACCGGCGTGCGCACCACACGCCACTCATCCAGCCGATCCGGCAGCAGCGCCAGGTCCACATCGTCAAAAATCTTTTCCACGGCGGGCGGGAAATTGCCTGCCAAAAGCTGGGCCGCATAGATCGCCTGCTCACTCAGCGCATCCACCACGCGCGCCCATTCACCATTATTCAACGGCGGCCAGCGCAGCTCCAATTCGTGTGCGCCCTGCTCGCGGCTCGTCACCTGTGCGGACACGCGCCCGGCCGTCACCTCCAGCCGCTGCACACGCACCTTGCGCACCCGCATATGCGGGTCCAGCCCCTGTTCGTGCATGAGCGCGCGCCAGCGCTGCATCAACCAGCTATTATTTTCAGAACTCTCCGCTTTCGACATATCGTTCTATTTCTGAATCAGACTCTTTGAAATCTCGTGCGGTTGACGATCCCATCACCGGTTAAACCGGTGGCTGATACGGGAAACCGGCTTGAGCCGGTTTGTTTTAACATACGCCCAATCTATTCGGCGGTGACAATCACATGAGAGCCTGTCGAACCTTCTATACTTGGCTCTGTCATAGACGAAAATCAACTACTTGACTAAAATCAGGCGTAATCCTTTTCATCTATGCCAACCGCGAGGATAAATCAACACGAAATCATAGCGCATCATCTAATCAAAAAAATCATAGTTTAGCCCCTACTCGCTAACCTGCAACAGCGCCCGCAGCTCATCGGTATTCATCTCGGTCAGCCATTCTTCGCCGCTGCCCATGATCTGTTCGGCGAGCTGGATTTTGCTTTCGATCATTTCGTGGATGCGCTCTTCCAGCGTGCCGGCGGTTACGAATTTATGCACTTGCACGTTGCGCAGTTGACCGATGCGAAACGCGCGGTCGGTGGCCTGATTTTCAATGGCCGGATTCCACCAGCGGTCATAGTGAAAGACCCGATTGGCGCGCGTCAAATTGAGGCCAAAGCCGCCGGCGCGCAGGCTCAAAATAAAGATGGGCGGCCCATCCTCACTCTGAAAATGCTGCACCATGCGCTCGCGGTTTTTGGCTGGCGTGCCGCCATGCAAAAAGAGCACTTCGACCCCCAACGCCGCGCTCAAATAGCTTTGCAACAGCGTGCCCATCTCCACAAACTGGGTGAAGATCAGCGCCTGATCGCCCGCGGTCAACGCCTCTTCCAGCATGTCGTGCAGACGGCTCAACTTGCCGCTGCGCCGCTGCATCTTGGCCAGATCCATGCCTTCGGCGCCCGTTTTGAGAAAATGCGCGGGATGGTTGCAAATCTGCTTGAGCTTGGTGATCAGCCCCAGCACCAGCCCGCGGCGCTGCAATCCCGTGCTCTGGTCGATGGCGCTTAAGGAATTCTGCACCACCTGGGCATAAAGCTGGCGCTGCTCATCGGCCAGCGAACAATAGACCACCATCTCATTTTTCTCGGGCAGATCGGAAATAATCGCCGGGTCGGTTTTGAGGCGGCGCAGCAAAATGGGCTGTACCAGCCGTCGCAATTGGGCCGCCCGCTCATCATCATTATAGCGCTCGATGGGCACAATATAGCGCTGGCGGAAATGTTCAAATCCCCCCAAATAGCCCGGATTGAGAAAGTGCATAATGCTCCACAATTCGGACAGATGATTTTCCACCGGCGTCCCGGTCAAGGCCACCCGATTGTGGGCCTGAATGCGCCGCACGGCCTGGCTCTGTTTGGCATTGGGGTTCTTGATGTTCTGCGCCTCGTCCAAAATCACATCGTCCCAATGATGTTGCAAAAGTAGGTCAATATCGCGCCGCGCCGTGCCGTAACTCGTAATAATAAAATCGAACTGCGAAATGGCCTGCACAAATTCATCACCCGCCAGCCGCATGTTGCCATGATGCACCAGCACGCGCAGAGCGGGCGCAAAGCGTTCAATTTCATGTCGCCAGTTGGCCATGACGCTGGTGGGGCAGATGAGCAGCGTCGGTTGGCGGGGGGCGACGCCATCGACAGCGCCATGCTCTGTTTCAGCGGCGGCCAGCGCCGCAGCGGCCGCGTTGCGCGTGTGCAGATGCAGCGCAATGGCCTGAATTGTTTTGCCCAGCCCCATGTCGTCGGCCAAACAGCCGCCCAACCCCAGCGTACGCAAATAAGTGAGCCAGGCCAGCCCGCGCCGCTGATAGGGGCGCAACTGGCCCACAAAGCCGGTCGGCTCATCCAGCGTCATATCGGGTGCATGCAGCTTCAGCCGGTCAAAGACGCGCTGCAAATAGCCGCCCACATCCACACCATCCACGGCCAATACGCCCGCCGCCCCGGCTAATTCCAATGGCAGATCGGCGTCCGCCAGCGCCGGCCGCGCGGCCATTGCACCGGCATCATCGGGTGGCGTCTCGACTGCATCACTTTGGGTCAGGGCAGAGCGGTCGGGTAGCAGGATGGGCGCGCGGCCAATTGCATCGGCATCCACCTGCCAGCCTTGGGCCAAGCGCAGCGCCTGTAAAAAGCTCATGGTGCCGCTCTGGGCGCGGCGCTCCAAAAAGCGGCGGGCCGCATTTACTTGCCCGGCGTCCAGTTCGACCCAGCGGTTGCCAATACGCACCAGCGGTGCGTGCAGCCCGGCCAGATGTTCAAACTCTTGCCGGCTCAGCGTTTGGCCCCCAATACTCAATTCCCAGGAATATTGGATGGGCGCGCCAAAGCCAAAACGTTGCGACCCCTGCGATTGCATCCCCGGCGCGCGATCCAGCCCTTCATCGTCCGCCGGCTCAAACGGCGCCCGCAGTTGCAGATGCAGCCCAAGCTGCGTGCGTCCCCGCGTGCGCCACCACTCGGGGAAAATCACGCCGTAGCCGCTGGTGGCCAGCAGCGGCCCCACTTCGCGCAGAAATTGGTGCGCTTCGTCAGTAGATAAGTAGGCCGCTTCTGGCTGCACCTTGCGCAAACTGCGCTCGATGGGGACAAAAAGGTGGCTCACCGCCCCCAGCCCGGCCAGCAACCGCTCTTGGGGATGATCAATGCGGCGGTTGTTGATCTTGAGCACATTGCCCCGATTTTGCCAGATCTGGCGCGCCGGGATCAGCAATGCGGGATTGTCACGCGCTTGCAGATAATAGGCCAACTTCCAGCGCAAATGTTCCAGATCGGTGAGTTGCATCTCCTCCGGCGTCTCCAGCACAAAGCCAATGCGGAAGTTGGCGTCGCCGGTGGCGTGCAGTTGCTCCAGCCAGTTGGTCACTTCTTGATAAAGTTGATGCGCTGGCTGCGGCGGCAGCTCCAGCCGGCGCTCGGCTGTGCGCAGGCGTTGCAGCCACTGTTGCCCCGCCAATTTGCTCGCATCCAGCGCGCCGTTTGCGTCCAGGCCGGGCGGGGTGGTCCGGGCAGATGGATGCGTGGCATCAATCCAGGCGCGCACGCTCACATCCACCACGCTGGTCGTAAAATCCTCTAGCAGCGCTCGCGCCGAAAGCGCGTGCACCGGCGCCGCCAAATTATAGGCCCGGCAGATGGGCGGCATGTGCGCGGCCAGTTGGTCAAAACGCGCAGCGATATGCGGCTCATTCAGCGTGGGCTGCCAGAGCGCCGAAAATTGTCCCGTCGCATCGGCATAAACGCCCGGCACATAGTGCTGACCGATCAGCAACTCCAGGCCAAACTTGGCCGCGTGGCTCCAGTAGATCAGATCGGGACCGGGCCGCAGATAGTGCAGCGCGCTGGCGCGACTGGATGGCCGGGTGGCGGCGGCCGCGGGCGGCTTCTTCCGTAAACTGGCTGAGCAGTTCTAAAGCCACTTTGAGCTCGGCAGCGTCACCCCGGTGACCTGCCAGGCGTCAGGCGCACGTCCGCCGCCGCAGACGCTGCACCGTCTTTCCCTGGCGGCGTCCACTTGAGGTTATTGGCGGGGGTGGCGCGGCGACGCCGGCCCCCGCGCAGAATCGTCGGATGCAGCCATGGTCACTTGCGCCGTCGTCTGCGCGATTTTGCCGCGATAATGGTGCAGGCAAAATGGGCGCCCGTCGCGGCCAGGCAGCCAGATGATGGCGCTGGCCAGTTGCGTATCACTGGGCGCCAGGCCGGGAAATTGTGCGGCAAACAGCTGCGCAAGCGCCCCAACGGTATTTGCCAGGGATGGAGGATCTGCGGCGACCGCTTTTGCCGTCGGCGGCGGCTTTTTCTGGGTGCGTGCAGGAAGGGCAAGCAGCGGAAACGGTGTGTGATGCATTTGGGTGGGACGCGGCGTTTATTACCGTTAGAATCGTTGGGTACGGAAGTCGCCGCGACTGATTTCTTCCGCCCATGGGAATAGTCTGCCAACAAAAGGCGGCTGTTCCGAAGGCAACCAAGAAGCATGCAGGATTGAAGGCATAACGACCATTGTACCGCGGCCAAGGCGGCGCGCCAAAATCTAAATTCGATTGCAGTTGTGGCAAATTCGTCAGCGTACAAATTGCGCCTCACGTGTGGGCGGTCTATAAAATTTGTAATTGGGCAGAAGGTGTTATTGCTTATTGCTGTATTCTGTATTGCTGTATTGTTCACTCGACGCAACACAGAAATACAGCAATAAGCAATACAGCAATAAGCAATACAGCAATACAGCAATACAGCAATACAGCAATAAGCGACAAAATCATAGAATCACAAACGATTAACGATTAAGGTTAAATAAATTATGCTGAAAACGCATCAATGCGGACAATTATCGCTGGAAAATGTGGGAGAGGAAGTGAGCCTGGCGGGCTGGGTCAACCGCCGCCGCGACCACGGCGGGTTGATCTTTATTGATCTGCGCGACCGCTCGGGCATTGTACAGGTGACGATCGAGCCGGAAGGTTCGGAATCGCTGGAGGCGGGTGCGCACGAAATCGCCGAACAGGCGCGCAATGAATATGTGTTGCAGGTGAATGGCGTGGTGCGTCCCCGCCCGGAAGGCTTTGAAAACCCCAATTTGGCCACCGGCGCCGTCGAGGTGATTGCGCACCACTTGGAAATCTTGAACCCGGCCAAAACGCCGCCCTTTTACATCAGCAACGGCGCCGATGACGTGGATGAGGCGCTGCGGCTCAAATATCGCTATCTGGATTTGCGGCGCACGCGCATGGTGCAGAACTTGACGCTGCGCCACAACATTGTGCGCTTTATTCGCGAATATCTCTCCAACCGCGACTTTTTAGAGATCGAGACGCCCATTTTGCTCAAGAGCACGCCCGAGGGGGCGCGCGACTTTGTGGTGCCCAGCCGGCTGCACGAGCATGAATTTTATGCGCTGCCCCAAAGCCCGCAGCAGCTCAAGCAGTTGCTCATGGTGGCGGGCATTGAGCGCTATTTTCAGATCGCGCGCTGCTTCCGCGATGAAGATCTGCGCGCCGACCGCCAGCCCGAATTCACCCAGCTCGATCTGGAGATGAGCTTTGTGGATGCGCACGACATTCGGGCGCTGATCGAAGAGATGCTGATCAAGCTTTCCCAACTGGTCAGCGCAAAGCCAATCCAGCAGACGCCATTTCCCGTGCTGTCGTACGCCGAAGCCATGGACAAATATGGCGTGGACCGGCCCGATCTGCGCTTTGGCTTGCCCTTGTTTAGTCTGAGCGACGTGGTGGCGGAGAGCGAATTTGGCGTTTTCCGCAACGCAGTGGCGGGCGGCGGCCAGGTGAAAGGCATTGTGTATCCACAGGGCGCCAATTTGGCGCGGCGCGAGATCGACGAGCTGACCGATTTTGTCAAGCGCTTTGGGGCCAAAGGGCTGGCCTGGATCGGCGTGACGGCAGGCCCCGATGGCGACGGCAACTATGGCCCTGATGCCCTGCGCAGCCAGATCAGCAAGTTCCTGTCGCAAGCCGAGATCAACGGTATTGTGCAAGCCAGCGCCGCCCAGCCCGGCGATCTGATCCTGATTGTGGCGGACAGCCCGGCGGTGACGGCGCAAAGCCTGGGCAATCTGCGGCTGGAAATTGCCCGCCGCGCCGACTTGGTCGATACGACGCAGCTTGCCTTCTGCTGGGTCACCGATTTTCCGCTGCTGGAATACAATGATGATCTAAAGCGCTGGCAGGCGGTGCATCACCCCTTTACCAGCGCCCGCAACGAGGATTGGGCCAGCTTAGAAAGCGCGCCGGGCGAGGTGCTGGCCAAGGCGTATGACGTGGTGCTCAACGGCTGGGAGATTGGCGGCGGCAGCATCCGCATCCACAACAGCGAATTGCAGGATCGGCTCTTTGCCGTGCTGGGCCTCCAGCGGGACGAAGTGCAGGCGCAATTTGGCCATTTGCTGGAAGCCTTCCAATACGGTGCGCCCCCCCACGGCGGCATTGCGTTGGGCATTGACCGCATGGTGGCGCTCTACGCCGAGGCCGCCAGCATTCGCGATGTCATTGCCTTCCCCAAAACGGCCGCCGGCACCGACCTCATGGTCAACGCCCCTAGCCCGGTGACGACGGCGCAGTTGGATGAGTTGCATATTGCGCTCAAGCAGGGGAAAAGGTGATGGGCTGACAAGATGATGGGATGACCGGATCATCTTGTCATCCCATCATCTTGTCAGCATTTGCCCCGCGGACTTTTCAGCCCAAAACGTAGGCATCTAATGGGGGAATCGTCATCCATTTTGGCAGGGGAAGCGAAAAGATCCGCTTGCCCGTTTTAGGCAACTATGGTATAGTATGTGCAGAAACTCTGCAGCTTTCGTGATCGGGTAGCACACAGGCCGAGCCAACACTTCACAAATGGGAGCTTGGTGAAGCGACGTGGATGTGAACGCCTGGCAACAGGTACCATAGAAGCGTCCAGCCGGCACCCACCTGCTTACGCAGGTTCGGACCTACTTCCCACACGAGGCTGCGGAGTTTGCTATTTTGCCCCTCACACCTCATCCAGATCGACCAGCCCGCGTTGCGCCGCCATGGTGACCGCCTCGGTGCGGTTGCCCGCCCCCAGCTTGCCCAGAATCGAACTGACGTGAAATTTGACGGTGCGCTCGGTGATAAAGAGCTGGCCGGCGATCTCTTTGTTTTGCAGCCCGCGGCTCATCCAATTGAGCACCTCTTGCTCGCGGGCGGAGAGCGGCTCCGGCAGTGCGGGGGCGGCTGCGCTGTGGCTCATCTGGTGCAGCAGCTTGGTGGCCACCACCGGCTCCAGCAGCGAGCCGCCGCCATGCACAATGCGAATGGCGCGGAACAACTCTTCGCGCGAAGCCCCTTTGAGCAAATAGCCGTTGGCGCCGGCGCGCACAGCGCCCAAAATGCGTTCGTCCGTGTCGAAGGCGGTGAATACAATGGCGCGCACCTTGGTAAAACGACGGTGCAATTCTTGCAGCGCAGCCACGCCATCCATTTCGGGCATCTCTAAATCGAGCAACACAATATCGGGCATCAGGCGCACAAATTGCTCCACCGCTTCCCGACCATTGCCCGCCTCGCCCACCACGTCAAAATCGGCCTGCGTGCGCAACACGGCAATCAGCCCATCGCGCACAATTGGGTGATCATCGGCGACTAAAATTGAGATATTCGACATAATATTTGAAGCTTTATCAAACGGCTAAAAAATATCAGCCTCGGCCACTTGCTGCATGGCGTCCGGCGAAATTTGGCCCACGGCGGCCAGGATGGGCGCCAATCCATAGCGATCCCACCATGAATTTGGTGTGCGCGGCCACTGCGCTTCGGGCCAGGCGCCGCTGACGAGACGCGGCGCGGGCCATCCAGCTATAGCCGCGGCGCGTTGACCCGGTTGCGTAAAATACAGCTCGATTTGTTCGTCATTCCGCGCGATGGATGCGTTGCGAGTGGGGGCGTCATTGACGCTGCCTAAATGCGCCAGGCGAACATGCAGCCAGCGTTCGGGTGCGGTCAACAGCGCATGAAGTTCATCCAATCGCTGCCGCGCCATCCACACCCGCGCAAAGCGCACAAAAGCCGATTCGGTGCTCAACAGCGGGGTCGACCCGGTCAGCCAGGCCGATATTTTGTAGAAATCAGGCGTGCGCTGGCTTAGCCGTTGCTGTTCACCGTGTAGCGCATCCACCAGCGCGGCCAAATGGATGCGGCCCGGCTGGGGCAGCACATTGTCCACCGCCTGAAAACGCACGGTGGGGATACGCGTGCGCCAAAGCTGTTCAACCGCCAGCGCAGCGGCCCGATTGCCCGCATAGAGCACTGTAGAATGTTGCGCAGGCGGCAACCGCCCCAGGGCATTGGCAAAAAACTCGGCCAGCCGCATCATTGAAGCTTGAATGGCGGTCTGTCCCGCCGCATAGCCGCCGCACAGCAGCAGCACATCCGGCGCGCCGGCGGCCAGTTCGGCCGCTATTTCGCTCACATTGGCGTCGGCCCGCAGCACCGTCTGGCCCACGGTCTGCGCCGGCGCGCGCTCCAGCGCCTGTGCGGCGGCAGCCAGGCTGCCTTGGGCGCTGAGAGCCGCCAGCCAAACGCGCAGCCACGGTTGCAGCGTCACCGCGCCGACCACATGCTCCAGGGGCGGGCGCCCCACCGGATCGCTACTCTCCATGAGCGGACCGCGCCCGTCCGGTCGCCACAGCGTGCGCCCCATGCTATCGCCCAGTTGGCTGGCCAACGTGGCAAATTGAGCCGCCAACGGTCGTCCACCAGCGCGGGCAGCTTCGCGTTGCGCCAGCAGTCGATAGCGCTGGTTGACCGGCTCCAGCAGGCAGACGCGCAGCCGGTTCGCATCCGCCCCCAATGCCAAAATCGAGCCGGTCGCCCCGTGGGCCAGCGCGCCGCCCGTCCCCATATGGGCAGCCGGACTTATCGATTGAAGCGGTGTCGATGGCAATATCATATTAAAAACCCAATACCTCGCGCAGCGCGACGACCACGGGCCACAGGGGCGTCTCGCGCAATACCTGCCCAAAATAATCGATTTGGGCGCCCAAAAGGCTGACGCGCGATAGTATCAGACGGGCGAACAGCACGCCGGCGCTGAGCCACAAGACGCGTTTGCCCAGCCACGTCCAGAGGGTCAAGCCGAAGCGCGCGACAGGGTGTGCCGTGTTCAACAGCACCGGCTCCACATAGAGATGCACGAGCACACCGCTGGTCACGACCAGCATCACAACCGCGGCGACGATCTGATCCCATGCGGCCGCTGGTAGGACGCTTGCGGCCGCTGGTAGGACGCTTGCCGACAGCCCGCTGCTCTGCGATGTGGCGGCGAACTGCGGCGCCAACGTGCCCTGCACCGCCCCCAACACGGTCGTGCTGATGCCCACGCCGAGCAAAATCGCCACGCCGCACATGCCCAGGCCGTACAGTATGCGCCGCCCCAGCGGCCGCGGGCGTTCGGTATTGCCGCCCTGCACAATGGCGCGATCGATGCCGGCCAGCAGCAGCAGCACCCCCAGGATGGCCGGGGCGCTAATTGTATAATCGCCAAAGCCATTTTGCACCAGCGGCGTGATCAGCCGCGGCCGCAACACATTTTGCACCAAGAGCACAGCCAAATAGCCCAATGCGGCGCCCACAAATATGTGCTGCGCCAGCCGGGCCAGCGCGTTGTCGCGCACAATGGCGCTAAAGGTGAAGAGCGCCAGCAAAAAGCTGACCCAAAAACCGACTGTATTCAGTTGTGCAGCCAGCGCCTCCGTCATGCCTGCTATCTCCGATGGACCAGTATGGCCAGGTTGCCCAGCAAAATAATAAGTGCAAAGCCAATGTGTCCCCAATTCTGAATTTGGACCATCTGATGCCGTGCGCCCAGGGCCAATTGCGACAGACGCGGTGGGGCGGCCGCGGTGTCCACAACGCTATTCAAAAGTGCATCATAGGCCAACCCACCATCCACGCCGCTGACCAACCCCGCAAGTTGGCCGCTGTCCCAATACGGTCGCAAAACCGGGTCAGCGGCGGCGCCGGTGATGGCCACCACGGGCGTGTGGTTGCGCGGCTGCACTTGCTCCAACCAGTCCTGCACATGTTCGGCCTGCGCCGCCACCACCAAGACCAGCGTCGGCTGCGCCGGCGTGGCCAGCGCACCGGCTGGATTGGCATTGGCGCGCCCTTGCCGCGTCGTATCAAGGGCGGCGGTGGCTAGACTCTGGCCAATCAGCGGCAAGACAGCCGGTCCACCGGGCAGGTAATCGGCGCGGCGCAGCATGGCCGCCGAGTCGTTCAGATTGATTTCAGCATCCAGCCGCGCAAACAGGCGCTCGGCCGTGGCCGCGCCGGTGGGCAGCGGGCTAAAGAGAAAAAGCTGCGATTGGCGGGTCTTCAAATGGCGCAGCAGCGGCAATGTGATCAGATCCATTTCACCCGCGGTGGCCGGGTCATACGCCCACCAGACGAGAATGAGCTGATTGTCCGGCAGGGCTTCAATTTGGTTGTACGCCTCTTGCACACCGGGCAATGGCTGCGGCGCGCCCGGCAGATCGGGCAGGTCAATCAGAAAGGCCAGCAGCACAAAGAGCCCCAGCAGCCCAAAAAGCCAAGGGATCCGCAATGTGTTCGACTGGGGTGCGGCCAGTTCCAGCGGCGTATTGATGATGACCGGCTCTGCGCTGAGCAAGCGGCGCACGCTGTGCAGGTCAGCCTCCGCCAATCCGGTAATCGCAGTTTGCGGTGGAGGCGCGGGTGTCGCATCGGTTTGCGCGTCCGCTGCGTCCGGCGCCGTGCTGGAAACAATATGCGGCGGCAGCAACCCCTGCACGCCTGTAATCAGCCGCTCTAGCGAGTCATCGACTGCGCCGGCTTCCGCATCGCCAAAGCCATACGCGGCAGCCAAATCATCGTCAATTTCTGCCTCGTCCTCGAAAAAACCGGTGGCCTCTGCGTCCGCTTCCGTGGCGGATGCAGCTTCCGCGGTGGATTCATCCGGCAAGGCGCTGGCGGCCTCATCGGCTCCTGCCGCCAACGCAGATTCATCGGCAGGCGTCGGACGAGCCGAGGGCGATTCCGCGCGCAGATCCGCCCCGCAATTGTTGCAGAAGTTGGAATTGATGCGGTTGCGAATGCCGCAGTGCGGACAGATGATCACCGGATGCAATCCTCTCCTTATAACTATTCAGCCGTTGCCTGAGTAGTTGCCTATCCTTTAAAGTAACTATTCAGGCAACGGCTGAATAGTTATCCTCTAAAGACCAAATGCAGACCCACCAGCAGTGTGGCCAAACTGGTTCCCAGCAGAGCGCCGCGCATGGCCGCCATCACCGGCTGCTCGATGAGCCAGTGGATGGCGGCATAGGCGTCAGCGGGCAGCAGTCCATACATGATGGGCATCTGCGCCAACATCATGAGCAGCGCGCCAAAGAGCATCCAACTGCTGCCGTGACGCCCGATGCGCAGATAGCGATAGGCGGCGGCGGCTAGAAAAAAGGCCAGCAGCGCAAACAAGGAGGCGTGCACGGGCGTCAACACATTGCTAAAGACCCACTGCATCAGCGGGCCAAACGCGCCGCTGCTTTCCACCATGCCCACGCTGAATACGGCCAGCGCCACCGCAATCAGCACCAGGCTCAGGGCCCAATCCGGCTGGCCGCGCCAAATGCGCTGGCCGTGAATCCAGAGCCGGTTGAAAATGCCGGCCAATCGGCCAAATGCCGCCAGCAGCAGCGTCCACGCAAAAAGCTGATTGGCGATAAAGCGTACGGGGGAAATGTTGGCCAGGCGGTCGAGCCCGAGAATGCCCAGGCAAATGGCCGTCACCAATATAATGAAATAGTCTGCCAATACTCGGCGTCGTTTATCCATAAATTGCGTGTTTCAGCCCCCAAACAGGGGCGAGAGAAGCAACGCCAGGGCGAACAGCAGAATGGCCCATGCCGTCCACGTGGCGGCTCCCATTGGCGCATGGCTGAATGGCTGTCGCCGCCGCACGGGCTGCATAACAAAGGGCAGCGCTTCCCATCCCGCGTGCTGGGCTGGCTCCAGGGCGGGTGCGTTCTGGCCGGTTAGGCTCGCCAGCAACGCGCCCGGCGCGGCCATTTGCATGGTGCGCTCCACGCCGGTGAAAATCAACACCGGTGCGCGCACTTGGGGGGCATCCGCGGCGCCGCGCGCGGCGAAAAACAGATAGAGCCACAGGCTGCTTTCACCGCCAAAGGCAACGGCGGGCGCGGTGACATCGGTGCGCGTGGCCAGCCAGGTTTGCAGCGTGTGGACCGTCCACAGGTGATCCAGGGCGCGGTGGCTTTGGCCCAGTTCAAATCGCGGCGCCTGCCCCGATTCCTGGCCTTCTGTAATGGCGGCCTGCCACTGTTGCTGTACAGATTCAAAAGATGTGTGCCACAGCATGGTTATAATTGTTTCTCAAATGACTTTGTGGACTGTAAAAGCTGCACAAGCTGGTCAATGCCCGCTGGGCTGCTCAGCAGATTGGCCCAGTCAGCGCACTGCCGCCAGCCCCCCAATTGCGCCAGGGGGGACGCTACGTGCAAAAATTGGCCGGCCACAAACGCCAGCGGACGATGCGCAGCCACAAAGAGCAGCAGGGGCAGCGCCATCTCGCGTTCCTGAATGTAGTTGACTGATTTGTCAATCAGAGGCGTCAAGTAGTTGGTTTGCATAATGGCTCCTTGTTTGGCATTGTACCACAGATGACGTGATGACGCCGCAGGATGAGGGGGAGATCAGCGGATTGCACAGATTTTGGGGATTCCCATTTGGGGTGGGAGCAAGTATAATCAGAGGGGAAGAAAGTAGAGGAGTAGAGGAGGGGAGGGGAACACTCACTCCTCTACTCCTCTACTTATACAGATACCACCAACCAAAGGAGCAACCATGAGCAAACGATTCCCATTGGCGTTTAGCACGTTGGGGTGTCCCAAATGGGCTTTCGAACATGCCGCCGAGCAGGCGGCGGCCAACGGCTATATGGGACTGGAGGTGCGCGTGCTGGATGGCCAGATTATTCCGTCCGATCTTTCGCCGGAGCGGCGGCGTGAGATCAAAGCGACGCTGGCCAGGCACAATATTGAGATTGTGGGGCTGGGCGTTTCGACCCGCTTTTCAGCGCCGAATGCCGATGAACGCCGCGCCAACGAAGAGGAACTCAAGCGCTATCTGGCGCTGGCCAATGATCTGGGGACCTCGATGGTGCGCACGTTTGGCGGCAACGTGGCCGAGGGACGCACGATGAACGAAACCATCGACTGGGTGGCGGACAGCTTGGGACGCATTATGCCGGCGGCAGAGGCGCAGGGCGTGACGGTGATGCTGGAGACGCACGATGCTTTCTGTCTGGGCGCCGATGTGGCGCGCGTGCTGGCGCAGGTGGAGCATCCGCGGCTGGGCGCGGTGTGGGACGTGCATCACCCGTTCCGCATGGGCGAGTCGATTGAGGAGACGTGGCGGCAGATTGGGGCGCGCACGGTTCACATTCATATGAAAGACGCCCGTTTACGCCCCGACGGCTCGTGGCAACTCGTGCTGATGGGCGAGGGCGCAGTGCCCTGCCGCGACATCCTGCACCTGCTGCACCGGGAAGGCTATCAAGGCTGCATCAGCGCCGAATGGGAAATCATGTGGCACCCGGAGATCGAAGAGCCAGAGGTGGCCATGCCGCAGCACGCGCGGGTTTTGCGGGCGTGGATGGGAGAGTTGGAGTAGGGAGTGAAGGAGTGGAGGAGTAGAGGAGTAGAGGTGGTCTCGCATCTCCTCTACTCCTCTACTAAACAAAAAACGGAGACAAACATGAGCAAGCAAAAAATTCTGATCCTCGGCGGCAGTGGCTTTGTGAGCGGGACATTGGCGCGCATGGCCGTGGCGCGGGGACTTGATGTGTGGACGGTGACGCGCGGGCAGCGGGCCACGGTGGAGGGGACGACGGCGCTGATTGCGGATCGCAAGGAAGCGGGTGCGCTGGAGCAAGCGGTGGCCGAGAGCGGCGCTGAATGGGATCTGGTGGTGGATTGCATTGGCTTTGACCCAGCGGACGCCCGGCAGGATATGGCGCTGTTTCGAGCGCGCACGCCGCGGCTGGTCTTTATTTCCACCGATTTTGTATATGATCCGCTGCGCCGCGTCTTCCCGCAGGGCGAGGAGACCGACCACTATCTGCTCGATTACGCGCCCGACACCTATGGCGGCAAAAAGCGATTGTGCGAGTTGGAGTTTATGAATGGCGACTGCGGCGACATGGCGTGGACCATCTTCCGGCCCGGCCACATTTATGGCCCCGGTTCGCTGCTGGGCTGCCTGCCAGAGCACGGTCGCGACCCGGCGCTGCTGGCCAAGATGCGCGCCGGTGAGACGCTGCAACTGGTGGGCGGCGGTTATTTCCTGCAGCAGCCCGTCTTTGCGCCCGATCTGGCCGAGCTGATTCTGTCCGTGCCGGGCAATGCGGCCAGCCGCAACCAGATCTATTGCAGTGCAGGGCCGGAGATCATCGAGTCGAAAATGTTTTATCAGATCATTGGCGACCTGTTGGGCGTGGAGCTGAAAATCGGCGAAATTGCGGTCGATCAATATTGGGCGGAGAATCCGGATCGGGCGTCCTTTTTGTGTCACCGGATCTATGATTTGAGCAAGTTGCGGGCCAGCGGATTGACTGCGCCGAGTACGCGTATGCGGGAGGGGCTGCGGGTGCATGTGGAGAGTATGGGGTGATCACCTATCCCCCTGACCCCCTTTCCGCCGGATGCATCCGGTTGAGGAAAGGGGGAACTCTGCAGACAGATTGGCTGTGGTTGATCAACTCGACTCAGGAGGCCACAGAGTCAAAAGGCCCTCCCCTTCCTTGAGGAAGGGGAGACGGAGGGGTAGGTGGAATAACGCTTGCACGCTAGCCAACCCACGCATCAAAACCCCCATTCGCCAATCCCTCTCTCCCCCTGCTATAATACCCCCCACGCGGGTTCGAACCCCGCCCGGACACCTGAAAAGATGACAAGGTGACAAGATGACCTGGTGACAAGGTGAGATGTAAAATAGTCACCCCCTCACCCTGTCATTCACCTCCGGCAGATGCGAATGAAAGGAATCCACATGCTACACACCCCAAAGCAAATTACGCGCGCGCTGGATCGCGTGCTGCACACGGTCCAGCAGCCGGCGCGCTACACCGGCGGCGAGTTGAACAGCATCGTCAAGGACTGGGCTAATCCGCAAATAGAGAGCCGTATTGCGCTGGCCTTTCCCGATATTTACGAATTGGGCGGCTCCAACCTGGGGCTGATGGTGCTTTACGACCTGATCAACAAGCGCCCCAATATGCTGGCCGAGCGGGTCTATTGCCCTTGGCCCGATTTTGAAGCGGTTATGCACCGCGATGAAATTCCGCTCTTCAGCCTGGAGACGCGCCACCCCATTGCCGACTTTGACATTCTGGGCATTAGCCTGCCCTATGAACAGCTCTACACCAACGTGCTCACCATGCTGGACCTGGCGGGCATCCCCCTGCGCGCGGCTGACCGCAAGGCCGCGCATCCGCTGGTCATTGCCGGCGGCTCGGCCTGCTACAACCCCGAACCCATGAGCGCGTTTTTCGACGCCATGATTATTGGAGAGGGAGGAGGTGATCTTTGAGGTGATTGAGGCGCAGAGGGATTGGAGAAGGGGAGAAGGGGAGAAAGGGAGAAAGGGGGAAGGGGCGCTTTCCGCTGGTGAGCGTTCTGGGTTGTGGGAAAGGCTGGCCCAGATTCCCGGTGTGTACGTGCCGGCGCTGTATGAGGTGAGCTATGCGGCGGATGGGACAATTGCGGCGATTGCGCCCAACCATGCCAATGCGCCGCGGAGGTGCTGAAGCGAGTAGTGACGGAGCTGCCGCCGCCGGTGACCAAGTTTATTGTGCCCTATATTAATGTGGTGCATAACCGGGCCGCTATTGAGATTATGCGCGGCTGCACGCGGCTGCCGCTTCTGCCAGGCGGGCATGATCTTCCGGCCGGTGCGCGGGCGCACGGCGGATGAGGTGCTGGCCGCCGTGGATGAGATGATTGCGCATTGCGGTTTTGAAGAGGTCAGCTTCCTGAGCCTGAGCAGCAGCGACTATACCTATGTGGAAGATCTGGTGCGGCGCACGGTGGAGAAGCACGGCGCCAAAAAGCTGAGCGTGGGGCTGCCTTCGCTGCGCATTGAGAGCTTCAGCGTGGACCTGATGGACCTGCTGGAGAAGGGGCGGCGGCGTTCCGGCTTTACCTTTGCGCCCGAAGCCGCCACCGACCGTCTGCGCGATGTGATCAACAAGCCCATTGCGTCCAATGAGCTGCTGGCCACCGCCGAGGAAGTCTACAAGCGCGGCTGGACCACCATCAAAATGTACTTCATGATCGGCCACCCCACGCAGACGTTGGCAGACGTGCAGGCTATAGCGGACCTCTCCCATGAAGTGCTGGCTGTGGGTCGCCGGGTGCTGGGCAAAAAGGCCAACGTGCGCATTGGCGTCAGCACGCTGGTGCCCAAGCCGCACACGCCCTTCCAGTGGGTACCCATGGCGGATGAATCGATTATTCAAGAGCAGATCAACCTGCTGCGAGTCAATTCTGACCAGGCATCCACTTTACTTGGAACAATCATGACGAAACGCTGGTGAAGCTTTCCTCACCCGCGGCGACCGGCGGCTGGCCGACGTGATCGAGCGGGCGTGGCGGCTGGGGGCCAAGATGGAGGGCTGGGGCGAATATTTCAACTTTGGCGCCTGGCAGCAGGCCTTTGCCGATTTCGGGCTGGATATGGATTGGTACGCCCGCCGCGCGCGCCCGCTGGATGAAGTGCTGCCGTGGGAGCATATCTCTGCCGGGCTGAAAAAGGAGTTTTTGGCCCAAGAGTATGTGCATACCTATCAGGGCGGCGTGGTGGATGACTGTCGCGAGCACTGCTTTAGCTGCGGCATTCTGGGCTATTTCAAAGAGCAGCGCCGCCTGGCCGATGACAAGGCGTGGTGCTGCCCGCCGCTGGGTCGCGGCAAAGAGCGGCAGCCGGTCGATATTACGCCCATTCCGCTCTATTTTAACGACGACATGTCGCCCGACAAGATAGGCCAGTTTGACCGCCGCGTGCCGCAGCGCCGCGAAGGGACGGTGATTCAGCGGGTGGCGGGTATAGCGGAGCCGGCGTCATAGACAATGTCTCCATCAACCAAGCCACCAATCACTGAATCCACCGAAATCCCCCGCCAGCGCGTGCGCATCCTCTATGAAAAGGGCGAGGCCGTCAAGTTCATCTCGCACCTGGACGAATTCCGGCTGTGGGGCGGGCGCTGCGCCGCGCCGATCTGCCGCTGCTCTACAAGCAGGGCTTTAACCCACAGCCGCACAGTCCAGTTTGCCTCGCCGCTGGGCGTGGGCTTTACCGGCATGCGCGAGCCAATCGACATTACATTCTCGCCGCCGCTGCCGTTGGCTGAACTGCGGAAGCGCGCATTCAAGATAAGTTGCCAGCCGCCGTGCAGATTCACGCCATTGAGGAAGTGCCGCTCAAGACCACGGCCCTACAAAGCGTGCTGATTGGCGCCGATTATACCATCATCATTTATGCTGAACCGGGCGAGATCGACCCGCAGCAGATCGAGACTGCCATTGCCAATTTTCTGGCCAAAAGTGAATTGTGGAGCGAGGCGCGAGCGCAAAGGGTCCAAATATCGCTACAATCTGCGCCCGCTGGTTTTGAGCTGCGCTATGAGGGCTACGACGGCGATAGCGAAGAGCACCGCATCTTTCTGCGCGTGCAGCAGCGTGAAGGCGCCACCGGCCGGCCCGATGAGGTGGTCAGCGCGCTGGGATTGGACGATTTTGCACGCACGCTGCGCCGGCTGCGGCTTTACACCAGCGACAATACCGCGGATGCCGCGCTCTTTGCCCAATATCCGCTGGTGGACAAGGCGGATATAAATGTGGAATTGGGAGGTCGGCGCCGCAAGGCGGCACGGTCCGCAGAAAGATGGCGTCAAGCCCGAGGGAAAATACGCGCGAGGGTCGTTCGATCAATGAACGGGCGGCAGATGAGTTTGTATAAGACAAGGAATCCCCATGCAAGGCGTCTATCAAGCCGCAGAAATCTACCACTATGGATTCAACTTCAGAGACACGCACGCAGAGTCCGCTGTCCTAATTGCCGCATCGGGCCGGTTTGGCAACGGCGGGCGGCATTTTATCGAGTTCATGTCACGGAGATTGCCCGTATGCCGAAGTGTTGATGCGGGCGGGCGTCACCTATCATGGGCTCGATCTGGCGCCGGAGATGCTGGCATTTTCACGCGCGCGGTTGCAGGCGGCGGGGCTGCCCACCGAGGGGATTTTGCATTTGGCGGACATGCGGGATTTTACGTTGCCGCAGCGCTTTGACCTGGCCTTTGTGCTCATGGGCTCACTGCACTTTTTGAACAACGATGAATTTCTGCGCCATTTAGATATGGTGTACGCCCACCTCAACCCCGGCGGACTCTATGTCCTTGAATGGTGCATCGAATACGCGCCATCTGTCGAGCAACAGAGCGACTGGACTGAGGAGAGCCCGCGGGGCGAGGTGGGCGTGCGCTACTGGCGGCGGCAGCGCTCGGCCCTGCAGCAATCCTTTGATGAGCGCATTGAACTCACGCTCAACGGCGAACTCGTAGCCGCGTCGACCGACATTGTGCATCTGCGCTACCCCAATGAGTTTGCGCTTTTGCAGCAAAGCCGCCATGACCAATGGGAAATAGTGGGGCAATTCAACGCCTGGGATCTCGATGCACCGATTGGGGATGATACGCAAGCGATCAACCGGCCGTTGTGTATATTGAAAAGTAAGCGCAGCAGTATATAATGATGTAGCCAGCCAACATATATTCTCCCTCTACACCGCGAAACCACGGAGGTCAAACTTCATGAGCACCCCAACCAATCAAATCCCCATGCGCGCCGTGCCCGGCTACTATTCGAGCGCGCCGGGCATTCAGATCGCCATCCAAACCGGCGCTGACGCCAGCGATGAAGATTTGCAGTTTTTCCAGCAGCTTGGCGTGGAATGGGCCATGGTGGGCATTCGGGACCAGGCGCAGCACACGGCTGATTTCTACAAACACCTGGTCAAGCGCTTTGGCGACTATGGCGTCAAGATCTATCGCATTGCCAATTCCAGCGTCCACAACGTGCCGGAGATCACGCTCAATCTGCCCGGCCGCGACGCCAAAATTGAGGAATTCAAGCAGTTTATCCGCAACTTGGGTGCGGCCGGCGTCAAGTATAACACCTATGCCCACATGGGCAACGGCATCTGGTCGTCCGGGCGGGCCGAGGGCCGCGGCGGCATGGACGCCCGCATGTTGGATATTAAGAACGCCAAGGGGCACTGGGCGGGCGAGATTTTTGAGGGTGAGATTACCCACGGCCGCAAATATACCGAGGACGAGCTGTGGGACAACTACGCATATATGATCCGCCAGATTGCGCCGGTGGCTGAGGAAGAGGGCGTCTTTATTGGCATCCATCCCGACGATCCGCCAGTTTATGCGCTGGGCGGCATTCCGCGCTGTATGTTTGGCAACTTTGCCGGTTATAAGCGGGCCATGGAGATTGCCGACAGCCCCAACATTGGCGTTTGCCTCTGCGTGGGCTGCTGGCTGGAAGGCGGCGAAGCGGGCATGGGCGTAGGCGTCGTGGACGCCGTCAAGCATTTTGCCGCCCACAATCAGCTCTTCAAAGTGCATTTTCGCAACGTATCCAACCCCATGCCCGAGCCGTGGGTGGAGACGCTCATCGACAACGGCTATCAGGATATGTACGAAGTGATGAAGGCGCTGCGCGCAGTCAATTTCGACGGCTGCATCATCCCCGATCACATCCCCAATATGCTGGGCGGCCATCGCGTGGGCGTGGCCTACTCCATTGCCTATATGCGGGCGCTGGTGCAGGCGGCGAATAATGAGTTTGGCGGGTAACGGGTGGCGAGTCAATGTCGTTAAGTTAAGAAAATATCTTGTCAAGGCAACCAGTTTTCAGTGCTCAGTTTTCAGTGTGTGTCTCGAAACTGACTACTGAAAACTGGGAACTAAAAACTGCTAACTTATTGACATTGAGTGGCGGGTATGCGAGTTGGTACGCCACCCACCACTCGCTACTCGCCCACCACAATCAACACCCCACAATCCTCACACCGGTATTGCACCCGCTGCATCTCTGACTCCTTCACCTCCTCAAAGTCGGTCTGCCTGACGCCGTGCGCTTCATAACATTCGGGGCAATAGGGCTGGCGCAGCTCGTCGCGCCGCAGGGTTAAATGGCAGCGTCGACAGCGAATGCGCTCTTTGGGCGGCGCCAACAGGAGCAGGTTGCGATGTGTACAGTCTTTCATGTCTCCATTATACCAACGCCCTGGCGCTGGACCATAAATCCAGACAACTCGCTCTCTCCGCCGCGCCCCACGCGGTGGCCGCTGCTGGCCAAGGGCGGAATGCTGGCATTGGCCTGGTACATCGGCAAGCCAAACCAGTCGCTGACGCCGCCGCCTGCGCCATCATTCCACACCACTTCCTGGCTGATGGCGCTGTTCATCACATCCACATGGGTGCCGCCGCAGGCCACCACGTAGGGGCTGGACGCGGGAAAATCGACGTGGGCGTGGCGATGCGTATTCACACCGTCGTTGGAGCCATTACGCCAATGATGCACGCCACGACGGATCTTTAATGCCCAGATTGAGGAATAAGCCCAAGCTGTTGCAGAATGCCCAGAATTAGGCAAGAGATAGTTTTACCCGCCTTACCGGCGCAATTGGCTACAAAAGCACAAAGGCTATAAAATTAGGCTAACCCTTTTGTGCGTTTTGTCTCTTTGTGGCCATCAAAGCAGCTTATTAACGCATCCTCACCAATGGCATTCCGAGCGTAGAAGCCCCTGCTCCGCCCGCCTGTCTAAATAGCTTCGTTGCATCTCCATCGCCCAGCGATGCGGATCGGCGGAGCTTGTCTACAGACTTTCGCACTCCCTCGTTTGACGGTGTTAGATTCCCCTCCCACAGACGTTGGATACACGGACGCAAGCTGGCCAAAGCTCTCCGTGTAGCCAACGTCGGAGGGAAATTGCGATCATTTGTCGCCTTCATGTCAAAAAATGACACCGTCAGATAAATTCGGCGTTGGTTTAAGCAAACGGCTTAAGCATGTTTCCCGTAGCAGCCACCGATTTTAACCGGTGGTGTGCTTCTTCATGTCGCTTTGTGGATCAAACTAGTACATTGTTACGTAAATGATGAGGGATTCCAGAAGTCCGACTTCTCAAAGAAGTCGGACTTCTAAACCGTCATAATCTCCGTAACAGTGTACTAGTAGTGGGCTCAAACTTTAGAATGAATATGCGAGTGGTCGAAAGCATCACCGACTTTCGCATTGGCCAGATAGTCATCGATCAACGCATATGGGTGATAGCTATTTAGCTCATCACGCAGCCGCGCCACGTTCTGCTTCCACTGCGGTTCGTGCAGCAAGCGCTCCGCTGCCCGCCGGATGGCGCGCGGCTTGGGCTTCTCCGTGCGCAGGTCGATGCCGACTTTGAAGAAGTCCACATGGGCATTGACGTCGTTCTTGCCTTCGCGGATACCGGCAGTTAACAGCGGCACGCCCTTGCTCAGGCTGAGCAGCACGCTGCCGTAGCCGCCATTACAAATGAAGAGGTCTGTGTGATCGAGGATATAATCAAAGTCCACAAAATCTTCGATGATGATGTTCGCCTGCGGATAGGCCCGCCGCAGCGCTTCGGTCTCGTGATACCCCGTCGTGGCGATCAGCAACGCATCGCTATCCTTGAGCGCGTCGAGCGCCGGAGTGATGAGCTTTTGCGGATCCTTGTTGTCGACAGTGCCCTGCGAAATGAGAACCACCGGCTTATACTTGGCCAGCTTTTCCGGGTGGGCGAAGGCGCGCGCGATGGACGCCTTGTAGGGGAGCAGCGCGCCGACATATTGCACCTTCGGATTGATTTCGCGCCGCGGGTAGGCAAAGCCAGGTACACCGCTCTGGAAGACGACATCCGGGCTGCCATAACTGACATCAAAGAGTGACCCCTCGACGGGTGCTACGCCATGTTCAGCCAAGATGCTGTTATACAGCGCCTTGACATCGTTCATCACCATCCAATCCATCAAAAGCCGCAGCCCCTGATGAAGGCGCTTGCCGATAGCTGTTGTGGCCGGCCGCAAACCGATGAAATTGGGCGGCACATCTTTCGAGGTCTCCACCGACGGCCCGATGCCAACGGTATAAACCTGCTTGCCCAGCTTCTCCTTGACCAGCTGCATGGCGTAGAAAGCGCCGTCGCAAAAAAGGACATCGAAGGCGAAAGACTCGTTGATTTCGCGGATGTCCTCGAAATAGTTCCCCACATTGGTCACCATCATGGTCTTGCCATCGAAGCGGATGAGCGCCGGGCCATGCAGTTTGGTTCGTTCGGGAAAAAGTGTGTCGAGGTTTTCTCCCGTGATCTCTGTGGCCCGCTTGTAAGGATAGACGGGAAGGCCCAATCGCTCCACCTTGGGGCTGTAGTGCGGCCCGGCATACCAGCGCACATCGTGGCCAGCTTGGCGCAGGTGCATGGCAATGCCGGTGAGCGGGTTGAAATGGCCATCGCCGGGGACCGTAGCAAAGAGAAATTTCATGGGCGTATTCCTTTGGGCTTAAGCAGAACAAATGGCGCCGCCTGCGCCAGTGTACGATAATCTGCATCTGTATCACTGAGCGGTTGACCGATCATGCGGGCTGCCAGCTTGCGAAAGGCAATGGGATTGTGGTTGGCGTAGTCGCGTACAGCCACGGCGGCTTGGTCGAGCGTAAGTCGCTCGGCCGTTGCTCGCAAACGCTGTCCGCCGGATTGGACCTGCACATCCGGGTTCTTTTGAATGTTGCGCAGCCAGTCAGCTTGCTCGCCCCAGCCGGAGGCGATAATAAAGGTGTTGGTCATTTTGTCATACTGAACTACTTCAAGAACAGTCTGCCGGGGTTGACCACTCTTGCGACCGGTATGCGTCAGCAGTAGGAAACGATGGCCGAGCAGCCAACCCAGCCGCCAACGAAAAAGCCAAATCGGGGTACGCAACAGCCAGCGCAATAGACCGCGTGGCGGACTTGTCTCGCTCAACTTGGTGGGCATAATTTATTCTCCTTTGCCAGTCATCCGTGTTGCCAAAACCAGTCCTCGCATTCTGTCCGGCGGTGGCATGGCCGCACGTTGTTTCAATGGTGCAATTATGGCACAGGTTTATCGGGCTGTCATGGGTGCGTACACGTATCTGCGCACGTATCTGCGTATACGTATGTACACTACGTACGTACACAATGAAGTGATGCCTCGTATGCGGATTCTTTTTGGCGTGAAATACGGTGGGTTATTGTGGGGAAGGCGCGGCCGGGGTATGGTCAAGCGCCCAGCGGATGATCTGGGCGCGGCTGGTCAGGTCTAATTTGGCAAGGATGTTGGCGACGTGTTTTTCCACGGTGCGTTTGCTCAACACCAGTTCGTCGGCGATTGCACCGTTCGTTTTGCCCTGCGCAATTAGGGAGGCAATTTCACGCTCACGGGCGGTCAAAAGCGGCGGCGCACTTTTCGGGGCAGGAGCTGCTAGCGGTAGACGCAGGGCGTAGTCAATGGCCTCTTCAATCGACAGCGCCCGCCCCTTTTCCTGGGCAGCCGCGAAATCGGCGTCGCTCAACTGGGCCTGCACTTGTCCCAGGTAATATGCGTACGCAAGTTTTTCCGGGGGCCAGCAGGTCACAGATTTGCTGACCTCGTGCGCGCGGGCCGCGGCGTAAAGACATGCGCTGTCGCTGGCTAAGCCTGCCGCCGCGGCCAGCGCGGCAAAACCCATCACGCCCTTCAAGACGCCTTCGCGATCTTCCTGGGTGCGCATCACGGTCAGGCTCTCGCGAAAGAGCGCCTGTGCGCGTGTAGTATTGCCTTGACGTAGCAATGCGTACGCCAGGCCATGTTGAGCGACTGCAAGCTCATGCGTCGCCCCCACTGCGCCAAAGAAAGGCAAACTCTCCGCGTAATATGCGCAAGCGTTTGCGAAATATTCTTCGCAGCGCGCCAGATCGCCCAACGCGTGCAGCGCCATTGCAATGAGTATCGTGTCTGTGGCTTCACGCCCGAACGCTAAACTTGCATCAAGCAGGGCATGCGCCTCATCATATTTGCCCAACGCCGTGGCGATTTGGCCCATCACCAGCCTCCCGGTGGCGACAGATGTGTTGTCACCTAGCTCACGAAACAACTCTATTATGGGCCTACCCAGCGTATAGGTTGTTGCGTAGTCGCCCGCCGAGCGCGCGGCCGTGGCGGCGCCAATCAGCGCGACCTGCAGCAAATGCTTGCCCTCTTCGCCGGCCCCCTTACACAGCGCCATTGCCTCTGCGCCCCGCGCGGTAGAGGCGGCCAGGTCGCCCGCCATGGCGGCCAATACCGACAGCCAGGTCAAACCATTCACCCGCGCGGCGAGCGAAACGTGGTCATCCGCCCGCCGCAGCAGACGTTCGAACCAGCTACGCCCCTCCCGCGCATAGCCGCGCATTTGCCAAAAAACAAAGAGCGCGGCGCCAATGCGCAGGCCTTCCTCAATGCGCCCATGCTCAACGGCCCAACTTAGCGCCGTGCGGATGTTGTCGTTCTCCGTTTCCAACCAGTTGAACCACAACTGCTGATACTGCTCGCGTAGCTTCGGCGCGACCTCCTCCGTAAGACGCACATAACTGGCCAGATAGTGATTGTACGCCGCCATCCATTCGGTGGACGCGCTTAATTTCTCTTGCGCATATTGGCGCATGGTTTCCAACAGGCGATAGCGTGCTTCGCTGCCCTGCAACGTTTCGGCTGCCACCATAGACTTGCTCACCAACGATGCGAGTAACCCAAGCACCTGGTCACGTTGGATGGCGCCCCAGCCGCAAACCGCCTCACCCGTGCTGAGTGTGAAACCGGCGTTGAACAACGAGAGGCGCTGTAATAAGGTGCGCTCTGGCGGAGATAACAGGTCGTAACTCCAGTCAATCGCCGCGCGCAGGGAATGATGATGCGGGGCCGAAGTCGAACGCTGGCTAGCGGTAAGCAGCGCCAAACGATCATCAAGGCGGGCGGCAATCTGCTGCACGGTCAAAACGTTGACGCGCGCGCTGGCCAGTTCTAGCGCCAGGGGAATGCCATCTAATCGTTGACAGATATCCATGATCGCCGGGGCATTTTCGGCTGTAATCGTAAATTTGGGTGAGATCGCTTGCGCCCGCGCGGTAAAGAGCCGCACGGCATCAAATTGCATCAACCCTTGCGGATCGAAATCATGGGGCCGGTTGCCGGCAGCTTCCAAGTTCAGCGAGGGCCAGGCCAGACCTTCCAGCGGGTAGACCGCTTCTCCCCCAATCGCCAACGGTTCGCGGCTGGTTGCCAGAATGCGCAGCGCCGGCGCCTGGGCCAGCATCTGCTGGACGAAGTGCGCACAAGCGGCGATCATGTGTTCACAGTTGTCCAGAATGAGCAATAGCTGTTTGGCATGCACAAAGGTCAGGAGCGCTTCAAATACTGGCTGATTGGATGGCTGACGCAGGCTGAGCGTCTGCGCGACGAGTTGTGGAATGAGATTGGGGTCGCGCAGCGGTGTCAGGTCAACCAGCCATACGCCATCGCCAGATGTAGCGCTTGCTATCTCGGCAACTTGGATCGCCAACCGCGTCTTACCGCATCCGCCCACGCCGGTCAGCGTGACAAGACGCTGTGTGGCAAGCAAGCGGTGCACTTCCGCCAGGTCATGCTCGCGTCCGATAAAGTTGCTCAACCGCAGCGGCAGGTTGTTGGATATTGTACGCGTAAAATTGTGCTGCATGTCACTTAAAGCTGGTAGAGACAGGCGTCTATACTTCCGCTTGGCCAAGCGCAACAGATAACCCCATGTATGCGCAAGCATACTTTATCACGCTCCAGCGCAACTTTGGAAATGTAAGGAGAAATGATTCCACCGCCAGTCTCGGTTGATAGCCGCGCCAGAGCGCGCAAATTGGTCCAGCGGCGCACCCTGGTCGGCCGTCCCCAAAAAGAGAGTGGCCAGGTTGCCGCCCAAGCCAACCTGCGTGACGTTGCGATTGGTGTTCATCCAATAGGTGGGGGCCATAGGTGTAAATCTTTTACACGCGCAAGTGCGCCAAGAAATCTCGTTGCGAAATTTCTTGGCGCACTTGCGCGTTCCTTGTGATGGTAAAGTCAATGGGTATACTTACTTCACATTCGGAACAGTCAGGCTCGACGGGAAAGTGATGTTCTGCTCGACGGTGTTGAGTGAGTAAAACATTGGCGTATTGCCAGTATTCTTGACAATCAGGTAGTATGTACCACCTTCGTTAAACTCGCCGGCCCAATAGTTCGGTATGACCTTCCCATCAACGTCTGTGCTCCTTTGCCCCAAATAATTCTCTGTGCTTTGGCCAAAGGGCGTATATTTGACGTTGGTCAGCCAGTCGTGCAAGGTGGTCTGATTCCAAACTTCAAAACGTCCCGTCCCCCGCGCAATATTCATGGTGACATCCAGGGTCGCCTTATCTTGAGCCATGCGCTGGCTTTGACTCAAGCCATGCAGTGGAGGGATGCCGGCCTTAAAGACATACCAGTCCCACTGGCCAGGCTGCAACTCATGCATGGCGGTGTTGGGTGCGGCGGCGCTAGCCGGGCTGTACCCAGCCCGTTCGGCCAGAACTGCAAATGCCGAAGGGGCGGCGGCCATGGATAACATACCGGCGATTAGCGCGGCGCTCATAAGCATTGAAATGCGTTTTATAAACATTATCGTATCTCCTCATCTGAGAGTGAATTGTTCATGGGCCATTGGTGGCAATTCTGAATCTTTCACGGCATCAGAGTTAACTCATCATGGTTCACGAGCTATTGTTGGCCGAAAGCTCAGGAACAGAAGAAGGAATTTTACCTCGTACTTCCCAAACAGATTCCCAATCCTTCTGCGTGAGTTTTCATATGTCTTTGCTGACGATATCCTGGATGAACCTCTTTTAGAATCATCATCAGTTGCCTTTAGTATAGCCCTTTTTTGGGGCGCTGACTTTAGCCCTGTTGGCAATAATACTTAAGACAACCTCAATAAATATTGGCAAATTGTACATGCCGATGTAAGTGTAGCCACGAAAGTGCCACCGGTTTAACCGCGCGATAGGCGCGACCGTGCGTAGGCCCGCGCTTACCCTTGGCTGATTATATCGACCGAGATCTCCACCGCCGCAGTCGTTCCCCTGTTCTCAAGCCAGTGTAGGGTATTCCGAGCCTTGGGCCAGCCCATGTTATGGCGTCCTGTCGCCTATTCAAATCGTACCCACATGAATCACAAAATCGGTCCCTTCCCACTGTTGGCTCTCGGTCCATAAGAATGTGAAGACAATGGCGGTCTCCGGCGCAAAGTCAACGGTGGGCAGGTCCGCCACATGCAGCCCGATGCCCGTGTCGCGCGTCGCCACATCCTGCCGCGTCTGCCAGCCGTCTGTACCCCAGTGAATCGCGGCAGGGGCCTGCAGTTCAATGCGCAGCGTCGTACCGGCCGTCATGGTGCGACATTTCTGATTAAAACGCCACACCGTAAATGGCGTGGTCACCCGCTGCACCTGATAGCGCTGCACGGTTTGGGTCGGCATATCAAAGACAATGCCGTCCTGTAACGAATGGCACAGCTTCACATATTCGGCGTGCGCCCACACCAGCGGCATGGCCGAGCCGGTAGCTTCTCCACGGATGAGTTCGCGGGCTGGCACGTCGTCAGCATTCCACACTTGCTCTGGGATCAGGCCGCCGGCGTTGGCAAAGCCTTCCAACGCCGCCCGCAATCGCCGCGCCTCCGTCAGATTGCCGGCCGCGATCTCATAGTGGGCGCGCTCGCCGGTGAGCAGCGGCCAGGCCCGGCCAATGCCCGTGCCGTCAAAAGCGCTGCCGTCCTCATGTTCGCCATATCCGTCTTCGTTGTAACGATACCAGGCCGGCCCGGCGGGCAGCTCTACCTTGAGTTCATCATCGATCACTTTCAGCGTGTTGAGAATGCGCGGATCATCGGCCGCGCGCAGGCCAAAGCGCACCAGCGCCAGCGCGTCCGGGCTGACAATCTCGTCGGCCACCGCGCTGCTGTGGTCCATGGGGCGATTCTTGATAGCCACCCAACCAGCCGTAGGCGCTAGGTCTTCGCGGTCATCATCGGCCCCGATACGTACATAATAGCCATCCACGCCGTAGAGCTGCGCCAATTTGGTATCCGTGGCATAGGTCCAGCGCTCAATGTTGCTGTTCCAGTTGTCGGCCACCTCGCGCAGATATTGGGCCAGGGCTGGCTCGCCTTCGGCCTCGGCCAGATCGGCGGCGACGAGCAGCCCACTAATGGCCACGGCCAATGTAAAGGGCGAATAACCGCCATCCTCCTCCCAACGATCCTGCTGCGTGACGGGGCCGCTGCGCGCCACAAAGCCCGCCGCCGCCCGCACCATGGGCCAGATCTGGTGCATGGCGGCGCCATCCAGCAGCCCTTCACGCTGGGCATACCCCACCAGCAGAATGGGAAAGGCCGCTTCATCCAATTGGACGCCGCCCCAATAGGCCGTGCCGTCCAGCCACATGTTCTGTGGCCAGTGACCATCCGGCTCCTGGGTGGTGATCAGATAGCGCAGGACGCGCTGCACCACATCCTCCGCCCCGGCAGCCAACAGCCCACCCACGCTTTCCACCATGTCGCGCGTCCAGACCAGGTGATAGCCGCCCAGGTCGTCGTCGCCCTTGCTGTCGCCCCACGGGATGGAAAGGCTGGCAATCAGGCCACCGCGAAAATGTTTGTCTTCATGCGTGTGCAGCACGGCCGTGCTGGTGCGGTAGAGATTGATAGAAGCGTTGTGGGGGGAGGATGCATCGCTTAGATCGAGCAGGCCGGCCTGCCATTCCTGCCACTCGGCAACATATTCGGTGCGGGCGGCGTCAAAGCCGTTGAGCAGGCTGATGCGCGCATGATGCGCCGCGGCAAAGGCGTGCTGGTCAAAGCCCAGCGCCAACACAAATTCGCCGCCGCAGGCCGCCAGGTCAATCTCGCCGACCAGAGCAATGTTGCCGTTTTCGGCGCGGTCATAAAACCAGGTGAGCTGCTTATGTTGGGTCAAATCCTGCCAGCCGTCGGAGACGCCCACAAAGCCCACCGAGCGTGCCGCCCAGCCCACCGATGAGACCAGGGCCAGGGCGGCCAGTCCCTCGCGTTCGGCATAGAGCACAGGTTCGCCTTTGCTTTCGCCCACCCAGCCGGTGTTATTGGCGCCGTAATTGCCCAGGTGCGGCGCCAGCAGCACATAGAGCCGATAGTCGGTCAGCGCGCCCTGCAGCGGGACAAAGCGCGTGCGTTGCAGAACAACGTTGCGGTTGGGGTCGGTGAGGATCTCCTTTTCAATGCGATAGCGGCCATCCAAAGCGGTATTGACCACCCGATAGGCCGGTACGCCCGTCGCCCCAAAGGCGACCTGGGACTGGGCGTGACGCTTCTCTTCCGCAAAGTAATCATGACCATCGGTGACGATCAGGCCGAGATCGCGCGTGCAGGCCCAATCCACCCGTGGGTAGTAAATCTCATCCAAAATCCCGTGGCTAATCGTAAACCAGACTTTGCTCAGTGGATTGCGGGCGGTCCCCACGCCGCTTTTGGCGCTAGAGGCCCAGCGCGCCGGAATGCCCGGCCAACCAGGTGCGTTCATATTCCCATTTCCATTCGTTTTGAATCGGTCACTACCAACCGTCCCTGCCCTTCCCATTGCCGCTAATGGCCACTTCGTGAACGGCAGAGCCCAGGTCGAAGCCTGGCCGCTGCACTAGGCGAGGGGGTCTCATACCTTGGTAGTTGATGCGAATATATTTGCCGCATTTGCAATGTCCTGCGTGTGCGTACATGTAGCATTACTATACACCAAATATCGTTCGAATGAATCAGCCGTTGGCATAGAACTGGCTTAGTCGATCGGCCAGGTTCTCGCGATCGCTTCCCAATGTATAGCCTTACGGCGAAGCAACTGACGCCTGCGGCAGCGTGGTAGTTCCCTTCCCCGCGTTGCGGATGAGGGGCAGATAATCGTGAAATTGCGCAGGTGACAACACAGTTAATGTCACTTCTGTGTTGGCGTGCGCAGAGGCGTCCGCCGTGGCGCTTAGGGTGATCGTTGCGTGATAGACGCCGGGCGCCAGCGTGTTGGCGAGAATCGACACGTGCAGCAGCGCATCACCCACGCCGCTGCTCGGCGTCACCTGCAGCCAGGCGCCGCCCTCCGTCGTGGTGATGGCGCTTTGCCAGGCGATGCCGGGCGCCACCAGATTGAGCGTCTGCGAAATGGGCAGCGGCTGGCTAATGGTTTCCGTAAAGGTCAACGGCGTGGTGGGCAGTTGCAGCGGCGGTGCGCCCCCCTGCACCAGCAGCGTCACCGTGGCCGTGGCGCGGTTGTCCGGCTGTGCCGCCTCCGCCACCGTGACCAATGCCGCATAGCTCCCCGGCGTCAGCGCATTGGGCTTGAGTTCCAGCGTGGCCAGCCGTTTGCCGCTGGCGCTGGCGGGTACAATGGTCAGCCAATCCGCCGCCGACACGGCGGGCGTCAGCGACGTGCTGGAAATCGTCCACGTGGTGGTGGTCGGCGCCGTGACCAGCAGCCGTTGCAGCGCCGGCAGCGGCGCATTGAGTACCTCCGTAAAGGTGAAGGCCGCCGGCGAAACCTCAATCGTGGGCGGCGGCGGCACTGTCAACTGCACGCTGGCCGTCACCGGGCGGGCAATCTGCGCCGTGTCGGTGACGATGATGTCGGCGCTGTACGCACCCGGCGGCAGTGCGTTAGGCTGCACCGCCACCGCGATGCCGCCATTGCCTTGTCCAACAGCGGGCGCAACGCCTAACCATTCGGCGCCGACGGTCGGCGACACAACAGCCTGCCACGTCACGGCAGGAGCCGTCACCACCAACGTCTGCGAAATGGGCAGCGGCCCACTCACCACCTGCGTAAAGGAGAGGCTGGTGGGCGCCAACTGGATGAGCGGGCGCGGCTTTACGATCAGCGTTACGGCGGCGGCGGCGTGGTCCGCCGAGTTAGCGCTGTTGGAGACGTTGATCGTGGCGTGATATTCGCCGGGCGCCAACGTGTTGGGCTGGATGGCCGCGGTCAGCGCGCCGTTGCCCATCCCATTGGCCGGCGTAACGTGCAGCCACTCTGTGCCGGTCGCGGGCGTCACCGCCACTTGCCACGACAGCCCCGACGCCGTCACCGTCAGCGTTTGCGAAACGGGCAGCGGTCCGCCCTCCACTTGCGTAAAGGCGAGCGCGGCGGGCGCCAGCCGTACGGTCACCGGCGGCGGGCCGACTGTGACATGGGCCGCACTGCTCCACTGGCTGGAGCTGCCCACGCGGTTGCTGTGCGTCGCGTCGTCCAGCGTGCTGCCGGCCATGATGAGCACATTGGGATTGGGCAGTGCGCCGGTAAAGCTGAAATAGCCGCTGGCGTCGGCCATCACCGCCGGCTGCCGGGTCACGGTGACGGTGCTGTCAAAATAGATGTCCACGCGCGCAAGCGGGTTGGCCTGACCCTGCACCAGCACCGTGGCAAAGTTGTCCGCAGAGGTGGCGCTGGTGATGGTCGGCGTCCGCGCCCAATTGTTGGCATGATTATTCACGTCATCACCGCCGCTCACCCCACTGCCGACTAGCCCTTGCAGCGCGCGCGGAAAGGGGTCGCGAATGATCACCCGCTGCGCCGCCGTCATGGCGTTGGCGGAGACCAGCACCGTGGCCGCGCGCACGCCGCTGTTTGTCTCACCGCTGCCGTTCATGGAGTCGCCAATCTGCGCATCGCTGCCGTTGACGGTGACGACGACCTGCCCGTTGAGATAGCTGCGGTGGACTACGGCGTGGTCGCCATCAATGGTCAAAGCCGTCCCCGTGGGCGGCAGCGAAGTGACATTGCCTTCGCCATCATACTCCACGCCAATGCCCACGGCGCAAATGTCCACATCCGCCCCCGTAACTGCGCAGCCCGACCTTGCGGCCAATCGCCGCATTGCGCAGCGTCCCCCCGCCCCCACGCTGACCACCGTCCCCGTCGGCATGGCGACGGCGTCGATGTTGATGATGGGCTTGTGGAAGTCGCCGCACGGATCGCTGCGGCTGCGGCCCACGGCCACGCCCGGCGGAATCACCAACGTGGTGGCCGGATAGATCTGTCCACGGGCAGATTGCCGGCAAAGAGTACCAGATCGCCGCTGACGGCATGGGCCAGCGCAAAGCGCAGCGTGCCTTTGCGCGTGGTCAAATCGCCGATATTCACATCGTCGCTAACGCTGGTCACCGTCCACGTGTTGCCGGTGACGCGCTGGCATCCGCCCGCACCGCGTAGAAACGCATAATTTGTAATCCATAACCAGCTGCATCCCACGCACAGCAGCGCAACCACTGCCTTGGTAAAACTGGGCCAAACGCCCAATCTCGTCTTCATAAGTTTACCCTAAAACGCCACCGGCTTTTGACCGGTGGCGGCTACGTAAAACCGAAATAATGGTAAATGGTAAATGTGAATGAGTGTAGGAGTTCAGATCACTCTGCAGAGTGATCTACTGAAGTACTCACAAGCCCCTGCACATGACCGGACCTATCACAATGTGTGGTATACGAATTCACCTGTCACCCCTCACCTTGTCACCCCATATGTATCAAGTAAGGACTCGCGGACCATTCAGGTGAGTGCCGGTCGAGTGTGCGGCGCCGCTCGTTATGACCGCTCACTTTGGTTTCGATACGGCCTCCAACGCCGAGGCCTACTCAACCGCCGTTCGCTTACCTGTTCGGCGCCAAATTCAGCTATTTTTAGCTTGATACGATGCCCCCATTCACCTGGTCACCCCTGCATCCCATCACGGCCCAATATAGCTGCTGCGCGTCGACCGGAAGTTGTCAAAATACTCACTGCCGGGCGAGCCACTCAGCCCGCCTGATGGCCCCAAACGCACCGACTTGATGGTATAGGCGCTGGTGTTCAGCTTGGCAGCCGTTTGTTTGAGCGCGCCGTCGATGTAGAGGCTGAACGAAGCGCTGCTGGCCGTTTGCCAGCTAATTTCAATGGCGTGATAGGCGTTGCTGATGGTGTACCAGCTTGTGTTGGTGCTGCCGCCGCTGCGCGTGATCACGCTGCGGATCTGATAGTTGCTGCCGCTGCGCCGCAACTGCACGCGGAACACCATTTGGTTGGCCGCATTCAGCCCGACCAGAATGTCCTGGGCTGTGCTGTTGATGGTCGCTCCGTGCGGATTCAGGTAGAAGCGGGCATGATAGCTCGTTTCGTTGTTGGGCGAATTGTCCACCACGTAGCCCGCAGAGCCGCTGGTAATGGCCGCCTGCAATCCATACCCGCCCGACTGCGCCGCACCTGCCGTTACGCTGAGGCGGCTGGCCGTGCCGCCGGTCCCGCTCCAAGCCGCCAGCGAACCGCCGTCAAAACCATCAGCAAAAATGACATCAGCCGCCGGCGTCGCCGTGGGCGGGATTGGCGTGTTCGTCGCCGTGGGTGGAACTGGCGTGGCCGTCGACGTGGCCGTCGGCGGAACCGATGTCGCCGTGCTTGTCGCCGTGGGCGGAACCGACGTGGCCGTCGACGTGGCCGTGGGCGGAATTGGTGTGTTCGTCAACGTTGGTGTAGCGGTCGGCGGCAATGGGGTGTCTGTGGCTGTAGGTGGCGCAGGGGTCACCGTCGGTGTATCGGTGGGCTGAGCGCCCGCCAGGTAATTATACGCGGCCAGGGCGTTGATGCGTCCGCCGCCAAAGGTATTGTCGAGCCGGTGGCGCCCAGATCGACGGTGGTGGCGCGTAAGGCATCCTCAATTGGGTGACGGTCAGGCTGGGATTGGCGCTGCGCAGCAAGGCCAATGCGCCGGAAACGTGCGGTGCGGCCAGCGATGTGCCGGAAACTTGCGTGTATAGCCCAAAGAGATCGGAGGTGATGACGCCCACACCCGGCGCTACCACGGCTGGATAGGTCTCCGGCGCTAAGGCGCGTCCACGGGTGGTGGGGCCGCGGCTACTAAAGCTGGCGATCTGGTCGTTGTTGTCGGTGGCGCCCACGGCGAAGGCTTCCGGGTTATTGGCCGGGCTGACATCGGTGGAGCCGTTGGGGCCAAAGTTGCCGGCGGCAAAAACGGGCGCATATCGGCGATGCTAGCAACGTCTGCAAATCGGGCTGAAAGGAGAGGTTGCAGCCCGGCGCATTGAACGTCCACGAGTTGTTGACCACGTCCGGCATATCGACGGTGTTGGGGTTGCTGTCGGGGTCGAGCAGCCACTGATAGGCCAGGTGAATGGCGGTGGCCGTGGCCGAACCGCTGTCGTTGAAGATCTTGGCCGCGATCCATTGGGCCTGGGGCGCTACGCCAATGGCCGTGCCGCCGTTGCTGCCGCCCACCATAATACCCATGGTCCAGGTGCCGTGGCCGTTCATATCGGTGGGCGTGGCGTGCTGATGGTACGGGTCGAACCAACTGTTGCTGCCGCCGCTTCAGCTCGCCGTTAAATCGGGATGGTTCACGTCCACGCCGGTATCCAGGCTGGCCACCACCACGCCCTGGCCCCAGTAGCCCAGTGTCCAGAGTCCATCGGCGCCCATGACGGTCAGGTTTGGTTCGGGCGTGGGTCCGGTGCGGTGGGTTGCCCGGCGGCGCCTGCACCACAAAGTCGGGCTCAATGCGCTCCACTTCGGGCGCGGCGGCCAGCTCGGCGATGACGCTGTCGGCGGCAGTCACGGCAATGGCGTTGATAATCCAGAGCGGCGTGACCGATTGGACCAGCCCCTGGTTTTTCCGGACCAGCAGCAGCGCGCGCAGCCGCACCTGCGTGCCGTCAGATTTGGCGCGCAGCTGCTGCACCAATTTTTTGCGCTTCTCTTTGCGATTGGCGCCGGTGACGGTATTTAGATTTACTTTGTCTTTCAAAATGACGATGACGCTGCTTTGCGAAACGTCCGCCGCCTGCACCATGGCGCTCCGCTATTGTTGGCCGCTATGGGCAGCCAAATCTGCGGACCGGCTACGGCCGTGTGGGTGGGGGCGTCCGCGGTTGTATCCTGCGCCGAGGCAATGGGCGCGCCATGACCACCCATCAGCCAGAACGCGCCGACCAGCAGCGCGATGAGTCCTGCACTTCTTGCCACACTTCTAAAAAACATGATTTACTCCTTACCAACGAGTTAACTGCTGATACTACCACCGATTCAGAAAGAAACGGAACCCATTTTGTGATCAAAAGATTGCACAGATTTTGCAGATTACGCAGAGAGAAAAAATCTTGGTTCACCAGGATCTCATGGGGTTGATCCGCTGGTTTCGATACGGCTGGAAACTGCCCCAGCCTACTCAACCGCCGCTGCCCTTTGTCGCCCCATGAGATCCCAAAGCGAAAAATCTTTTTAATCTATGCAATCTGTTGATCAATAGTCTGAAAACCTTCTTGGAACAACCTATTTCGCCAGGACCCCAAAATCTGCTGTTTTCCGAATCTGCTGTAGTATTTTGTATCGATTACCATTAATCAGCTTTGCCAGCCAGTTGAAATTGCGGCGGTGACGCGGACGCGCTGCTGACAGTCGGCGCGCCCTCCGCGGATATAGGCTGCGCGCCGGGCTGCGCAACCAAAACAGACCAAACATAATGACAAACAAAAGCGCCAAAATCAACGCAACCCAGGTGACAATCTGCTCCCACGGCCGGTTGGACAGGAACACCGGCCGCGCCGGGATCAGCGGAAGACGCGCCAGTCAAAGTGCGCCGTGCTGTCTGGGAAGCCTGGGCGTTGCACCACGACATCAATATGCCACGGCCCGGCCTGGTTGAACTGGTTGCCGCCGATCTGATAGAGGTCGGGGCCGATCGCGGTTGCCTCCACGGTGCTGGGCGCGGCGGCCTTTACCGGCGCCGCCAGCAGCGCGGTCACGTGGGCAATGGGCGCCGGGGCCGGCCGGCGCGTGTTAAGAACGTGGATGGTCAGCACGTTTTGGCCGGGGTGGTTAGGCTTGGCGTCCAGCGTCACCACCAGGTCATCGACCACTTCGTTGAGTTCATTTTGCACGGGCTGGGTGGGCGCAAAGGCGGGACCGCGCCGGCGGCAGCGATGTGAGCAAGCCGACGGCGGCCAGCAACACCAGGCCCACCACCGTTTCGGCCAGCAGCAGCCGCGGCAACTGTGGGCGCACCCGCATTGGCCAACTTGGGCAGCGCCGCCATACCGCAGGCCAGGAGCGCCGCCACGCGGGTGCAACAGCGCCGAATTGAGCAGGCCAATCAACCCCACCAGCCCCATTAGGCCAACTTTGGTCAGCAAGGTTTGCCCGTAGAGGCTGCCCATCAATGCATCCAGCGAGGCCACCTGGCGACCCATGCTGTAAAGGCCGGTGACGGTCAAGATGGCTACGCTCAGTGCGGCCAGGCGGCCAAAGGGACGCAGCACCGCCTGGGCGACCAGCCAGAAATCGCCGTCACTCAAACGAAACGCCAGCGGCAGCATGCCCAATGGTCAAGGCTAAGACGCCGCCCATCCAAAAGGCGGCGGCGAGCAAATGCAGCCCATCGGGCCGCTATGGCCACGACAGTCTGATCAGCCAGCGCGGCGGCATGGCTGAGAGCGCCTGCACCAGCATTATGGCAAGTGCCAAGCCCGCGGCCAGCGGCCAAGCCGCGGTGTTACTGCGGCGACGCCACCATGCAATCAACAACGTCAACAGCAACACCCCGCCGCTGCGCCAACCAGAACATGCCCCAGCGCGTGTGGAAGAGCAGCCGCGCGGCGGCGCTCCCCCATTGGGGCAGCCCACCGTCGGTCGGCGCCACGCTCAGCACTTGCCAGATCAGCAATCCACCAGCGGCGGCCAGCGCCAGCAAACCGCTCCAGCCCATCCAAATGATGATGCGGCGGCGCACGTAGGTGAGCAGCTTTTGACGGCGCTCAACGGGATGGCCAGCGTAATCTAGCGTCGGCGGGACCACGCGCAAAAGCATGGTCAACCCGCCCACCATGCCGGTCAGCCCGATCAGGTTGAGCCAGCGCAGCAGCGCCTCCCCGACGGCGACGGGCGGTTCGCTGTTGGCGACGACGCTGTTGGCCGCCATCGCTTTGTCCCCTATGACAATGTCCCCCACGCCAAAGACAAGCTGTCCCTGGGTAAAATGGCCATCGTCCGCGGCCAGCACTTTATAGAGGACCGTGTAGACCCCTGGCGTCAGGTCGGGCAGCGTCACAATCATCAGCCCCGGATCGGTGGCGTCGCGCTGGATCGCGCGCGGCGCGATTTCGGCGCCGGAAATATCCAGCACGCGCACGCTGCTAAAGTCGGGCGTAAAGGCCTCGTCAAACCAGATGCGCACCGCTGGCGGCGCGCTGGCCAACACCGCGCCATCCGCCGGCTCCGCACGCAGCGGAATCACGTGGGCTGATGCGGTCAGGCTGGCGCCACCCACCGCCCATAAAAATGCAAAAAGCGCCGCCAGCATCCGGCGTACGCGACGATTATTGGTATCCATGCTGCCCTGTTCCTATCCGAAACTATGGAATTGTGAATGGTAAATGGTGAATTGCTAATGGTGAACGGGGCCGGCTACTCGCGTCGCTCTCATTTACCATTCACCGTTCACCATTTACCATTTACAATTCACCATCTCCTTACTGCACAGCCACGTGCTCCAACCGCAGATCCCCAATCACCACCGACACCGTGGCCCCTGCCTTGATGGCGCCGCCGTCGTTGTGATAGAGGATAAAGTAGATCTGACCGGCGTGGAGATCGTGGGTTTTGCTCATGGTGGAGGCGGTGTTGATCAGCGTCCCGCTATCCTCGGCAATCAGGACCGGCACGGTGCCGAGGTCTTGCAGCATATTGAGCGCTTTGTCTTCATCGAGCACGCGATAGCGGAAATCGATCATGCCGCCGTCCGCCGTCACGCCGACCATCGTGACGTTGATGCCCCACCGTGCGGCCACTTCATCGGGCGTGGCCGTCACGGCGCCGGCGCGCGGCGCGGGTTCGCTGTGCCACGCCTTGAAAACAAAATAGCCGCTGATGCCGATCAGCAGCCCGACCGTGGCCAGTAGCAGCCACAAGACCGCGCGGCTGCGCAACAGCTGCGGACGGATGGGAATGACTTGATTCATTCTGTTTCTCCCAAAGGGTTGTCACGATTCATATTAAACATACAGCCCGAGAATCGGGGGTTGGACCAAGCCCAACCCCCAATCCCCACTCTCTCTTTTCCCGATCACGGCCCAATCAGCGGCGAGACAGAACGCTTGGCTGAGAAGGCGTCGAAATATTCGAGGGTGTTGCTGCCACCATTGGTCACGGAGCCCAGTCTGAACTGGCCGACCGAGTTTGTATTCGCGGTCAGCGACTGGCAGCGTTTGGTCACGCCATTTACGTAAGCGTCACGTGCTGCCACCGGATTGCCACACCACTTCAATTACATTGCTGGAGCTGTTGGTAATGCCAATTGGTCCATGTTGTGTTGCCAGTACCCGTACCCACTTGGATCTGCACTTGCGGCGAGCCGCCATTCCAGCGATAGCGCACGCGGAATACCGTGGCCCCACCGGTTGTGCGGGCAAGATATCCTGATTGTTGCCGGTGTTACCATTCGGATTGAAGTAGAAGCGCGCATCGAAGGTGGCCGTCGCCGGGTTAGCCGCTGTACCAAAGTTGTACTGCACATAGTTGGTGTTGTTGCCCTGCGCTTGCATCCCAAGGCGGGTGTCCCATTGAGCGAGGCTGCCGCCGTCACGCTGAGTCGGCTGGCGGTATTCGTCGAAGGCCCGGCCCCACCGCCCGTTCCCCAGGCGCTAAAGTTGCCCGATCTCGAAACTATCCGCAAAGATGGCATCGGTACCGGCACCGTCACCGTCAACGTGGCCGTGGCGCACACCGTTGTTGCCCTCCAGTTGCCCGCCAGGTCGCGAATGCTCCACGCACCGTGGTGCCGGCGATGAGCGTGCTGGTGTTGATGGGTACGTTGGTCAGGCCGCTGAGCTGTGCCTGTCCAGCCGCGATGTTGGTGTTGCCGAACCAGTATTCACCACCGACGACGTTAGCAGCGCCGGGTTATGCGTTTGGCGCCATTCACGGTCAGGTTCACGGAAGCCGTACCCACTGGGATCGAATTCGGGTTGAGCGTGATGCTAAAGGTGGGCGCGATCGATGAGCAGGACGGCTGTGGCGGTGGCGCTCGGTTACCGGCGGCGTCTTGGCCCGCACGTGAACCGTGTGGTTGCGCGCTGGTGCAGCGACTGTGCCGCGGCAATGGTCCCGTTGATGGTGGTAGCCCGGAACGGCGGCGCCACCGGTCATGGCGATCCCACTGCCAAACGGCAGCGCCGACCGTATCGACAAAGAACTCACCGCCGGCGATGTTCACTGTTGCCGGTGGCGACATCGTGGCCGCCGCCGCCGCAGCCACAGTCGGATTCGGGGCGAGCGTGATGCTGGCAAAGGTAGGCGCCGTCTTGTCAATCAACAGCGTCGTCGTGTTGCAAGCGCCCCAGTTGCCGGCGACATCCTTGCCGCGTACGCAAACCGTGTGGTTGCCATCGCCAAGTTGGTTGAGGATATAGAGGTCGACCGCGCCGTAGACGCTTTGGGTGACGCTGTTGAAAGCGCCCGAGGTAGAGAACATGGCGCCGCCATGCCCCGCACCGGGGTCCATGTCAATGTAGTATTCCGCGCCGGCAATATTCGAGTTGACGCCGCTGCTGGTCGGGTCGGTCACGGAGCCGTCGATGCGCAGATAGAAGCCGCCGCCGGTGCCCACCTGCACGCCCTGCGCGCCGTTGTTCGGGTTGGGCTGAACGCTGACGGCGCTGGCGGTTGGGCCAGTTTTGTCAACCACAAGTGCAATGTTGGCAAACGCTCCCCAGTTGCCCAAGGCATCTTGCGCCCGCACGGCCACTGTATGGCTGCCCTCGGTCGCTGGCGGTGTAATGGCCGCGTTGAGGTTCACCACTGTGGCCGGCGTTGCAATGGAGATGGTCGTGGCAGGGCCGCCATCGATTGTGTACTCGGCCGCGGTCACGTTCTGGTTGCCGGTGGTGACATCGCTGCCGCTAGCCACCAATTGCACCGGCCCGCTGCCGTTGGTAATGCTGGGCGTCAGCGACATATTGCTGATAATCGGGCCGAGCTTATCCAAGTTGAGCACTGCCGAAGCGACCACACCCCAGCCATTGGCGTCGTGGCCGTGGACATAGAAGGTGTGATTGGCGCTCGTCAACGTGGCCAAATCCACGCACGGGGCGGCAGCGCCACTGGTGGGAATGCTGATGCTGACGCTGGCCGCTGGGGCTATTGAACAGCCTGTACCGTCAGTCCCAATGGCATCGACAAAGTACTCGGCCGCGTCCGGCGCGGGGGCGATGGCAGCCGTCAAAGTGACAGGCGCGCTACCGTTGCTGGGGTTCGGTGACAGGCTCACGGCGCTGGTGACCGGGCCGGCGCCGCCAGCGGTTGTCCCCGGCACGGTGACGAAGGTCAACATGCCGCCAAAGGCAATCGGCGAGTTGACGTTGCCGGGCGTGGTGAGGATGCCTTTGTTGTCGGCGTGCATGGCCAGATCCAAGAGGGCAAATTTCGTCCCCGCCGCCATGCCCGCCGGCAAGGTAATTAACGTGTCGAGGCTCGTGCCGGTGGGGACGGTGTCGGCCACCAGCGACTCTTGATGGGTCGCCGGTTGGCCATCCACCGCGATCACCGTCTGATGTTGGCCCAGGACGCCCATGGAATGGTGTACCAAACCGGCGTTGACATAGCGCAACAGCACCACATCGGGCGTGGATGCGTTGACGCCGGCGGCGCTGATGGCGTCGCTATTGGGATAGCTCTTGCCGTTGATCAGCCAATATTTGGGGGCGAAGTAGCTCAAATCGTAGGCGGCCGGTGCGTTATTAAAGGCCGGGTCGATCTCGCTGAGCACCAGCACTGCCTCATCATTAAAGGCCGTGCTGGCATCGGCGTAGGCTTGGGTGGGTGCGCCGGCGGGGCGCACGATCATGGCGCCGAAGAGCCCCATGGCCGCCTGGCGCGGCCCATTGGCGGTGAGCCCAGCTTCATAAAGAAAGGTGCCGGGGCGCAGTTGATTGGCGGCAAAGCTATAGGTCGCGCTGTTGCCGGCGGTGACGCCCGCCACATCGGGGACCATATTCTGCTGCGAAATCGAGAGCGACGTCGCGTTGGGGACATCAATATTGTGCAGGTTGATGACCACGGGATCACCTTGGTTCACCACCAGGACCGGCCCCGGCAAGGTCGCTGAGCCCGCGGTATTGGTCGTCGAATAGCCCCAAATGGGAACCGTGACGCCATCGGCCAAGGTGAGCGTGCCGGTGGTGGCGTAGAGATCGCAGCTGGGTGTACAGGAAATGCCTGACACGCTGGCCGCCAGGGCCGGCCGCACGCTGCCCAGGGCGAAGATGATGCCAACCATCACCATCGCCACGGCCAGCACGCCGCGCGTCCCCATTTTAAATCGAGTGGATATCTGTATATCTTTGTTCATAAACTGCTCCTTATGGGGTACACGTCGTACCGGTTGCCTGGTGGCCGGGCAGCGGATCGATCCGCTCCAGGGTCAACATCCCACCAAAGCCTGCATCATAATTGGCGACCTCGTTGAGGGCGTGGCTGTGCCAGACCATGTAGAACTCACCGCATTCGTTGAAGGAGGTGACGCCGACCGGCAATTGGCCCTTTTTGCCCAGATAGGGGCTGCCGCTGTAGTAGGTGGCGTTGTCCTTAAAGGTGAGATTTTGCAACTGCGGCATGGTCACCGGCACCGGGTTGCTGGTGGGGTCAAAATGCTCCTGGTCTTCATAGGTGTAGAGTTGATCCCAGGTCTGGCCCGAATTAATCGTAAAAGCAAAGGTCTCGTAGGAGAGATCATTGCCGCCGCCGTCGCGCAGCGGTGTGGCGTCCCGCGCAATCACGCGTCCATTCTGGGCGTGCGGGTGGAAGGGATGCCCGAGCGACCCGGCATCCAGATAGCGCACCAGCGCCGGCGGCTGGTTCGGATTCACATTCTGGTCCGTCACCGTCACATGGACCAGACCGCTGTAGGGTTGCGCCGGCAACCAGGGCGCATTATTGGCCGCAATGGTGTCGGGGAAAGCGCGGCCGTTGATCAGCCAGTAGCGGGGATGTAGCGTGGTCACGTCATAGGGTTGGCCCAACTCAATCGCCGCGTGCAGATTGGGGTCCATTTCGGAGAGCAGCAAAACATATTCGGTGGCGGGCAGAAACGCGCCGTAATCCGTATATGCGCAATCCTGAGTGGCCGTGCGGGGGCAATTCGCCGTGGGCGTGGGGCGTACGATCATGGCGCCGTATAGGCCCATTTGCACCTGCTTGCCCACATCGGTGCCGCTTTCATAGAGATAGGTGCCCGGTTTGCTGGCCACAAAACTATAGGTAACACTGCCATTGGCAGCGGCGCTGTTGGTCAGCGAACTGAGCGCACCGCTGGGGCCGTTGAACTCGGGTTGCGCCGGAGCGCCATTGGCCAACACGTTGTCAATGCCCAGGAACATAATGGAGGTGGCTTCGGGCAGGCTGTTGTGCAAAACCACCGTCACCGTGTCCCCCTGGTTGACGCAAAGCACCGGCCCCGGGAACTGGAAGGCGCCGCCGCTGGGGCTATAGCTCCAGGTCCAAATCGTATTGCCGTCCGGCATACTAATATAGTCGGCGCTGGCCGTGAAGGTAAAGCTGGCATTGGGGCTGCTGCTAGTGCTGCACAGCACGCCCGAAGAGCCGACGGCCGCGGCGTGAACGGTGGCCAAGTTGGTGGACGGCTGCGCGGGGGTCTGCGCGGTGACACCGCTGTCCTCTGAGATTAAGGGCAGAAAAATCTGCTGTTGCGGCGTTGTGTTGGCGCCATCACTGCTTTGGGCCCAGGCCACCGCCGCTCCCGGCATAATGGGGAAGCTGCTCCGGCTCACCGCCATCAGCAACGCCAAACACAAAAATAAAGTAAGAACGCGTCTAATATTCATTGATTCCTTCCTGTCAAGAGAAAATGCTCTCTCATCTTATGCGTTTGACGTGGTCTGCGGCGGCAACGTGCCGGCGGCATAGACGCGCACTTCCGTCATCTGCCCGCCCAGACCGCCTGTGCCACCGACACCCGGCTGCGTCAGCGCGCCCAGGGCGTTGTTATAGAGCAGATAGGTGTCATAATTCTGACCCGTTTTGGCGGTGGCCGGCGCGGTGAAGATGGCGTCAAAGGCTTCACCGGCGCCCAGATAGATCGTATCGGTGTAGTAGCTGGTGTCGGCGCCATTGCGCAGCCCACCGGGGCCAACGCCGCGTAACGGCGTGGCGTCTTTGCCGATGACGTGCATCTGAATGCCGGCCAGCTTCATGGCCGGTTGGGTGTAGCCCAGATTGGCAAAGCGCAGCAGCACCCGTTCGCCGGCATTGCACTGGACCAGCGACGAGATCGGCTGATGTTGCAGCTCGGGGAAGCCCGCCGGCGCAATCAGATCACCGGTGTTGGTATCGGTGCCGCCGCCGTTGGGCGCCAGCGTATCGGGATAGGAGCGGCCATTCATCAGATAGAAGTCGGCGTGATAATCACTCCAGTCGCTGACCTGGATGTGGGCGTCGTCATAGTGCGATTGCGCCCAAAATTCGGTGAGCATAAAGGTGAATTCACGATCATAGGCGGTCGAGCGTGGGTCATTGAGCGCCACGCCATCGTTGTAGGCCTAGCCCTTTGGCGCACCGGACGCACCGCCACCGTCACGCGCGACCGGAGCGCCGGCGCCATTGCCTGTCTTGTTTTGGGCCGGCCGCACAAAGACAATGCCGGTCATGCCCATTTGCACATGCTCCACGTCCTCGTTGTGGCAGTGGTACATGTAGGTGCCGGGGTCCGTAGGGTGGAAGTAATAGGGGAAAGTCGCGCCCCACCGGCACCGAGATCGACATTTCCCCGGCACGCCGTCAAAGATAGGTGGCGTTGCCCGGAAACAATGCCAGTGGATGGTGTGTGGATCATATAGATCAGGGCGTACGCCCAGACCCAGGTTAGTGAGCATGACCTGGATGCTGTCCCCTTCGTCGAAAAGAGGAGCGGCGCCGCGCTTTGCACCTTGTTCTTCTGCGCCAAAATCAATGGATTGACGGTGGTGGCCAGCGGCTTGACGGTGGGCCCGCCATCCAGAACCGTTACGTCGCGGAAACCGAAGATATAGGTGGTGCGCCCGGCGCCAGCGGATCCGGCGCGCCACCACGGCGTTTTGGCTGTTGCGGACGGTGCCCATGGGGATGTGGATCCAGCCGTCCGGAGCCGATCAGGTGTCTATAAATCGTGGGCGCCGGTGAGGGTTAAACGGCGGCGGCATCGGCTGGCGTCGTCATCTGCAAGATGCGCCCTTTCCAGCTTGGCGCCAGCACGGCGCTGGTGCGACCGCCGCCAGCCCGCCGGCCACATAGCGGATTAGATTTCTACGGGAAATTCGTTGATTCATGAGTAAATCGCTGCCTCCTACGAAAATTAACCGGAAAGAATTAGCTCTCGTCGTCGCATGACAATTCGAAATGACGATACGACGATGAAGATTTTAGTCACCAGTACAAAGAGATGAACTTACCTATTTGGCGACCAGCGGGATAAAGATAGAGTTCGTTGCGTCTTGCAGTAGGTGCATCGGCATCCAGTGCGGTCACACGGTTTCTTCCGGCAGGTCGCTTTGACCGAGGGCTTCCATCTCGACATCAGCCGCAGCCACGGTTGCCGTTGACGCGCAATACGATATTGCCGCCGCCAAAGTTATCGAACTTGCCGCCATTAAAGTTATAACTTAAGCTGATGCCGATGGCGCCGCCGCCGGCAGCCAGCTCAACCGGCCAGGGGTTCCGGGCCGCTGAGCACGTTGACGCTGCCCACCTTGACGCCATTCTTAAAGACCACCACGCCCATCGGACAGGGCTTGCGCCCCCAACTGGTCGTGGTTGGCCAGCGTCATGTTCTTCCATTGCGCTTGCAGCAGCCAGCCTTGGCCCGGCGCTTTGGTGCGCACCTGAAGGCCTTGGCTGGTGGCATAGCGCACAGAGATCAGGCTGGCGGCAGTGCTTTCAGGGGCGCCGCCGTTGGCGCCGGCAGCAGATCCTGCCAGCGGGTGGTGTTCTGGGTGCTCTTGCCCAATGTGGTGAAAGTGACAAAGGCTTCCTGATCGGCCCCGAAGGTGGTCGGACTCCACCAGATGGCGCCACTGCCGCTTTGTGACTGCACCTGTTGGCCCACCACTTTGAAGTTCTGCAAAGAAGGTGGCGCCGACCCAGTTGCTGCTCAATGGCCCGTTGGCCACGTCCAAAGCTCGCCAGCACGACCGACTGCAAGGCCAAGGCCGCGGGGACAAAGGTGGTGACGGAGCCGCCACTGAAGTTGTCTACGCGGGCGGTGGCGGGAACCAACATGCCGATGCGCCCGGTGCCGGTGGTCCACGCATTGGCGCCCGTGGTCGGCAGGGTGACGCTGCCCAGATAGGCGTCCGTTGCGCCGGAGGTCTGCCAGACGTAGACCGTGCCGGTGGCGTCTACCAACGCAGTCAGAATGTCATTGGTGGCGAAGGCCGCCGTGAAGCTGCCGCGCGTCGTATTTAGGAGGCCGGCATTGGTCGTCGTGGCGACGATCACCTGGCCATTCTCATACTCGACCCGGATGAAGTTGGTTGGGAGAGCCGGATTGCTGCCGCCATTGGCTTTCATAATCACGCCGGTGTCGACCAGCAGACCGTTTACAGGTGCATTGGCAAAGGTAATGGCCGCGGCTTGGGTGGTCCCGAAAACGTTGCCTGGCCCATTCCAGATCGGGGAGCCGGCCACGGCGCCAAGCGCCTGATTCGAGTTGATTCGCGTGGCGGCGCATGGAGGAGACCCCCCACCCAAAACAAGACAAGCCAGGGTGCTGTTGCCGACGACTTGACTCCAGTTGGTCGTGGTGTTGCTTAAACCGAGCGTATTTCGATTCGCCCGATCAAAGTTGTCCAGCACGGCCAGCGTTGGCCGCACCGGACCGCCACCGCCGCCACCACCGCCGCCGCTCGATGCGCCAAACTCATCGGCGCCGCTGTCATAACCCGTGAGCGCTGGGCGCGTCTGGTTGTCGATGTCGAACGCCGGGGCCGCGATGCTGGCCGGTGGCTGTTGATAGCTGGGCGCCGCCTTGGAAGTTGCCCCCATATCAATGGCGGGAGATGTGTTATTCAGCAGATGATAGTTGCCCATAATCGTGACCGGCACATCCTGCGCCACAATGGTGTTGGCCACAAAGTTCGGGTTGCCGCGCCAGGGCAGGCCCATCACCGACGTGTCAAAGGTCGCCACAACTGCCGGGTCTTGATCGACCTTGTTGGTTGGGCTGGCTACGACATCGTTGTGATTGGTGGTCTCGGTTTGCAGGATCGAGTTGGTCGGGCTGAGCTGGAAGGCTGTGCCTGGCGCGCCCATGTCCCAATGATTGGCGGGGGTTGGGTCGGGCACCTGCACGCCATTCGACCAGATCAAGCCGCCGATGCCGACGATGTTGCCACCGTCCCAGGTCCCGGCGCGGTTGTCGTAGAAGATGTTGTTGAAGAGCAGCGGGTTGCTGTACGTGGGCGAGCCGCTGGGCAGAGAACTTTGGAGGAAGCTGCTGGTGGGCGCCGTCGACAGACCGGCGGGGGCCGCTTGGCCGTTGCTGGTGGCGGCGGTGGCCGTCGTCAGGTTCTGCATGACCGTGTTGTTATAGAAGCGCACATTGGGGGCGTTGTCGATGGCGACGCCGCCGCCTTCATGGGTGCTGATGTTGTTGACGATCATGTTGTTGTAGACGTTGTACGGGAAGTTGCCTGCCGTCAGGAAGCGCAGACCGCCGCCGTCATCGTTGACCAGGTTGGCCTCGATCACGTTATTGTAGATATTGACCGCACCGGCGCCGGCGCCAAAGGTGCTTGCATTGACCGGTGGTTCGCCGGCGATGATCACGCCGCCGCCTTCATCGTACGAGCCGTTGAAGTAGATGCGGTTGTCGTGGATGCTGTTGATCATGCTGCCGTTTTGGTCGCTGCGCCCAAAGTGGCTGATAGCGCCGCCATACTCGGCTGAGAAGTTGCCGCACAGATCGTTGTTGGCAATTTCGTAGCCGCCCGCACCGTTGAAGATGCCGACCGCGCCGGGCCAAGTTGCTGCCGCCGTTGTTGAGCAAGCGGTTGTTGGCAATGCGAATGCCGTCCAGATTATTGTCACCTTCCAACGGGGTGCCGAGACGGATGGCGCCGCCATAGGCGCCGTGGCGTTGCTGCGGATAATGTTGTTGGTGATCTGCAAGTTCTGCGTCGCCGCAAAGGCCACAATACCGCCGCCCTGGTTCGGATTGGCGGGCGTGTTGTTGCCGCCACCCACCCGCGTGCCGTTGCCCAGGCTGTTGATGTTGGGGACAAAGTCCAGCACATCGCCGTTTTGGATGGTCAAACCGTCAATGGCGGCCTTATACGAAGCGCCGTATTGGTTGGCGCTGGTAGCCAACGTTAGTGATGACCTCGCCCTCGGGCACGACGGCTATATCGGGGTCGTTCAGCGCCGTGTTGCTCGGGCCGACAATGCCGTTGCCGGTCGTCACCAGCGTGTTGATGGAGGTTTGCCAGCCGGTTTCGCGGGCGCCATCAGTGCCATAGCCAAGCCCGTCGAGTACGGAGCCGGGTACATGGCTGCCATTGGCGCGCGTGCCGGGGCCGACGCCCTGCAACTTCACCGGCGAGTGGATGATGATGTTCTCAAAGTACGAGCCAAACGGGTTGAAGGTGCTGGTCGGGCCGGATAGATGACCACCAGTTTGTTCGAGCTGCTGCTGGCTGCAAAGTCCAGCGCATCCTGGATGGCGTGTTCATAGGCGTTGGTGTTGTGGCTGGCCGCCGTTGGATCGTACGCTTTGCCGGGGCCAACTTCAATCACCGTTGGGTTATAGGGCGATTGGGATCCGCTGGAGCCGTTGCCGCTCAATACATGAATGGTCAGACTGTTGACCGTGCTTTGGCCGTTGCTGCCCGTGATCTTTAACTGGTATGGACCCGCGTGAGCGAGCCGGCGCCAGGGTGGTAGACGGCACCGCCACGTTACCTTGGGTGTCGCCCAAGAGTTCACAGTGAGTGAGCGCGTGGTCGCGCCGCTGCTCAAGGTGACCGTGCCGGCGCCAGTGCCAAAAAACTGGCCGTCGATGATCAGTTGCGCGGCGGTGGTGGTGTCTGTGGTGCGGAAGACCGGTTTGTTGACCGCAAACAGTTCCGGCACGGCGGGGTCGGTGCTGTTGGCTGGGTCGTTGAGCAAGCACATGGCCGGATGGCTCTGCTGCGCCCGATTCTCAATGCCAAAGGCTACCGGCGTCGGGGCCAGGTCGGAGGGCAGGCTGACGCCCGGCCAGACTTCAAAGAAGGCGCCGATGGTGCGGTAAGCCGGGTTGTAGCCAGCGTTGAGATGACCGGGCTGACCGGGGTCGTTAGCCAGGAAGCGATAGATGCCTGGGCAGGACCGGCGGGCAGCGGACAGTTATAGCTGGAGGTTGAAGGCAAGATCACCTCATACTGGCCCTGCGGGTCGGTCTGGATGGTCTTGACCAGGCGGTTGGAGAAGTCGTAGATGCCAATGGGCAGGTTCGGAATGCCATACTTCTCACCGTAGAAAAGTTCCTGGGGATTGGTCGACAGGTTCAAGTCATCGACCACAATGCCAAAGATGCGACCGGGCAACGGGACGCCGGCGCCGGCGGGCAACACATTGCCGGCGGCGTCGAAGCCACTGAAGGTCTTGAAGTGGAAGTTCGGCGTGGCCGAGCGACCGTTGCGTACGGTGACTAGGCGGGTGTCGCAGAGCGGCATCTTTTGGCCTCATAGGCTGCCGCCGCCGGCAACCATGTCCGGGTTGTAGACGCCCTGCGTGTGGGCGGGGTCCAGGACGCTAAAGTTCGCCGCGCTGACTGTGTCGGTCACCGTCACGGTGTGCAATGGACTCGCGCACGGGAAGGGCGGAATGGCCGGCGCCGGTTGATTGGGCGCCACGCGGTTGGGCAGCGGCGGGTTGAGTGGCGTCTCACCGGGGGCCACAAAATCATCGCCAGAGAAGATGTTGAGATCTTCCTCCTTTCTACTTCGTAGAGGGGCGGCCATTGGCGTCCAGCGGGCTGTCGGCCTGAATCAGGTAGTCGCCGGGGGCGATGGGGGCCGCTTGGGGCAGGCTTAGGCCGTTTACATCGGTGATGATGTCGGTGAAGCCGTAGTTGCCGTTGACCAGCATAAAGTCGCCAATGTTGTTGTTGCCGACCTGGCTCGACATGAGCGGGGCTTCGAGGCAGTCATGGCCGCTTGGTCGCTGGCGGCAAAACTTGCTCGACGACCGGTGCCGCCAGCGCCGCGGGCGACGCAGTCGGTCGGTCGCTGCCAGTCTCGCTAGTGTATGGATCCTGTGCTTCCGGCCCGTGAATAAAGGCGCCGGTATCCGCATCCGTCAGATAATAGGCACTGCCAAACGCGGTCGTGGCCAAGGTACAGTGGGTGCCAGCGGCTGGTACTTGGTAAGGTTCAGACGGGTGGGTGGGCAAGCCGGTAGCGGCATCGCACTGGACCGGCCAATACATGTGGACGGTGGCGTCGGGCAAGCCGGGTTCGTACGATTCAGCCGCCGCGAAACGGGCGTCAAGCTCGTTGCGCGTGGTGGTGGCAAGCACCTCACCGACAATGCCGCCGATTGCGGGGCCAAGTTCGGGGTGGTTGGGCGCTTCATAGGCATGGACCGCCCAATCCATGCGGGTCTGGTGGCCAATCAGGTTGAACGAGCTCACGTCCACAAAGCCGCCATTGGCCATGACGGTCGTTTCTGTGGGCTGGTTCTCGGTCTGATAGGTAACGCCGACCGTGTAGAACTGTTCCCAATAGCCCTGCGTCACCACCCACTGACCGAGCGGGTAGGTGCGCGGGAAGCGATAGTTGCCGTTGCTGTCGGTGGTGGCGGTGTTGTCACCATAGAAGGCCACTTTGTTATCGCGATCCAGCAGGTTGAGGGCCAAACCGGGAATGCCGGCCTCGCCTGTATCGCATTTACCGTTGCGATTGGTGTCGTTGCAAACTTTGCCATAAACCTGGCTGTGCCAGGCGGCCACATCCAGATTGCCCATGTCGAGCGCCTGGCCGCCTTGGATACTGACGTTGGCTTGGGTCAACAGATAGGCTTGGTCCTCATCCCAGAAGGAGAGCACATAGTCACCGTCGGGGATGTTGGTGATGCTGAAGGCGCCGTCGGGATTGCCGCGGCCCACATAAACAGTGGTGTCATCGCGGCCGGTGTCGATCAGCGAGACCAACGGCTGGTTGATATTCTCAATAATGTACTTGCCCTGGCCGCCAAAATTGACGCCGCCAACTTGCGGCGAATACTCACCGATGCCGACGACCGTGCCGTGGATCGAGCCGGACCCTGAAGATGGGTAGTTGCAACAGGCGGTGGAATTATTGTTCGTGCCGGCCTGCGTTTGCACCTGCACAAAGCCAAATTCGGCAAAGGGGAAGGGTTCGGCGCCCTGCACAAACTCAGGGTCATAGCCATCCCAGCCTTCAATGGACCAGGTGTCCCAATCGTGCCAGCCTTCGAGGGTGCTGGTCTGGTACCAGTCCTGCCCGTTGGGCGGGGTCACGGTCGAGGCATAGCGGTCGGGACCGAGGTACTTGATGGTGATTATGCCGTCGCCGCTGATGCAGTGGCCGCCGATTTGGGCGAGCTTCGGGCTTGCCATCCAGGCCAAAGATCAGGTTGCCGTCGCCATCGTGATTATAGACCGTGCAAATGGGTTGCCATACCAGTCGGTCGTGACCGGCCCCAGCACGTCGTCGATGTGGCCTTCAAAGCCGGCCAGCGTGGGTTCGCCCGTGTCATAGGCGCCGTTGGTCTGGATGTCGTTCCAAACGGCCATGCGCACCGTGGTCAGCGGCAGCGGGTAGGGCTGCATATCGACCGTGACCATCACATCGGCGCCCGATGTCGGCAAGGTGAACCACTGGCCGTCGATCTTGAAGCCATCGACGTGACAGGTGACATCCGCCGTGACAGTGCAGCCGGGAATGTCAAAACCCTCGGCCATGACCGAGATCATATAGCTGTGGTTGGGGTTGAGATCATTGGCCGGCCAGCCTGACGTGTCGATGCCCAACGTCTCGTTGAGCGTGGTCTCATCGCCCTGCGCCACCACCTCGGCGCTGGTGCCGCCCTTGACTGAATGGATGGCGGGCCACTGGCAATTGGCCGGATAGTCGGGATCGCCGCCTAGCGATTGCGGCTTACAGGCATAATTTGAGTTGCGAATATCGGTGGCGCCCAGGCTAGTTCCGTAGTGGGTAGGGTCGCCGGTATCGTCCTGCACCACCATCCAGTGATAGTGTAGAATCGGCTGATGGAGCGCCAACCCACTGGGAACCCATTCGCGGGCGCTTTCGACGCGCAGACGCAGCGCGCCGGTAGCGGCCGCCTGCACCTGGCCTTCAGTCGCCACAGGCGCGGCTGCAGGCTGGTTAGTCGCCGCCCCCGACGACACTGCGGGCAGGAATATCTCCTGTCCGCTGGTGGCGGTATTGGGGACGGTGGTGGCGCCGGCGTTGGCGGCATGGGCCGCTTTGTTGGCGCCCGTAGACACTACGGGTAGAAAGGTCTGCTTGGGTGCGCTGGGGTCAGTTGGCGCGGCCGATTGGGCATAAACGGTTTGCACGATCTGCACCTGCGGAAAGTTCGCCAACATGAGCGCCAGCAGCACGAGCAACCGTGTGCAGACGGAAAAAGTTTTACGTTTTGTCATCTTGGTCTCCTAAATCCAATGCGGAGAGGCAGACACAGGGATGCTGCTCTGTATCCGCCGGTCGTCAATCCACTAACAAATATGAATGCATTTTCAATTTTTCATTTTCAGTTTTGCATTTTCAATTGAAAACAAATAATGGAAAATGAAAAATTGAAAACGAAAGACGCCTATGGCGCCGCCCGAAAGATTCAATCCGTTGTGGATCCTTGTTAATATAGCGCCTCATTTAACTGTCGTTCATAGAGCTGTTGCAGGGCGGCGCCGCCGATGGCCAGGGCGCCGGCCACAATGCCTTTGGCTTCAATCGTGGGAATGCCGGCCGCGACAAACCCGCACGTCCAAACCAGCTCGCAATAGCCTTCGCCAATATCACGCACAGACATGGTGTAAAGGCACTTTTGCAGGGCGGTGTCGGTCAGCAACAAATAGCTTAGGCTGCAACCTTGCACATCCAAACTTAAGAGCTGCTCCCGGCTCTGGAAGCCGTCGGCAAAGGTCACAGTGCGTTCGGCGCCCACGCCAGAACCTTTGACCTTGCAATCGACTACGTTGGGAAACCAGATGTCGACGTTGCCAAAATCACTCACTGTTTGCCAGACGCGAGCGGCTGGCGCGCGAAAGATAAAGTGGTCCACCACAAAAGCCATAGCGCCTCACAGTGAAAATGACAATAAAAGGCCACGCAGGGCAGAATCTTAGGTTGCTGCCTGGTCTTGTGGAGAAGATACGTTATTCAAATGGTCGCGGAATTAGATCTCGAGTAAAGCCAAGGGACAAACGTTAAGGAGAGCTAGAGGAGAGGGAGAAAAGAGTAGATGTATTCATTGAGGGTTCACGCTCCAATGAGAAAAGCAAGCAATACAAAACATAGCGAGGATTTACGAATATTCAGTAGTAACGGATGATCTCGTTGACAGGATGGGGGACCTGCAAATTGGAGATGCGGATAGCTTATCAGAATTCGGGGACGATGGGAAGACATAAAACAATCGACAATTAGCCTGGCTGTTACATTTTCTTGTACGCACACCTTAATTTTATGTAAATACAATTAGCGCCACAGCGCGACCTAAAGAGGTGGCTCGTGCAGGCTGACCCAATCATGGCGCAAGGCATAGAGTACAGCCTGGGTGCGGTTATGCACGTGCAGCTTTTCATAGATGGTGCGCAGGCGATTGGCCACTGTATACATGGAGATCGACAGCTTTTCCGCGATCATGTCGTTTTCTACGCCTTGCGCCACCAGGCGCAGCACTGCCATTTCATTTTCGGTGAGCGACTCGACAGCATCAACCTCTCGCTTGCGCGAGCCATTTTCACGCATGGCGTTCAACACTTTGAGCGCAATGTGCGGATCGATCAGATATTCGCCACGCGCCACCGCTTTGATTGCCGCAATGAAACTTTTGACATCAACATTTTTGGATAGAAATGCGCGCATCCCCACCTTGATGGCTTCTATCATCAACTCTTCTTGGTGATGCACCGTTAACGCAATAATTCGGGCGTCGGGGTTCTTATTGAGAATTCGTTGGGCCGTCTCAATCCCGCTGGCGCCAGGCATTACAATATCCATCAAAATAATATCAGGATTGAGCGCAAGGGCGAGTGCAACGGCCTCATCGCAATTTTGCGCTTCGCCCAGAACGTCAAAACCACCACTGCGCTCGCAAATTTCATGCAGCCCCTGGCGTATCAACGCATGATCATCGACGATGAGAACCGAAATATTGGACATATAAATTTTCTGTGCATCCTTTGCAGAAACACAAGTATCTCACCCGGGTATTGAGCATCGAGAATGAGCATATTATACGGAATCTTGCAGAAAATTTGCATCCAACTTTGGATTAGGAAGTACCTGGTCTTTCGGCCAGGTTTGTGGGGATGGATATGGTCACAGCCATTAAGTTTAGGCCGCAGTGAGTGAGACGCACAGTGGGCAACTCGAATAACAGGGCCAAAATATACAGCGCTGTGCGACGCCATCACCGCTATTTAATGGCGGTGATGGATGGGGTGGAGAGAGGGGTGCTTACGCCTACTGAAGTTCATAAGCAGAGGCTGCGACCTGTCTGGAAGCTGTCGCTGTCCACACACGATATAGCGTCTTGCCGCTGATGAGCTGCGTGCTGCCCCAAAACATGGCGCGCATGCCCAGGTTGCCGCTATCGGTTCCCGCCATCAGGCCATGCACGGTTACCAATGTATAAGCCAGGTATGTAAAATAGTGCAGACGCCGCCACCAAACCTGGCCAATGAAGCCGCGCCAGGAAAAGCTGGCGGCTGTGATCACCATGACAAAAAAGCCGATAATGCCCAAGCCCACCCATGCCGGCCGATAAGGGCCGGTAAACGGGATCAGCAAATTGGCTAAGGTATAAACATAATAGTCATCGAACAAGAGCGCGACTGCGTGAACGATGCTCAAGCTGATGGCCAGCCAGCCCAAAATGTTATGCATGGCCAGCGTCAACGGCGCTGGCACACTCGACTTGACAAACTTGGTGGTCAACAGCAAACCCCACAAGGTCGACGCGCTCAACAGCAGATAGGCCACCACGCCGCTGGCCCGGCTCAGGTGCCAGGGCGTCTTGGCCGTAATGCCTAGCAGTGACTGCACTTGCGTTCCCACTGCTGTTGACGTAAAGAGCCAGTAGCCGCTGCCCAGCAAAACCAGCCCTATGACCAGCCCCACAATCAGGCTGGCCACAAACAGCACTGACTGCCCCAGCCGCTTCAAAAAAATATTGCTTTCGTGTTTCAAGGTTGTGTTCATAGTTTGTTCTGTCGTCTGTTGTAGGGAGTAGGGAGTAGGGAGTCGTCCAACCCAATCCCTACTCCCCAACTCCCAATTCCCTACTCGCACAGTGCCGCCATTGCGGTCGCCATTGCGGGAGTAAGCCAAACGCGGCCATCGGCGAGGGCCAGGACTGCCGCCATATCTTGTTGATCCAACCGGTTAAATCCGGCCTGCGCCCCCAGCAGCAGCGCGGCTTTGGCCCAAGCCTCGGCACAGGCGGCATTCTTGTGCAGCACGCTGACGGTCAGCAGATCGGTCTCGGCGGGTTCGCCCGTGCGCGGGTCAATGAGATGGTGTCGCCAGCGCCCCCCTTGCCGCCAGCGCCGATAATCGACGCCCGATGTGGCCAACGTTGCCTCGGCCAGCCACAATTGGAGCAGATCATCCGCCGCCTGGTTGTCGGCATCGGGCTCAACGTGATCTTCGGCGGAAGGCGCGGCCACGGCCACTGGCCAGCCCGGCAATCCTTGCGGCGCCGCCCCTGCTGCCACATCGCCGCCAGCATCTACCAGGCACGGACCCCATTGCCCCAGCAGTCGCACGGCCTGTTGCGCCGTATAGCCTTTGCCAATGCCGCCCAGATCAAGCCGCACGCCTTTGGGCAGCTTGATGGCTGGGCGGTTTGGGTCCAACTCGATGGCGGCCCAAGCATTGTGTTGCAACGGCAACTTATGCGGCGCCGTTTGGCCGCCCTGGTCGCCCGCGGCCTGCATGAGCGCAAAGGAATGCGTATAGCCCGCCGCCTCCAGCGCGTTGAGCAACGTCGGGTCAAAGAGACCGCCGGTGCGCGCCGTCAGCTCCAGCGCCTGGTTGACCACGTCCCACAACAGGGGTGAAACGGCAAACCACTCGCCCCCGTGGCGATTTAGCGCCGAAAGCTCGCTGGCTGGATCAAAGCGGCTGAGCGTGCGTTCATTAGCCGCAAATAGGGCCTCCGCCTGCGCAAAGGCGCCGGTTGCGCTGTCTGCATTCGTCTCCAGCCATAGCGTGATCTGGCTGCCCATGGCGCGGAAGCTGTGCGTGGGCCAGGTCGGCAATTCAGCGTTCACGATGGCTACCTCGACGACCGGCTGCGCGTCAGCGGGCGAAACATCTGGCGCGGCGCGCTGTTAAAGAATGGCGATTGATTGGTTAGCTGGCGTCCTGACCCAATGCTGCTCCCATTGCCCGACGGCTGCGCAAATAGCTGGCGCGGCGTCGTCGGTTGGAGGGCCAAGGGTTGGCCAATTGAAGAATCCACGCTGGCTGCCAACGCTGGCGTCTGCTGGGCGGCGGTGTTATCCTGTGCCGCAATGAGCTGGGTCCCCAACAGCGTGGCCGCAATCCCGCCGGCGGCCAACGCCAGTTTCAGCGTTGAAAATTGTTGACGCGGTCGGGCGCTGCGTGATTTAGCTGGTTGCGCGGACGGCGTCGGATGAGCTGCTGTTCGACTCGATATAGATTTATTGGCTGCGGTGTTCATAAGAATAACTCTCTAAAATAGCTATGAAATTAGCGAAATCTGGGTAATGCTTGCGGCTGCCCCTGCAACTGCCGGATGATCTGCACGGCCTGGGCAAGCTGCTGCTGATATTGGTCAGCCTGGGCTTGGGTCGCCTGTAATTGCGCGCGCAATTGTTGATTTTGCGCTTGCAGATCGGCCAGTTGGCTTTGCTGATCCGCTGGACTGTTGGCCAAGCTGTCCACCTGTACAGTAGCCGCCGCTGTATCAAACGAAGTTTGTGCGGCCGCGCGGTTGGCGCCATGCACGCCCAATACCAACAACGTGGCCAGGATCAGGCCACAAATTGTGCCGATGGACAAGATATGTTTGATCTGATTCTTCGATTGATGCGCGCTCGTTTTATGCGTACTCATTGATTAGCTCCTATGAGACAAACCATCAAAAGATATTTATTGATGTGTGTATTGTCTCACAATTACGCGCGCTGGGTTAACTGGGGTCTAAACTATGTTAAATCAAACTTAAATTTTTTCTAGCAGCTTATCGGAGAGAAACGACAAAAACAAATTTTGTACGCGGATGAACGCCGATTTTCGCAGATTTAGGCATCAGAATGGCCGAAAAATCCGCGTAAATCCGCCAAATCAGCGTACGATATTCTTCTCCGACAGCCTCCTGGTTCCGGCAAGTTCTGTGGTTCAGCCAGGTGACAGTCACTTCCAAAGTGACTGTCACCTTTGATCCGGCAGCGTCACCGTAAACGTTGTGCCCTGGTCAACCACGCTGTGCACCTCAATCCGCCCGCCGTGCATCTGCACAATGGCCTGGCTAATCGCCAGCCCCAGGCCAAAACCGCCGCTATCGCGCGAGCGCGCCTGATCCGTGCGATAAAAACGCTCGAACAAGTGCGGCAGATGCTCGGCCGGAATCCCCATGCCGCTATCGGCAACCGTCACGGTGATCTGCCCATCCTGCTGTGCGGCGCCCACCGTCACCTGGCCGCCCCCTGGCGTATATTTGATGGCGTTTTCCAGCAGATTGATCAGCACCTGCCCCAACCCGTCGCTATCCGCCCGCAGATGGAGCGGCGCTGTGGGCAGCGCGAGTTGCAACAAGACACCCTTTTCGGCGGCTGTTGGCGTGAGCTGCTCCACCACGCGCGCCAACAATGGCGCCAGATCGATGGCCGTGGCGGCCAGCGGCTGCCCCTGTTCCAATGCCGCCAGCGTCAGCATCTGCTCAATCAGACGCGTCATGCGGTCCACATCACCTTCCATCTCCGTCATCATATCTTGCAGGGTTTGCAGGTCACGCGGGCGCGAGCGCGCCAGGCTGAGCTGGGTTTTGAGCATGGCCAACGGCGTGCGCAGTTCGTGCGACACATCGGCCGTCAATTGGCGTTCGCGCTGAAAGGCCTGGTCGAGCCGCGCCAGCATGGCGTTAAAGGTGCGCGCCAGCCGCCCGATCTCATCGTCCGGCAAGTCCAGTTGCAGGCGCTGGCTCAAATCGTCGGCGCTGATGCGGCGGGCCGTGCGGGTGATGGTGCGGATGGGCGCCAGCGCCCGTCCCGCCAGAAAATAGCCACCCGCGGTCGAGAGCAGCAGCACAATGGGGATGGCCAGGGCCAGGCTGCCCCAAATCAGGCGGCCAAAGATCTGATTCCTTTGCAGCGGCAGCGCCAATACCAGCGTCCCCAGATTGGCGCCCCCCTCCTGCAGATGGGCCACCAGCACCCGCGCATCGATGTCGCCGGGCAGCGTTATATCGCGGAATTCGCCAAAATCGGGCAGCGTCGTGGGGACAGCCATCTCATCGGCGTCGCCCACGGTTTTGACCACCTGGCCCTCGGGCGTCAACACCCAGGCGATCACCCCTTCGCGGCGCAGCGCGGCAATATCCGCCGCTTCGGTCAGGTATTGCCCGCCTTGCACATCGATGACGGCGTTGAGTTGGGTGGCGCCCAGCCGCAGCGTCTCGTTGACCTGGCGCTGTTGCAGCCGATAGACGGCAAAGAGCATGACCGCCGCCAAAATTAAAAGCAGGATGGCCTCCAATGCCACCGTCCACAGCACCAGCCGGGCGCGCAGGCTACGCAGCTTCTGCATGGTCCACCATCCGGTAGCCCAGCCCGCGCACGGTCTGGATCAGTTTTTGGTCGAAGCCATCGTCGATCTTTTTGCGCAGGTTGTAAATGTAGACTTCGATGAGCTTGGATTCGGCGGCAAAATCCATGTTCCAGATGTGGTCAATGAGCTGGTCGCGGCTCAGGACGCGATTGGGGTTGCGCATCAACGTTTCCAGCAGCGCATATTCTTTGGCGGTCAACTCAATGTGGCGGTCGCCGCTGCCGCCTGCTTGGCCGCCGTATCCAGCCGCAGATCGCCGATGCGCAGGGTGGCGCTTTTCTGCGCACCGGTGCGGCGCCAGGGCGCGCAGACGCGCCGTCAACTCCTGGATGGCAAAGGCCCGGACCCAGATAATCATCGCGCCGCTGTCCAAGCCGCTGACCTTGTCGGGCAACGTCCCCAGCGCCGTCAGCATGAGGATGGGCATGGTATAGCCGTGGTCGCGCAACTGGCGGCAGACGGCCAGCCCATCCATGCCGGGCAGCATAATGTCCAGCAGCACCATGTCATAGTCGGCGCTCTGCACCCAATCCAGCGCATCGGCGTGTTGCCGATCACATCCACGGCATAGGCATCTTCTTCCAATCTCGGCGAATGAGCCGGGCCATCCGCGGCTCATCTTCCACCACCAAAACACGCATAGCATTCGTCCTGTAATTATGCAAACCTCAATGATAAATGGTAAATGGTGAATTATGAATGGTAAACGATCTCGCTCCCGACACATCCTCATTCACCATTCACCGTTTACCATTTACAATTTTCTTACCCATTACCCACTACGCATTGCGCAAAATCTGCGCGGGCGAGAGGCGGCGCAGCACCAGCGCCGCCGCGCTCCCACTAAGCATAAGCCCAATGGCGACCAGCGCCAAAAGCAGCCCAATGGCGCTGCTCGGAATCAGCATGTGGCTGGGCGGCGGGTCAAAGATGGCGGTGAGGATGGTCACCAGCACTTGCGTCAGCGCCAGACCGACTACGCTGCCGATGAGCAGACCAGTGACGCCGCTGATCAGCGCTTCCGCCAGCACAAAGGTGTTGACCTGGCCGGGCGAGCCGCCCAGCGCGGCCAACGTCGCATATTCGGCAGCGCGTTCACCCAACAAGCCCAAAAGGAAAATGAGCAGCGCCAGCGCCGCAATCAGCAGCGTGTAGCCCCATTCGATGCGCGTCAGGGCGTCCAGGCTCAAAGTGGTCAGCGTGCTGGTGAGCTGGGCGGTGACACCGTTGATCGACTCCACTTTGAAGGTGGGCGCCGGGAAGTGGGCGCTGATCGCAGCGGCGGTTTGGGTTGGATTGCCGGTGGTGCGCACCAGGAAGGTGGCCACGCTGTCGCTGCCGATCTGCTGGTGCAGAAAGTCTTGATTCACCACCAGAAATGAGTCCTTGGGCGCCGTGGGGAATTCCCGCGCGATGCCCACCACCTGGAAGGGCACCGTGACAAAGGCATCGGCAGGCGTGTTGCCGCCAGCGCTGTTCACCGTTGCCCGCTGCAAGCGAATGTTGATGTGATCGCCGGCCACAATGCTGTAGTCCAGCGCCGTCTCTTCAGAGATGATGATGCCGTCCGGCGTGGCGTCCAGCTTGCTCAACACCGTGTCGGCGGGGGCGTCCAGAAAGAAGCTATCGGCCAAGGTGGCAGTCTCGCGCAGGCTAAAGACGTTGACGCCAAAGATGTCCTGCAACTCGCTGCCCACATAGGCCACGTTGAGATCAAAGGGGCTGACGGCCACCACATTGGGTAGGTTGCGCAGTTGATCGGCAAAGGCGGCGCTTTGCGGCGCGGCGCGGTCAGGCGTCACCCGCACATCGGCGCCCAGGGTCAGCTCGGCGTCGACGCGCTGCTGTTGGCGATAGGTGGCCGCAAAGCCGCTCAGGCTAATGCCAAAGGCCACGGCCAGGGCGATGATCAGCGTGATCTGCTGCAAGGGCGCAAAGCGGCGGGCAATGCCGCGGGCAGCAAAGCTGCCGGCCGCACCAAAGCTGCCTTGCCATCCATGCGCCAGGCGACCGGTTCCACTTTGCAGCAGCCGCCCGCTCAGGCGCAACAAGAGGAGCGCAGCCCCCAGCCAAATCAGCGCCGGCGCCAGAAAGGTGAAGAGCGACAGCGACAGGGTGGCGTTGCCTTCGCCATTGACCACCGGCGCAAAGCCATTCTGCTTTGTGATCCAGAGGACGACCAGCCCGGCCGCCAATAACAGCAGGTCGCCGTAGAGCCGTTGCCAGAGCGGCGGTCGGGGATCCACCACAATTTGGCGGCGTCCTGCCTGCACCTCGGCCAAATAGAGCGTGCGCGTGGGCAGGATGATGCCCACCAGCACAAAGATCAATCCGGCCAGCAGCACGACGCCGGCCGAGCGCAGCAATAAGGGCAAGTTGCCCATGGTGAGCAGCGTGGAGCTGGCGAGCCAGGCGCTGCTCAACAGCCCCAGCAGCAGCCCCAGCAGCACGCCGGCCAGCGCAATGACGGCGCTGATGGCCACGCTCAACCCGACCACCTGGCGCGGGTGGCGCTGCGGCGCGCAGCAGCGCCAGTTCCTGCCGCTGGGCCGCCACCAGGTTGGCGGTGGCGTAGCGGGAAAGATAGGCCGCCAACAAGATGCCCGGCCCGGCCAGAAAGACGGCCAAAATTTTGCCCACAGAATGTCGCCTTTGACCGCCTCAATGACCGCGTTCAGATTGTTGAGCGCACTGATCTGGCCGGGGGCCTGCCGTTCGAGCAGACGGCGCAACTGTTCGGTGCTCTTCTGGGCCTGGATGGGGTCGCCGGGCAGTTGGGCGGTCAATGCGGATGTGCAACTGTTCGCTCACCGCCGGCTGATCGACGCTGACCACGTTGGCCGCGCCGCCTGCCCGATGCGGTCAGGTTGGCCGCCGCGCCCACCGTCACCTGCTGGATCACCGGTTGGGCCGGTGCGGCCAACAGGGCGGCGCGCAGATCGCTGTTAAAGCGCTGCCAATCCATGATCACCACATTGGTGGGCGGGTTGAAGGCCAGCCCGCGATGCTGCGCGTCCGTGGGCGCAAAAAGTGCGTCGGCTCCGCTCAGGTCGGCAATGCCGCTGACGACGGTCTGATAGGGCGGCGCCGGGTCGGGAAAGTGGAGCAGAATGGCGTCGCCCGGTTTGGCGCCCAGGTTGGTGGCCATATCTTTGCTGATCAGGACGCCTCCGCTCAAAGAATTTGAGGCGTCCATTTGGCCCTGCACTAGTTGCGGATGGTCAAAGAGCGACAGGTAACTCGGCTCGATGGCAATCAGCGCGCTGGGGGGTGGCGTGGTGGCGCTGTCGCCGCCGGTGAGCTGAGCGCTGGTAAAACCGGCCAAACTAAAGGGCGCTACGCCGGTCACGTCCGGTTGGGCGGCCAGTTGGGCTTGCAGCTCCGCCAGGTGCGTGTCGGGCGTGAGGGCCACAACTTGCATATCGACCGGCACATTGGCCAGTGCGGCTTTGGGTCATCTGCGCCGCCGATGCATCCACATAAAAGAGGACGGCGCTCAGGAGGCCGGTGGCCAGCAGCGTCCCCAACAACATGCCAAGCGTGCGATAGCCATTGCGCAGAATGGCGTTGCGTGTATAGGTCCAGATGTAGTTCATATTAGTTCTCCGTAGGGGCACGAGTGGCGGCGGGACAAGGTGGCTCAGCCAGAGACAAGGTGTCCCGCCGCCACTCATGCCCGTACCGGTATCATGCACTATATTTGCATTCCCTCGAGTAAACCATCGGTCATAGTCAGAATGCGGTCAGCCTGTTGGGCCACAGAGTGATCATGGGTGGCCAAGACAATGGCGCTTTGCTGTTGGCGGGCTACGCTTTGTAGCAGCGCCACCACGCGCTCACCCGCCGCTTGATCCAGGCTGCCGGTTGGTTCGTCGGCCAGCACAAGCGGGGGTTTGTTGATGAGGGCGCGGGCGATGCCCACGCGCTGTCGTTCGCCGCCGGAAAGCTGATCGGGCAGCGAATCGGCCAGATGGGGTACGCCCACTGCCTGCAACAGGTCCGTGGCCTCTTCGGCGCAGTCGGCCAGGCGCGTGCCGTTCAAAGCAGCGGGCAGCATGACATTTTCCTGCACGGTGAGGGTGGGCAAGAGATCGACCGCCTGAAAGAGAAAGCCGATATGTTGGCGGCGGAAAACGGCGGCGGCCTTGCGCTTGAGCGTCTGCAAATCCGTGCCGGCAATCAGCACCTGGCCGTTGGTGGGGCGCTCCAGCCCGCCCAGCAAACTGAGCAGGGTCGATTTGCCGCTGCCCGAGCGACCCATCAAGGCCACAAATTCGCCCGGCGCCACGCGCAAAGTGGCGCTTACCAAGGCCGGGATCTGTTGTGGGCCGCGGTTATAGATTTTTGAAAGTTGGTTGGCCATAATGAGTGATTCAGCCATGTTGTGTCTCCTTTAGTAACTAAACAACGATCTGCCCGTCGCGCATCTGCACAACGCGTCCGCCGTTCGCCGTGGCGAATGCCGCCATCTCTGGTCATGCGTCACCATGAGGATGGTGACGCCGTTTTGCCGGTTGAGGCTGACAAAGAGTTCCATAATGGCGTGGGCGGTCTTGCTGTCCAGTTCGCCGGTGGGTTCATCGGCCAGCAGCAGCGCCGGTTTGTTGGCCAGGGCGCAAGCAATGCTGACTCGCTGCTGTTCGCCGCCAGAGAGCGCGGCGGGCAAATGATCGGCGCGGTCGGCCAGGCCGACTTGATCCAAGAGCGCTGGCTGCGCGTGGCGGCGTCGGTGCGCTGGGCCAGTTGCAGCGGCATCTGCACATTTTGGTGGGCGCTGAGAAATGGGATCAGGTTGTGCTGCTGAAAGACGAAGCCCACCGTCTGCCGACGCAACAGCGCGCGCTGGCTTTCCGGCGCTTGCGCCAGATCATGCCCGGCCACGCTGACCTGCCCAAAGCTGGGCGTATCCAGACCGCCGATCAGGTTGAGCAGGGTCGATTTGCCGCTGCCGGATGGGCCGACCAGCGTCACAAACTCGCCCGCCCGCATCTGCAAATCCACCCCGCGCAGGGCGGCCGTTTCCACCTGGCGCTCGCGATAAAATTTGAAGAGATCGCGGGCATCGACCAAGATGCCGGTGGATGTCGCTTGGGCAGACCGCCTGCTCTGCCCCGGCTCGGCTGGCGCGGCGTCGACCGGTGAGTCAATGGGTTGCGATAGGGTGGTATTTATTGCCATGAGAAGCTCTCCAACATTTGGCGGAAGGCGTCCACATTATCGACACCGTTCGGCGTGGTCAAAGTGAGAACGGCCAGGCGATTGTTGGGGCCGGGAATGTAGTAGCGCTGGCTGATGACGGCGCGCGTCTTGTTGGTGACGGGGTCAGGCGCCGATGTACTGCTATAAGTCAGCTCGACGATAGCTTGATTGTTGGCGGCCTGGTTGTTGGCGGCCATCGTTTTGAGATCGGTGCGCTTATAATCTGTCACCTGGCTCTGGAGTTGCGGCTCATCGGTGTTGGTTGCGTATTGGGTCAAGTCGCCAGGGGGCAGGGCGCGTATTTCGACCAGTTCGGCGCTGTCAATGTCGGTGATGGCCACGGCGCCGCTGCTGCCCGGCGTGACGGTCCAGCCTTCCACATATTGGATGGTGTAGCCACCCTCTGCGTTCTGGTAGTTCACAAAGACGGCGTTGTCCGGCACATCACCCGCGGGGCTGACCTCGGCGGCGGTGGGCTGGCCCGCGGGATGGGCGGCGCCGGATGCGCTGGGACTGGCGCCGCCACAGGCGCTAACGGTCAAGGCCAGTGCGGCGGCCAATACAAACGCCAGCCCGCGGGTGGAGCGAAATAGATGGTTGGGTTGGAAGTTCTGATTCATTGGTATGTTCCTTTATTGATTATTTGTGGTAATTGCTAGTGTGATGGTTGGGTTCCGGTTTACTCCACCACCACAAGTGTAAACTTAAGCGACGGGATCAGTGTCGGTTGAGTAGGCCCCTGCTGTTCGGGGCCGTATCGAAACCAAACGGGTCGGCCCGCTCACTCTGGCTTCGATACGGCTGCATACGGCCGCAGCCTACTCAACCACCGTTCGCTTCCTCTTAGGTTTACACTTATGACCCCACCACCCACTGCCCCCAGTAAAACAGGCCAAGTTGAAGCAGAGTTGAAATGGGTGCGATTTGCGTAGGTTCTGGAAGTTCACCTTTGGGCAGAAGGCCAACTTTTGCTGATTTCAACTTGGTTTAATCTTGGCTCATTAAGCTTGTCCAACTGTGGGCTTGGGATGGAGATAGCGCTGTCGCCACCGCTGGCCCACATCGTGTAATCTCAACAAGTTGGGCTACTCTTCAGCCGCAGGCAGGCTTCGACAGGCTCAGCCTTCGAGTGGCTGAATAGTAACCAAGCTGGTGCAACAACAAGAGGCAATAGGTTAAATATGAATAGGAAGATGTTGAATAAGGTTCCCCAGATAACCATTTTCTTCTGGATTATCAAAGTCTTATGTACGACAATTGGAGAGACAGCCTCCGATTTTCTCAATGTTAATTTGAATTTTGGTCTGTATGGCACATCGGTTGTCACGGGCGCATTGCTGGCAGTCGTACTCTTTTTGCAATTTCGGGCCAAGAAATATGTACCCAGTTTGTATTGGTTGTCCGTGGTTTTAATCAGTGTATTTGGCACATTGATCACGGATATTCTGACCGATAACCTGGATTTTCCCCTGGAAGCCAGCACCATCCTGTTTAGCGCGGCGTTGGCCCTCACCTTTGCCATTTGGTATGCCAGCGAAGGCACCATTTCGATTCATTCCATTTACACAACGCGACGCGAATCTTTCTACTGGCTGGCGATTCTATTTACCTTTGCACTAGGGACAGCCTCTGGTGACTTGATGGCCGAGGGGCTGAGTTTGGGCTATTTGGTGACGGGGCTGATTGTTTTCGCCATGATCGTTACCGTGATCGCGGCTTGGCGTTCCGGGTTGGATGATAATCTGTCGTTTTGGATCGCCTCTATATTGACGCGCCCTTTAGGGGCATCCATCGGGGATTACTTCACGCAAGCCCCAGCCAATGGTGGGTTAGGGTTGGGTGCAGCCCTGACGAGCGCTATCTTTCTGGTCGCCATCCTGGCGGTCGTGATCTACCTGACCGTGACCAAGTATGATTTTGACACAATGTCTGAACCCGCTCTGGTTGAAGCCAAGAGCGTACAGGCTCCTTTGCTTTGGCGGCAGGTGGCTGGCGTGATCATGGTTCTGTTGCTCCTATCGGTGGGCGGTTATTCTTGGCGTTCAACCCAGCTTTCAGCCATGGAACTCTCCAACGCAGCGTCGCTTACGCCCCTTGGAGATCTGTCCGTTTTCCGGCAGATCACGACAGACACGCAAGGCTTGGTCCAGGCCAATGACCTGACGGGGGCTAGAACACGCATCACCGATTTGGAAACGGCCTGGGATAACGCCCAGCCAACCTTAAAGCCTATGAACTCAGATAAGTGGTCTACCATGATGGGGATATTGATGGCGCCCTAAAATGTCTACGCGCAGCCAACCCACTGCCACAGGATGTGCCACGTCATTACAGCAGCTACTTGAAGAAATCAATGTCCTTGACCCCCAAAATTAGAGATTTAACGTAGTTTTAAGGCGCATTGAGTCGGAGTTAACACAGCATCCCCCCGATGGGAGTATAATCGCCGCTGTCCGGCGCGACAGTCGCCCGGACTTGGGCATACCGCAGTGGCGCTGAGGATGTAAGCCAGCCGTTGCGGTTTACCGGAATAGTTAATTTGGCAACCGTAACAAAATAAGGAAATATGAGTAATGAATAGTAAGCAGAATTCCCAGATGTTGATGTGGCTGGCCATTGCCTTGGTAGTCGTTACCGGCCTTGTGCATTTCATAGACGCCCAAGATGCGCTCAGCGAAGCGGCCTATAAGGGCTGGCTCTTTTACGCCAATGGCGTCGGTGCGATTGTGGCTGCCATTGGCATCTTGCGCGGGGAGCGCGCGTGGGGGTGGAATCTCGGCGCGTTGGTCGCCTTGGCATCGGTTCTTGGCTATGTCGCCAGCCGCACCATCGGTCTGCCCCAGATTCCGGCTGAGCCGGATGCATGGCTGGAGCCGCTGGGTGTCATTTCTGTGTTGGCCGAGGCGGCCTTTCTGGTCGTCTATGGGTGGGCCAGGCGCGGAATTGGGATGCAGGCCGCCTAAATAACCCATTGCACACCAAATCAAAAAGAGCTTGATGGAATTGTTCCGTCAAGCTCTTTTTGATCTTAAGGGGAAATGGACCAATGGACCTGAAGGTTAAAAATTTGTAATGATTGTCTAATCTTTCTGCCCTGCCCATTTGCTATCCTTGTAAACAAGCCAGCCAATCGGGCTGGCGGCAACCAAGTTAGAACGTTCAACAAAAAGGAATGGACAAGATGAAAATCAATCTTCGACAACAGATTTTGGGCATTGCCGCTGTGGTCACCTTGGCGCTGGGCGGTGCGGGCACAATGGCCTTCACCTATCAGGGCTTACCCGTCTTCCCCGCACAGGCGGCGCCGCAAGTGCAGGCAACCGGCGAAGAGGGCGATACGACCCAGGATCCCAGCTACACCGGCAGCGTGCCCGTCGATGAATCGCAGACCGACGGCCTGAGCGAAACCGATGAGGCCGCCGCCCTGCAAGGGGCTGCCAAGATCGACGCCGCGGCGGCGGAGGCCGCGGCGCTCGCTGCCAATCCTGGCGCCACGGTGGTAAAGAGTACTCTCGACAGCGAGAATGGCTCTCTGGTCTACAGCGTCCAATTGAGCAACGGTCTGGATGTCAAAGTGGATGCGGGCAATGGCGCCATTCTGCACACCGACCAGGCCAATGACGGCGAGGAAGGCGGCGAACAGGATGAGGCCAGCGAGGGTAGCGAAGCCGGTGACACCGACAACGTGCAGGACGAAACGCAGGATGGCGAGCAGGATGAAGCTGGCGACAATGATAACGTGCAGGATGAACAGGACGGCCAGCCCGACGATGCCAATGAAGCGCCTGAGTAAGAAGTTGGATTCATAAACTCGATCAGTGAACGGCGGTTGAGTAGGCTGCTGTAGTTCGCAGCCGTATCGAAACCAAGTACACGGGTTGACCCGCTCTGGTTTCGATACGGCCGTACACTGCCGCAGCCTACTCAACCGCCGCTAGCTCCGCAAAAAGTGTATACCTGATTCTGAACCATCCCCAAATTGCATAAATAAGACGCCGCTCTTGCCTCGATCTCCAAACTGAGGCAGGAGCGGCGCTCTTCTATCGACAGGTCAATGTCGACGTGGCCTGAGCCGATTTCAACATGGCTTAACCTTGGGCGGCTAAACTTAGAAGAGCGACGCACAAATTGTTTCGAGTTTGTGTTGTAGGACAAGCTTTCAGCTTGTCACCTTGAACAAGCTGAAAGCTTGTCCTACATTTTAGGAGAAAGTATTGAATCATGAATGCAATCAAAAATAAGCCTACGCAACCGCTGATCGTCCCTAATGCATCAATGCCGTTGCGGGTGCTCCAACGGTTGCGCTAGTTGGCGCATTTGGATCATCGGCTTTGCGGTGGTGCTGACGCTGGGGGTCTTTCTGGCAGTGGCCGAAGATGTGTGGATGAAGGAGGGCCTGGCCTGGGATGCGCCCATTATGTTGGTGGTGCATCAGTGGCGCGCGCCGTGGCTAAACGCGCTGATGCTCGGCGTAACCGATATTGGCTCGCCCGGCGTTTTTGTCATTGCGCCGGCCATTGCGCTGTGGCTCTGGCGGCGGCAGCGTCCCCGCGCGGCGGTGACGTTGCTGGTGAGCGGGCTGGGCGCCGCGCTGCTCAGCAGCGCGCTCAAAGTGCTTTTTGCGCGCCCGCGGCCCGCCGTTTTCCCACCGCTCATCGCCGAGACATCCTATAGCTTTCCCAGCGGTCACGCCCTGAATGCCATTGCGTTCTATGGCTTTATCGCCTATTTGCTGTGGCAGCAACGTCAGCGCGGGTGGGCCGTGGCGGCCTCTTTCTTTGCCCTGAGCATTTGTTTTAGCCGCATCTACTTGGGCGTCCACTATCCCAGCGATATTGTGGGCGCCATCTCTATCGGTCTGCTCTGGCTGGGATTTGTGATCGGCGGCTATCAGCACTATCAAGCGCATGGTGTGCGCATCCGCAAAATGCCGGTGCAGAAGTAGAGGAAAAGAATTTTATGCAAAACTGTTCAGCTCGACTCATATTGCTGCTTCTGAGTGTTATATTATTGCTGGGCCACTATCCAAATTGGACGCCGCCCATTTCTCAAGCCACCCGGCCAGCGGTTGCCCACTCCGATGCGCCGTTGCCCAATTTTAGCCATATTTTTGTCATTGTTATGGAAAACAAAGAGCAGGGCGCCATCGTCGGCAACCATGATGCGGCCTACATCAATCAATTGGCAGCTCAATTTGGCCAGGCCAATCATTTTTACGCAACCACCCACCCCAGTTTGCCCAACTATTTGGCCATGACCGGCGGCGATACCTTTGGCGTCACCAGCGACTGCACCGACTGTTTTGTGAATGCCGACAACCTGGCTGCCCAATTGGAAAGTGCGGGGCGCACCTGGAAAGCCTACATTGAAGGGATGCCCAGCCCCTGTTTTGTGGGCGATGCGCCGCCAGATTATCGGCAAAAACACAATCCTTTCATTTACTATGACAACGTACGCCAGACCCCCGCGCGCTGCGACCATATTGTGCCCTTTCCCCAACTAGCCGCCGACCTGCAAGCCAATCGCCTGCCCGACTTCGTGTGGATTTCGCCCAGCATGTGCCACAGCATGCATGATTGCGACATCCGCACCGGCGACGCCTGGCTCAAGACATGGGTGAGCCAAATCGTGGCTTCGCCGGCCTGGCAGCAGGATGGCGTACTCTTCATCACGTTTGATGAAGGCAAAGGCCCCTGGCTGTTGCACCTACGTCGCCAGCGTGCAGATCGATACGTTGGTTGTTTCACCGCTGGTTCAATCGGGCACTACCTCGGACACGCCCTACGACCATTACTCCCTCTTGCGCACTATTGAGGAAGCGTGGGGTCTGCCGCTGCTGGGCAAGGCGAACTGTGACTGCACGCTGGCTATGCAGGTTTTCTTTGCCGGGAGCCCAGCTCGGCGGTTTGAACAGGGCACACAAAACCCTTAAAGGTGACTTGAGATGCGCGTTTTACTAATTGAAGACGAACCGAAGATTGCCGCCTTTATCCAGCGCGGGCTGGAGGAACATACCTATGCCGTGGATGTGGCGCATGACGGCGCCGAGGGCTATGAATGGGCGCGCAATTTTGATTATGATTTTATTGTGTTGGACCTTATGCTGCCCAAGCTCAATGGGCTGGAACTCTGTCGGCGGCTGCGCGACGAAGGCAATGCGGCCAATCTCATTATGTTGACGGCCAAAGACGCAGTGGCGGACCGCATTGCCGGGTTGGATGCGGGGGCCGATGATTATCTGGCCAAGCCCTTTGCCTTTGGCGAGCTGTTGGCCCGTTTGCGCGCCGTGCGGCGACGCAGCACCGAGCAGCCGCGCACCACGCGCCTCACCATCGGCGACTTGACGCTCAATTTGCTGACCCATCAGGCGGAACGCGCCGGCAAAGTCATCGACCTGTCGGCCAAGGAGTTTGCCCTGCTGGAAATGCTCATGCGCCACCCCAACCAGGTTCTCAGCCGCACGCTGATTGCCGAACATGTGTGGAATTATGATTTTTACAATCAGTCCAACGTGGTTGATGTGTATATTCGCTATCTGCGCCGTAAGATCGACGAACCCTTCGGCACAAAACTCATCCAAACCGTGCGTGGCATGGGGTATCGACTGACTGCCGCCCAAGACCAAGGCGCCGGCCATGTCTAAAACTCAAAGCGGTCAAGTCGAATCTCAAATAAAGCTACTGTGCCGACAAGATTCGACGGCTACGACGGCAGAATCGTCCATCGTTCCGCGGAACGCACCGCGCAAACGGCCCCATCTTTTTTTGAATGCACTTGCCCCCAAGACGATTCGGGCGCGCATTGCGCTGCTGTTGGCTCTATTAATGCTGGCGCTCTTGCTACTTTCGGGCGGCTTTCTCTATTTTAGCTTGCGCGCCCAATTGCAACGTGCGTTGGATGACGCGCTGCGCTTTAACGCCCAGCAATTGCTCGCTACCGTTGAAAATGAAAATGGACGCCTGGTTTTCGGCCGCGGCGACGTGGCCGCCGACCCCGTACGCAGCGCCGATGACTGGTTACGCCTGGTGATGTTGGATGGCACCACCACCGACGGTCAGGGCAAGCCCGCAACCGCCAGCCCGGTCAACCCCCAACCGGGACCGCAGGCCATCTTTACCACCATCGACGCCGCGGACCGACCATCCCAAGCCTCCACCGCCGCTTTCGTCGCGCCGACAGATGGCTTCCCACCACAAATGCGCCTTGTGAGCCTGCCTGTAAATATCAATGGCCGCCAGGTGGCCTGGGTGCAAGTGGGGCGCAGTATAGCGGCGCTGCATGAGACGCTCAATAAACTGCTATTGCTTTTGACGCTTTTGACGCCGGCTCTTTTGCTGGCCACCGCGCTCAGCGGTTATTGGCTGGCTGCACGCGTGCTCCGCCCCATTGAGGCCATTCGCCGCCAAGCCGCTGCTATGAGCGCCCAAGATCTGCAAAGACGGCTCAATCTGGCCCTGCCGGATGACGAGGTGGGCCGGCTGGCGCGCACTTTCGACCAGATGCTGGAGCGGCTCCAGGCCAGTTTCGAATCCCAACAACGCTTTGTCAGCGACGCCTCCCACGAACTGCGCACGCCGCTAGCCGTGATTCGCGGGGAATGCGATGTAACCTTGGAGCGCCCGCGCCGGGCCGCCACATATATTGAAGCACTCCAGATCATTGGGGATGAAACCAGTCGGATGGAGCGGCTGGTGACCAACCTCCTATGGCTGGTGCGCAGCGATAGCACCCAACTGGCCCTGCAATATGAAACACTCGACCTGGCGGATCTGCTTGGCGTGCTGGTCGAATTGCTGCAACCCCAGGCCGCCGATGCCCGAGTGACGCTCAATGTGGACCTTCCGGTCGCCTTGCCACTCCACGGAGATACAGATCGCCTGATCCAGGTTTTTACCAATCTGCTGGAAAATACTTTTGTCTACGCGCCGGGCAGCACCGTCTCGATGTGCGCAGCCATGCAGGGTAATTGCGCCGTTGTCACCGTTGCCGATACGGGTCCAGGGATTGCGCCTGCTCATCTGCCGCACCTCTTTGAACGCTTCTATCGCGTCGATGCATCGCGCAATCGCGCCAGCGGCGGCAGCGGTTTGGGGTTGGCCATTGTGCAGGAGATTGTGCAGGCGCATGGTGGCGCGGTCGTCGTCAGCAGTACGTTAGACAAAGGGACCTGCTTTACCGTGCGCCTTCCCGCCTCCGCGGACCAGGCAATCCCATAAGCGCGTTAGTCGCAGAATCCTATCCGCCCACGCAGAGCTTATAGCCCACCCCGCGCACCGTCACAATACAGCAGCCGCAATCGGGCGCGATCTCGGTTAGCTTGCGTCGCAACATGCGCACGGCTACGTACACCACCTGCGGCTCGCCTGCATAGCCATCACCCCACACCTGTTCGATAATTTCATTGAGCGTCAGCACCTGTTCGATATGCTGGGCCAGAATGTAGAGCAGCCAGAATTCATGCACCGTTAGCGCCACGGGCTGACCATGCGCGGTGACCGTAAAGGCGGCCACGTCAATGGTCAGCGCGCCTACGTGTAACGCTGTTGTGCAAGTGGCGGATTGTTTGAGGCCGTGGGCGCGGCGAACCGCGGCGCGCACGCGCGCCAGCAGTATATCTTTGTGACACGGTTTGGCGATGAAATCGTCAGCGCCCAGTTCCAGCCCTACAATTTCGTCGACCTCACGGTGGCGAGTGGACAGAAGAAGGATTGGCGCCTGGGTCACATGCTGCATGTGGCGCAATTCAGCAAAACCATCAAGTCCGGGCAAATTGATGTCGAGGAGAATCAGGTCGGGGGGGTTACCGCGGATACTCTGCAAGGCGTCTGCCGCACTGTTGGTGGTGGTCAAGCAAAAACCGGCCTCCTCCAAACAGTGTTGGAGCGCCACGTCGTTGTCTACCATGAGAATATTGGCCTTCATGCACGGGGGCCTCCTTGGCGGCTAACCAAAGTATTTTCTGGATCAATGGGTCTATTTGGGGCGGGAAATTGTAAATGGTAAACGGTGAATGGTGAATGGTGAACGGAGGCCGGCTACGGGCATCCCCTCGTTCACAATTAGCCATTCACCATTCAACCTTCAACCTTCAACCTTCAACTTTCAACTTTCGCTATGTTGCGGATTTTCGACTGTAGCCGCATCGACCGGTTGCACGGGCTTGACTTCATCCTTAGCATCCACCTCGCGGCGGAACGCGCGAATCCCCTTGCCCACGGCGCCAAAGACCTCCGGCAGTCGCCCCACGCCAAAGAGCATGGTCACAATCACCAAAATCAAAATTAGCTCCAACGGTCCAACGTCCATTTTGTTGCCTCGTGTATTTCATGTCAATTGCGATTATTTGAAACATGTAACTTGTCTCGATTAGGGACAGAGAGTCATTCCGAATTAGCTCCCAAAACGCATCACAGCGTCGGGTCCAGCGCATCGCGCAGCCCGTCGCCCAGCAGATAAATCGACAGCGTGGTCAAAAAGATAAAGATGCCGGGCGTGATCACCAGCCAGGGGGCGTCGGTAAAGTTGCCCAGCGAGCCCTGCATCATGTTGCCCCAACTGGCCAGGGGCGGCCCGATGCCCACGCCCAGATAGCTGAGCCCAGCCTCGGCAATGATGGCGCCGGCAATGTTAAAGACGGCGGACACAATGATGATGGAAGCCACATTGGGCAACACATGACGCAGCATAATGCGCCAACTGCGGGCGCCCGTGGCGCGGGCGGCAATTACATATTCGCGCTCGCGCACGGAGAAGATCTGCCCGCGGATCAGCCGCGAAAGCCCCATCCAGCCAAAGACGCCAATCAGAATGGCCAGCCCCTCCGGCCCCGGTTGGAAGATGCGCGCCAGAATAATCAGCAAGAAGAGCAGCGGAATGCTGCCCAGCGTCATGATGATGGCGTTGATAATGTCATCAATAAAAGTAGTGGCGTAGTAGCCGCTGAGCAGCCCCATGAGCACGCCCAGCGTCATGGAGACGCCGGCCACCCACACGCCGATGCGCAGCGAAATGCGCCCGCCGTAGACGCCGCGCGTCAGCACGTCGCGGCCGGCGTCGTCGGTCCCCATCCAGTGGCAGGGGCTGCCGCTGGTGAAACATTGGGCGATGCCGGCGCCGGCGCTGCGCATAATGCCGTCCCATTGCGCCCAGTCACAGTGCGAACTGTTCTGGCAGCTTTGGGTAAAGCTCTGAAACTGCGGCCAGGACTCGGTGGCCCAGGTGGGCGGTTTGTTGCGGTTGAGCAGGTCGGTGGAGGTGGGGTCGAAGCCCAGCAGGTGCGCGCCAATCCACGGCGAGGCCAGCGCAATGGTCACCATAAAGATGAGCAGCCCCAGCGCAAACATGGTGATCTTGTCGCGCCAGCTTGCGCCAGACCATGCCCCAGTAGGTCTGCACGGCCACCGGGGCCGCCTCTAGTGGCTGATGTTTTCTTTGGATTAAGGTCAATGCATTTTCGGTCATTGTGAAATGCGCTTTCCGTGGACTGCGCTACCCGACCTTTGCCTCGTAGCTGACCCGCGGATCCACCACGCTGTAAAGAATATCGACCATCAGCACGCCCAAAATGCCCAGAAAAGAGCTGATGACAAAGAGCGCCATCATCAGGGGATAGTCGCGGCTGTTGATGGCGTCGATGGTCAAGCCCCATGCCGGGCCAGGCAAAGACAATCTCAAAGAGCACCGAGCCGGAGAGCACCAGCAAAAAGATGCCGCCCAAGCCGGTCACAAAGGGCATGAGCGCGTTGCGCAGCACGTGACGGATGATCACCGTTTTGGGCGCCAAGCCCTTGGCGCGCGCCGTGCGCACATAGTCCTGGCTCAGCACGTCCAGCATTTCAAAGCGCAAAATGCGCGCAAAGCCAATCCAGCCGCCGATGGCGCTGACCGTGGCCGGCAGCACCAGGTGATGCAGACGGTCCCAAAACGAGCCGTCGCCAATGGTCTGCATGCCGCCCAGCGGAACCAGCCCAAAATAGCCGCCCAGGATAATCAGCAGCAGCAGCCCGATCCACCATTCGGGTACGGTGTTGAGCAGCACAGTGACGACGCGAATCGAACTGTCTGGCCAGCGCCCGCGGAAGAGCGCCGAAATGATGCCCAGCGGGACGCCAATGACCACGCTCAAAAACAGGCTGCTGAAGGCCAGCAAAAAGGTGGCGGGCATGCGCTCCACAATCAGCCCGATCACCGATTCGCCCTGGAAGTGAAACGAGCGGCCAAAGTCCAGCCGGATAATGCCGTGTATGCAGGTGCTGGGGTCGCTCAGACAGCGCCCGCTGCGCCAGACCGGCGTGGCGGGCAGCCAATCTTCGCCGAAAGCCCAGGCCAAATATTGCACCGGCACCGAACGATCCAGCCCGTAGAGCCGCTGCAGGCGCTCCACATCTTCCTGCGTCTTCTTGGGGTCGTCGTCCAGAAATGCAGCGGCCCTCCCGGCTGCCAATTGGTAAACGGTAAAACCAATAATCGTCGCCACCCACATGAGGAGGATGGATTGTAAGCCGCGGCGGATGATGTAGCGTGTCATGAGTCCTCTCGAGGTGAAAGGGGAAAGGGGTGAAAGGGAGAAGGGGAGAAAGGGAGCTCATCTTGTCATCCTTTCATCTTGTCATCCCTTCATCTTGTCATCTTCACTGCGTTGCTTCAATATACCAATCTTCCGAGTTCCAGCCGATGCCCAGCGCGGTGGGCTCGATGCCCTGGATACGTTTGTTTTGGCCGCTCCACGCTTTTTGGTAGAAGAGGAAGATGTAGGGTTGATCTTCGGCAATGATCTTTTGCACTTCGCCATACTTTTCTTTGCGCACGGCGGTGTCATACGTGGCGCCGCCTTCTTCAAAGAGCTTTTCCATCTCCTTGTTGATGTAGGCCACCGAGTTGAGGTCGGGGATGTTCTCCTCGGACCAGATGGTGTACATGATGTGCGGGTCGATGGTGGCCGACCAGCCGCCGATGTACATGTCCCAATCCGGCTGCTCGGCGTGGATGGCGTCGAGGAAGCTGGACCATTCCAGCGCCTGGATGTCCACCTTGACGCCGATCTTGCTCAGATAGTCCTGCACGGTGACGGCGATGAGTTCGCGCACTTTGGAGGTGTTGGGGCCGTAGATGAGCTTGAGTTCAAGCTGCTTGCCGTCTTTGTCCACCATTTGGCCGTCCTTCAAGGTGTAGCCGGCCTGGGCAAAGGCGTCGGTGGCCTTCTGCACGTCATAATCGAAGCAGGGCACATCCGGGTTGTAGACCCACGAGGTCTCCGGGTAGATAGAGCAGAGGCGCTTGGCCTGGCCCAGCATTACCTGGTCGGTGAGCAAGTTCTTGTCGATGGCGTAAGAGAGGCCGTGACGCACATTGATGTCGTGGGTGGCAAAGCCCTCGCGCATGTTGAGGCCGATGTAGCTCCAGCGGGCGGCGGCGGGCCACCACTCGTAGACGTTGATATTGGGCAGCTTGCGCGCCTCGTCCAGCTTTTCGGGCGTAATGTCGCCGGTGTCGCTCTCGCCGCTCTTCATTTTCTGGTAGGCCACATCCTGGTCGGGCACAATCTCAATGGTGTACTTGCTGATGTTGGGAGCGCCGTGATACCAATATTTGTCGTTGGCCGCAAAAGTGGCATATTGATCGCGCTTCCACTCGACCAGCTTATAGGGGCCGGAGACCACGGTGGGATGGTTGATCTCCGGGTTCTTTTCCGGGTCTTGCCAGTCCAGCTTTTCCCAAATGTGCTTGGGCAGCGGCGTGATCAAGCCGGACATCTGGCCCAGCGCCGGTGCATAAACCTGGTCGATCTTGATTTGCAGCGTGTAGTCGTCCAGCGCCTCGTAAGAGGTGATGAAATCGAGCTGCGACAGATAGGGGAAGCCGTTGTCCGGATTCTTGACCTGGTCGTAGGTCCACTTGAAGTCCTGGGCCGTAATCGGTTCGCCATCGCTCCAAAGCATATCGTGGCGCAGGTGGAAGGTGAAGGTCAGGCCGTCATCGGCAATCTCGTAGCTTTCGGCCATGTTGGGAATGTAGTCCAGCGTCTTCTCATCCAGCCGCAACAGCGCACCGGTGTAGACCATGCCCTGGTACGAACCCGAGGTGGTGTCGGTGGTGAGATAGGGGTGAAAGCTAACGGCGTCGGCAGTGGCCACGTCGTGATATTCGCCGCCCAAATGGGTGCGCGGGCTGACCACATCTTCATCGCTGCTAACCGAGACCCCCTTCATTTCTGTGGCCTGGGCCGCGCCCGACTGCTCGACCACCTGTTTGACCGTCGCCTGTGAGCTGTCTGGGGTGGCCGTTGCGGCCGCGGCGGGGGCGGTTGTATTGGTCGGCGCCGCGGCGGCGCCGCTGCCGCTGGTGGTCGGGCTGCTGCTATCCGGTCCGCAGGCATAGAGGACGCCGGCAATGACCGTCAAACCAACCACCAAGAATAGAAAGCGTTGTATCTTTCCCTGCATGGGATGCCTCCTTGTGGCAAAAAAAGAAATAGTCTGTGCTTCTACACAGGTAGCCCGATCATACACCGACAATTAGACAGCGAACTTTAAGAAGAGTTCAATAAAAGATGATCTTTGTTTCAAGACAGCAGGCGGCGGTCATGATTCCATAGACTTCCCGATACTCTGCTACTTGGATCACGACCGGAGCCTGCTGACCAGCCCGCTCGACCAGACGGCATAGGCGAAGCACCACACCCAATTATCTGGTCGTCGGGATCCAGCCGTTACCCAGTTGCGCCGCTATTTTGACCACGTACGCGGTGCGTTTGGGCCTGCTGGATATGCTAGTAAAGCCAATCGCCCATGCGGAATAACCGTTTGGCCGCGGCTTCAAAAGCCTTGGGGATGTGGGTAGAAACCTGGATCAAGAAAATCGCGCACGCCGTGGCTCTTTAGCAACTCGTATACAGCATCGTAACGGACGCCGGGTTGCACCGAAACCAGAATTTCCCCCTCATGAAAGGCGCTGCGGCTTTGCTGGGCCAAGCGGCTGGTCCAATGCATTTCGGCCAATGCCAGACCGCAATAGGCGCCTAGCGTGGCGCCCGCCAAATAGCCAACCACAGCCCCAATCCAAATCCCGCTCAACCCAAAAAAGTGCTGGCTATACATGTACAGAGCTGCTATCGCCATCCCCACCAAAAAGCCATAGCGTCCACCCATAAATGCATTGCGCCGTACCGAACGCTCGGCGGCTACATCCAACAGCCCCTCCGATTGCAATGCGCACGGGTCTACCATACTGACTTCGATGTCGCGGTCGGTCAGCCCCATGAGGTGCAACTCCGAGATTGCCTCATCCGCATCGGTTTGCGTTTCAAATACCGCTGGAATGGTCTTCTGTTTTTGTTGTTTTGTCATCATCCCCCTCCAGAAATTTGGTGCAAAAGCAATAGGCCCATTATCGCGCCGCCGCGTTGCCCCTGCATCCAACCAAAGCATAGAAAGCTGCCTGGTCAATAGATTAGTTTTATGTGTGCGCCCACGTAATCACTACTTTGATGTCGCCGTCATCGTGGTGGTCCAGTGCTTCGGCAAAGCGTTGATGCGGCGTGCGGCGCGTCACCAGGCGGCCAATTTCGTCCGGCCACTGGGCAAAGGCGCGCGCCAGATCGTCCACGGCCATTTGAAAGTGCGCTGGGCTGGCGTTGACGCTGCCCACCAGCACCTGGTTGTAGAGCACCAGCTGTCGCATAAGCGCCGCCCCCGGAATGTCAATGGGCCGGTCGCCGCCGGGGATGCCGGTAATGACATAGACGCCGTTGATGCCCAGCGCATCCAGCAGATTGAACTCCAGGCTGGCCACGCCAGTCGCTTCCAAAATCAGATCGATCTGGCCAAAGTGGTCGTCCAAAGCGTCGGTCTGCACCTGGCGCCCGTCCACATATTCGCCGCCGATTTTTTGCAAGAGCTGGGGGCGCGCCGAGGCGGCGTCCACAATATCCAGCCCCAATACCCTGGCCCCGCGCAGCCGCAATACAAAGGCCGCCAGCAGACCAATCGGCCCTAGCCCGGCAATCAGCGCGGTTTTGCCGCGCAGAGCCTCGTCGGGCGTCTTCAAATCGGGCAGGCGCGCCAGTTGGATGCGCACAGCTTCATCGATGGCCTTTTCAATGACCGAAGTCGGCTCGGTCAGCACGCCCAGGTGGGCAATGTTGGCCGGCACTTTGACTACATACTGTTCGCGGTCCACCACAAACTGAGCCTGAAAACCGTCGGCGCCCTTGATGCCGCGCTCGGTGTAATCGCCGCTGTAGCACATGTCGCTGCGATTCATCTGGCAAGCGGGGCAATGGCCACAGCCGCGGCGCACGCTAAAGACCGCATAGTCGCCCGGCTGCACTTTGTTCACGTTGGCGCCCACTTGGACCACGCGGCCAAACATTTCGTGGCCAATGATCAGCTCGTTTTGACCGGCAGGCGCATCGGCGCGCCCGCCGCTCACTTCTTCGCGGTCGGTGCCGCAAATGCCCACCGCCAGCATCTCGATCTTCACATCATCCGGTGCGCTGATGGCCGGTTCGGGTCGGTCGACAAGCTGGACATCAGTTGTGCCGGGGACAATGGCGATTGCTTTCATATAAAATGTTCCTTTCGTCGATAAACCACCAGAAATGGAATAGGGGGTTGATGTGGTTTACTCGACTTGCGCATCTGTTTTCCCTATCTCTTCTTGTATAGCCGTCAACTGCTGATGAATTTGTGCCAAGGCCAGGTTTTGCGCATCCAGATGCTCCATGATGGCGCGAATCTCTTCTTCAGCTTTTTGGTTGACCAAAAAATCGTGATGCGCCTCAATGCGATCTTTGGCGGCCTGGCGGTTCTGACTCATCATGATAATAGGCGCGGCATAGGCGGCCTGCATGGAAAGTACCAGATTCATAAGGATGAAGGGATAGGGATCCCAATGCCGCATCCAGGCGATCACGTTGAATATCACCCAAACCGTCAGAATCACGGACTGGATCAGAATAAAGGCCCAGGACCCCATTGTGTTGGCCACCCAATCCGCCATGCGCTGACCGGGGCTGAGCTGTTCGGCAAAAACCGCATTGACATCCTGCACCGGTGGGTGCGCGTGGACAAACGGCTGTGGGAAATGCAGCTTTCTAGGTGATGTAGTAGATTGGTTCATCATGTTAACCATGTCGCAAATATTTGAGCGGATGTTTGATGCGTCGCATCTGTTCATTTTTAGGCACAACGCTAATCGAGCCATCGATCTCCAACACCGCCATCTCGGCGTCGGCAATCTTGTCGATGCCATGCTCGCGGAGGGCAGCCTGCACCATTTCGGCATCCAACCCTTCGCGACGCAGATGATCGTCAATCACCGCGCCGTGCAGGACTAGCAGCGTTGGCGTTCCTTCCAAAACGCCGCGCAGACGCGGCCAGCGCAGGCGGACACGCGTCAGCAGCCAATTGAGCGCCAGCAGCACCGCCGCCGCCAACAGCCCACCGGTCAGCGAATTGTCCGACCCCACCATGGCGTTTTGCACCGCATTGGCAATCAGCAGCAGCACTACAAAGTCGAAAACCGTCATCTGGCCCAATTCGCGCTTGCCCGCCAGCCGCAACCCAAACAGGATCGCCAGATAGATGATCACCACCCGCAGCACAAGTTGCCAGACGGGAATAGCCAGGGTCAGCATAGACATTCTCCCCAATGTTACCTAAACTAAAATTGCTTCTTTTATTAATGGCTAGGCTCCACATCCAGTTCCGCCGCCAGCCGCGCCTCGTATTGCTGGCGCTGATCAATCTGATACGGCACGCTGGTGACGACTACGCGATCCATGTCGCGCAAAAGCATATCAATAAGCAGATTGCTGTTGCAGTGCAACAGTTGCTCACCATAGTCAGGCAGCGAAAGTTGGCCCACGAGCAAGTGGATAAAGGCATTGGGTTCGGCTGCCTGCATGGCTTGAACAAAACTGCGCAGCGGCTCGGTCAACGAGCGATAGGGCGAAGGCAGAATGATCAGCTCGCCCAATCCCACGCGCTCGGCCCACTTGGCGCGCACGCGCTCCGCCTTTTCGGGATCGACCGCCACATGCACCGCCTGCCACGGCTGCCCCAGCGACTGGGCGAAGTTGATGAGACGCAGCGTCCCGGCGTGCACATCGGCCACCAACAAAATGGTGCGCATGGGGCTGGGATGCGGTCGCACGGGCAGGTCGCCCAAGCTCAGTTGGGCGGCCACCCGCCGGTAGTGGCGGTGGACGCCACTATAGGCCAGCACCAAAAGTGGAATCAGCAGCACCACCATCCACGCCCCGTCGCGAAATTTCGTAATGGCAAAGACGCACATTACCAGCGCCGTCATAACGCCGCCGGCGCCGTTGATCAACAGTTTGGTGCGCCAATGCGTGTCAAAAGCCAGGGGCGTACCGTGGCGTGAGTGGCCCGCTTCCTCCGGCGCCAACTTGCCCACCTGGCGCCAGCGCACGACCATGCCAAATTGCGACAACGTAAAGCTCAGAAAAACGCCAATGGCATAAAGCGGGATCAGCCGCGAGGTGTCGGCCTGCAAGAGCACCAGCAGCAGCGCGGCCAGCCCGGCCAGCAGCGTAATCCCCCAGGAAAAGACCAGCCGCGAGCCGCGAAAGGTAAGCTGGCGCGGCAGAAAGCCATCAGCCGCAGCCAGGGCAGCCAGGCGCGGAAAGTCGGCAAAACTAGTGTTGGCCGCCATGATCAGAATAAGCGTGGTGGCGGCCAGCAGGATGATCTGTCCAGCCCCGGCGCCATAGATGGCGCGCCCCAGTTGCGAAATGACGGTTTCATCTTCCGACGGCATCGCACCGATGTGATAGGCCAGAAAGGTCATACTGACAAAGATCGCGCCCAGAATGAGGCTCATGGCGGTTAGCGTCTGCGCGGCGTTGTGGCTGCGCGGCTCGTGAAAAGCCGGGATACCGTTGGAAATGGCCTCTACTCCCGTCAGCGCGGTGCAGCCCGAAGAAAAAGCGCGCAGAATCAGGAAAAGGGTGAGACTTTGCACGCTCTGTTGCGCCAAGGCCGGCGGGTCAATAAGTGGTGAAAGATCGCCCAGCAGCCAGCGCACCAGACCTATCGCCAACGTAATAGCCATTGTCCCCAGAAAAAAATAGGTGGGAATGGCCAGAATTTGGCCCGATTCCTTGACGCCGCGCAGATTGATGATGGTCATGGCTACAATTAGCGCCACGGCAATTTCCACGCGCCAGAGCAGCAGGTTGGGCGCCGCCGATATGATTTGATCCACGCCCGAGGCAATACTAACGGAGACGGTCAATACGTAATCTGTAAGCAGGGCGGCCGCAGCGACTTGCGCCGCCATTTCGCCCAGGTTGTCACGCGAGACAATGTACGCGCCGCCACCATTGGGATACGCATGGATCGTCTGGCGATAGGAGATGGTCAGCACCGCCAACAGAGCCGCGATGGCCAGCGCAATCGGGATTGAGAGCGAGAAAGCGGCCGTTCCCGCAATGGCCAGGATGAGCAAAATTTCCTGGGTGGCGTAAGCCGTGGACGAGAGGGCGTCCGAGGCAAAGACCGCCAGCCCGATGTGGTTACTGATTGATTGGTGGGGCGCCGCTGCCGTTTCCAACGGCGGGCCAATGAGCAGATGCGAGAGCTTTAATTCACTTTTGGAATCAGACCTAAGCATATTTCCTCTATGGTCTAAAGACCTTAGAAAATACATAATCAGTACACCGCAACGGTGTTGGCGACACAGGCATCGGTCTCGTTTCTTGAATCCCAACCTATCACGTCTCGTTGCGATCTACTGATAATCCAACAGATATTCGTCGGACTCCATTGTGGGTCCAACCTAATTATTAAAGCACAAAGCGTGTGGCGAAAACTCAGGCGTTCGGATAGTCATAAGCCTGGTCAATGGTCTAGTATAGGACGGCGGAAATGAACCCATTTTATTGAGAAGATACGTTTCAGCATCGAACTGGCCGAAAATCCGTGCTAATCCGCCCAATCTGCGTACAAATTTCGACTCTCTGATGGCCCCTACGGCTGCGCCGCTTCACGCGCGCCGGTCATAATGGCCACGGCGTCGGACATGGTGCATTCACTGGGGCGCACGACGGCCACACGCCGGCCCAGGCGCTGAATGTGGATGCGGTCGGCCAGTTCAAAGACTTGCGGCATGTTATGGCTGATCAGGATGACGGGCAGCCCGCGGGCGCGCACCTCGCGGATCAGCTCCACCACCATGCGCGATTCTTTGACGCCCAACGCCGCCGTGGGCTCGTCCATAATGACCACGTTTTTGGCAAAGGCGGCGCTGCGCGCCACGGCCACCGCCTGTCGCTGCCCGCCCGATAGCGTCCCCACCGCCTGCCGCATGGAGCCGATGCCAATCTTCAGCGCCTGCATATAGTTTTGCGTCTCGGCCACCATACGGCGCTTGTCCAACATGCGCAAAACGCGCCCGAGAAAGTCGCCACGCCGCAACTCGCGGCCCAGAAAGACATTTTCAGCGATGTTGAGCGCTGGCGCCACCGCCAAATCCTGATAGACCGTTTCGATGCCATAGCGGCGGGCGTCCAGCGGGCTGCGCAAGTGAACCTGTTCGCCATTGACCAAAATCTCACCCGCGTCGGGGATCAGCGCACCGGCCAACGCCTTGATCAATGTGGATTTGCCGGCGCCGTTGTCGCCAATCACGGCCAGGATTTCGCCGGGATAAAGCTCGAAGTCGGCGCCGTCCAGCGCGATAACCTGGCCAAAATGCTTGACCAGCCCGCGCGCTTCCAAAATGGGTTGTGCATTCTGGGCGGTCATGCCTGCCCCCTGTGCGATAGCTGGTCGACCGAAACGGCCAGAATAACCAGCACGCCGGTGATCAGCACTTGATAGATGGAGGGGATGCCGATGAGCAGCAGGCCGTTGCGAAAGATGCCCACAATCAGCGCGCCGATCAGCGTCCCCATAATGTTGCCGCGTCCGCCAAAGAGGCTGGTGCCGCCCAGCACGACGGCGGTGATGCTGTCCAGGTTGGCGGTTTGACCGGCCTGCGGGTCGCCTACCTGCGTGCGCGCCACTAGCAGCAGCCCGGCAATGCCATAGAGCAGCCCGGCAATGGTGTAGACGCTGATCAAGAGGCGCGTGGTGGAGATGCCGGCCAGGCGCGTCGCCTCCGGGTTGTTGCCGATAGCATAGACGTGGCGGCCCCAGGCGGTTTGGCTCAAGATGAACCAAAAGAGCAGATAGAGCAGCAGCATGAAGACCGAGCCGTAGGTGATGGCGGTTTGGCCCACGTCGAAGGTGTTGCCCAGGGCGATAATCGTGGCGGGCAAATTGGCAATGGTGGTGGTGGTGTAGATGCGCACGGCGGCAAAGGCAATGTTGAGCGTGCCTAGCGTGACAATAAAAGGGGGCAGCCGCACCAATGCCACCAGCGCCCCGTTGAGCAGACCAAACGCCGTCGCCAGCAGCAGGCCGCAGAAAATGGCCAACAGCGGGTTCATGCCATAATTCACGGCGAAGCTGGTCAGGATCACCGAGCTAAAGGCCAGCACCATGCCGTTGGAAAGGTCAATGCCGGCGGTGAGGATGACCAGCGTCTGCCCAATGGCCAGCGTCCCGACGACGACAACTTGTTGCACAATCAGCGACCAGTTTTGGCCGGTCAGAAAGCGGTCGGTCTGCGAAGTAAAAAAAGCGCTGGTCAGCACAAGCGCCAGCAGCGGACCCACCGTCGGAATCGAAAAGATTTGGACAATGCGCGCCCTCATCTGCGCCCACGGTCCCGGCTGCGTGCGTTCGCGAATCATAACGTCATTCATGATTGCATTCGTTCTTTGTTGTGCGGTTTGGATTAGAAGTCCGACTTTTGGAAAAAGTCGGACTTCGGCTCTTTGGGATCTCATGTGGTTGACAATCCCACTCGGCGGTGTCAACCACATGAGATCCGGTTGAACCAATTTACCCCTTATTGGCCCCAGCAGTTCGCCAAGCCATAGGTCGTATCCTGGCTGTCAACGCCGGTCACCGCCTTGTCGGCAATCAGGGTGACGCCGGTGTCGGTGTAACCGGAGACCTTGGTTCCGTTCTGGACGTAATCGACAATGGCGTCGACGCCTAAGCTGGCCATCTTGAGCGGATACTGCTGCGAGGTGGCGGCAATCTTGCCGTCCTTGACGCCCTGCACACCCGCACAACCACCGTCCACAGAGACCACAATCACATCTTTATCCTTGCCGGCCGCCACCAGCGCGGTGTTGGCGCCAAAGGCCGCCGGTTCGTTGACGGTGTAGACCACGTTGATGTCCGGGTCTTTGGTCAGGCAGTTCTCCATGGCCGGCTGCGACTTTTCGGTGGCGCCGTTGGTGTCAGCCTGGCAGACAATGGCGGCATCACCCTCGGCAATGCCAAAGCCCTTGAGGAAGCCATCGTGGCGCTGCTTGCTGACCGTCGTTCCGGCGGTGCCGTCCAGCATGGCGATCTTGGCGGGTTTGTCGCCCAGGGCGGCCTTGGCATATTCGCCAATCAGTTGGCCGGCCTTGGTGTTGTCGGTGGCAAAGAGCGCATCGGACGCATCCTGCGGGTCCAGCGGCGTATCCAGCGCAATGACCACCATGCCGGCGTCACGCGCTTTTTGACGGTGGGCACAATGGCCGTCGAGTCGTTGGCCGTGATCAAGATGCCGTTGACGCCGGCGTTGATCATGTTCTCAATGGCGGTGACCTGCGTTTCGTTGTCGCCGTCAAAGTTGCCGGCGGCAGTCAACAATTTGACGCCTTTGGCCGTAGCCTCCGCTTCGGCGCCTTCCTTCATCTTGACAAAGAACGGGTTGACCTCAGTCTTGGTAATAAGGCCGATCTGAATGTCACCAGCGGCTGGGGCGGCCGCGGCTTCCGGCGTGTTCGTGGCTTCAGCCGCAGCGGGCGTATCGGTGGCCGCGGCGGGGGCCGGGGTATCCGTAGCTGCCGCTGCCGCCGGGGCCGTGGTCGCCGTCGGTTCAGACGATGACGAGCCGCCGCCACAAGCCGACAGGAGCATGGCGGCTGCCAAAATCAATCCTACCACTTTCGACTTCTGAGTTACTTGGTGCATTATTCTTTCCTTTCAGTGATGTTGAATGTAATGCTTCATATTGAACCTGTCACCAATACGGCATTTTATGGCATACGGGGGACAGGGGACTACACGTTGCAGAGTGCTATGTTCATTCACCGTTCACCATTTACCGTTTACCATTCACCATTGATAATTTTTAATGGTAAATGGTGAATGGCTAATTGTGAATGAGCGGCGGCGCGCTTGTCTCGCCTGTGTCCTAGCGCAATTTGGGATCCAGAGCGTCGCGAAAGGCGGCGCCGATCAGGTTCCAACCCAACACAAAGAGCAGCCGCGCCGCCGGGATAGACCACAATGTCCCCATCGCTTGGGCGGCCAACACATTGTCACCACCAGGACCATAAAAAAAGCCGTGCGCACGCCCCAAATGACGCCACAATAAATGGCACATTGTCCCTGCGGCGCGCCCAAAGGATGGCTCTCAACTCTACGTCAAGCAAATTACATTGAGTGTACGCCAAAAGACAATGACCAACATCCGGCGATGGACTAGCACGCCATTAGTCGATGGAAGGAATCGAATACTGGCCGAAAGACCAGGTAGTGCGCTGCCGCCCTGTAAAAGAGCGACCATCCAATTGGATGGTCGCTCTTTTACACAAAAACCTGATCAAATTACATTTATCTAGCTGGCTGCCTTACCATCGGCATGGAGGGCAAACCACACTTCGCCCACGCCTTGCCCATTGACGTCGCCGGGCGCCTTGTCTTCGTAGTAGTAATACAGCGGATGGCCATCATAGGTGACCTGGAATGTGCCGTCATCGCGCTTGAAGGAGGCGAAGGCGCCGGTTAACCCCTTGTCGCCCATGATCTTCATGGTCGCATCCTTTAGAGTAAAGGCGGGCCACTTGGTCAAACAGTCCCCGCTGCATGTGCTCATATTCGCCGTATCTTTGGTGAACAAGTAGAGCGTCATGCCCTTGGCGTCGGTCAGAATGTCGCCAAACTTGGCGTCCTTGTGCAGCATCACCATCATCTCCGCCGGTTGGGCGGCGGGCTGGGCCGGTTGGGCCACGGCGGCGGGCTTGGCCGGCTGCGCGGTTAAACCAGAGAGCTTGAAGCTGGACTGCACGTCCTTGCCGTTGACCATCACCGGCACGTCGGCGCCGGGGAACTCATAGGTCCCGACCTTGCCCAGGTCGCTGTGCAGCATGGCAAAGAGCGTGGGCGTAGCCTTGGTCTGGTCAATCTGCACGAGCACGTTGGCATTCTCACCATTCTTAATCGCGGCGTGACCAATGACATCGCCGACCTTGCCGTTGTTGTCGGTGTAAATGTCAATCCAGGCCGGGCCTTGGCTCACCACCTTGGCAATGGTGACTTCGCCATTCTTAATCGTCTGGTCAGAGACGGAAATGCTGTCGGTCATCTGCGCGATAGCTGCTGGTTTGGCCGTATTGCCACCGGTCGCGGCGCCGGTTCGGTTGGTTTGCAGGGGCTGGCAAGCCGCTAATAACAGCATACCCGCCACGGGCAGCGTATATGCGATCCGGAGCCGCTTGTGAAGTGAGTGTTTGTGAAACATGGGAATTTTCTCCTGTATTGCGCAGCTTGCTCAATCGTTGCCCGATTGGGGGCAAGACGTAAAATCAATCTTGTTTGCGATAATGCGTACTGCTCAGTTAGGCCTTTTGTGCAACCCAACATGCGCTTTAGTGTACGCCTGAGACGGGCGGCGCGACTTTTGAAGAAGTGTGCAATCAGCTTATGGGAAGTTTAAGAGTTGGTTCACGTTTTCGCCGCGGCGCTCCTTAGGCCATTGTACGAAAATAAATCCGCCATGTCCCCGGCACTTTCGACGAGATGACTCGGTAGACGAATCAATGTGCCGGGGACGTTCGCTGGCATACTTTATTCTTTACCGGCCTTAGTGAGACCAGGTTAAACTCGCCATGAACTCGTCTTAAAGTCAGGGCTGTTGTTTTGGTGATAAATTATTCAGATAAATCTAATATCGGGCCAAATATTTGATTTTCCATGTGAACTGAGGGCATCGATCATGTACAAAAAAGTCAGCGCATTACTCCTGCTTACGGTGTTGTCTCAATGGCTCTTTACGACGCCGGCTTGGGCCCAGACATCTGCGCAACCCGCTGCTGTCAAACCCATCAAGTTCAGCGACTACGAACTGCCGCTCACCGACTACACGCTGGCCAACGGACTGCGCGTTATCCTGGCCGAGGACCATTCGGCGCCGGTGGTGGCGGTGGACACGTGGTTCCGCGTCGGCGGCGCTGATGACCCTGCCAATCGCTCCGGCTTTGCCCATCTCTTTGAACACATGATGTTTGAAGGCTCCGACCACGTGGCCAATGGCCAGTGGGACAAGCTGTTGGAAGCCATTGGCGCTTCCAACAATGCCTACACCCAAAACGACAAGACCGCGTTCTGGGATGTGGCGCCGGCCAACCAGTTGCCGCGCATTCTGTGGATGGAGAGCGACCGCATGGCCTCGCTGGCCGTGACCGACGCGAACTTCCAGCCCCAGCGCCAGGTGGTGATTCAAGAATACAACCAGCGCATTGCCAATTCGCCCTTTGGCGCGCCAATCTGCGCCTCTTTACCCAGCCGCTGCAAGGCTATGCGCCCTACGAACTGCCCGTCATCGGCAATGTGGACGATCTCAACGCCGCCACTTTGCAAGAGGTGCAAGATTTTCACGCCGCATACTATCGCCCCAACAACGCCACGCTGGTGATTGTGGGCGATATTGATGTGGCGCAAACCCAGGCGCTGATCCAAGCCTACTACGGCGACATTCCCGCCGGCCCACCCGTGGTGCAGACGCTGGACCGCTATCCCTATCCCGCCGCCTTTCCCGCCACTGCCGTGGACAAGATCACCGGCTGCCAGGTCGGTACCACCGAAACGCTGGTGGACGCCAAGGTGAAGATTCCGCGCTACGCCGTCAGCGTGGCCGGCCCGGTGCGCGGCACGCCCGATTTTTATGCGCTCAAGCTGCTCACCGATATTCTGAGCAGCGGGGACAGCAGCCGCTTTCAGCAGGACATTGTGAACAAAGGGCTGGCCGCCGCCGCCTTTGTCGGGCTCAATGACTACAAGGGCGCCAGCGTGCTCTACGCCGCTGCCTATGCGAATCAGGGGGACAAGGTGGAAGATATGCGCAAGCTGCTGGACGACGAATTTGCCCGCGTGCGCAATGGCGACGTGACGGCTGCCGAGCTGGCCCGCGTGCAGCAACAGCAGTTGATCAGCACCATTACCGGCTTTCGCAATTCGGTGCGCGACACCGCCGAGTGGCTGCAAGACGCCACGCTCACCTTTGGCAACCCCGGCAGCATCGGTCAGGAATTGGCGCTCTATCAGGCCGTGACCCTGCCCGACATTCAGCGCGTGGCCCAGATCTACCTGTGCGGTCGCCCCATGAATGTGCAGATTGCCCTGCCCGATGGCGCGCAGACGCTGGCGACCTATCCGGGTGAATTGGTGACGCCTCTCAACGTGACCGCCACCACCGGCATCGGCCCCGTCACCCAGACCGTTTCGGAGAGCGTCATCAGCGCGCTGCCCACCGGTGTGATAATGACCACCACCGTGCCGGCGGCGCTGGGCGAATTGAAAACCAATTTGCCCCCCTTCCAAACCTTCAAGCTGGACAACGGCTTGAACGCCATCTTTGTGGAGCAGCACGAGACGCCCACCGTGCATCTGGACCTCTTTGTAGGCGGCTCCAACACGGCGGCCGCGGCGGATCAGCAGGGCATTGCTGACTTTATGGCCGATCTGATTCCCAAAGGCACCGATACGCGCAGCGCCGACGAAATTGCCCAGAGCATCGAGGCTGTGGGTGGCTCGGTGGGCAGCAACGCCGGGCTGGAATGGACCTCGCTTTCGGTGGATGCGCCCACGCCTAATGCCACGCTGGCCTATGATCTGCTCAGCGATTTGGCCCAACACGCCAATTTCCCCCAATCCGAATTTGACGTGGAAAAGAGCCAGACGCTCACCTTTTTACAGCAGGATGCCGTTAACCCGACCAGCATGGCCAACCACCAATTTGGGCGCATTGCCTATGGCGGCCATCCCAACGGCGGCCATCCTTATGGCTTTATCACCACGCCGGAGACGGTCAACAAGCTGACGCGCGACGATGTGCGCAAATTCTATGCAACCTACTACAAGCCCAACAACGCGCTGTTGGTCATTGTGGGCGATATGAGCGCCGCTGATGCCCAAAAGATGACCGAAGAGGCGCTGGGTTCGTGGGCCTCCGGCACGACGCCCGATTTCAAGAAGTATCCGCCGGCCACCGTCGGCGATACCAGCGTCATCTATCTGATCGACCGGCCCGAATCGCAGCAGGCCTCGATACAAATCGGCAACCGCGCCATCGACGCCCGCAGCCCGGACCGCTATGCGCTGCTGATCGACAACGCCGTGCTGGGCGGCGGTTCATCGTCACGGCTCTACACCAATCTGCGTGAGGACAAGGGTTACACCTATGGCGTCTACAGCCGCTTTGCCCAACCCAACGACGTGGGCACCTTCCGCGTCATCGGGGATGTGAACCAGGATCATGCAGGTGACGCCGTGCAGGAAATTCTCAAGGAATTGAAGGGAATGCAGGACAAGCCGCTGGCCGACCAGGAATTGGCCGACGCCAAGGGCATGTTGGAGGGCGGCTTTGCCCTGTCGCTGGAGCAGCCGGGCGATTTTGCCAATCAACTGGCCGCACGCTATCTCACCGGCGTGCCGATTAGCGAGCTGAATAGCTACGCCAGCAGCCTGCAAGCCGTCACCGCCGCGCAGGCGCAGGCGGCCGCCCAGAAATACATCGACGCCACCCAGCCGATCATCGTAGTCGTGGGCGATGCCAAGGTAGTGCAGCCGCAGTTGGAGAAAATTGGGAAGGTGGTGCAGGTGGATAGTGACGGCAAGGTTGTGCAGGCGGCGCAATCCCAGTAAACACGGACAGGCAGCGAACCGGACAAATTTTGTAAACACGGGTGGGCAGAACACGGATTTTATATATTTTTTATCCGCGTTCCCCCAATCCGTGTTTACGTGAGGAAATAATTAATGCGACAGCCATATCGCTCATGCACATTGGAGAAGTTGATAGCCGTACTTATGCTGCTTAGCGCTACATTGAGCGGGTGCATGTTGCAGACCACGCCGCCGGGTCCCAATGCCGTCAGCGGCGCCGTGGATGGCGGCGGCTATCTGCTGCTGCAATGGCCCGCCGGGCTGACCATTATGATCTGGGATGACATCCACGGCAGCCACGAAAACAGCGGCGGCGGCTCTACTTCGGATCCGGTCTTTCATCAGCAAGGCTATGCCGAGGCCGCGGATGGCCGCCATTATGCCTATACGGTCGAGACGCGTGACGGCAAGGTTGGCGAATTGCGCATTGATAACCAGCCGTACGATCTGGCGCAAGGCGCGCTCTTTTTGGTCCAGACCCGCGGCGGTCACACCACCGTCCAGCAGTTGACGCACGATCTCTCCGCCATCGAACCGACCAATGCCGGCTGTGAAGCTTTTGGCCAACGCGATACGGTGGTTGCCGAATTTATTCGTCAAGCGCAGGCCGCTGAATAAGGCTCTAGACTCTGGCGTTTTTGTCAATACACAGTAGAGCGCAATCCGCCTGTATTGCGCTCTACTGATTCTTTTTTGCGCTTAGATTGGATACCCCTTCTCCCCTTGCAACCCCTTCAAACACGAAATTTCACCGGCGTGAACATGGGCGTTCAAGATGATGACCCGCACAAACTCGCCGATGGGCAGCTTGGCAAACGGGGCTTCGAATTCGCGGCTGAGATCAGCATCCGTCAACGTGGCCAGGTAGGCGTCAGTTGCGGCATAAACCTTTTGCGCATAGGCGCGCTGGTCGTCGGTCGAAACCTTCACGCTGCGTCCCCAGTCACTCCATGGCCCCATGGGCGGTGGGCTGCTGACGCCGGCGTTTTCGCTCATCATAATCGGCGCGCCGCCTTTGAGCAGGCCGTTAAAAAAGTAATCCTCAAAGGTGACGACATGGGCGTATTGGGCGCCAATGGTTGCTACCACGCCTTTGGGCGCGGAATTAGCCATTTCGTTGGTCACGCCTTCCAGCGTCCCTTCCAGCCATTCGTGGGCGCCCTTCAGGTGGGCGCGCAGCGTTGCTACCACATCGTTTCGCTCAGACATATCATTCGGCTCCTTTATTGTGTAGATTCCGATCACGATTTTCAAGCAACTGTTTCAGCATAGCCAGGTCTTTTTGATTGGCGCGCCGGACCGCCGAGGCCATGAAGGGCGCTACTAGTTTGGAAAAGCCGGTTGGCGCACCACGGTTGCGCAGCGTCATGCGCGTTGCACCATTGCCGACCGCATCCCAGGTGTAGGTTGTTTCCATGGGGAAAGGTCCCTGCGCCGTGCGCATGACCAGCCGTCGATTGGGGACAAATTCCACAATCTCATAGGTGTAGGCAATGCGTCGCCCCAGAAAGTTGGCCACAAAATCCATCTGTGAACCCACCTGAACCGGCGGCGGCGTCCGCCATTCGACGGACTTGATGTTGACGTACCACGCCGGCGCATTCCCCGGATCGCCGGCATAGGCTGCCACCTCGGCCACAGGACGATCAATTACAATTTCGCTGATTACATCAACACTCATCGCCCCTCCAATGCTACGAATTTTCAACCTGGGTAGCGGCTGGATCATAGCGATCATGGCGGCGCACCCACGCCATCGGCCACTCCAATTTGGCTTCGTCACGTCCCTTGGGGACGAGGTCGAGATAGTGATAGGCGGTGTTGAGCATATCCAACCCACGCGCATAGCAGAAGTAAGTGTGGAAGATCGCACCGCTGTCATCCCGATAAAAGACGCTGATGCCGGGCAACTCACCGGAAAGTTCGTCGTTGGGCACGTAGTTATACATCTTGACCCGTTGCCCCTTCTCTAAGGAGCAACGGGGGCAGCCCTCCGCCCAATCGGGGCCAAACATAAAGTGATAAACCACCAACTGGCAGCGCCCGCCAAAGAGTTGCGCCAATGTTTGCTGCCCGTCGGGTCCATCAAAGACGTATGATTTGTTGACTTTCTCCCAGGGCAATTCACGCCGCTGTTGACTTAACCGATCACGCAGTCGCGTGAACTCTTTCTCTTGGGCGAGCAACTCCCTACGTGCGCGCAACCACTCCTCGTGTGATACAACTCGCTGATTTTGCATGTTGCCCCTCCTGTTATACATCACTTTAACTGGGAACCATCGTTTCTACTGGACCAGAACTTTGGTTCCCAGTTCAACCGCACGATGCGGAAATGATCAGGTCAGCACCTTTTCCAATCGTATAAAAATGCTGTGCCAGCCCGTACTGTGTGCCTGGGCGCTTTCAGCGTCGGGGAAGCGCTCATGGGTCAAGGTCAGCTCGGTTTGTGCACCGCGTCGAGCAAACTGGATAGTTACGACTGTCTCCTGGCGCCGGGTATTTGCTGAGATCCAGGTAAAGACCAACTTTTCCGGTGGGGTGATCTCGCGATAAACGCCATGGTGGACGATGACCTCGGCGCCAAATTGCATGTCGATGCGATAGCTGCCGCCTACGCGCAAATCGACAGCAGCAAAAGAGACCTGGCCGCCTTCCGGGCACATCCACTGTTTCAGGCTCTCGATGTTAGTCCAGGCAGCGAAGAGTTCCTGTGGTGGATGATTGTAAAGTTTTGTAACGGTCACGCTCGCGTTACTGTGCGTCGGCTGGTTGGTCATGATGGTTCTCTCTCCTCCTTGCTTGCGGCCTGTTGTTTTGCTTCCAGAAACTCTTCCAGCGCGTCGAGACGGTTTTGCCAGAAGCGTCGATAATAAGCGATCCATGCCTCGGCCTGATCGAGCGGTTCAGTGTGGAGTGAACAATAGTGAGTGCGCCCGCTGACTTCGCGGCGCAGGATGCCTGCACTTTCCAGCACCTTTATATGTTTTGAAATGCCGTTGAGCGAAATCTCAAAGTGCGCCGCGATCTCCAAAATGGTAAGTTGCTCCACGCACGCCAACAATGTCACAATCTCCATACGAATTGGGTGAGCAAGAGCATGAAAAATAGCGGTCAAGGTATCTACATTATATTCAACCATAAGGTTGAATATAATACAAAATCAAAATGTTGTCAAATGTCATACTAGGAGTCGTTCAAATGTCAACGCCTCTTTGGCAATATCCTGTGTAGAGGATTCGCATTTTTAATTTGAGCGGGGTATAGCAAATGAAGTGATTAAGGTCATCCCCTAATTCACCGCGCCCAACGCCATAAGCGTCGTCACCTGCGCCGGCGTAAGCCCCGTGGCGCCCGCAAGCTGCATGCCCTCATAGGGGCGCGGCGCCTGGCGGGTAGCCAGACATTGACCGCTGGCCACGTCCCACCAGCGGATGGTGTCATCGGCGCTGCCGCTGATCAGCGTGCGGCCATCGGGGGTAAAGAGGATGGCGCGCACCTCTAGACTGTGGTCGTGCAAACTATAAAGCAAGTGGGGACGTTGCACATCCCACACGCAGATGGTGCGGTCGGCGCCGGCTGTGGCCAGCCGCGCGCCGTCCGGTGAGAAGGCCATGCCGTAAATCCAACTGCTGTGGCCCTGCAACGTGTGCAGACAGTGGCCGCCGTGGGCATCCCACAGCCGCAGGTGCTGATCGCTGCCGCCGCTGGCCAACAGGGCGCCGTCCGGGCTGTAGGCCAGCGCGGTGACCCAGTTGGTGTGGCCGTGCAGCGTCATGGTCAGCTCACCTTGGGGCCAGCGCAGCCATTGTACGGTCCCCTGCGTGCCGCCAAAAGCCAGCGTCTTTGCATCGGGGCTCAGGGCAATGGCCCACACGCTGTAGCCCGGTTTGATGGTTTGCAACAGCCCACCAGTGGCGATCTGCCAGCGCCGGATCGACCAATCGCTGCAACAACTGATGAGTTCAGCGCCATCGTGGCTAAAGCGCAGCGTGCGCAGCCAGCCCGTATGCCCACGCAGCACCTTGGGCGGCTGACCGCCGGCCGCATCCCAGATCTGAATGGTGTGATCGATGCTGCCGCTGGCCAGGAGTTGGCCGCCTGGCTGCCAGGCCACGCAGGTCACCTCGTTTTGATGCAGCGGCAGCGCGCGCGTCAAAGTTCGCTGCGCCGCATCCCACAATCGCACCTGGCGATCCTGATGCGCGCTGGCCAGCACCGCGCCATCCGCCGTCAGCGCTAACCCCATGACTCCCTGGGCATGACCATACAGCCGCTGCAACGGTTGGCCTCCCGCCGCATCCACAGACATAACGTGCGGTCGGCGCTGCCGCTGGCCAGCTTGGCGCGCCGGTGGGGCTATAGGCAACGCACGTCACTTCATCGCCGTGGCCATAAAGCATGGCCGGTGACTGCCCGTCGCCTGTCGACCAAAGGCAGACCGTCCGGTCCGTGCTGCTGCTGGCCAGATATGCACCGTCCTTGCGCTAAAGGCCAGCCCGGTGATTTGGCCGCTCTGTTTGCGCAGGGAGTGGCTGGGGAGAGAGAGCGTGGCAGCGGCGGCGAGAGCGAGGTGGATTGCCTGTTGCCAACGGCGCGCGGCGCAGCAGGGGCCAGTTGCCACAAGCAAATGGCGCGATCCTGGCTGGCGCCGGCCAACCGTGCGCCGTCGGGGCTGAAAGGCCAGCGCCAGCACATTGGCGTGCTCATTCTACAGCCGCGCCGCGACGGCGCCGCTGGCAATGTGCCAGATCACCGTCAGCCCTTCTTCGCCGCCCGCGGCCAGAATTCGCCGGTGCGGATCGATGGCCACCGCCCGCGTCCCCTGCCCATGTGCATGAAAACGCGCAATTTCGCTGCCGGTGGCGGCCTCCCACAACACAACATTGCCGTCGCCGCCCGCACTGGCCAGCAGCCGGCCGTCCCGACTCAAGGCCAGCCGCCACACCCCCCGCTGGTGGCCGCGCACGCTGTACCGCAGGGGCGCCTCCGCCTGCGGAAAGTCGCCGACTTGGCTCAGATCCCAGGCGCAGATCAACTGGTCGTCGCTGCAACTGTACAACGTGGCGCCGTCCGGGCTGACCAGCACCGAAAAGACATAGTTCGTATGCGCCCGCCAGACGCCCAGCGGTTGCCCGTCGGCCACGCGCCAGAGCCGAATGTTCCCCACTTCGGTGCCGGCGACCAACAACTGACCATCGGCGCTAAAGGTCAGCGCCGTAATGGTGGCAAACTTGTCGGTAAAGCGACACCCTGCAAAGTGACAGCCGCGCAAATTCACCCCTTGCAGCACAGTGTCGGCCAGATCGGCCTGCCGAAGGGTCAGCCCGGTAAAATCATAATCCGCCACCTCAAGCTCAAGTTGCAGCAGCAGGTTGAGCAGATTGCCGGCGCCATAACCGGCTGCCGACGCATCAACCGTGTGCAGATGGTCCAGGAGCACGTTGAGTTGTTGGCCTAAACGGACTGTGCCCCATGTGGCGCGTATCTGTTCCGCAACTGGCTGCAAGATCAAGCGGCGCTGGCTCTGGCGCACATACTCTTTGGCTTGCGCTTTGACGAGCGCATGATGCAGCAGACGATGGGGAACCCCCTCTTCAATCTCGCGGCAGACCTGGGCCACGAGCCGCGCGGTCACATACTCGGTCACCACATTTTGCAGAAGAAAACCATGCGCCGCGGGCCGACCGGGCGGCTGGTTCGCCGCGTTCTCTTTTTCCAGCAGCGAACGGCGCCGCAGCGCATTGACCGCTTCCACCAGCGCGGGCATGGAGATCGGCGGCTGCAGATTGGCGCGCAACTGGGCCAAGGTCAACGGCTCCCGCTCAATCGCCAGCCAGAGCAGAATATCGCGTTCCAAAACTGAAAGCCGCTGCCACTGCTGATCGAGCACATCGCGAATGTCATCAAAAATGAGCGGCTGCGCCAAAAAAGCCGCCGCATCCCCGTCGAAGAGTTCCTGAATTGTCTCGCCCACCAGCATCAGCGCCAGCGGATTGCCGGAGTATCGCGCCACCAGATCCGCCGCCGCACCCGCGCGCAAAGCCATGCCCTGGCCGCGCAGGATTGCCTGCCCAGCCGCAACCGAAAGTCCCGCCAGCGCCAGCATCTGCACGGTGGGCCGCTCACGCGCCAGGCGCACCACTTCCGGCGGCGCCTCCCGGCTGGTCAGCAGCAGGGCGGATTGATGACCGGTTTCGCCAAAGCGTTTGAACAACTGCCCATACGCTTCATAACCGGGCCGGTAGTGACCGCTGCCGCCATCCCCCTCCAACACGCTTTCCACATTGTCGAGGATCAAGAGACAGCGCCGCGCTTGCAATTGGGCAAAGAGCGCCGTCAGCGCGCGGCTGAAATCGCCTTGGTCCTGCGCGCTGTGCGGCCCATCCAACAAGCGCAGCCAGCCGCTTAGCACTTCTGCCAGCGGCGGCGCGTTAAGCAACGACCGCCAGATCACCACCTCGAAATGAGGAACGAACTGGCGCGCAACAAAGGCCGCCAGCGTCGTCTTGCCCATGCCGCCCATCCCTAGCAGCGCAACGACCCGGCAATGGTCGGCAACCAGCCAGCGCGCGAGTTCGCGGATTTCCCCATCGCGGCCATGTAGCTGCGGCGGTTCCGGCGCTTCGCCCCAGTCGGTGAGAGGATGAGGGGATGACAAGATGACAGGATGAGGCGGTGCTGTCATCTTGTCATCTTGCCATCTTGTCATCTTGTCATCCCCGCCGCGGATCTGCTCCGCCAGCGCGGCCGTCTCCGCATCGGGTTCGACATTCAGTGCGGTGGCGAGAATTTGGCGGCAGAGTTCGTATTGGGTCAAGGCGGCGCTGCGGTCGCTCTGGGCGGCCAGCGCCATCATCAATTGGCGGTGAGCCGGCTCGCGCCACGGCTCCAGCGTGAGCTGGCGGCGGGCATAGTCGGCGGCCTGGGTGAAGTGGTTTTGGTGGAGGGCGGCGGTGGTTAATTGCGCCAGCGCGGCCAGGGCTTGCACATGCAGCGCTTCGCGGCGCACCAGCAGCCACTCGTCAAACGCCTCGTTTTCGGCGTGCAGCCCGGCCAACAGATCGCCGGTATAGAGCGCCGCGGCATTTTCTGGCTCCCCTTGTTGCAGATGGCGGGCAAAAATCGCCACATCGGTCTCAAAGTCAGCCGCCGGGTTGATTTGCACATGGTCACGGGTTACGTGCAGGAAGGGCAGGGCGCCATCCGTGGGTTTGTCGAACATCTGCCGCAACTGGTAGAGCGCCTGGCGCAGATTCTGGCGGGCAACGGCTTCCGGTTCATCGGGCCAGAAGAGGGCGGCCAGCCGTTCACGCGGCTGCGGATGGGCCGCTTCCAATACGAGATAGGCGAAGAGCGATTGGAGGCGCGCCGTGCGCAGCGCCGTCAAGGGCGCGCCGTCGAGGAGCACCTGCAAGTGACCAAAGAGCGTAATTGAGAGCCGCGCCATCGATGTCTATCCTCTACTCCAATCGCAACGATCCACACCCGCCAATTATACCATTTTCTGGTCATTGACGAGCCCGTTGACGAAGCGCCGCGCCGCGTTGACGGGCGGTTGACGGCGGCCGGGTATGCTCATCACGCGCAACAGAGTTGAGCAGGAGCGACCATGAAGGCCGAACGAGAGTCACTGCAATCGAATTTGTTACCGCCCCCAACCGGCGAGCTGCTGCATCGCTCCTATTTGTTGCGGCTTTGGCGCAGTAATGTGAACGGCGAGTGGCGCGCCTCGCTGCAATCGGTGCAGAGCGGCGAACGCCACATGTTTGCGGATATCGACAGTTTGTTGGCTTTTTTGGTTGAGCAATCGCAGCCTCAGCGCCGGGGGAATGGCTAATAAGCGCCATATTTTGTGAAAAGAAAGGAAGAATCTATGTCTCACATTCTTGCCCATGTATGTCGGCATCACCGTTGGCTTGGGCTAATTATCGTCGTGGCCGCGCTTGGGCTAGTCTGGCTACCGGGCGCCCCTGTCCACGCCCAAAGCATTGACGATGGTTTGGCCGGCTATTGGCCCTTTGATGCCGATAACCCACCTTTGGATCTGTCGGGCAATGGCAACACGGTCACCCTGGGCAGCGGCCTGCAACTGACGACCGCTGTCGCGCCCACTGTGTTTGCCAACACCGGCGCCTTGCTGTCCACGCCCGGTTCCAATAGCTATGCCACCGCGCCGGGCGCCGGCATTGACAATCTGACCGACTATACGATTGCCTTCTGGCTGCGGGTCAATGACGCGGCCAACGCCGATGCGGATCTGCTGGCCCTGGGCAATCGGCTGGTCATTCAGGACCGGATTCTGCAAAGTCAGCAGCAGGTACTCAGCGTGCGTTTCCCGCTGCGTATCTATCCTTACCCGGTTGAAGCTCTGCTGGCGCCCAATTCGTGGAATCACATCGGTGTTGTCATTCGGGGGAACGAAACGCGCATATACATGAACGGTCAGCTCGCCCAGCAGGAAACGTACCTGGCTGGCTCGTCCGGAGATCCTGGCGGCGGCGTGCGCTTTAGCAGCCCCACGGCGCCCTTAAACGGCACTCTGGATGATGTGCGCATTTACAACCGGGCGCTGAACGCCAGCGAGATGGCCGCCCTGCCCTATAACTGCAACAATGCGCAGGGCGCACCTGCCGGCGAATGCCAAGCGCTAGTCAATCTCTTTCGCAACACCGATGGGATGCAGTGGACAAATCATACAAACTGGCTGCAAAACAATACGCCCTGCACCTGGTTTGGCGTGTTGTGCAACAATGACCACGTTTTTGCGCTCACCTTGCCGCAAAATAAGCTGCGCGGCGGGCTGCCCACCGCATTGGGTGATCTGGCGCAGTTGGTCGTCCTGCAATTGCCCAATAATCAACTCACCGGCGATCTGCCCCTGGAACTTGGCAACCTCAGCCAGTTGCAAACGCTGGATCTTTATGGCAATCAATTGGGCGGGCAGTTGCCCTTCACGCTGGGCAATTTGCGCAAGCTGACCACGCTGCGTCTCTACAACAATCAACTGCGCGGTCCCGTTCCGCAACAGCTTGCTAATTTGACCAATCTGCTCACGTTGGATTTGGGCTTTAACTCGCTGACCGCCGACGCACCCGCCCTGGTGAGCTTCCTCAATAACACGCAACCCAACTGGGCTACCACCCAAACCGTGCCGCCAACCCACCTGCAAGCCACCGTGCAGTCCAGCACCAGCATTTCGCTCACCTGGACGCCGATCGCCTATACCGCCGACGCCGGTTACTACGAGGTCTTGGCCTCGACGCCCACCAGCGGCGTCTATCAATCTGTGGGCCAGAGCGCCAACAAAAGCGCCACCGGTTTTCTGGTCAGCGGTCTCGCGGCTGGGCAAAGCTATTCTTTCGTGGTGCGCACCTTTACGCCCAAGCACGCCCTGCAACAAAACGACATGCTGAGCGACAGCACCGACCCGTCGCGCTCCCGCTTACGGTCAACCAGCCACCAATCGCGCAAAATGATAGCTACACGACAAACCAGGATACGCCATTGACGGTCGATGCCGCCCACGGCCTGCTGGCCAACGATAGCGACCCGGACGGCGACCAAGCTGACCATCGGCTCGATTACAGCGGATCAATCCGGGCAGCCAATTGGCGCTCAACCCAGATGGATCGTTTGTCTACACACCCGCGGCTGGCATTGTGGGCGCCGATACCTTCACCTATCAGGCCAGTGACGGCCAGCCCTCTTTCCAACCCGGCGACGGTTGCAGCTTTCAAGTCAAGCAAAACGCAGCCCGACAACCCAACTGCCACCATCACCATTGCGCTGGATGTGCAGCCGGACAGCAAGACGAATTTCAACTTTGGCGGCAGCTTGGGCGTTTTCAAATTGGATGACATCACACCGCCGGATAGCGACGCCTATAGCAGCAGCAAAAGCTTCACCGTGCCGCCAGGGACGTACACCGTCGCTGAGCAGTTGGTCAATGGCTATCTGGATGCCAACATCAGTTGTAATCCACCAGCAGCCACATTGGCCGATCTGGCGCAGCATCAGATCGTCATCAACGCGGCGGCGGGCGCCAACCTCACCTGCACCTTTGTCGTCCAGGGCGCCGGCCAAATCATCGCAAACAAATACAACGACCGCAACCACAATCACCAGCGCAACAGCCGTGACGAATGGCTCAACGGTTGGCAGATGCAGGTGCACAGCCCATACACCTCGCTCACCGCTACCCAGGCGACGGCAGGATGAAGGGCGCACTGTGTTCAACAACTTGTTTGCTGGAACTTACACGGTTTGCGAAGTGCCTCAAACCAACTGGTTTGCCATTACGCCCAACGTGCAAAATACGACCTACAACCAGCCCCTGCTACACCGTCAACGTGGCGGCGGGGCAGGCGGTCTGGGTGCGCTTTGGTAACAGCACCGCGCCTTTGGTCAGTGGGGCAGACGCCAATGTCGCGCCCATCGAGGATATTGTGGTCTGCGATCTGCCGGCCACGGACGACGTCGGTAACCCATTGAGCGCCGAACGCGACCCGTGGGAGGAAGAGGAGCAGGCCATTAAACGACACGATCTTTCTGCCGCTGATAAACCGTTGAAACTACAGAATGAATTCTGCGCCACGGGAAACCGGTTAAGAAAGAGCAAAAATCAAACAGGGAAACGAGCGGAGGCTGAGCTTGTCGAAGCCGCAGCGGCGCCGGTTTCGACAAGCTCAGCCTCCGCTCACTCGACGATTTTGTTAATCCACCAAAACCGGAAAGACGCCATCACCATATTGTCGTGACAATGGATGTGTGAATCTTATGATCGCGACTAATAACAGGTACCCCAAGATGGAATGCTGTAGCGGTCACAATCCGATCCGGCAATTCTGGAACCTGTGTTCGTGCAATTTGGCGCATGGCTTCAGCAATTGTGTGATCAAATGGGATTTCCACCAAAGTGGTATGCGGTCGCCCTATCGCTTGAATCACACGTTCAAAGGCAAGAGTATCAATTCTTCGTTTCTCGACCAGATAGATGATTTCCGCCAACGTAATTGAGGCAATCGCAATCTGGTCACCCGCCTGTCAATTGAATCCATCAGGGCGCTAGCGGTTGATGAAAGACGAGCATCGTTATAGAGATACCACAAAATTGTATGCGTATCCGCAACTACTCGAATTGCCATAGCTACTCCTGCCCAAAGGTTGCCCACATTTCGTGTTGCACCTCGTCAATTTCCGCGGCGGATGGAGCAGGTCCTAGATCAGCAAGTAATCCACGTAATGGTTTACGCGTCCATTCCGGCGTAGCTGACTCCACTTCTTCAAGCATCCATTCAACCTTGGGGGCAAGACGGACAATAAGCCAGAATTTGATCTTTGGGGCGCAGTTGCTGGGCGAGGCTAAATACCTGCTCAAAGGTAACTTCATCGGCGATTATTACTTGATTACTCATCTTTTGCTCCTTTCACTATATTTGGAGCAATTATAGCACACATTGGATATTACAATGACGCATAGTCCCATGTTGCTAACAACAACCAGCGCGGAAGCCGAACGTGATATACCACGTTTGCTGTAGCAGGCTGGGAATTCATTCCTTGCCTTAATGGGCGACTTGCTCACCTTACTGAACGGCGCTTTGAATCGTTCCTTTTTCTGGGAGAACCTATGAAACCCAATCACCCTCCATTCCATCGCATCTTTTCCATTATCACCGTCTGGGCGATCTGTTTTACGCTGGGACTGCAACCAGCGGCTGCTCAAGCGGAACCGGCGCAACTGGCCGACGACATCCCTTGCGACGCCACCCCCTTTGGACGCCATTTGACGCTCGGCAACGAGCAGGAGCTTTTGAGAGCATCAACGATAGCGCCGCCCGCAGCCGCAGACCCTCAACTGGCTGGTGCAGGATCGCAACAGCGCCGGCCAGTTAAGCGCGATTGCGTTTGCCGATGTGGGCGTCACGGCCAATCACATTGCGGCGCTGGCGGCCACGGCGGCCGATCTCGACGGCGACGGCAAAAGTGAGTTTGTGCAGGGCTACACCGACAGCAGCGGCCAATTTCAGATGGTGGCCCATCGCGACGGTCAAGCCGATCTGGCGCGCGTAGCGGAAAATTTGGCCAATCAGACCCAGCACGCCCTGGCCGCCGGCGATATTTTGGGGCAGGACAACGGCGCCCAGCAGGTGGTTGCGGTCTCGCGTGGAGCCGGACAATGTGCTGAATGTGGCGGTCTACAGCGCAACGGTGGCCAGCGGCATCGGCGCCCCGGTGGCGCTGTGGCGTTCCAATATCAGTGGCCGCGGTCAGGGCAGCCATACCCACGTGGCTGTGGGCAATTTGAACAACAACCGCACGGCCGATATTGTCATCAGCCTGCTGCAAGCCGATGGCACGACCGCACAGATGATCTTGCTTGAATATCAAGCCAACTTTCAGCAGGGCAGCGGCGCCAACCTTTCCCAAAATCTGCGCGAGCGCGCCACGGCGACCTACTTTGTCGGCACGGGGAACGTTGGCCCCAAAGATTTGCAGATGACGCTGGTCGATCTCAGCGGCAGCGGGCAGGATCGGGTGGCGCTGGCCTGGGATCAGGCGGGCGGGCTGGGCGGGTTGAGCCCCACGCTGTCGTTGCGCACCTTTGATGTGCAGACCATCAACGGGACCGTGCAGTTTGTCAACCGTGAACAGTGGAGCACCCAGTCCAATTCGCTCAGCTTTGCCCTGGCCGCCGGTGACATCAATGGCGACCACCGCGACGAGCTGGTGGTGGGCTATGATGTCAGGGCAACAGCGTCAACGGCCTGCTCAATGTGACCGCGCTCGACCTGGTCGACCAGAACACGCCCAACCCCAGCTTTGACGCCGCTGGCCCAGTGGCAGGATGGCGCTGACGACCGCAACATGACCAATTTTCTGGCGCTGGCCGTGGGTGACTTTGATAAGGACAATCGCGCCGAAATCGCCGCCGCCTTTAAGGACGCCAACCCCTTTGGTCACCAATTGCTCTACCTGACCTTCAATGCGACCGCGACCCCCCAAAATTGGAATCTGACCCACTGGGGCCGCCAGGATGCTAGCCTCAAAGGGCCGGTCGGCTTGAGCTTTGGCGACTGGAACAACGATTCGCTGCGCGCCGTGGTGGGCGGCAAATGCGCCCATGTGGTCGACGCCCACGTGACCGCCGCCGATTTTGTGCCGCCCTATTGGCAAAATATTCAGGGCGACCAGAGCAAAGGCGGTTCGCTGGGCCAGGCCGTGAGCCAGGAAGACACGGTGGAGCGTTCGCTCACCTATCACAGCGCCGACACGGTCTCGGCCTATGTGGGCGTGAGCGCCGGCGTTAGCTTCTTTGATCTGGCCGAATTCAGCGCCGCGGCCAAGGCCACCGGCGCCCAGGAATTGGCCATGAGCAACACCAATACTACCGGCACTGGCGCGTCAACCACCGTCACCGCCGGCCAGAGTTGGAACGCCGCCGCCGTGGTCTACGAACCGGCCGAATACAACTGCTACAGCTATCAGATGAGCGTGGACGACAACCTGATCGATACGAACAACGCCCGGCTGCGCTTCTGCCAATATCAGACGCTGCCCAATGTCAAGCCGACGCTGCAGGCCAGCGAGCTGGATAGCTGGGACGCCAACTTTGGCGACAAGCCCGAATATGTCCCCGTGCTGCGCGATTGGGCCAGCCTGGCGCTCTTTCGCGACAATTTTGCTGAGCAATCGAGCAACCAAGCCACGGCCAAATTGGCGGTCGACAGCGAAATTGTCCACGGCAGCTTTGTGAACGGCGCCGTGGCGCAGACCAACAGCGAAGCACAGCCCTGGTGGCAGGTCGATCTAGGGTCGGTGCAGCCGATCAGCAAGATCCGCCTGTGGACGCCGGCAGCCAGCCTGGCCGACTTCTATCTCTTTGTCTCCGCCCATCCCTTTGGCGCGGGCGACAAACCGACCGATCTGCTGGCGCGCCCCGACGTGGCGGCCTATACGCTGGCTGATTTGGGCCTCGGTTTCACTATGACCGATACGGCGCCCAGCGAAACCACTTTGGCCACGCTTGACGGTCAGCAGCAGCCGATCCAGGGGCGCTATGTGCGCGTGCAGCGCGCCGATACAGCGGTGTTGGCGCTGGCTGAGGTGCAGGTCTTTGGGACGAATCATGTGGACCCGGATCGCTATCCGCTGGACATTTGCGATGCGGGAACCTTTGACTTTTATAATGACGGCGCCTGCCCCATCACGCAGAATGACGGCTACTTTATGGTCAAACTTTACAACCCCAATCATGGCCCCGCCGAGGATGCCTACGTTTGGAAAAAGGTGCGCGGCCACGTGCTGTGGGATGGGCGGCGCAACGACATCCTCAACGGCAAAAGCGTGACCCGCGGCAACGCCAATACGGATTGGTCCATGGCCACTGCCCAGGTCACCAGCAAGGCGCAAGCCCAAGAGCTGGACAACAGCACCAGCGTGGGCGCCGAGTTTGAGGTGGAAGGCGGCGTGGGGCTCAAGGTGCAGACCGGCGCCGGCGTCGAGCGCACCACCGGCGTGGCCAGCGAAGTGGTGCAGAGCACATCGTGGAGCAACGAGGTCAACATGAGCGGGCAGATGCAGGGCTTCCCCACCGGTTATGACGGCGCCGCCAACAATTGGGTGCTCAACTGCCGTTACTTCTTCCAGCCCTACACCTACGAAGTGACTGACAGGGCCAACCTGGGCTATCAGCATCGCTACGCCGCGCTCGACTACCTGGTGCCCGACGCCGGTCGTGACAGCGATCTCAAGCGCACGCGCGACCTGGCCGCCTGTCGCAACGGCAATCTGCCCGGCCCCACCCAAACCGCCAACGATGCCGCCGCCGTCATCACCAACCAGCCCACCGCCATCAGCGTGCTGGCCAACGACCAGGGCAATGACCTGCTGATCACCAACGTGGGCCAGCCGCAACACGGTTCGACCACTTATACCGCACGCACCATCACGTACACGTCCGCCCCTGGCTTTAGCGGCACTGATGCCTTTACCTACACGGTGGAAAGCCAGGCAGCGAACAATGTCGGCGCTGCGCAGAATGCGCCCATCACCGGCGTGGTCACAGTGACGGTGGGGGCGGCGGCTCCTGCGCACGCCATCTATCTGCCGCTGGCGGCGCGGTGAGGTCTCCACAAAGACAGCCAGTTCAACTGTAAATTGAAGAAATAGTTCGGCCAAACGGAGGCTGGTGACGGCGATTTGCGTTTCACATAACAGGCCCGCGCCAATAAAGGCAGCGATTTCTTGACGATCATTCTCTCTATGTTCAGCAGACGAAAATGAATTACAGCAGCGCTCCCCGCAACACCAGCCCCGCCACTGAAAAATAGATAATCAGCCCGGTCACGTCGACCAGCGTGGCCACAAAGGGGGCGGACGAGGCCGCCGGGTCCGCCCCCAGTTTTTTGAGCAGCAGCGGCAGCATGGAGCCCGAAAGCGTCCCCCACATAACCACGCCCACCAGCGAGAGCGCCACCGTCAGCGCGATCAGCATCCAATGCTCCCCATACAGGCCAAAAAGCTGCTGCCAAATCACAATGCGCGCAAAGCCGATGACGCCCAGAATCATCCCCAACGACAGACCGGAGACCAGCTCGCGACGCATGATCTGCCACCAGTCGCCCAATGTCACTTCGCCCAGGGCCAGCGCACGGATGATCAGCGTGGCCGCCTGCGAACCGCTGTTGCCGCCGCTGGAAATAATCAGCGGCACAAAGAGGGCCAGGATTACGGCGCGGGCGATCTCGTCTTGAAAATAGCTCATGGCCGTGGCCGTCAGCATCTCGCTGAGAAAGAGCACCACCAGCCAGCGCGCCCGCTTGTTCACCAGCGTCGTAAAAGGTGTAGTCAGATAAGGTGTCTCCAGCACCTCGGCGCCGCCAATCTTCTGCACATCTTCACCGGCTTCCTCCGCCGCCACGTCCAACACATCGTCCACGGTGACAATGCCAATCAGCACCCCCTGGCTGTCGGTGACGGGCAGCGCCACCCGCCCCACATCGCGAAAAATGTGGACCGCACTCTCCTGGTCGTCGGTGGCGGTCAGCGCCACAAAGCGATGGTCCATCAGGTCGCCGACTAGTGCGTCCGGCTTGGCCAGCAGAATTTCGCGGATGCGCAGATCGTCGAGCAGATGCGAGCGCTGGTCCACCACGTAGAGGCTGTTGAGCGTTTCGCTGTCGTGGCCCACGCGGCGGATGTGCTCCAGCACCTGCGGCATGGCCCATTCGGGGCGCACGGCCACATAGTCGGGCGTCATGAGGCGGCCAATGCTCTCTTCGGGGTAGCCCAGCAGCGTGTCGGTAATCTTGCGCTCTTTGGGCGAGAGCAGATTCAACAGTTGCTGCGCCACCGGGCCGGGCGTCTCTTCCAGCAGCGCCGTGCGGTCATCGGGCGAGAGACCGTTGATCAGCGCCACCAACCGCTCCTGCTCCTGCGCCAGCGTGCTGATCAGATCCTGCTGCGTCTCTGTATCCAGAAACTCAAAGGTTTCGGTGGCCAGCTTGCGCGGCAGCAGGCGGAAGAGGATCGCGTCTTCCTCCGGTGGCAGCTCCTCCAGCAGATTGGCCAGTTCTGGCGGCGTCCAGCCGGCGACGAAGCGACGCAATTCTTTGGCTTCATTGCGCTGGATAAAGTCGTGAATGGTGGAGATTTGTTGGGGCTCGAGTGCGGTCATAAAGGTCAATTGTGCTTGTGGAGCTATCTTAATCGGCGCCAATAACTAAAAAGCAGATCATCGCCGGCACTGGCCTGGACGAGCGCCGCCAACACCGCCGGCAGCGCCGCCGCATTAGGATAGATCAGATAGCGCGGCGACCAGGTGGGGCGAAACTTGGCCTTAAAGCCATGCAGCCCCTTAAAGTTGTAGAACTGGTTGAGATGTTCATAGACATAGTGCAGCATCTGTTCAATGGCCGGATCATCCACCTCCTCACCCACGCCAGAAAGGGCGCTCAATCCCAGGTTAAAAGTGTCATAGCCCTGCGCCCCGGCCCATTGCAAAAAGGCGACAAAGAGAAACTCCATCGTCCCCGTGGCCGCCTCGGTGCGTCGCCGCATCAAGTCCAGCCCCAGTTCGTTGCGCTGATACTCGGGTACAAAGTTAACAAATGCAGAGATGGCGCCGTCCGGGGTATGAATCGCCATTACGCGCGAGTTGCGCACATAATCATCTTCAAACCAGCCCAGCGAAAAACGCTGCTCGCTGCCGTGCATGGTGGTCAGCCAGGCGTCGCTGACTGCCCGCAGCTCGGCCAGCAGCGCGGGGGCTAGTGGAGGATCATGCACCACGGCCGTGTAGCCCTCGCGGGTGAAGCGGTTGGTCATGGCGCGCAGATTTTTGTTGTCGCGCCCGCTGATCGTAAAAGTCGCTAAATCCACTATGCCTTCGTGACCAATGCAGAGCATTTGCAGACCAGCCTGAGAATAGATAGTCAAGGTTTCAGGCAATGTTTGGTAGAACGCGGGCCTCCAATCATTGCGCACGCACAGTTGTTGGAATTCACCGATGGCGGCCAGCACATCTTCACACGGCCCAATGGGGTCGCCCAGGGCCAGGGCCACCCGTCCTTTCACCGTATAAGCAATCACGGAACCGCCCGCACTGAAAAAGTAGTTTTTGTCTGCAAACAGCGTAAAGCGCGCCAGCGACGAATGACCATGCGTTTCCACAATCTGCGTCGCGCGCTGACGCTCGACATGGCTGGCTGGCCGACGCATGAGGACCGGCCGCAAAAGCATGAGCAGCGCATAACCAATCGTCAGCGCGCCGGTTGCATAGATCGACCAGGCGAAATAACGACCAAAACCGGTCAAAGGCTGCAAACCCGGATCGTAAAACTCGGTGAACATGATCAGCGTCTGCTGGACTGCCGCGTCAAAGCTATAGTTGACGTGAAAGTGACGATCCAGCAGGAAGAAGCCGGTCACCCCATAGGCCAGCGTAAAGAGAACCGCGGCTCCCAATACACCTAGCCCCTGACGAAACGCGGGCGGGTCCGAAAGCGCGTGAAAATGGCTGCGTTGCAGCCACAACGCGCCGGCCAGAATGAGCGCCAGCGTGGCCTCTTCATAATCCAGCCCTTTGACCAGATGAACCACGGCGGACAAGCTGAGCACCAGCAGGGTTAACCACCACGCCGCCACTTTACGCCGCCACAAACCGCGCGCCAACAGCAGCAGCGCAAAGCCGGCCAGCACCGCCGTTAAATGGCCGCCGCGGCGCACCTCTAACGGCGAGATGGCCGCAATCAGCCGCACGCGTGCGGCCAGGCCAGGCGTCGCCCCGGACAGCACATTGATCACCCCCATGATGGCCGTGGCGCTGGCTGCCAAATGGGAATGATCGCGCGCAAAAAAACGCATAAGCCGCGTATGCAAGAAGGGCCGGTAGCCGGCTGCATTCACCATTCGCAATTCACCATTCACCATTTACCATTCACAACACTTTCAGCAGCTCCAGCGCCTTGATCATCTGCGCATCTTCACTGGCTTTGATGTCGTCCAGCGTCATACTTTTGGCCGCGGTGGGCGAAATCAGGTCGGTCCCCAGCGGTAATTTGACCTCTACATCGGGCTGAATGCCCTGCTTGCGGATCAGGCGGCCATTGGGCGTTAACCACTGCTTCGTACCCAGCATAATTTCCGAGCCATCGTCGAGCGCAAAGGGCTGTAGGACGGTGCCGGTGCCAAAGGTGGTTTCGCCCACCAATTGCCCGCGCTGGTGATCCTGAATGGCGCCGGCAAAGATCTCGGACGAGCTGGCCGAGCCAGCATTGATGAGGACGATCAGCGGAATATCGGTGGCCAGGCCGCCCGGCTCCACCGGAAACGGGGTGCGGTTGCCGTGGGCGTCCTCTTCTAACAGCACGTTGCCGTCGGGCAGAAACTGGCTGGTCACCTTGACCGCCTGCTCCAGCAGACCGCCGGGGTTGCTGCGCACGTCCACAATCAGGCTGGTGGCGCCGGCCGTTTTGGCGGCATCAATGGCTTGCACCATCTGCTCCGCCGCATTTTGGCTAAACTGGCTCAGGCGGATCAACGCGGTTTTGCTGCCCGCAATCATGCTCCACGTGGCGGCCGGGGAGGTGATTTCACCACGCGTAATCGTAACCTCCAGACTCTTCTGATCCTTGGGGCGCAAAATGGTCAGCGTGACTTGGGTATCTTTGGGTCCGCGCACTTTGGTCACAATGTCACCGAGCGGCAAGGTGGTCACATCTTCGCCATCAACCTTCATCACAATGTCTCCCGCCTTCAGCCCAGCCTTTTCAGCCGGTGAGCCATCCAACGGGGCCACAATAATGGGCAGTCCATCTTTGACGCCCATCTGCGCGCCAATGCCCGTAAAAGTGCCGGAGAGATCGGCCTGCTGCGCTTGGCGCTGATCCGGCGTCAGAAAGGCCGAATGACCGGTGTCGCCCAGCGCATCTACCATGCCGCGGATGGCGCCATAGGTGAGCTGGGTGGGGTCCAGCGCCGTGTGATCCACAAAGTTCTGCTGCACAATGTTCCACGCCTGCCAGAAGAGGCTGAACTCCGGCGGCTGGCTGGCGGTGCGCACCAGGCAGGGCTGCCACAAATTACGCCGCCCACCACCAGACCGGCGCCAAAGGTCACCCCAACCAGCATCACCAGCCCCAAAATGATAGAAGTAATTTTGATAAAGCGTCGCATAGCATCAGTCTCCCACCGCCGTTAAGATTGGCGCCGTCTGCTTTATGCCACCGGGGGTATGGTCGTTGTCGATAGGGGCTTCGGCTTCCTGCAACCGGCGGCCTTCACGCCAGCGCCGCCAAAGGATAAAGAGCCCAATGCTGCCCACAATAGCTTCACTGCTATAGAACTCGGCGCCCGGCAGCGCAAAGAACGCCGCCAGCATGGGCATGAGATCCCAAAGCGCGTGGAGCAGCACCACCGTGACAAAGGCGCCCAACACTTTTAGGTTGATGTGAAAATGGTTCTGGCGCGCTTCGCGGAAGAGCACCGAAGCCAGAATGGCCGTCCATGTGCCGTGGCCCAGCGGCGCCGTCAGCCCACGAATCATGGTGATGAAGACGGTGGCCGAAAGGCTGCCGCCACTGCGCAAGAAACCGGTAAAGGCGTAGCCCATGCTCTCCAGGGCGGCAAAGCCCATGCCGGCGGCCGCTTCCAAGATAATGCCGTCGATCTCCGAGTCGTGGCGCAGGCGGCGCGCAATCATCAGCACGCCCGTGATCTTGACCAGTTCTTCAATAAACGCAATCGAAAAGACCGATGCCGGTGTGAGCTGATGCACAAAGAGCGGTTCCAGAATGGAGGCGGCGGTCACGCCTAGCAAGCCGCCGTAGAGAAAGCTGCGCTACTGCCGGTGCGTTCAGTTGGCTCAAATGGCGATGGTCGTAAAGAAGGCGGCATATGTCGCCGGCAGCCATAAAAACGCCCAACATGACGACGGTGGGAAAGAGATTGGGGTTGTGGGTCAACAGCAAAATCAGCAGCCCCACCAGGTAAAAGCCCAGACCGCTTAACAATATGCGCCACCAAGTGCTTTGATTTGGCGCTGGCTCCAGGTTTTGGGGTTGTGTAATGGCTTGCACGATGTGTCTCCTTTTGTAAATAAAGAATACGTTTCCGCAAAAGAACTATAGAGCCTTTTCCTACGCCATACATCATGCATTGGAGTAGTTGCTTTCTGGTCAATGGCATAAAAAAATCCCTGGCCGACTGGCCAGGGAGAGTGCTACATTCAGATTGTGCAATGTCAATAAATATCGAACAGCCATTCAAAACTGATATTGAGAGGTGCGCAGGCGCTGACGAGTATTTTCAGCATGGGCGCCCGTTTCAGAAGCTGTTCAAAGAGGTGCAGACTGCCGTGATACGGCTCAATCGTATCAAAGACCAGCAGCATCTCTTTGTCCCGAATCTGCTTAAAAAGCCAAAGTGAAGTTCCTTCGTCGTGCATTTGCAAGTTCTCTTGCCCGGGTGTATCCACCGTAAATCCAAGACTTTGCATAATAGTGGGGAGGAGTGCGTTTTCCGTTTGTTGGCAAGCGGTGATCAGGTATATGCCGTCTTGAAAAGCCGCTGCCGATGTAGTAAGAACGCGGTGTAATAGCCGTTTTTGCACTTGATGGTTGGGGCCAATTAAGGTAAGCAACCGGCAAGCGGGATTGGCCAGACGGTTTAGAATTTGCAGGAATTCACTTTCCTGTTCGCTTTGGGTTGGACGAAGGGTGGACAATTGGGTCAGTTTTTCCACGGAAGGTGAAAGTACACGAGGCGCTTGCGCAGAGCAGAGCTTAAGCGGAGATGATGGCCCTAACAGGTTGGCTTGCTGGGCGCTCCGAATAGCTTCTGCAAGGCTATTTCCGCCCTCATATTTACCCTGTATGTCCTCCGATCGTATACGATAGTAAAGAGCCGTGGTTTCGGCGCTGGGATTTGCCGCCAAATCTTCCGCCAAAATGCGGCTGCATTTTTCATATTGGGCCATGGCTGCCGAGCGTTGGCCCGTTAACGCCAACATGAGCATTACGTCGCGATGTGCTTCCTCGCGCCAGGGATCCAATTCTATATTGCGGTTGTGATGAAAACCGTAGTTTTCGAAAACTCTAGCAGAGAGAACAAACTACGGTTTTCATACAGAGCAAAGTATAGCAGACGAAACGCATATTGCAGACCCTCTATGTAATTGCCGTTATCTTTGTGGGCCGAAATAAGCAACAGCAACGCATTACTAAGGCGGTGCCGCCACGCTTCCTGCTCAGTCAAGAGCCAGGTTTCAAATTCCGTACACTTATTAAGTGCTATATCTGCCATAAAAACATCATCATATAACGCTACGGCTTTCGTGAGCGAATGGATATCTTTACGACCGCTCAATTCCATGAACACGGCTACGTCGACGCGCACATTTGTTGTCGGTTTGAACTGCACAACGTCGCGTGCCAGCTCCACGCAGTTGGGTATAAGCACCGCATTATTATGCAATACCCGACTGAGGTTGGCGCGGGCGTTCGACTCTGACTTGTCACCCCAAAAAAGCTGCGCCAAGCGGCCGCGCGGCACGGGTTGCGGCATATCGGCCAAATAGCAGAAAAGAGCCAACGCCTTGCGCGACTCAAAGCCGCTGACGGGCTTGCCATTCTGTTTAATCTGGACATTGCCTAATAGGTGTACTTCGGTAATCGCTTCCATGTTTTTCTCCTGGGTTGGGGGGAGCCCAACTCAGTGACAATGCACCAATTATAAACGTTTGATTGACCAGAAACCTGTCACTGAGTTTCCCAAAACAAAACCGTTTCACACGCGCAGTTGACATACACCATCGTCTATTATACCGTAACTGTTCCTCCAAAATGTAAATCTATGGCGGCGCAACTATACAATAACGAGATTGCCAATATATCATGTTGCTAAATCCGTGTCATGCGGGAATTTTGGACTCCGCGTGCCGGAAAATTTGGATGGTTTTGAAAGCCATCCCTATGTCCATTTTTGCAACTGTGCATTGGCCAGCAACGCGCCCTGCTCTAATAAGCATTGCACCTGGGCGGCGCTGCGGCTTTCGGCATAGATGCGCAGGACGGGCTCGGTGCCGCTGGGGCGGATCAGGAGCCAACTGTTGTCGGCCAGCACATATTTGACGCCGTCAGAATCGCTCGCTTCCGCCAACGGCAGATCGGCCAGCCGCGCCGGCAACGCCTGCATGAGGCCGGCCACCAGCGTCTTCTTCTCAAAGGGGCGCACCGTCTGATCCAACCGTGCATAGTGGAACGGCCCCACATCATCAGCCGCCATTAGCTCATTCAAAATGAGTCCCAGTGGCTTGCCCCGTTTGGCCACCATCTCCACCAGCAGCAGCCCCATCAGCAAGCCATCGCCTTCGGGGATATGCCCCAAAATGCTGATGCCGCCGCTCTCTTCGCCGCCCAGCAACACCGGTTCACGCATAAAACGGTCGCAAATGTGATTAAAGCCCACCGGCGTTTCGTAAATGGGCAAGCCGTAGCGGGCGGCCAGTCCGGTTGAGCATCTGCGTCGTGCTCACCGTTTTAACAATGCTGCCGCGCAGCCGCGGTCGCGCACCAGATAGCTCGACCAGCAGCGCCATAATGCCGTGCGGATCAATGAAGCGCCCGTTGGGATCGACCGCGCCAATGCGGTCGGCGTCGCCATCGGTGGCCAGCCCGATCTGGTATTTTCCACTGCTCATCTCCAGAAAGAGCGGCTGCAAATGGACGCGCAATCGGCTCGGGTGAATGCCGTTAAAGCCAGTTCATCTCGCCGCGACAGCTCGACCACGTGGCAGCCTGCATCCTCCAGCAGGCGGCGCAGATGGATGCGCCCGGCCCAGTACATGGCGTCCACCATCAGCGCACATTGGCGCGCTGAATGGCGTCAAAATCGACCAGCGTACGCACATGTTCTTGATAGGCGGGCAGCGGGTTAAAGCGTTGCACAAGGCCCTGCGCCAGCGCCTCGTCCAGCTCCATCTGGTGCGGCGTTTGGCCGAGTGCCTGCATAGTCAAAATGCGCTGCTCCACCTCTTTGCAATCCGCTGGGCTGGCTGAACCGCCATACGCCGCCTTCAGCTTGAGGCCGCTGTAGCGCGGCGGATTGTGGCAGGCGGTGATCATCACGCCGCCTTGCGCCTGCTTGTCTACAATCGCATAGCTGATCAGGGGTGTGGGGGCATCCCGCGCCAGCCAGACGTGGATTTTGTTGGCGGCCAGCACTTCGGCCACGGCGGCGGCATAGCGATCCGAGAGAAAGCAGCGTATCGAACCCCACCACGTAAGTAACGCTCTCCATGGTAGCTTCAGCCCAAGCTTTCTCGGCAATGGCCTGCGCCACCAGCCGCACATTATCAAACGTAAACTCTTCGCTAATGACGGCGCGCCAGCCGTCGGTGCCAAAATGGATAGACATGGTTGAATCCTTTGCGTAGGAAAATGACAGGGCGACAAGCACAGTCACCTTGTCACCTTGACGTGCGCCCATTCACAATCAGCGGCAACAAACTCCGGCTCACCGGTGTACCCGCCTTAGGCGTGACGGCGGGTGAGGACGATGGCACAGGCGTAGCGGGTATTGCGGTAGTTTCCGGTTGTGTGGGTGTCGGCGGTTATGACAGTACCTCCCCGATGGTGTGGGCGTGGCGGTCGGCGGCGTTGAGCCGGCCAGCGTCATGGTGACCAGCCCCACCGCGTCGATCCCCGCCGGCAGCGTTAGGTGTACCGTGGATTCTGCGGCGGTCTGCGTAAAGTCAATCGGGCGAATCGGACGGCCAGGGTGATGACGAAGTGATGACGCTTTACCCGCTGCGCTGGCAGACGCAGATCCACCGTGGCGCTAGCGGCGGAAGGTGGGCCGCATTCACAACCACCGGCGTAGCCGTCCGCCGATGTGGCGGGAGCCCAATTGAGGCTGGCATCGGCATTGGTTTGGAGCAGGCCGGCAATTGGCGCATCCGCAATAGCGATGGTGACCTGATCGAAATGGTTGGATTGGGGTTGGTCAGCCCGCCATTTTCACGAAAACAAACCACTCGTTGTAATTGCCTGTTTCACCGGTGGCGATCAGCGTGCCGGTAAATGCATTGACGCCGACAAGGTGGCATCGCTCACGGCTTGCACTTCGGGCGCGATCAGCACGCGGTAGCGCGCAAAGCGGCTGTGTTGGTATCAATGACCACGTCAAAAGGCACGTGAGCGCGATAGAGCAGATTGGCGGCGGCGCGATAGGCGGCAAAATGCACGGCATCCTGCACATCATACGGCTCGCCGGAGACGCTGTCCAGTAGATCACGGGTGCGCGGGCTGTAGAGCAGCCCCACTTCAGCCACGGAATCGCCGCTGTACAGGGCGCTTTCGTGGTCGGCCATCCAGCCAAACAGCTGGGTGCGGAAGGCGCCGTCCACCGTATCAGCCATCTGCGGGCCCTTGGTTTCGTAGAAATTGGCCCCCTCGGCCAGCACCATGCCAGCCAATTGGGCGCTGTCGCGCGGCGCGTAGCCGTAGGTCAGAATCCAGCTCGGTTTGCCCACATCGGCGCCGCGGGCAAAGGCGATCATGGTGCGGAAGGCCAGCCACTGATCCAGCGTGGCCGCCTGCATGCCGGTTTCGCCCTCATCCATGCGGTCAGCAATGGTTTCCACTTCATGGCCGGTGCTCATGTCGGGAACGCCCAGATAGCTGGTGGGGTCGTCGGCCACATAGGTGCTGCGTCCGGCGTCCACGCTGGAATTCTCGTTGAAAAAGACCAGGTTGGGGTTGACGGCGCGCGCCACGGCTTTCTCCGCCAGCAGAAAGTCGGCAATCTGGTCGTGCCGCCAGACGATCCAGCGTTGAAAAGCCGGGTCGTCCCAATTTTCGGTGTCGGGCTGATCATAGCCGGTGGCGGCTTTGAAAGCAGCGGCGCTGCACGGGTCACTGGAAGGCCACAGGTCATCGTGGTGGCCCACGCTGGACTGAAGATAGACCTGATCCACCCACAGCCCGTCAATGCCAGTGGTCACCATATCCGACACACGCTCGAAGGCGAGCTGCCGAAAGGAAATCGGTGCGCCGCTGGGCGGGGTCGACGGCGCGCAGGGCGACAGCCAGATGTCCCAGGTGCCGGTATCCAGCCAGTGTTCTTCCTCATTGCTCACATCGTTAAAGAGCACGGGCTCACCGGCCAACGAGAGCTGCGCCCACGCCGGGTGTTCCAGACCGGGGTTGCGTTCGGGAGGTGAAGTCAGTTCCAGCCCCACTTGATAGAGCACCACTTTGAGCCCGCGGTCGTGCGCCTTGGGTACGATGCGGGCCAGCAGCGCCTTGTCTTTGGCAAATTCAGCATCATCGACCCAAGTCGCATACTGCTCGCCCCAGGGGCTGTCGGCCAGCACCACGCTGACGCGCTGGGCGGCCAGCACATCCAATTGGGCGTCAATGGCGGCATCGCTGTCGGCGGGCGCAAAATAGGCGCCGGCAATGCGCGCCGTACGCGCCCATGTGGGCCAGGTGAAGTCAGCCTCCGTTAAAAGGTCGGATTCGTATGCGCCCATGTCGCAGTGCACGCCGGCCGGGCGGACCGCGCCGCGCTGATCGGTAGCCGGTGGCGGGCAGTTGACGGCGGCGTCGATGGCCGGGCTGTCCGGCAGCAGCGCTTGAGTTTGGGTGACGCCGCCGTTATTGGCCGGCGGAGCCAGCCGCGGATCGACGCGCGTTAGATCGCCGGGGGCGTTGAAGCCGCAATTGGCGTCGCTCTCCAGATTGCCGCCCAGTGAAGCGACAACGCCCCAATTGGTGCAATTCTTGCCGACATCAACATTGGGGGGAGAGCCATCGGCCATGATGGTATTGGTGGTGGTGAGGGTTCCGCTATTGTAAAGGCTGTTGCCGTCACCGGCGTGGTTGTCGGCCACGGTCAAGTTGGTCAGAAACAGCCGCCCGCCGTTGATAATACCGCCGCCTGCGCCCTCGGTGAAGTTACCGGAAATGGTGCTGTTCACGCTGTGCATCCTGTCAAAACTGGCCACACCGCCACCACCAAAATCGCCATAATTATTGGCCACGGTGCTGTTGGTCAGGGTCAAAACGCCGCCGCTGTGATAGATGCCGCCGCCTCTGGTTTGGGCGTGGTTGGCGGCAATCGTGCTGTTGGTCACGGTCAGCCCGCCGCCGTTGACAATGCCGCCGCCGTTGCCAAAGGGGGTATCGTTGCCGGTAATGACGCTGTTGCCGATGATCATGCGCCCAAAGTTGGCAAGGCCGCCGCCTGATACGCTGGCGCTGTTGCTGATGACGCGGCTGGCGTCCAGCGTCAGCACGCCGTCGCTGTAAATGCCGCCACCCTGGTTGTCTTTGATGCGCCCGTTGCGCACGGTCACGTTGGTGAGGGTGAGCGCGGTGTTGGCATAGAGAAAGAGCACGCGGTCCTCATTCTCGCCGTTAAGAATGGTGGCGTCGGCGCCGGCGCCGTTGATGGTCAACTGTTTGTCGTATAGCGCTAGATGCTCGCGGTAATTTCCCGCCGCCACATTGATAACATCGTGGGGCGCGGCGGCGTCCATGGCGCTTTGGATATTGGTGTAGTCGCAGCCGCTGGCGCAGACGGTGAGGGTGCGCGCATGGGCGGCGTGGGTTTGCAGAAAGAGCAGCGGGAGCCAGAGCAACAGGCTCAACCGCCCCCATTTTGTTCGTTTCACTCTTTTTTTGCTCCGGTTGATAACAAACGGCTATCGCCACAAAAGGCACAGAAAACACAAAAATTCGCTCTGCGCCTTTGGGAATTTTGTGTCCAACTTTGGTTGACTTTGTGGCAATTCAGCCCTGTTTGCCATCGAATGACTCACGCCAATACTGCTTCCTTCAATCTGGCCTGCTGCTGTTTATAGGACTGCTCGATGGCGGCCTGCTGCAAATCCATTTCTTCTTTGGCCAGCGTGGCATCGATCACGTCGTTGAGGATATTGTCCAAGGTGCGCTTGGGCTGCCAGCCGGTATAGACGCGAATTTTGGCAATGCTGGGGACGCGGCGGCGCATGTCTTCAAAGCCGACGGCATAGGCGTCGGTATAGGGCACCATGACAACGGGCAGTTCGGCAGAGGATTTGGCATAAGTGCCATTGACAGCGCCATTTTTATGGCCGTTGCGCAGCATGGAAACCGGTATTAGCAGACTATCGTTGCGCTTGCGCGCAGCCACGGCTTGCATCACGCGCTGCGCCAGTTCCAGAATGGTGACCTCCTCGGTGGCGCCAATGTTGAAGACTTCGCCAAAGGCTTCGGGGCAACTTGAAAGCGACAGGATGGCCGCCACGGCATCGTGGACGTGCAAAAAGCAGCGCGACTGCTGGCCGTCGCCGTACACCGTCAGCGGTTCGCCATTGAGCGCCTGCCGCACAAAGCGCGGCACGACCATGCCATATTGACCAGTCTGGCGCGGTCCCACGGTGTTAAAGAGGCGGAAGACCACTACCGGCAGCTTCTTCTGATAGTAGTAGGCCAGCCCCATAAATTCATCCACCATTTTAGAGGCGGCATAAGACCAGCGGCTACGCGAAGTCGGACCCAGCACCACATCGTCATCTTCGGCAAAGGGGACGCGATGCCCCTTGCCGTACACTTCCGACGTGGAGGCCAAAAAGACTTTGGTGCGATAGCGCACGGCGGCTTTGAGGACACACTCGGTGCCGATCACGTTGTTTTCCACGGTTTGCACCGGGTTCTCTACAATCAGCTTGACGCCTACCGTGGCCGCCATGTGATAAACGGCATCACATTCGCTGACCAGACGGTCCACGATGACGGGGTTGCTAATTTCATCCACGGCAAACCGAAAGTTGGGGTGGCCGAGCAGGTGTTGGATATTTTCGACGCGCCCGGTGGACAGATTGTCCAACACGGTGACGTGCTGGCCGGCGTTGAGCAGCGCCTCGGCCAGGTGGCTGCCGATAAAGCCCATGCCGCCGGTGATAAGGTTGCGCGTTGGTTTGTCAATATATCGTTGGGTGTCCATTGGAAAGTTTTCTCCTAAATTGAGATTGTGGGTTGGGGGCCTCGCCTCCCCCTGGCCCCCTCCTCTCCACTTGTGGAGAGGAGGGGGAAAGACGCACAAAGTGCGTCAAGGGGGAGGAGAGGCCTTTTCCCGTTTACAGTTTCACCACGCGCGCGATGCGGTCGTGGGTGCGGGCGGCTTCGGATAAGGCGTCGGCGGTGGCGTTGCGCGTGTCGATGATGAGCTGGCTTTGGTGCAAGATGCGCGCCCAGTCAAAGCTGCTGTGGGCGGTGGCAATGATGACGCAATCGGCCTGGCACAGCGCATCATCATTGATCGCCACGCTGGAATAGAGACGACCATCCAGCGTGAGCCGCGGTACAAAAGGATCGTGATACATAGTTTGGGCGCCCTTTTCCTGCAGCAGGTGGAACAGATCCAGCGCCGGCGATTCGCGCATGTCGCTCACATCCGCCTTGTAGGTGATGCCCAGCAGCAGCACGCGGCTATTGCGCAGCGGCTTGCCGTCATCGTTGAGGGCGTCGGCAATTTTGCTCAACACATAGTGGGGCATGTTGAAGTTAATCTCCGCCGCCAGTTGGATAAAGCGGGCGTTATAGTTGAGCGTCTTCAGCTTCCAGGCCAGATAGTGCGGGTCAATGGGAATGCAGTGGCCGCCCAGACCGGGGCCGGGATAAAAAGGCATGTAGCCAAAAGGTTTGGTCTTGGCCGCCTCGATCACCTCCCACACGTCGACACCCAAGCGGTCGCACATAATGGCCACTTCGTTGATCAGCGCGATGTTGACGGCGCGGAAGGTGTTCTCCAGCAGCTTGACCATTTCAGCGGTGGCGGTGGTGGAGACGGGCACCACTTTTTCGATGGCGCAACTGTAGAGCGCTTGCGCCACTTCCAAACAGCGCGGAGTGACGCCGCCCAGCACCTTGGGCGTAATGCGCACGGTCCAATCGGTGCGGCCAGGGTCAATGCGCTCGGGCGAAAAGGCCAGGAAGAAATCTTGGCCCACTTTCAGCGCGCTGCGGTCAATTTTGACCCGCTGCAAACGGCAGCATAATCTCCTCGGTGGTGCCGGGATAGGTGGTGCTCTCCAGCACGATCAGTATATCGTGATGATGCAGCCGCGCGATCTCGTCCCTGGCGCCGATGATAAAGGACATGTCCGGGTCTTTGGTGGTGCTGAGCGGCGTGGGTACGCAGATGATCACAGCGTCCATATCGAAGAGCGCATCGTAATCCGAGGTGGCCTGGAAGCTGCCCAGTCGCGGTTCGACAGGCGCGTGGCCATTGCCATTGACCGCACCGCCATTGTGATCAGCGCCAAGGTCGCCATTAGAGGTGCGCCAAGCATCTTGGCCAAAGTAGGTCAGCGAGCGCTCCATGCTCACCTCTTGCGCCAGCAGCGGGGTGGGCGGGCCGCCATTGGTGGACATGCTGTTGCTTGACGCGGCGCGATTGGCCAACAAGGGCGCCAGCCGTATGCCGGAATGTCCGATACGTGGCTGTGACCGGCGTTGAGCGCGGCCACCCGTTTGGCGTCAATATCGATGCCGGTGACCGCAAAACCCGCTTCGGCAAAGGCCACCGCCAGCGGCAACCCCACATAGCCCAGGCCGATAATGGCCACATTGGCCTGGCGCTGCGGAATTTTTCCAACAAGGTTTCATTTGAGTAAGTTGGTTCCGAAAAGTTGATCATGCCAACTCGGGCCGACAGGTTTGGTAAGCGTAGCCATATGGGTCTCCTAAATTTGAATGTGAGGGGGCCTCTCCTCCCCCCTCCTCCTCCCCACAAGTGGGGAGGAGGGGGAAAGACGCACAAAGTGCGTCAAGGGGAAGGAGAGGCTTGCCCCTGAATAGCGACTACGAAGTCTAAATCCCCAGGGCAAATTGATAATCGGCTGCTTGCAACACGCGGTCAGCCATTCCCCAGGTAACCACGGCAAAAACAACGGCACCATAAACAAAGGCCAGCGCGCTCAACGCATAGTTCATGCCGCTCAATGGAATGCCGACGATGAGCGTGGCCGTCAAACTGATGATGACGGCCCGCACGGCCAGTTGCGGCGCGCCCAGGGTAATGCAAAACATGGCGCTAAAGATGCCCAACCCTAACAGCCCATAGGCTGCCAGCCCGGCGTAAAAGATAAAGAGCAGCCCGTCGGTATTGGACAGATGGAACAAGCGCTGAATGACGCCGGCCTGGAGCAATTCCTGAAACACCAGGTGCATGACCAGGCTCAGCCCGCCGAGCACGCTCAGATAGAGCAGAGCGTAGCGCCAATAAAAGCGTGTGAGCGACTGGCGAAAATGGGACAGCGCGCCGCCGGGCGTCTGCTGCATGAGCGCGGGGGCCATACGCCAGAAGCAACGCAGCGTGTGTTCCGCCACGCCGCCGGCAATCATGAGCGGCGGCATGGAGGCGGTGAGGCCTAGCTCTACGTTGATGACGGCCCACGAGCGCACCTGATGCACGCCCAAGGTACCCAGCCAGCCCAGAATGTGCGGCAACAGAATCAGCGCCATGTAGAGAAAGCCATAGGCAAAGAAAGGCCTTGCTTCATGTAAAAGATAGGCCGGCGACGGCAGATGGAGCGGCTGTTTGGCCCCGGTTTGGGCGCTGCCGGAGTCGGCATACCCGCGGCGCAACGCCGCGATGATGACGTACATGGCCGTCACATAGCCGACCAGCGCCCCCAATATCAAATGCAGTCCGGTCCAGGGCGCCAGCAGCCGCTCGATGCTAGCGCCTGCCAGCAAGCCACCCACCATGCCAATAGCCAACCAGCCATTTTGCTGGATGAGGGCAAGCCCCCCCGCCGCCATCCAAAGCGCCGAAAGACTTAAAAAACCCAGTAAATATATGAGCCGTTGTTGCGTCGTAAAGAGGCCATAATGGCTTGCGGCCAATTCGGCGAACAGCACCAAAGCGCTCAAGACTAGAAAGGCCGCAGCCAGGCTGCGCCACAGAAAACTTCCAGCCGCCGCCGGTTTGCCCAATCCCAGTAAGATGGAGGTGCGTCGGCTCACGGCCTGGATAAAGCCATTGGTGACCAACATGCTGCTCGTCCACCCAGCGCTGAGCGCCAATATAGCGCCTTGCCCCCACTGGCCAATTTCGCTAAAAACGAAGATGCAGCATAAGAGGACCAAAGCCGGTAACAGTGCCAGAAAACCGCGCGCACAATCGTAGCATGCTTCCCAGACCGTAACGGAAGGAAAATGCACAGCCGCAGTCTTAGGCATGACCATGCCCATGCTGCGCAAATTTTCAAGTATGGCCTGGCCGAGAGCAAATGCATCGGTTGCGCCGTAGCGCAGTTGCGCTACCTCATCGGTCACGCCCATGGATTCAATGACTGCCGTGACTTCCAACTCATCCAAAGGATGGGGATCGCGTTCCCGCACAGCCATAGCCAGGGGTGCAACGGCTTCGGCATGGGCCATTTGCCAGTGGTTGTCTGTTCTAGTAGAGAAAGTTCTGGCGGGGTGGTCATGGCTGATTCCCTGGCCGTCATTATAGCCATTCATATCGGCAGGCTGGCCGTTGTTGAAAACTCGCGCCGGGCTCTTAGCGGCGTTGTTGCCATTTGAAGACCCATTGGTGGCAGGCGTAGACCAAATGACCGGCAGCGATGTAATCGACGCCTGCCCCAATAACGCCGCCACATTGGTAGCGAGCACAGTCCCTGTCCCTATACTACTGGCGGCAAAGGGAACGTTGTTGCGTTTGAAAGCAAATTTGCGCGGGAGGAAACCGGGTTGCTTTTGGGACAAAATGGCCGTCTGGTTCTGACCACACTCCACTGAGTGGAGAGACAAAGAAACATTCGCACTGCCTTCTGTGGCTTGCATTTCCGCACTATGGCGGAGCAGATCGATAGGCAGATTCTCCAGCCCGTACTCCTGAAGCACCTCAGTTGAATACGCCAAGACATGGGGTGGGCGCGTGATTGTGGACATTGTATCCAGCTGCCGTCGCTTGATGACGCGGCGATAGCTGGCGTCATGCGCTAGGCCAGATTGGCGCACGGTGAATTCGCGTTCGGCGCGGACGCGCGCCGCTTGTCCCAATATCGTCGCTAGTTCCGGATCACCCATGATCTTAAGTATCGCTTCGGCCATGGCGGTGGGATTACGCGGTTCCAGCGCAAAGCCGCAGCCCACTAACTGCTCTGGAATGCCGCCCACACCAGTGGCCACCACCGGTTTGGCGCACAGCATGGCCTCCAAAATCACAAAGGGGAACGCTTCTGAAATGCTCGAAAGCACCACCACATCGCCCTCATTAAAAGCGGAGGATGCATTGGACCGATAGCCCGCAAAGATAACCGTCGCTTCCAAACCCAGCTCTTTGCGCAAGGCCAGACATTCCTCATAATAGCCTTCGTTGCCGGCTGGCGCACTACCAAAAAGCCGGAACTGAATATCCGGGCGGCTTTCATGCACAACGCCAGCGGCTCGGATCAGCGTCAATAGATCTTTCAGCGGGTCGATGCGCCCCACCCAAACCACCACGGGCGGATCGCCAAACGGTTTGGCTTCCGGCGCAAACGTATTGGCATCCACGCCGTAGTAAATCGTGCGGATCTGTTCGGGTTGGGCGCCGTTGCGCAATTCCCAGCGGTGGTTATAGTTGCAGCAGGGCGAAATCTGGTCGGCCAGTGCGTATGAAACTTCCGTCATGCGGCGGGCAAAGCTTAAGGCTAGCACTTTGAGGAAAAAAGATTGGGTGCTGGCGGCTTCGGCCAGGTAGCGTTCGCGCAGATAGATGCCATGTTCGGTGAGCATATAGGCCGCGCCGTGCTCTTTTTTAGCGGCCACCGCCATTAGCGTGCAGATGCCCGCCATTGCCGCGTGCGTCACGTCCGCTTTGGCAATGGGCGCCCCCAACGCGAAAAACCAATGGTATAGCCACTGCATGGCCGTGATCATATCAGCCAGTTGAAAATGGGCATTGGGATAGCCCAATTGCGCGGCGACGATGGGAAAACTCTCTTGTACAACCGCAGTCAGCGTCTGCCAAGTAATCGGCGAGCGCATGGCGGCGTCAAAATCGTAGGCCAAGAAAAAGCGATGCATGGCGTGGATCGTATTGGCCATTTCGTGCGGTCCGCGCTGGTTAAAATAAAGTTCTCGCAGGAATTGTTTAAAGAGCGGCGCAAAGTGGGCAGCCACAATGTCATCCGTCGTGCTTTGTTTGCGCTGACGCAATTCGCGCATGTAGACAAGCTGGGGCGGTTCTCCAGCAATTCGCATACCCCACAGCGGTAACGGATGAAATGCCACCACGTTGCCAGGTAGCTCAAATTGAGTCGTCATACCAGGCGCAGCGCAAAGGCTCACGAGTTCAAAATCAATATATGGCAAGTCGCGAATGAGCAGATGGCACCAGGTGCTGACGCCGCCCCAATGATAGGGATAGGTGCCTTCAGCCAACATCAGAACGCGCAAACGCTCAGGAGATTTTGCAATGGTTCGGGGGCATATGAAGGCGATTCCTGATGGATGATCAATAGAAAGAGTTGAAAACAGGGACAGAAGAATACGGATTGCGTAGTTCCTTATCCGTATGCCCCTCTCACAGTTTACGAGTCTTTGTTTAAAAGCAATTGAGATTGGAACAGAAGGGAGTAGTCGGCGTTCTGCCGTCGGCCGGGGCGGGCGGCTCGAATGACTCCCACCCCTCTGCGCAAACGCGTGAAAGTTGCTGTGGGATTCCGGCCGACACGGGAATATGCGCAATCCATTGCCCGGCACACGACTCGCTCTGGCCCGCCGCATAGAGCCCGGTAATTGGAATGGTGAGCGCCCGATCAGAGCGCAGCGTTAGCCCTTGGCCGATAATCAAGGTAGCTTCAATAGTGGCGGCATTGTAGGCTGCGCGCTGCTGCATGAGCGCAGCGATTTCTTCCATAGCTGGACATATGATTGGCGTGCTGTTGTACACTGCGTTGTAGCGCGCCAATACCCGGTTGAAAAGGTCGCCCAATAGGCTGTGCTGACCATCGTAAGCGCGCAGATTGGCTTGATGAAACATTAGTGGATTTACTTCAAACTTGAGCAAATAGCGCAGGATCACATCCGCCTCTTGCTCCACAATTTCTGCAATCGTCAACTCGCGTCCCCAGTACGCACGATGAAGAGCGTTGTATTTGGAAACCCATTCGGCTGGGGTCGAAATGTCGTAAAAGAGATTGGTCGGTCGCCGCGGAATACAGACGATGGCCGGCTGGTGCGGGTTGGCAATGGCCATATTGGGGGCAGGGCTGTCCCAACCGGGGTTCGACGTGTCGCACACCAGCCGCCGGATGCCCGCATCGCGGGCTGCGCATAAGAATTCATAATTTTCCAGCCCCGAGGTGACCGCCGTGACCATGTTGGCGGGATCATAGGTGGAGAGCCCCATGGAGCGCCGCGTGATGATTGAAGGTGATTTCATCGAAACTTTGTGCATAGGTTGCGCTATCCAAAAATAGGTGGGTGTAGCCGTGATTGATCCAGCGAAAGCGCAGTTGGTGCGACAACAGCGCTGTTGCCAGCGGGTCATCGGCAATGTGTCCCAGAATGCCGGCGCTGTTAAAGGCTAAGTCCAAGGTCAGGTGCGCTCATTGGGCTGCTGCTGGATTTGATCGAGCCACTTGACCAGCGCGGCGCGTCCTCCGCCGTCAACCGATAGCGCGTGGAACCTTCGCCTGCGTGGCCACATCCCACAGCAGATTGGCGTTGAAAATGTCGTCAATTTGCCCGCTAAGATAGACATGTCGTTCGCCCAAAAAGAGACCGCGCGTCACCCAGTTTACGAGCCCATACCCCAGCAGGAGCGTGTGCATCAGTTCGCTGTGCTGGGCCAGCGTTAACGCCAGCGTCTGGCGGCCCTGGTTATCGCGCCAAAGCGCAGCCACCGTCTGTCCATCATCTGTCACTAACAGTGGCGTGGCGGCGCCATCAAGCGGTTGCGCCAAATAGACGGGCGCGTCGGTCACCGACAGCGGGTTGACCGGGTGCAGATAGGGGAAGAGCTGCTGGCCCGCTTCGGTAAGATACACAGCAAGGGGATTTTGCGCCGTGTCCAGCAGCGCGCCCAATTGGAGGCCATAATTCTCCGGCGCATCACCCACGGCATAAAGAATCAATTGCCGAATGCCAAGCGCGCCTCAAAGCGCCAGAGCAGTTGCCAACTTTCCCAATCAAATGCGCTTGTCCACTGTGCGCTGGCCGGCTCCCAGTAGAGCAGATTGCCGGTGGTCAGCACAACCCCTTGGTAATGCGCCCGGTTGTCCTGCCATAAACGTTCGGCTGTCAGCTCGGTTTCCGTGGCGATAAGCGTATCGTAGGGAACTCCGAGCCGATCCAGCAAGTACATGGCGCACAGGTTCTGGTCGGCGCGCTGGGCGGCAATGACCAGCAGCCGCAGACCGATCTGATCGCCTAGTTGGGGACCAGGTTGTAGATTGGCTGTTTCTAGCTTATTTGTAGGCTGTGTATTTGTTTGGAATGGCATAGCACGTCACCCCATGAGATGAAGGCCGGAACGGTAAATAACGCAGCGCAATGGCAGCAGTCTCCCTAGAGCTTGGCGCAAGCAATGGCTGCCTGCGTCAAGCTCTCATTTCAATGGCTGCGTTGTTGCCTCAATTGGTCGTACTGTAGCGATGGGTTTTACGGACAGGCCGCCGGCATAGTCACAGATTGACCGGCGGCCAGTTGAATGTAGGAGATATTTGCCCTCCATAGACCTCGGTATTGGAGCCGTTCAGGATGCCCGTCACCGGTATGGTGGCCGGTTGATTGGTGGTAATGGTGATCGTCTGGCAGGGAATAATGGAGGCGTGGACGCCCGCTGCGTTGTAGGCCATGCGGTTGGCCATGCGGATGCCAATGTCGTGCTGCTGCAGACTCACAATGGGCAGATTATAGACCGCGCTGTACTTGGTCAGCGTGGCGTTGATCAGGTCGCCCAGCAGCGATTTCTTGGCGCTGTAGGTGCCCAGGTTGGCCTGGTGGAACATGAGCGGGTCGATATCCCACTTGAGCAGATACTGCATCCACATGTCCGATTCGTGAGCCAAGATCTGGTTGTAGGTCTGGTTCTGCGGCCAGTAGCGGAACTGACCGCCAGCGCAATTGCCGGTGGGGCCGTAATAGCAGTTGTATTCGGACACCCATTCGGCCGTCGTGCGCAGGTTGTAAAACAGATTCGTCGGTCGCCGCGGGATGATCAAAATGCTAGGCTGGAAGGTGCTGTAGAAGCCCGCATTGGGCGTCGGATTGTTCCAACCCTGGCGCGACGTGTCGGAGATGATATATTTGATGCCAAAATCCTTGGCCGCACTGAGATAGTTCGGGTTCCCCAATCCCGAAATGTCCGGCTGCACCATTGCGTCCTGGAAATAATGGGTCAGATGCAGTGGGTTCAGCGCAAAGTTGTGATTCAGCGTGAGTTCGGTGGTGGCGTCGGCGTAGCTGATTGGGTCCAGGTTGGGATGCGTATAGGTATGGCTGACCCAGTTGAATTTGCTCTGGTTCGAAATGACGGCCGGCGTCAGCGTATCCGGCGTGTAGATGCCCGAGCCGCCTTCGCCATTAAAGGCCATTTCCAACGTCAACCCAGAGGCCAGCGGATAGGTGGTATGGGCGCTATTCTGCCACGTAATCACGTTGTTGAGATCCGTGCTGGACATACGATAGGTTAGCCCTACTGTATCGGTCAACGCCGTCGTGCTCCACATATCGCTGTCAATGAGCAAATCGTCCACCTGCGGATCCATATAAACGTGGCGTTCGCCTAGAAACAGCCCTTTGGTCACCCAGTTGATCACGCCGTAGGAGAGGAGCAGCGAATGCATCAAATAAGGATTGTTGCCGGTGGTCACGGCCAAGTTCTGCCGACCATCCGTATAGTTAGTAATTGATGCGATGGCATAGTTGCCGGAGACGACCAGCGGCGTGGTAACGGCTGGGTTAATCACCGTGGCTAGATAGGTCCACGTGTTGTTAATGGGGATGGTGAGCGTGGGCTTAAGATAGGGAAAGATCTGCTTGCCCGCAGTCGTCAAGGTGGCGTTGATGGCCGCGGTGGATGTGCTCACCAAGTTAAGCCCATAGGTGTCCGGCCAGCCGCCAGGGTATGTATAGGATGTGACCTGACGGATGCCAAACATGGACTCATAGGTCCAAAGCGCAAACCACTCGTTGCCGTCAAAAGCGCTCTCCCATTGATTGGTAGATGGATTCAAATAGCCCAAATTGCCCGTAGCCAGAATGATGCCCTGGTAATAACCATGATCCATACCGTTCGACAGTTTGTCCCACGTCAATGTGGTCTGGGTTCCGATCAGCGTGTCAAATGGAATGCCGATCTGGCTGAGAAAGGCCGTAATCGCGGGAAAGTCAGTCTCATTGCCGTCGGCAGAAATGACCAGTACTTTGAGATCAATGGTGGGGTTGACCACAGCGGCGGCCTGTACCAGCTCAGCCTCTGCATCCGTGGGCGGTATGTCCTCACTGGACGCGGACCCTATAATCAAAGGGAGATAAAAACGGTTGTCAAATGTGTCTGTTGCCGCGCTATTGACTGTGCTGTCAATTCCCTGGCCCGGCTGATCTTGGGCGCCGCCTTTTTTGCCTTTGGGAGCTTTGATTTCATGTTGCTGCTGTGGGAACGGCCCCTTACGCTCAACCGGTCCGTGGCGCTCTTCGCCACCGTGATTGCCCGACCTGCCCGCCCGCTTTGCCGCCCAGCGCGACCAAATGGAGCAGGTGCATGAATGCCAGACGCCAGTCTTTCTAATCACCGAAATCAACGACGGCAAAGTGGAATTTTTCCTCGACATCCCGCGTGAATCGCCCACCGTGCGCGGCTATGCCGGCGCCCTGCTTGACGGTCTGGCCGAGGCCACGCCGGCAGAAGTGCTGGCCACGCCGGACGATGTCTACATGCAGTTCAAGCTCCAAGATGTCATTACGCCGCAACGCATTCGCGGTCTGCACTTTCTGCTCCACTACATGAAACGTCAGGTCAGCAGGTTGATTGCTTAATTTAACGTAACTATTCACCCCTCCCTGCCCTCCCCTGGCCGCTGCGCTAGGGGAGGGAACTGCGCCGCCTCCGGCGGCGCTTGCAGCTCCTCCCCCTCCTCGGGGGGGCTGGGAGGGAGTCTCATACCTTGGTAGTTACTTTTTCTGACAATCTTTGTTAACGCCCTAGGCCATTCCCCAAAATAAAACATCCAGCATGGCCTGCAAGCTATACTGCTTTCAGAATGAAAACCCGAGTTTTTGGATTTGGAAGATCTCCTGTAGACACACACAAAAAAACTCGAGTTTTGAAATTGACTTCAGTGTAATGCAGAAAATCAATTTGAATTTGGGTAATTATTTTTCTAAATTAGCCCTAATCGGGCTCACAGTATATGCCGGTTGACGGCCAAGCACATCGGTCGATGGTTGAGATTAGATGCTGTGCTTTAGCATAGCCTTTTGCCTATTCTATCGGCCAGGACAGATCTGGCCTCACGCATCATGCGGGAGCCAGAAACGATGTATATGATGGGGCAAATTGTGGTGAAGGAACCAAAAACAGATGACCGATTACAAACTGTCGCGCCAAAACAGTGTATGCTGAAGTCAACATCCCCTCGTAGATCCATAGGAGATAATCCATGAGTGACCAAGTGCAGCTAGACTTTGTAACCAGTTCGCAGCGCGTCCAGGTATTGGTGGACGGGGTCAAAGTGGCCGATACCAGCAGTCCGCTGCTCGTTTTGGAAGGCGCATTGCCCACGCGCTACTACATTCCCATCGCCGATGTAGATCGGCAATATCTGGCGCCGGTGGACACCCAAACGCATTGCCCCTACAAGGGCAACGCTCGCTATTATAATGTGGTGGTCAGAGGGGAAATCTATGACAACGCGGCTTGGTATTATCCCGATCCGATTGCCGCGGCGCCGCTGCTGAAGGGCGCGATTGCTTTCTGGCCAGAGAAAGATCCGCGCATCCAGGTGCTTGTGGATGAGAAAATCACCAATTAAAAAAGGCAAGAACAGAAAGGAAAACCAATGGTACCGATTCCTGAATCTCACGCCGACATTTTGGACAAAAAATCGTTCGTCCACGTGGCCACGGTCAACGAAAACGGCGTCCCCCAGGTGACGCCCGTATGGGTTGACCACGAAGGTGGCTACATCTTGATCAACAGCGCCAAGGGGCGTAAAAAGGATCGCAACATGCGGGCGCAAGCCCACGTCGCCTTAAGCGTGCAGGATCCGGATAATCCCTATCGCTATCTAGGCATCCAGGGCCGCGTGGTGGACATTACCGAGGAAGGCGGCGCGGCCCACATCCACAAGCTGTCGCACAAGTACAATGGCCGCGATTATCCGCTCAATCCCCAGGAAACGCGCGTGATCTACAAGATCGAGCCCGAGCGGGTTTGGACCATGGGCTAAATTTATTCAAATCTGTTTGCTGCGAACGGCGCCACATCCAACTGTGGCGCCTTCTCCTCCACCCATTCCCCAATCAGCTGCGCCGTAATGGGCGCCAGCAAAATCCCGTTGCGAAAATGCGCCGTGGCCATGAACAGCCCCGCTTTGCCTTGTACTGGCCCCAGGATCGGCAGCGTATCCACCGAACAGGGGCGCAGCCCGGCCCACGTGCGCACCAGCGCTGCGTTTTCCAGCGCCGGGACCAGCCGCATGGCGTCAGTCAGCAGCTTTTGCATGGCCGCCGCCGTCACCCGCTGATCGTACCCAATGTCCTCCACGGTGGCGCCAATCAGCAGATGACCATCGCGGCCGGGCGTCACGTAGCCGGCAAAACTTTCCAACACGTGCGCCACCGCAAAGTTGGGCTTGAGCAGCAACCCCTGCCCCTTGATTGGCCGCACCGGTGCATCGATGCCGGCAATCGTACCGGACCAGGAACCGGCCGCCACAATCACCTTTTTCGCGCCATGCATACGCCCGCCCACCTGCACGCCGACCACGCGGCCATCCGCTACAGTTATATCGTTAACCAGCGCCCCAGTCACGATGTTGACGCCCGCTTTCTGCGCGGCCAACGCCAACGCATGGCAAAGCCGAATATTGTCCACGCGCATGGCGCTGGTAAAGTGCATGGCGCCGCGCGCTTGCGGGCTGATCATCGGCTCCATCTGGCGCAGCGTAGCCGCCGAAATATATTCGACCGGAATGCCCGCCGCGCGGTGATGGCTCATTTCTTCTTCCAGCGCGGCTGCCTCGTCATCATCCAGCGCGGCCAGCAGCACCCCTTCATCGCGCAGGCCCACTTCCATGCCCACTTCCTGTTTCAGCTCATCCACCAATGCCGGAAATAGGGCCAAGCTGGCCCGCGACAAATGAATATACGGAAAAGGCGTCTGCCCCGTTGTCGATGGATTCAGCACACCCAACGCCGCCCGCGACGCTTCCTGCCCCGGCTCGCCCCGCTCAAAGAGCGTGACCGCATGACCGCGCTGCGCCAGCCGCCAGGCGCAGATCAGGCCAATAACGCCGCCGCCGATGACGGCAATTTCAGAGTGGGAAGATGGGGTGGGCATGGGAGTCTCCTTGTCTGTTGGGTACAGCGTGTTGAGTATCGAGTATTGCGTATTGGGGGGTTGAGAAAGGTTATCCAGGCAAGATATTTCGTGCTATACTTTCTAATATTGAGAAGCGGTTTCGCATTATGACCGCTTCATTATACCAATGGCTGATTGAAACGCCACGTTCGCACAATAGCCAACACTCAATACTCGATACGCAATATCTACAGGAGACCACCCCATGACCCGCGCCCGCCTTCGCGACCTCAACATCACCATCGGCGAACTGCCCACTGGCCCCCACAATGCCATCACGGATGTACCTGGCGTGCTGGTGGGCCACTACACGCTGATCCAAGACGCGCCGCGCGTGGCACGCACCGGCATCACCATGATTGCGCCGCGGCACAACCAGATTTGGGAGAATTACGCTTTTGCGGCTTACCACTCGTTTAACGGCAATGGCGAAATGACCGGCCTGCCCTGGCTGGACGAATCGGGCATGTTGGGCTCAGCCATTGGCATTACGAATACGCACCAGGTGGGCATTGTGCGCGATGCGCTGGTGCGCTACAGCGTGGAAGCGGGCGTAATCAACGGCTTCATCTTGCCCGTGGTGGCCGAAACGTATGATGGCTGGCTCAATGATATTGACGCCTTTCACCTGACCACAGAGCACGCGCTGGAAGCATTGCGCAACGCCCACGACGGCCCGGTGGCAGAGGGCTGCGTAGGCGGCGGCACAGGCATGATTTGTCACGGTTTTAAAGGAGGCATTGGCACGTCCTCACGCGCAGAAGTCGAAGCGCCATGGCGGCCAATATATGTTGGGGTGCTGGTGCAGGCCAACTATGGTTCGCGGCGCCGTCTGCGCGCCAACGGCATTCCGGTGGGCCAAATTATCAATGAAGAACACACGCCCATCCCGTGGCGCAAGGCGCCCACCAGCAGCTCGATTATTGTGATCATCGGCACGGATGCGCCGCTGCTGCCAGTGCAGTGCAGCGGCTGGCCCAGCGCTTCACGGCGGGTCTGGCCTGCGGGGCGGCATGGGCTTCAATGGTTCGGGCGACATCTTTCTGGCCTTTGCCACCGGCAACGAATTGCCCGCCAAAGAGGCCGGCTTGCGTCCGCTACAGATGGTTCCGCACAATCAGATGGACCGTTTTTTTGAGGCCGTGGTGGAAGCGACCGAAGAGTCGATCTGGAACGCTTTAACCGCCGCCGAAAGCACAACCGGTTTTCAGGGGCGGACGGTCCACGCTATCCCGCTGGATGCGCTGCAAGCTGCTGTGGGCCAGGGGGCAACAGAGCAAGCGTAGAGTGACCTACGCGACATCCAGCCCTGTCAGCGCCGCGCTGGCATCCCATAAACGGATGGCTACATCGGTGCGATAGGATTCAGGAGATGAGCGCACAGTTTTCTGTTTGGCAAAGTATTGGCCAGTCACCCCGCTCACCTTGGGTGATGCGGCCAGATAGATCGGCGTGGCCGCACCGGCTTGTGCGGACAAAAAGTAGAAGCGCCCCGCAAAGCGCAATATCTGCCCCAAAAGGCCATCGACATTGGACCAAATATTGGTGTTGACCGCCCCCGGATGCACGGCATTGACCGTGACGCCCGTCCCCGCCAGCCGGCGGGCCAACTCGTAGGTAAAGAGCAGATTGGCCAATTTGGAACGCGCGTAGGCTTGAAAGCCGCTATATCTGCGCGCCATTTGCAGATCGTCAAAATCAAGGCGGCCATGCGTGTGGGCCGCCGAGGACACATTCACAATGCGCGCCGGCGCGCTCTGTTGGAGTAGGTCCAGCAGCAGGTTGGTGAACAGGAAATAGCCCAAGTGGTTGAGCGCGAAGGTCATTTCCAGCCCATCGGCGCTCACCGTGCGCTGGGGGAAATAAGCGCCCGCGTTATTTACCAACACGTGCAGCGCGTCATATTGGTGGTGAATTTCAGCCGCTAGCCGTCGCACGTCCGCCTGCACCGACAGATCGGCCAGCATGAGCGTCACTTTTGCATTGCCGCTTTGCTGGATGATATCCGCCCGTGCGGCTTCGCCGCGCGGCTGGCTGCGGCACACCATGATCACATGCGCCCGCATCTTGGCCAGCGCCAGCGCCGTTTCTTTGCCGATTCCCACATTGGCGCCGGTGATCAGGCAGATTTTATCCTGAATTTCCCAATTTAATCCCACTGATGCCTCCTCTGATGCCTCTTCTGATGCCTCTTCTGATGTCTACTAATCTTTATAATATTTCTCATGCACCGCAACTGCAACTTCGAGGGACTTACCATGGGGCGAACATAATCTGCTTTGTTGACGGGCAAAGCGAGTATGGTGAATCTTCAATCTGTGTGCACTACGTCGATGCTAGCATTCAATGCTAGAGTAGTTTCAACGAAATGGTAAGATTGTGGTTGCGGTGTGTACCTCTTTCTTCAACTCCCAAGTACAAATATTCCTCTACAATTAGTACACCGCAACGGTGTTGGCGATTTAGGCATCGGTCTCGATTGGTGAATCCAGCCTTATCTCTGCTCGCTGCGATCTACTGAGAATTGAAATCCAATTGTAACATTTTGCTTACGTATTTTTTAGTATACTCCCCATACATATAGCGTAACTTTTAGCGTAGGTCAATCGTCTGTATAATGGAATCCCTGCACAAGTAGACAATAATGTTTTGGCTCTGGCTGAACCAACCGATTTACGCACAGTGTTGCTTACTCATCACACGACATCCCGTCGCTGGATTTCCATTTCCCCCATTCTCGAATCAAAATCGCGTCTGCCCAGCGCTGACGGCAGCGGCCAAGCTGCTTGAGCGCTGTACAGTTGCCTTATTCGATGAATCACTGGGCGTTTGCAAACCACAGATTTATGAGAAGGTATTTAAGAGATGATTGAGAAGAAATATAGCGTCGAGCATATCGCACCCACCATACAATGCGAGCGCCGATGGAGAGGCCGCGTCTGGATTGCCGTGCTCTTTGGCCTGTTCATGCTGACGAGCTATGGGTATCAAAGCGCGGCTTGGGCCAAACAGGAGCAGTCGGCGGCCGCGCAGGGCACTACCGTCCCCGCGATAACCATTGTTAAGAGCGCCAATCCATCTACTGTCAAAGAGACAGGCGAAGATGTTGTCTTTACTGTGCAGGTTACCAACGGCAATCCGTATGCCGTCCGCGTCTATGAACTCAATGATGACGTGTATGGCAACCTGGCCACTATTTGCGGCATCCCCTGGATCGTCGCTGCTAATGGTAGTACAAAATCGTGCAACTTTACAAAGTTTGTCAATGGCGATAATTCGGGGCCAGCACACCAAAATACGGTCACTGCAAAATTGGAAATTTATTCGCCTGGTTTTCCCAATCCTTTGGCCACGCCGAATACACAGACCTCATCCGCCACCGTTAATTTCAGCCCCGTAACTGCCGATATTGAAGCCACCGCCGTGGCCGCGCCCCCAAACATCTTTGCCCCCAGCGGTAACGTGGACTACACCATTACGGTGGTCAATCAGGAAGCCGAAGCGCTGCAACTGGTCGAGTTAAGCGATCAATTTCTGGGGAATTTGGATGGCCTCGGCAGTTGTGTCGTCCCTCAACCCTTGGGCCGGCCGGCGTCAGCACCGACTCCAGTTGCACCTTCACGACCCAAGTGAATGGCAACGCCGGCGACACGTTTGGCCGCGTAAATCACGACGAAAAGCCCAGGATAAGGCACCAGCAACACGGAACGGCGCACTGTAAACGTAAATATTCTGGCCGTTTCATCCAGCCTATCCATCGCCAAAACCGCCAGTCCAACCAGTGTGCCGGAAACCGGCGGCAATGTGAACTACAGCGTCACCATTCGCAACGTCAGCAGCGACATCATCACCCTCAATTCGGTGATTGACGACAAATTTGGCGACCTTGCCAATTTCTGCTCACCGGCCATCTCCGTACCGCTCAACCCGAATGCGAGCACAACCTGCTCCTTCCTGCGCAAAATTACCGGCGACTTCGGTACGAGCCACGTTAGCACCACCACCGTCAACGCCACCGACAACGCCAATCGCGCGCTGATCGGCGGGGCTTCGGCCTCGGTCAGCTTTACCAATGTGGCGTCCGCGATCACCGTCGCCAAGCAGGCCGACCGCACATCCGCCTCACGCGCCGGGGAAACCGTGGGCTTCAGCGTGACCATCACCAATGAAAGCACTATCGATGTCATCACGCTCAACAGCATGAATGATTCGATTTATGGCGACGTCACCACCAGCGCCAACCCGCTGGTGGACGAGACCAACTGTACGCTGCCTCACACCCTCCAGCCCAAGGCGGTGTACGCGTGCCGGTTTGTGGCGCAGATCACCGGCGACATTGGCGAGCTGCACACCAATCGCGTCACGGTGACAGGCGTGGACGATGACCAGGCCACGGTGCAGGCCTTTGGCGAGGCTGCCGTGCTCATTGCCGACCCGGACGTTGTGGCCAGCAAAAGCGCCACGCTGACTGTCGATGCCAACAACGATGGCGTACCCAGCCCGGGCGACACACTGCACTACCATTTGGATCTCACCAACCAGGGCAACAAGACGGCCAAAGCGGTCGTGGTCAACGATAATATTAGCGAATACACCACGCTGATCAACAGTTCGGTCACGTCCAGCCAGGGCAGCTTCAGCAAAGGAGCGACAACCGGCGACCGCAACATTGTGGCCAATTTAGGCGACATCGCCCCCAATCAATCGGCTGCCATCGATTTTGATGTAAAGATTCTCGGCGTTTTGCCCAAAGAGGTCAACGCCATTTCGAACCAAGCTTCCATCCTGGGCCAGAACTTTACGGCCCTCTTGAGTCAGAGCCCCGACGGTGGCGGCCCCACGGTGACACGGCTCACATTGACGCCCGATTTAACCGCGGAAAAGACGGCGGAACTCATTGAGGATCTGGATAATAACGGCATCGCCAGCCCCGGTGACCTGATCGAATACACCATTGTGGTCCGCAACCGCGGCACGGCGCCGGCCACCGAAGTGGTCCTGACCGATGCGCCCGACCCCAACACCACGGTGGAGCAGGTCACCGACGTCAATAACGGGGCGCCTGCATTTCTCTTTAACAATGAAGGGGCGTTTGTGCTGCAATTGGGTACGATTGCCCGCAGCAGCCGCGTGACCACCACGGTTGGCGTGCGCGTCAACAATCCGTTACCCGCCGGCGTCATCGAAATTGCGAACCAGGCGGTGATCACCAGCAAAGAGCTGCCGCCGGTCTTAAGCGATGACCCAACCACCGATGTCGAAGGCGACGCCACGATTCTGTCGCTGTCGGCGGCGCCGGTGCTGACGGCCACCGAGGTCGACTCGCTGCTCGAAGACAACGATAACAATGGCTCACCGTCCGCCGGTGATGTAGTGCTGATCAAGGCGCAGATCAGCAACAGCGGCAATAGTCACGCCACCTCCGTGCGCTTCCGCAATCCGCTGCCTCAACATACCAAGCTGGTGGCCAACTCAGTGAATACCGAGCAGGGCGACGTAATCAGCGGCAATAGCCCCGCTGACACCGAAGTGGTGGTGGATATCGGCACGTTGGAAGGCGATCGCACCCGCGTCACCATTAGTTTCCAACTTGTCATTGACGCTCCGCTGCCGAGCAATGTCTTCGAAATTGTCAGCCAGGGCCGCATCAGCGCCGATAACCTGGCCGATGTGGTGACCGATGACCCCGACATCTCCGGCGTGGACGACCCGACGCTGATTCAGGTGGTGGCGCGCCCGCTGGTGCAGGCCGCCAAAACCGATCTGCTCTTTATTGACGCCGATGCCGATGGCCGCGTTTCGGTGGGCGACACGCTGCTCTATCGCATCAGCGCCGTCAACGTGGGCAACCTGGAAGCCACCGGCGTCATTATTGAAGACACGCCCGACACGCACACCACGCTCATTGCCAACTCTGTGCAAACCGCCCAGGGATCTGTGCCCACGGGGAATAGCACAGGGGACAATAAGGTTGTGATCGATGTGGGGACGCTGCCGGGCAAAGGCGGCAACGTTGTCATCAGCTTTATGGTGATGGTCAACTCGACCAGCAACATTAGCCAGCTTGTCAATCAGGCGCATGTGAAGATTGACGATCCTAATGAACCGGGAGGGCTGTTTGAGCTAAAAACCGATGACCCGGACACCGACGCCAAGGCTGACGCCACTCATACGCCAGTACGCACGGCCGCGCCAACTTTTTACCTGCCCATCATAGTGCGATAAAAGTTATTATTAGAAGTATAGAACCGCAGATTTCGCAGACGAGCACAGATTTTGCCTGTGCTCACTGGCGAAATCTGCGGTTGCTTTTATAACTACGGGTCAGCAAGATCGTAAACTCATGTATAGCTTGTGTTGCGCTATGGATCGTTTATAATAGGGATAAACTGACAACACTTGCCCCAAAGAGGCCGAGATCATGCCCAAGCGCCCCAATATTCTCCTGCTCGTCAACGACCACCAGGCCTATTATCGCCACGGCTGGGATGGCGGCGTGCGTCCGCAAACGCCCCATTTTGATTGCATAGCGCGGGAGGGCGTCCGCTTTGAGCGCGCCTATTGCGCCACGCCCCTGTGCGGACCGGCCCGGCGACGCTGCTCACCGGGGCTCTATCCACACAACCACCACAATTTTACAACTACTCGGAAGCGCCCTACAACCACGAGATATACTTGAACCGACTGGCGCAGGCCGGCTATCGCAACTACTACTTTGGCAAATGGCACGCCGGTCCCGGTACGGCCCACGATTTTGGCTGCCACGGCTGGAGCGACACCGACTACGGCAACCCGTACATCTCCGCCCGCTATGCCGAATATCTGGAAGAATACGAGCTAGAGCGGGCCGAACACCACGTCGAGTTCTGCTTTACCAACGGCTTCTTTGCCCGTCAGTTTCCGCAGCTCAAGGCCGGGGCGCGCTACCAGAGCAATTACGCCTGGTGTGGTGAACACGCCGTGGGCATTACCACCACGCCCAAAGAGACCCACGAAGCCTTCTTCCTGGCCGACCTGGCCTGCAAGGCGCTGGATGAATGCGTCCGCGCCCCGGATGACCAGCCGTTCCATCTGCGCGTCTATTTTTGGGGGCCGCATCAGCCCCATTTTCCCACGCAGGAATTTGCCGATCTCTATGACCCGGCGCAGATCACCGAATATGGCAGCTTCCGCGACACGCTAGAGAGCAAACCAGCCGTCTTTCACCACGACCTCAACCAGCCGCTGGTCGATGAACAAAACCGTTTCCACATACCCAGCCCGCTCGCCTGGCCTGAATGGCAGCAGATTATGGCCCGCGCCTATGCCCACGCCACGCTGGTGGATGCCGCCGCCGGCCGCATTTTGGCGCGGCTGGACGCGCTGGGGCTGACCGAGAATACCGTGGTGATCTGGACCGCCGATCACGGCGACGCCCTGGCCAGCCACGGTGGGCGCTTTGACAAAGGCTCGTATCTGACCGAAGAGGTGATCCGCGTGCCGCTGGCCATGCGCTATCCGGGTGTGGCAGCGCCGGGGCAGCTATGTCACGAGCTGATTTGCAGCACGGACATTGCGCCCACGCTGCTCGATTTGGCCGGTACGGCGTTTGCCAATGGCGTCGACGGCCGTAGCTTTTGGCCGCTGGTCGACGGCGGCCATACACAGGATGATTTTGCACCTTGGCGCACGGATTTGATGGTCGAAACATTTGGCCACGGTTTTGGCATCTTCCACATGGGGCGGGCGCTGATCACGGATCGGCACAAATATGTAGACAACGACGCCCAGCTCCACGAGCTGTATGATCTGCACGCCGATCCATACCAGCTTCAAAACCTGCTCAATCACCCGGACGCAGAATCTATTCTGCCAGACATGCGCGCCCGGCTGCGCCAATGGCAAGAATCAACGGGCGATGCAGGCGTCGTAAATCCGGCCTATCAGCAGGCGCTGACGGATGAAGCGGTGCTGCTGGAGGCATTGGTGCGTCGGCGCACGGCCAAGGCTGGTCTCGAAGCCCCCACCACAAGCTAAACCCACGGTTGGCATAGATGAAAAGGATTCCGCATAATTTTAGTCTATACTGCGGTTGAAATGAGAACCGGAGTTTTCCGTCGACTCAACAGGAGTAATGAAACTCCGGTTCTCATTCAGAGCTAAGTATAGCAGCCGATTTTCATCTATGACAGAGCCAAGTATAAATTTAAGCGATTATGCATAAACACCCGCCCAATATCCTCCTGGTGCTGGCCGACGATCACGGTCAATGGTCGCTCGGCTGTTATGGCAACACTACTGTACAGACGCCCAACATGGACTTTCTGGCCAGCAATGGCGTGCGTTTTGACAATGCCTTTACACCTTGCCCGGTCTGTTCCCCGGCGCGCGCCTCGCTCTTTACGGGCCGCATTCCCTCGCAACATGGCGTGCATGACTTCCTATCTGAGGACATGGAATTTAGCACGCATCCCTGGCTGGCCGATGAAATTTTGCTGTCGCAATTGCTGCAGCGGGCGGGCTATCAGACCGGGCTGGTGGGCAAATGGCACTGCACCGCCGACGGGCATAATCCGCAGCCCGGCTTTGACTATTGGGTTAGCTATGATGTGCGGAAGCGCGGTTGGATCAACCAATATGAACACAGCGGCGTATTTGATGTGTCTGTGCAAGGGCAGACGCACACGCGGCGTGGTTTCCAATCGCAGCTCCTGACTGAAGAGGCGCTGCGCTTTTTGCATGACCGCAATTTCCAGCAGCCTTTCTTTCTCACCGTCGGCTATGTAGATACTCATTTCCCTTTTGCCGAACAGCCCACGCGTCTGGTGGAACAGTATCGCCATATGACGCCATCTGGCAGCGTCGCCAACGCATCGTCGCACCTTCCCGCCAGCGGACCGAATTCTCTTGCCCCGGGCGATCCCGCCGAATGTCTGGCTCAATATTACGCTGGCGTCAGCATGATCGATCATCAACTGGGAACGCTGTTGGATCATCTGGAAGGCCAGGGCTGGCTGGACAACACGCTGGTGGTCTATACCTCCGACCACGGCCACCTGATCGGGCAGCACGGCCTATACGGCAAAGGCAATGCGACCATCCCGCAGAATTTCTTTGCCGAAGCCATTCGCATCCCCATGCTCATGCGCTGGCCGGAGGGCGGGTTGACTCCGTCTCCCAATGCCGCACCATTTGATCATTGCGATCTGTTTGCCACTATATTGGATGCCACCGGCGTCACATTGACGGGGGACGAGCAGCGGCGGATCGATTCACCCGGTCAAAGCATCCTGTCCATGCTGCGCGGGCAACGGCAGCCCTGGCGCGACTACCAGTGCTGTGAATACGGCAACGCCCGTATGATCACCGACCTGACGCATAAATTGGTGCGCCGCTATCCGCCCATTGCGCAGGGCTTTGGCGATGAGTTCTTTGATCTGGCGATGGACCCAATTGAAACAGTCAATCGCATTGGCGATGCTCAATACCAAAACGACATTCAGCGCCTGCACAAACAACTGGATGAATTCTACAGCCGCTATGAAATCCCCGCGCGCGCCGGCAAGCAGATCCTCGAGCTGCCGCCGCACAATCGCCTGGAACCGTGGCGAAGCACCCCCAATTAGCCTTGTCCGTTTGTGTTTACAATATTCTGCTGCTATACTTCTCTCATCCACATCACTTTGCCGCCCCCTGTACTGGCAAACCAAATGAGGTTGCTATTCAGCCACTCGAGGCCTGAGCCCGTCGAAGGCCGGCGTTCCCTTCGACGTCCCAAACGCGGTTTGGGCGCTCCAGGAACACCTGAATAGTTACCAAATGCATTAAAAATTGCGCAAGTTCATAAAACCCACCACTCAGACGGAGGTCTACATGTTCCTGAAAAAGGTCGCCCTTCTCTCGTTTGTTTTGATCCTGCTATTGGGTGCGTGCGCCGCGCCTATGGCCACACCTGCACCGGCAGAAGAAGCCGCCGCTGAACCTGCGGCCGCTGAACCCGCCGCGGCCGCAGACGCCGCCTCTGATTCCGAGGCGCGCTATAACGAAATTCTCCAGTGCGTCGAAGAAAATCTGCCCGCCTCCACCTACATGACCAACGACCTGCTGCCCGATCCCGAGGCGGCCTGGGAGCCCATGGAGTGCGCCTCGGTAGACAAAATCCGCGTGGGGATGCCGTGGGTGCTCAACGACGAAGAAGCGCCCTGGTACAACGCCATTGAAAAGGGCTATTACGCCGATGTCTGCCTGGAAGTTGAGCTGGTGCCGGGCGGCCCGGGCGTGGATCATCTGCAAACGTTGGCCGGCGGCGCCGTTGATATTGCCGTGGCCGCCGGCGGCAGTCGCATCCCTGCCATGGTTTACAGCCCCACCCCCGCCGAGGTGGTGGCCATCGGCGCCTTCCTCAAACATAGCCCCTATATTTGGATGGGGCTGGATCCGAATACACCCCAAGATCAGCAGTCAACTTTGGAACTAAAGCCCGAAGACTTTATCGGCAAAAAAGTCGGTTTGCAGGGCGGCAGCGATTATCTATTTGAGTTCCTGGCTGCCAAATACAATCTGCCCAAAGACCAGATCACGATTATGGAGGCCGGCTTCACACCCGATCCGCTGCTGGTGGGCGCCTATGGACTACATCGGCGCCTGGATTGTCAACCAGCCGCGGCTGCTGGAAGAGCAGGGCTATATGAACTGGACCGCCTTCCAGTTTAGCGATTGGGGCTGGGACGGCTACTCGGATGTCTCTGCCGTGCGCCGCGAAACGCTGGAAGCGAACCCCGATTTGGTCAAGCGCTATCTGGCCGCCACCTATCAGGGAACCAAGTTCCTGATGGAAAATCCGGAGGAATCGGCGGATATCGCCGTCAAATATGGCGTGGACGCGCAATTGACCAAGGAACAAGCGCTGCGCCGCTTCCAATTGCAAGAGGCGCTAGTCCAGGATGAAGCCGACCCCGGCCTGCTGATCATGTCTGCCGACAAATGGAATGCCGAAATGGCGGCGCAGATCCAGTATGATCAGTTGCAAGTGGACGCCTGTAAGTAACACCTTTTGCCACGCAAAGAACTACAGATGATAAGGTGACCGGGTGACAAGGTGACCGGGTGACAAGGTGACCGGGTGACAAGGTGACACATCAAGTCGCGCCTTGTCACCCTTGTCACCTTGTCACCTTGTCACCCTTTCAACAACTGATACTCAACAAAGTGACAATTGGTCAAATAGAAAGACGCAGCTTTGTCCGCCATTGAATTTAGCGATGTTGGGAAGCGCTTCGGCCAGGTCGAGGCGCTGCAATCTGTAAATTTAGCGGTGCGCGCCGGCGAGTTCGTCTCGCTGGTGGGGCCGTCGGGCTGCGGCAAGACGACCATGCTGCGCATTGTGGCCGGGCTGGATTCGCCCACATCGGGCCGCGTGCGGGTCAATGGCGCAACGCCGGCGGAAGCCTGCCGCCAGCATCAAGTGGGCGTGGCCTTTCAGCGGCCGGCGCTCATTGCTTCGCGCACGGCGCTGGCCAATGTCAAGCTCACGCTGGAGATCACGGGGCGCCAAAATAGCCTGTCCCCCGAGACGCTGCTGCAGGATTTTGGGCTGGGCGAGTTTCTGCACCACTATCCGCACCAGCTTTCCGGTGGCATGCAGCAGCGAGTCAACATTGCGGCGGCGCTGGTCCACAACCCCAGCATTCTGCTGCTGGATGAGCCGTTTGGCGCGCTGGACGAATTGACACGCGAATCCATGGGCGAATGGCTGGGCCAGGTGCTGCTGACCACCTCCAAAACAGTCATCTTTGTGACGCACAGCGTGGAGGAAGCCGCCATTCTTTCGGATCGCGTGGTGGTGCTGTCGGCGCGACCGGGGCGCATCTCCGACGTGCTCGAAATCGATCTGCCCCGCCCACGCAGCAAAGAAGTGCGCATGCAAGATAAATTTCTGCATCAAGTAGCCCGCGTGCGCGAGGCGCTATATCGGGCGATGCCAGTGTAGTTGTAAACCGTGAACTGTGAATGGGAGGGAAGTTCGGCGGCCGCAGCGTTTACCATTCATAATTCACCATTTACCATTTACCATTTCCTGCGCTGTTTGACAAAATGTTCTTTAAATACCTCCACGATCTTTTCCCTTTCAGATTTGACACCACCCCCAAACGCGTGCTACAGTAGCTGCCGGATTATCAGCCGCGTATTGTTGCTTACAAACGCATCGGAGAAAACTTCTCTTTTTTTATCCTGGAAATCACTATGTGGAATGACTTTATGAGCTTTGCCCAAATCGACGTCGACGGTCTGCCGTTCGGCGCGCCCGTTGCCGATGGCGGTAACGGCGCCCACATCAAAGAGAGAGGTGCGTTTGTCATGCGCTGACACGGTCCGCATGTGACAGGAATTCCAACCGCAGCTCGTCTCTACGATGGCTGCGGTTTTTATTTGGCGTGCGTCCAGCTTGCTTCTGGATGCCCCAAAAGGCGCAGCCATCATCAAGTGCTATTGATGATAGCTGCGCCTTTTTGTATGGAGTGAAATGGGCAACAGGAAAAAGTGGCCTATCAACAAAATAGCGAACGGCGGTTGAGTAGGCCCGGCAGTTTGGGGCCTTGAGAGCGCAGCGGCAGTATCGAAACCAGAGTGAGTGGGCCAGCCCGTTTGGTCTCGATACGTGCGGATACTGCCCCGCACTACTCGACCGGCACTTGTCTCGCTCCTGCATAGACTCTTAACCTGATGCCTATAGGCAAGGATGCCACACCGACAACACAACCAACAAGTAGCGATTCATTATCTAAACCAGTACACGCAACACGTAATACGCAATACTCGATACGCAACACAACACGGAGATCACCATGCTAAATACCACCCCATCCCCCCGGGGGATACACTTTGACCTGCAGCAGACGCTGGGGGTCAACCGCTTGGCGGGGCTGTGGCGACTGATGAGCCACTATCACAGCCTCTATTTTGGCGCGGCGCTCAGCACGGGGCTGGCGGCGGCGGCCAATACCGCAACTTTTTTGCTGATTCGCTATTTTGTGGATCGCTATTTGATGCAGAGCGAGCGTTCGATTTCGCTTTGGTGGATCGTCAGCGGATTCTTGCTGCTGGCCACGGTGCAGGGCAGCTTTACTTTCCTGAGCCGGCGGCTGGCCGCGCAGACGGCGGAAGGCATCACGCTGCGGCTGCGCAACTATCTCTTCGACCACATGCAGCGGCTGCCCTTCCGCTATCACGACAAGACGCAGACGGGCGAACTGATCCAGCGCGCCACGTCGGATGTGGACGCCATTCGGCGCTTCTTTGCCGACCAGGCCATCGAGAGCGGGCGCATCACCTTCTTGTTCTTGATGAACTTTGGCGCGCTGCTCTATCTCAACGTCAAGCTGGCGCTGCTTTCGATTTTGGTGGTGCCGGTGATTATTGCGGTCTCGCTCTGGTTCTTCCGGCGCATTGAAAAGTCGTATGAGAAATATCAGGAGCAGGAAGCCAAGCTCTCCACGCAGCTGCAGGAAAATCTGAGCGGCGTGCGCGTGGTCAAAGCCTTTGCCCGCCAGGCGTACGAGCAGAACGCGTTCGATACCGTCAATCAGGAAAAGTATCAGCGCGGCAAAAAGTTGCTCATGATGCACGCCACTTACTGGCCGGTAACAGACATTGTCTGCGCCACCCAAATGCTGGGTGGCTTTGTGCTGGCGGCTGGCATGGCCATTGAGGGTACGATCACCGTGGGCGACTATCTGGCCTATGTGGGTTTGCTGATGGGCATCATCTGGCCGCTGCGCAACTTGGGCCGCTTGATCGTGCAGATGTCGCAGGGCATGGTTTCGTTTGGGCGCATTGCCCAAGTGCTTGGCGAGGCGCGCGAGCCAATGGGCGCCGCGGAAATGCGGTCGCCAGCTCACATCCGCGGGGCGCTGCGCTTTGAAAACGTGCAATTTATCTACGAGGGCCACGAAGATCGGCCCGTGCTGCGCGACATCTCGTTTAAGGTGCGGCCGGGGCAAAAGGTGGCGCTGCTCGGTTCGACGGGCTCGGGCAAAACGTCGCTGATCAATCTGCTGCCGCGCTTTTATGACTATACTGGCGGGCGCATTCTGCTGGACGGCGAGGAGCTGACAGACTATCCGCGCGAGTGGCTGCGCCAACAGATCGGCATTGTGGAGCAGGAGCCGTTTCTCTTTTCACTGTCGATTCGCGAGAACATCAGTTATGGCGTGGGGCGCAAAGTCTCACAGGCGGAGATCGAAGACGCGGCGCGGGCCGCAGCCGTCCACGATGTGATCGTGAGCAAGTTTCCCGAAGGCTACGACACGCTGGTGGGCGAGCGCGGCATAACGCTTTCGGGCGGGCAGAAGCAGCGCATCGCCCTGGCGCGCACGCTGCTCAAAGATCCGCGCATCCTGATTTTGGACGACTCGACCTCGTCGGTCGATACCGAAACCGAGGCGCTGATCCGCCACGCCTTGCAGCGCTTGATGCAGGGACGCACCACGTTCCTGATTGCGCACCGCATCCAAAGCGTGATGGACGCCGACCTGATTCTGGTCATGGAGCACGGGCGCATTGTGCAGCGCGGTGCGCACGCCCAACTGATGGCGCAGCCGGGCCGCTACCGCCGCATCTACGAAGCCCAAACGCGGATTGAGGATGAGCTGGATCAGTTAATTCGTTCCGCAAACTAATAGAAATAAATCGCAGATTTCGCAGATGAACGCAGATTTTCGGACAGATAGAACTCATTTGGATGAGCCGCTTTGGTTTCGATACGGCTGGAAACTGCCCCAGCCTACTCAACCGCCGCTCACTTTGCTCAATAAAATGAGTCCGCAGAGAGCCATACTATCAAGAGGCACAAAAAAATCTGCGTAATCTGTGTAATCTGTTGATCACGCAGTGGGTGCACGGCACCATCAAAAGTTACATAGGAGAGAACATCGTGTCGATGGATTATGAATTGGAAGAAGAGGAATTTACCTCGCAATTTACCGGGCAGACGTTGCGCCGGATTGCGGGTGAGTTGAAGCCGCACTGGCCGTGGGTGGTCAGCTTTGTGTTTGCGGTGGCGCTGGTGGCCAGCATGGATTCGTTCTTTACATACTTGAGCAAGCGCATCATCGACGAGGGCATTGTGGCGCGCGATTGGGCGCAGTTGATGAGCATTATTCGCCTGTATGGGTCGCTCGTACTGGTGCAGGCGGCGGGCGTCTTCGGTTTTATCTATTTGACGGGCCTTCTGGGTGAGCGAGTGCGCTATGAGCTGCGCAAAAAGCTGTTCAACCACTTGCAGACGCTGTCGCTCACATATTACAACCGCACGCCCGTGGGCTGGATCATGTCGCGGGTGACTTCGGATACCGACCGCATGGCCGAACTGGTGACGTGGGGATTGCTGGACATTGTCTGGTCCACCTTTAATATTGCCAGCGCGCTCTACTTTATGTCGATCATCAACTGGCGGCTGGCGTTGTTGGTCATGCTGATGGTGCCGGTGATCGTGGTGATTGCCATTCAGTTCAAGAAACGCATCATTGTGGAATATCGCAACGTGCGCCGGGTCAATTCCAAAATTACCGGCGCCTACAATGAAAATATTACCGGCGTGCGCGTGGTCAAGGCGCTCAATCGCGAAGAGGAAAATCTAGCGCGCTTTGGCGGCTTGTCCGGCGAAATGTATCGGGCGGGCTACCGGGCGGCCTGGCTGTCGGCGCTCTTCCTGCCCACGGTGCAGTTTGTCAGCGCCATCGGCGTGGGCGCGGTGATCGCCTTTAGCGGCGCCCAGGCCGGCACAGGAGCCATTAGCATTGGCGGCATCCAGGCCTTTATTTCGTACATTCTCTTTATGCTCTGGCCCGTGATGGAAATGGCGCGCGTCTATGCCGAAATGCAGCAGGCCATTGCGTCGGCGGAACGCATCTTCTTCGCTGCTGGACGCCGAGCCGGAAATCGTGGATCGAGCGGACGCCGTTGAGGTTGAAACGCTGGTCGGCGACATTGTCTTTGACAATGTGACTTTCTACTATGAAGACGATAAGCCGGTGCTGACCGACTTCAACCTGCACGTGCGCCGGGGCGAGACCATTGCGCTGGTGGGGCCAACGGGTGGCGGCAAGTCGACCATTGTCAATTTGCTGTGCCGGTTCTATGAGCCGCGCCAGGGCAAATCTGCATCAACGGCCACGACTATATCGAACTCACCCAGCACGCTATTCAGTCGCGCATTGGCATGGTGCTGCAAACGCCGCATCTCTTTTCGGGCGCCATTCGCGAAAATATCCGCTATGGCCGCCTGGATGCCAGCGATGCCGAAGTGGACGGCGGCGCGGCTGGTGGGGCCGATGAGTTTATTCAAGAATTGGAGCAGGGCTATGATGAGGAAGTGGGTGAGGGCGGCGTTCTGCTTTCGGTGGGCCAAAAGCAGCTGATCAGCCTGGCGCGGGCGGTGCTGGCCCGGCCCGAGATCTTCATTATGGACGAGGCCACCAGCTCGGTCGATACGCTGACCGAAGCGCTGATCCAGCAGGGTATGGAAGCCGTCATGCAGGATTGCACCAGCTTTGTGATCGCCCACCGGCTCTCCACCATCCGCAACGCCAACCGCATTCTGGTCATCGAAGACGGCCGCATTGCCGAAATGGGTTCGCACGCCGAGCTGCTGCGTCTGGGCGGCCACTACTATCGCCTGTACACACAACAGTTCCGCCACGAGTTAGAAGCGCAGTTAGACCCGTGGGCGGAGGAGGAAGAGGAGCGCGAGTTGGTGTTGGCGTGAGGGGAGTAGGGAGTGGAGGAGTAGAGGAGTAGAGGAGTAGAGGAGTAGAGGAGATCGCTCCCCTCCTCTACTCCTCTACTCCTCTACTTGCCTTTGCCGTCGCGCGTGCGGATGCGTGTCCATTGCCGGGGTTTATTTGCGGCGCACTAAAACGCTGGATGCGCTGTAAAAGCTGGTCGATGGTGTAGGGTTTTTGCAGGAATTGCACGGTCGGCTGGTTCAGAATCTGCGAAGGTGCGTCGGTTTCGGTATAGCCAGACATGAGGATCACCTTGGCATTTGGGTCGATCTGCTTGATCAGACGGATGGCTTCATTGCCCCCCATAACGGGCATGCGCATATCGAGCAGCGTCACGTTGATGGATTGATGGTGCGTCTGAAAAATATCCACCGCTTCCTGGCCATTGGCCGCCGACAAAACGTTCATGCCCTGGGTTTCCAGCGCCTCGCAAACCATGTCGCGAATATAGTCCTCATCTTCAACGACAAGTATAGTGGCGCCCGGCATTTTGGGCAGGTGGGCATCGGCACGCGATTTTTTCACTTCCTGAATAGCAGCCGGGACGAATAGACGAAATGCGCTGCCTTTGCCCAATTCGCTAATCACTTGAATGCCGCCCTGCAGCGTTTTGGCAATGCCCAGCGTGGCCGACAGGCCCAAACCGCTGCCAAATGCTTTGGTGCTAAAGAAGGGATCAAAAATCTGCTTAAGCGTCTCCAAGCTCATGCCAGAGCCATTGTCGCGCACTTCCAAGCAGACGTATGTTTGCGTAGGCAACAAATTTTCGTTAAAGAGATACGCAATACTTTTCGTTTCATCCGCATCGGTCAACAGGTTTTGGGCTGAGGTGGCGCCGGTGGCAATATACACCTCGCCCGCTTCCGCCACAATGGACTCGGCCGCATTGATGACCAGATTCATCACCACCTGCTGCACTTGTCCTTTGTCAGCGCGGATATTGGAAAGCGCGGGGTCCAGGTCAAATAAAAGTTGCACATGCGGGGGCAACACCGTTTCCAGCAGCCCCGAGTTTTCCGTGATCAGCTCATTAATATCGAATGTCTCTATGCGAAACTGGCCTTTACCCGCATAAGCCAGCAGTTGCCGCGTCAAGTCCGCCGCCCGTTCGGCCGCTTTGATGGTCTTGTCCACATGGGCAAAGGCGGGGCTTTCTGTCGTCATTTTGCCCAGCGCCAGCGAACTGTGGCCCATAATGGCGGCCAGCAAATTATTAAAGTCGTGGGCGATGCCGCCGGCCAACACGCCCAGGGATTTCATTTTTTGCGCCTGCCGCAACGCATCTTCGGACTGTTTGCGTTCGGTCAGATCGCGAAATACGCACACCCACTCCTGGCCGCTGATCTGCGAAACAAACATCTCTTCATAAAACTGACCGCCGTCCTGGCGCAATCCTAACATTTCGCCGCGCCACATGCCCTCCGACTGGAGTTGCGGCAATATTTCATTTGTAATCCGTTGGGCTTCTTTGGGCGCGCAAAGCTGCCGCCACTGCATCCCAACGAGCTTATCCGGCGCCGCAAAACCGTGCATTTTGGCCAACGCCTGGTTGGCATACATAAAATAGCCATCTTGCAAGATGGCCATACCGTCAATCGCAGCCTCCATGGCCGAAAGATGTTGGCGCAGCGAATTTTCACGGTCCACGACGGCGGCATGCATCTGGTTGAACGAGGCGATCAACGAACTGATTTCAGCGCTTTGACTTTCCATTTTGGGCAGAGATGGCAATGGTGAACCTCGCCCTAACGCGCGAGCCGCCTCTGCCAATCTGCGAACCGGCTCGGTCAGGCTGCGCGCCAGCCCATACGCTAACGCCAGACTCAATAGAATGCCACCGATTAGGGCGGCGGCGGTGAGATTACCCGACGAAACGGCCGGAGCCAGAATTTCGCTTTCGGGTCGCTCCACCACAATCGTCCAGCCAAAGTTGGGGACGGGGGCATAGCCGGCGACGCGCGCCTCTCCATCTACAGTGTAGCGAGCTGTGCCAAAACCAGCGGGCATCCCCCCTGGCGGCAAGTTGATCCACGACGTATAGTCCAGTCGACGCGTGGCTTCGGCAGCATCGGGATGAATGAGCACGCGCCCCGTTTCATCCAACACAAACGCCACGGCCCCCCCGATATTGATCGACTCCAGCGAACTGGCCAAACTGGGAAAGGCGACGGGACTGCCCAAAACGCCCACCTGTACGCCATCGGCGTTAAAAATGGGCGTGTGGACATGCAGAATCAGGTTGTCGTTAAAGAGCGCCGGAAAGATGACCCACGATTGCTTGCCCTGCGCCGCCCGCTGATAGGAAGGGACGTGGGCAATGGAAACCAAGGGGGACTCTTTGCCCACCACTTGCAGTTGCCCATCCATATCGGCCACGGCCAATTGACCGTATGTGTAATATTGGACGTATAGCTGCTGTAAAAGCGGGCGCTGCTGTGCCGGGTCCATGCTCACAATTTCGGGCAGCGATGCGATCACGCGTGAATCCTTTAAGAGGTCCGTCAATCGGTTGTCCAACTCGGCAGAAAGACCGCGCGCCAACCCCATCAACTCGCGCTGCGACTGTTCCAATAGCTCCTTGCGCTCGGTTTGCAGCAGGCGTAATGTAACCAGCGAAAATGGCAACACGCCAATCAGCACAAGGACCAAAAAGAAGCGAGTTTGCAAGCTTTTAAAAAAAGTGGATTCCCGGATCATCATACACTTTTACTGATTGGGCGCACTTGGCAAGGGCGCCAGAATCAATTGGCCTTGCTGCCATTGCGCCATTGTATAGTCGGCCAGCGTAAACGCATTGCGCACTTTGCTGCTAAAGGGGGACGCATACTCTTTAAGAATACCGCTGTAGTTGGTTTTTAATTGCTCCAGGGCGTGTACAATCTCCAGCGTCTCGGCTGACTGCGCCTGCTCAATCGCTTTGGCTAAAAGCTGCACGCCATCGTAACCGCGCGCCACCCCTTCCCAATGTGAGGTAACCTGCGGGTTCAACGCCCCAAAGCGTTCACGATAGTTCTCCAATAGCGCAGCTTGGGCGGTTATCATGGATAAAAAGCCCTTTGGGCTGTAGAACATAGACGCCATTGATGGCGGTGACGCCCACCCGTTCGGTAAAATTGCCCGCTTTGGTGGTGGGGTGGCCAATCACCGGCACCTTCCAGCCTAGCGATTCGGCAGAGCGCACAATGGCTGCTGCCTCGTCTGAGCGCGCGATCATGATGAGCGCATCAGCGCCCGGCCTGGCGCACCTCGTCCACTTCGGCCACGATGTCCGGCTCGCCTACACGAAAGCGCTGCACAAGGGGCCGCAACCCCAACGTGCCGGAGCATTTCATCCAGTCCGGTCAGCGTAGAATCACCCTGACGCTGTCTTCGGCCAAGATGGCCGGCATTTGGGCATGCAGTGTGGCAACAGTAAATTCAGCCAACATTGACACAACTTCCTTGTCGGCAGCGGCCAAACAAAATGTAAAATTGGGATCATAGCCATTTTTAACAATCGTGGGAATGGTGGCCCACGTATTGACGAAAAGCACATTGCGTGCGTGCAATTCATCCAGGTAATCCAGAATCACCGTATCGTAAATGCCGCCAAAAACGGCCACGGCGCTGGTGTCGGCCAGATCGGTCGCCGCCTGTTCGCCGGCGGCGGAATCTTCCCCACATTGCGCATCAATATCTCAATCGGGCGCCCGAGTACGCCACCATTGGCGTTGATCTCATCAGCAGCCAACAACATGCCGCGCCAGGTCGATTCGCCAGACGCGGCCAGCGGTCCCGTAAAGGGGGCAATGATACCAATCTTTATGGGTTCCTGCGCTACAGCAGAGGGCAAAAGAGCAGTACAACTGGTCAGGAGCGATAGCGTGGATAACAAAAGAAGAAAATGCAGTGATTTGGCACAGGGGTGCTTTGTCATGCAGCGGAGTGGCCATTGGAAATCCCATTGCAAACGGCCCAATTTCATATTGACATCCTCGTCATGAATATTTACATTTTGCTTTACGTGCTAACCTCTCCCTACTCCCCGAGGGAGGGACTGTAACTCCTCCCCCGAGGGGGGCTGGGAGGGTCTCGTACCTTGGCGTTACCATTTTGCTAACGCTAGCATATCACATATTATAGACGTTGTCACCACCCAAAATGGTGCGGGAGCCTGCACTTGCAGACGGGACGCACCCTTCCAGGAAGAGACAGCGGCTGCGTTGCGCGCGAAGTCGTCTTTGCATACACAGGTATGGCGACCTTTATATCTGTAGCCATTCAGACCTGTTCCAGGGCTTGCGCCAGATCGGCACAAGATCCGTCATCTCTTCAATGCCCAAGCACAGTCGGATGAGTTCATCCAATGCCCAGGCGCAACCGTTCATCGGCCAACATTGGCGTAGCCCATAAGTGCCAGCGGGCTGATCATCGTTTGACACCGCCCAAGCTGGGGCCAATCGTTGGAATTTGCAGCGCATTCAAGAAACGATAGGCGTCTTCGGCATCGCCCTCGATTTCAAAGCTGACCACGCCACCACAGCCAGCCAGCATGGCCTGCGCCACGGCATAATCGCGGTGCGATTCTAATCCCGGATACCAGACGCGGCACTTTGGGGTGCTCGCCCAGAAAGCGGGCTACGGCCAGCCCATTGTCGTTTTGCCGCGCATAACGCCAATGTTTTGGTCCCGCGCAAAATCAGATAGGCCGCGCGCGGGTCCACCACGTGGCCCAGCAGCGCTTGCGCCTGCCGCAGCCGGTCAATCAGCCGGTAGCTGCCTACGATGGCGCCCGCCATCAGATCGTTGCGCCCGCCCAAATATTTGGTCACGCTGTGCACCAGGTCAATGCCATAGGTCAACGGCTGCGCTGACGGGCGTAGCCAGCGTATTGTCGATCGCAGTGAGCACATTGTGCCGCTGGCCAATGTCAGCCAGCCGCGCCAGATCCATGCAGCTCAAAAATGGATTGATGGGCGATTCGGACAAAATCAGCTTGTATTGGGACGAATCGCCTGCCCATCTGGTCATAATCGCCGCAGCAAACCACCGTCGCTTCAATACCAAAGCGGGGCAAAAATTCTTCACAAAAGACCAGCGTGCCATGATAGCTTTCGTTGGTCAAAATCAGATGGTCGCCCTGCTGCAAAAGCGTGAGCAACATAGCCGTCACCGCCGCCATACCGCTGCTGACCAGAATGGCGTCTTCGCCTTTGTCCAGTTCGGCCAGTTTGGCTTCCACCGCCCGCACGGTCGGATTGCCATAGCGCCCATATTCTTCTCGCTCAATCTGGTCCCAAAACATGCGCTCTTCGGTGTAGTCGCGCAGGGCGTGGGCTGTATCGAACGTGTAAACAGCGGTCTGCACAATGGGGACAGTGAGGCTGTGGTGGGCGCGGAAGCGCTTTTCGCCCGCATGGACAGCGGCTGTGGAGGAGGCGGTCTTTTTGGATGAGCTGCTTTTCATGGGTTATCAATTGAGGCTTCATAATCAGTACACCGCAACGGTATTGGCGATATAGGCATCGGTCTCGACTGTTGAATCCGGCCTCATCGCTTGTCGTTGCGATCTACTGATAATAATAGGCCCGACATCCATGAAGATGCCGGGCTATGTTTGTATAAAAATGGGATGGTTCATATTTGCCAGAAAGATAGGTTTACATATTGGGCTAGTGAGTGCCGATTGAGTAGGCTGCGGTTGTATGCAGCCGTATCGAAATCAAGCGAACGGGTCAACCCGCTCTGGTTTCGATACGGCCCAAACTGCCGGGCCTACTCAACCGCCGCTAGCACCTACAAAGTGTAAACCCAATCTCGACTGAGAAATTGCAACAGAAATCAACCAACCAGGGCCGCGTCGAGCACAATTTCACCGACGCCAGCCAGGGCTTTGGAAACCGGGCAGCCCGCTTTGGCATCGTTGGCCAGCTTGGCAAATTCGTCGGCGCCAATGCCGGGAACATCCGCCCGGCAGGTCAACACGATTTTGTTGATGGCCGGACCATCGCCCAAATGGACTTCGGCCTTGGTGTTGATGCTGTTTGGCGTGTATTTGGCGCCGCCCAGCAGCGCCGACAAAAACATAGAATAACAGCCAGCGTGGGCCGCGCCAATCAACTCTTCGGGATTGGTGCCGGGGCCGGTTTCAAAACGGGAGGCAAAGGTAAAAGGCCCTTCATAGCTGGTCCCCACCTTCATGGTGCCAGCGCCCTCTTTTAACGAACCATTCCAGGTAGCTTCAGAATTGCTTACAGCCATTATTTTCTCCTTTAAACTCGTCTGTTCAAATTTGTATTTTCGAATTATCGAACGAAACTCTGTCCTAAACCAACTGATTGTAAACACGGATTGGAGGCGCAGATCGAAACCAATGAAATCTGCGTTCTTCCCATCCGTGTTTACAGACTTTGCGCGGTTGGCGCAGAATTCTCGTTGCTAACGATGACATCTCTGCCATTGCTGGCCAGCGTATTGGCGCAAATTACTCGCCGCGCGCCTTGGCCGCCGCCCGCGCTTTGGCCTCGGCAATACGCGTTTTGGCTGCATCGCTGAGACCGGAGGCAGCTTTGGGAGCCTCAGCCGCGCCGCCGTTTTTAGCCGCGGCGGCTTTGGCCTTGGCTTGCGCAATGCGCTCGGCGGCCTTGTCGCTCACCGGGGCGGCGGCTGGTGTAGCGTCGCCTTTGCCCTTGGCGGCGGCCATGGCCTTGGCCTGGGCAATACGATCGGCCGCTTTGTTGTTGCCGCCGACAGGCGCAGCCGCGGCCTTTTCATCTTTGCTCTTGAGCAGACCGGCCAGGTCTTGCAACATGTGCCAGTTGGCCAGCCGGTCGGCCTGGGCGCCCAAAATCACCTGGCTGGGGTTGCCCTGCTTATCAAAGTGAGCGCCAAAGCGGCCCTCGCCGCGGGCGAAATCGATAAAGGTAAATGGTTCCTTGGTCTTGGGGTCCACGTACCAATCTTCGTTCACGCCTGGATTGCCCTTGAGGTCCAGCCGCTCGCGGAAGGTTTCGCCCTTGCGCGGATCGTAGACCATCATGGGGAAAGCGCGGCTGTCGACCGCGGCTTTGGCGCGCTGGGCGGCTTCGTGATCGCCCACGCCGTGCTCGGGCTGGCAGGTGGTGAAGACGCTGATCAGCGCCGGGCCATCATACTCGTTGGCCTCCATGATGACGCGATAGAAGTGGTTCATGTGGGCGGCGGTGGTCTGCGCCACATAGACATTGGGGTGCATCATGGCGATCTGCGCAATTTCCTTGCGTGCTTCGCTCTTGCCCAGTTCGGCCTTGCCAAAGGGGCTCATTTTGGTGCCCTGGCCAGTAAAGGTGCCCGTGGAAGATTGGCCGCCCGTGTTGGAGTAGACCTGCGTATCGAGCACCAGCACTTTGATATTCATGCCGCTGGCCAACATACGGCTCAGCGCGCCAAAGCCAATGTCCAACATGGCGCCATCGCCGCCGATAACCCACAGCTTTTTGTCCTGCCAGCCCATTTGGTCCCAGCGGGCGCGCACGCCCATGGCGTCGGTGGGCCCGTTCTCAAAGAGCGAGTTGGTCCACGAAACGCCCCATGGGTTAAATGGATAGGTGCTGCCGTACACGGTGGAGCAGCCGGTGGAATTGATAATGCCGATGTTTTCCTGCCCCACTTGGAAGGCGGTGGCCGCCATCCACATGCGCAGCGCCGTGGCCTCACCACAGCCGGCGCACGAACCGGCGCCGCCCACATAGAGCAGGGTACGGTCGGCCAGCATCATATCCACCAGCACGCGCTCGTTGATAAAGCGATCCGGCGTGGGCGGCAGTTCGCGGAAGAAGTCAAAGGCGTGCTGATAGCGCGGCACCGTCTCGTCTTCCTTCTGGATCATTTTCAGCGCGTTGTAACCCAAATCGGCGCAGACCTGCACACATTCAGCGCAGCCCTTGCATTTGGTGGGGTCGATGAAAATGCCAAATTTGCCGCCTGTGCCGGCTTCCTTTTTCTCCGGCACGTTGTAAAACTTATTGGTGATGGCCCACTGCTCGCTGAGCCAGTTTTGGCGTTCGGCGTCGGTTTCCGAAAGCGCCAGGTCCAGCACGTTGCTCTCCACCACTTTGCCCAGAATGGCCGTGTCCGGGCATTCTGTCACGCAGGTCATGCAGGCCACACAGTTGCCATGCTCAAATTCGGGGATTTCAGGTGCAATATACGAAAAGTCACGATAGACGCCCGTGCCAGCCGGGATCAGCGAACGCGCCACGCTCAGATCGGCAGGCAGCCGATCATCATCACCCTCATTATAGGCGTCGATGATGCGCGCATTAAAGTCCTCGGCATAGGCCCGCAGATCCAGCTCAAAGACCGAGCTGGCAATCTCCTGCTCCTGGCGGTGGCGGCCGTTGGCGGCCTCCTTCACCAGTGAGCCCAGGTTGGCAGCGCCATTCGGCTTTACGGCAGGCTCGTCATCGATCAAAAAAATGGGATTGGCCATTGATGTATTATCTCCTAGTCAGCATTAATAGATCAACAGATTACGCAGATTTTTAAGATTTTTTTGTAACTACTCAGGTGCTTGGAGCCCCCCCCCCCCACCCCCACCACAAGGGGGAGGAGCTTCAACTGCCGCCTTCGGCGGCGCTGTTCCCTCCTCAATGGGAGGGCTATGGAGGGTGAGTTAGACAATCTTTTTAATCTGTGAAATCTGTTGATCACCCTCTTTAAGCTTGCGCAATATCGGTGGTGGACAGCACGCCAATGGGCTTTTGATGTCCGTTTTCTTGTTGAACGACGACGAGCTGGCTCAGGTGATTGGCCACCATCAGGTCGGCGGCTTCCGTCAGCGATTGGTCGGCCGTGATGGTGAGCACGCTGGCGTTCATAATCGCTTCCGACGCCGTGTGGGCCAGACCGTGCCCATTGGCCGAACCGTTGACCGTACCATTGACTTTGCCGTTTGCGTGGCCATTGCTTTGCGCCCGCAGCAAATCGGTGCTGCTCACGATGCCTTGCAGATAGCCGCTCTCGTCCACGACCACAATCGAATCGAGCTTGCGGTCGGACATGGCTTTGGCCACTTTGTCCAGCGTGGTGGTGGGGCGACAGGCGATCACTTCGCCGCGCATGACTTCGCTCACCAGCTTGCTCTTGGCGCTGCCTGCTTCCGCCTCGTGAATGATGGCGCTCGGTACTTCCTGTACTTCGGCGTAACCGCGACGTACGGCGGTCAGGTTGTCCTGCACTACCTGCTCGCCGCGCTTGCCAAAGTATTTGCGCAGACTCTTCTCCACACCGGCCATCAGATCAGCTTCTGCAATGGCGCGCCGCTTCAAGAAGGGCGTCGATTTGAGGAAGACACCGAGCAGCACAATGCCCTGCATACGCACTTGCAAGTCCAGCTGCGAAGCCACGGCGCGTGCAATGCCGGCCGCATCCAAATAGAGCACGCGCAGGTCGCGGTTACGGATAATGCGGCGGGCGTATTCGGGGATATTCTGCCAAACCAGTTTGGGGTCGGTGTGATGTGACTGCACAAAGACCGTGCCGCCCGGCTGCAAACCCTTGAGCGGGTTGCCGGTCGAGAAAGCGTTGACGTCGTTGAGCGGCACGAACTCCACAAAGTTCATTTCGCAGTGGGTGCGAATCGGCTCTTCGGCGGCGGTCAGATAGTAAGTGGTGGGCAGCCCCTTCTTTTCCGAGCCATACTTGGGATAGGCCTGCACGTACAGATCAAACAGGTCGCCCACAATGGTGGCGATAACCTTGTTGGTGGTGACCGAACCGTAACCGCCCACCGAGTGACCGCGCATAGAGAAGGCGCTGCTGGGACGTACATCCGGGTCAAACGAGCTATCCAGCGCAGTTCATGGTCAATGCCCAGCACAAGCTTGGCCCCTCTTCCACCATGTTTTTGACGGTGGCAATAAAATCGCCGGGGCGCACATCCCGGCTGCCCAAACCGGCGGCGCCGCTGTAAACAACCGGCACGCGGTGGACCTTCGGATAGCCCGGCGAGCCAATCAACGCATCGGCAAAAGCGGCTTTGATCTCAGCCGTGAGCGGGTTGCTTTGGCCCAGCGGATTGTCCATGCGTTCGAGCACGGCAAAGGCTTTGGTGCGCCCCAACGCTTCTACAATTTCCGGTCCGGGGAAGGGGCGGAATGAGGTGACATGGACCACGCCCACCTTGAGTCCGGTCTCCTGGCGTAAGAATTCACAAGTGACGGCGGCGGTCTCGGCCATGCCGCCCATACACACAATGGCGTAGTCGGCATCGTCCATCATGGTGCATTCGATCAGGTCATAGCGCCGCCCGGTCAGCTCATAGTATTCATCCATGGCGTTTTTGAGCGCCGGCTTGACCTGGTCATAGAAATAGCGCTGGGCAATCTTGCCCTTCATGTACGAATCCTGGTTCTGCACCACGCCGGACATGTATGGAATTGCCGGGTCCATGAGGTTGATCAGCTTCGCCGCTGGCGGCCCCATATATTCCTTCATCAGCTCCGGCTCGGGCAGCAGCACATTTTCCACCGTGTGGGTGGTCAAGAAACCGTCTTGCGCGCTGAGGAAAGGCGTCTGGCTGTCTTCCGCCGCCCGCCGCGCAATCAGCGCCAGGTCGCCGGCGCCCTGTGCATCCTTGGCAATGACCATGCCCCAACCGGTGTCGGCCACGCCCATAATGTCATCGTGGCCGGCGTGGACGTTGAGCCCCTGGCTAGTCAGCGCACGGGCGCCAATGTGAAACACAATGGGCAACCGCTTGCCGGAGATCACGTAGAGCACCTCTTTCATGAGGATCAGCCCTTGACCTGAGGTGAAGTTGGTCACCCGACCGCCCGCCACCGCAAAGCCTTCCGCCGCCGAGGCCGACGAATGCTCGCTTTCGGGCTCCATAAAGATAATCCGTTCACCCCACAAGTTGGTCTGACCATTGGCCACGGCCTGCGCATAATTTTGCCCCATGACGGTCGAAGAGGTAATGGGGTATGCGCAAGCGCCCTGGGTAATATTTGTCTCCACCCAGCTCACGGTTCCGCTGCCATCCGCCGTAGTTGGGATGCCAGGAAAGCGAACTTGCTTGGCGGTAGAACCATTTTGATTCATATTGGCGCCTCCAGATATATAATTGTCTTACAGCACCGCGGGGGTGCGGTACGCCTATTGGTGAGTGCAAAGCTACATTCCGCCATTATACAGAGTTTAGCCAAAAAGGTAAAGCCAAGCCTGATGACTACAGCATAAAGGCGTTGCAGAAAAATAAGTATGGCGATGATACGGGGGCGTATTGCGTGTTGCGTGGTGCGTGTACCGGTTGAGAAGTTTGTTCTAATATGGCATAGTTATTTCGGCTCTTTGGGATCTCATGTGGTGGACAGGGGCTAGCGGCGGTTGAGTAGGCTGCGGCAGTTGGCAGCCGTATCGAAGCCAGAGCGGGTCGACCCGTTAGGTTTCGATACGGCCACAAACTACCGTGGCCTACTCAACCGGCACTGATCCTTTCTCTTAAGTTTACACCTATGACTGATAAATATGGACTGATAATATAGAGAAGATGAGTATTGGCTACAGAAAAATTCAGGTTGATCCTGTACTGTATATGTGTGCGGAAATTTGTCACCGTTATCCAGTGCGTTGAAGTTTGTTTTCGCACAAGCCGGTCTGCCGATCCGGCATTTTTGATGCCAACCGATTTGATGGAGGAATTGTATTAATGACGACACCGCTCGTATCTGACGAAATAACAAACAATAAAATTGCAAATGAACTTCTAATTAATCAGTCCACTGGCAATCGCACCATCAATTTGCGAGACACAAATGCCTCGCTGGACGCCAGTACGCCATCCAGCGCCGCCATTAATAGCGTGACGCCAGTGCAGTTGCCCAATGCGCAGCTCCTAGACATGTATCGCACCATGTTCCTGATCCGGCGCACCGAAGAAATGCTGCTGGAGCTGGCCGAATCGGGCCAGATTGGCGGCGCCATGCACACCGCCATCGGCCACGAGGCCAACGCCATTGGCGCGGCGGCGGCGCTGCGCAAGGGTGATTATTTGACCGGCACCTATCGCGGCCATCATCACGCCATTGCCTGGGGCGTGGATCCCGGACAGGCCATTGCCGAAGTGCTGGGGCGCGCCGGCGGTTTTGCCAAAGGCAAGGGCGGCTCCATGCATTTTTACGCACCGGAGCATGGCCTCATGGGCACTAATGGCATTGTGGGCGCGCAGGTGCCGCACGCCGCCGGCATGGCGCTGGCCGCCAAACTGCGCAAAGAGGAGCGGGTGGCCATCACCTTTTTTGGCGATGGCGCCAACTATCAGGGGCTGATGCACGAAACGTTTAATATGGCCCAAAAGTGGCAGCTGCCGCTGATCTTCTATTGCGAAAACAATCGCTACTCTGAAATGACGCCCATTAGCCGCACCTCTTCGGTGGATGAACTCTATCTCTTTGTGCGCGGCTACGGTATGAATAGCGTGCAGATCGACGGCAACGACGTGGAGACGGTTTATACCGCCGTTAGCGAAGCCGCCGCACGGGCGCGCGCCGGTGAAGGTCCGACCTATATTGAAGGCATCACTTACCGGCTGGCCGGCCACATGGCCAACGATCTGGAGACATATCGCACGGCGGCAGAAGTGGACCAGCAGCGCTCTTATGAGCCGCTGGTTGTGCTGCGCAATAAACTATTAGCGCGCGGGGCCACCGAGTCCCAAATAGAGGAAATCGAACACGCCGTTGAACGGAAAATTGAGCAGGCCGTCGAATTTGCCGAAAACAGCCCGTGGCCGGCGTTGGGTGAAGCGTATACAGATGTGTATGCTTTGTGAAAACAGAAAACAGCGAATTGTAAATGATAAATGGTGAATGGTGAATTGTAAATGAGGGTGGCTTGTAGCCGACTTCGTTCACCATTCAAAATTCACCGTTCACCGTTTACCGTTTACCATTTTGTACCATTTTGGCTTATTTACATTAGGATCCAAAAGAACTATGCGAAAAACAACCTATATTCAGGCCATCAACGAGGCCATGAAAGACGAAATGCGCCGCGATGAGAGCGTCTTTCTCATCGGAGAGGACATTGGCCAATATGGCGGTCTCTTCCGCGTGACGCGCAATTTGCTGGATGAATTTGGCCCAGAGCGGGTCATTGACACGCCGATTTCCGAGCAGGGCTTTATGGGCATGGCCGTGGGCGCAGCGCTGGCCGGGATGCGCCCCATTGTTGAGCTGATGTACATGGACTTTTACCTGGTCTGCGGCGACCAGATCTTCAACCAGGCCGCCCGCTACCACTATATGAGCGGCGGTCTGCTCAACGTGCCGCTGGTGATCCGCGGGCAGCAGGGCGGCGGCAAAAGCTACGGTTCGCAGCACAGCGTGGCCGTTGAGAGCGTCTTTGCTCAGCATCCGGGCATCAAGGTAGTGGCGCCCGCCACGCCCTACGACGCCAAAGGGCTGCTTATTTCAGCCATCCGCGACAACAACCCGGTGCTCTTTTTGGAGCACAAAATGCTCTACTTTACGCGCGGCGAAATGCCCGACGCCAATGAGGAATACACCGTGCCCATTGGCAAGGCCGATGTCAAGCGCTCGGGCCAAGATTTGACCATAGCCACTAGCAGCTATTGCGTGCTGGAAGCGCTGGCCGCCGCCGAGGAATTAGCCGAAGAATATGGCATCGATGTAGAGGTGGTCGATCTGCGCACCATTGTGCCGCTGGACATGGAAACGGTGCTCGCATCCGTGCAGAAAACCGGCCACCTGTTGGCGCTGCACGAATCGCAGGCCAACTGCGGCATTGGCGCCGAGATCGTGGCCCGCGTCTATGAAGAAGCGCCCCATCTGCTCAAATCGCCCGGTCGCCGCTTGGGCATGGCGCCCGCTTCCGTGCCGGTCTCTAAACCGCTGGAGATGGAGCTGCTGCCCTGGAAAAAGAACATCAAAGCGGCTGTGCTTGAGATGACGCGCGCGTATGCGTGAAGAAGTGGCGGGTAGCGGGTGGCGGATGGTGAGACGGACTGACTGTACCCGCTACCCGCCACCCGCTGCCCGCCCAAAATCATTCAAAAAGAATCCACATAAACGAGGACTCATATGGCGACAGAACTAAAACTCCCCGATCTGGGCGAAGGCATTGCGGATGTGACCATAAACCGTTGGGTAAAGAGCGCCGGGGATGAGGTGGCGGCGGGTGATGTGGTGGTGGAGGTGGCCACCGACAAAGTGGATACGGAGGTGGTGGCGCCGGTGGCGGGCCGGCTGCTCAAAGTCAATTTTGGCGAGGGCGAGCTGGTCGACATCGACGCTGTGCTGGCTTTAATCGGCGCCGAAGGGGAAGAGGTGGACGGCGCCGCCCCATCGGCTGACGGTCAAGCCCCGCGCCGCGCTGAGGCGGCGCCGCCCGAGCCAGCTGCCCAGCCAGAACCCGATGATGTGAAGACGGGCGAGACCGAGGTCGGTGATGTCAAGGCGACGCCGGTGGCCAAGCGCGTGGCCGCCGAAAAAGGCGTGGCGCTGGATGCGGTTGCCGGCAGCGGTCCCAGCGGGCAGATTACCAAGCAGGATGTGCTGGCCTTTGCCGAAAAGGGCGCGCCAGCGTCTGTGCCGGAGGGGGGCGTTCTGCCTGGCGAAATGGCCGATGTGGCTTCCCTCACCGTGCAGCGATTGGCCGCCGAACACAATATGGATCTGGCGGCCATTGCGAGCGGCAAACCATTAAGCAGCCTGACCAAATATGACGTACTCAGCGCCATTGCCAGCCGCGACGCCGGTGAAGAAGTCGTGGTGCAGCCGCGCTTTGCACCACCCGCAGGATGGTCACCGGCGGCGCAAGCGACGCCGGCTGCCGCGGTCAGCGCCGCAGCGCCGGCCAAGCCAGCCGCGCCCGCGCCCGCCGAATCGTTGGCCAGCGAAGTGCTGGTCAAACCGACGCGCATGAGACAGATTATTGCCCGCAACACCTTTGAAAGCCTGCAATCATCGCCGCAGCTCACCACGTGGCACGATGTGGATATGTCCGCCGTACTGCAACACCGCAAGGCGCACAAAAAGGAGTTTGATAAAGAGGGCGTCAATCTGACCGTGACTGCCTATCTGCTGGCGGCCACGGTGGCCGGCCTGCGGGCGGTTCCGGCGGCCAACGCCACTTGGACCGACGAGGGTATTTTGATCAAGCGCCACTACAATATTGGCATGGCGGCGGCCATGCCCATGGACGAGTACGGATTAGGTGGGTTGGTGGTGCCGGTGATTCGCAATGCGGGGGATCTGAACTTGATGGGCATCGCGCGGCAGGTCAACGAAATGGCCGAGAAGGCGCGCGAATAAACTGACGACAGCCGATTTGCAGGGCAGCACCTTTACGTTGACCAACTACGGCACCTCCGGCAGCGTCTTCAAACGCCCATTATTTTTGAGGGACAGGCCGGCATTCTCGGCACGGGCGCCGTGGAAAACGCGCCGTCGTGGTAAGCAACGGTCATCCACTGGAGGCCAACTTGGGGCGACTATTTGACCTTTAAGCCCATGATGACGCTGGCCTTCACCTTCGACCATCGCGTGCTGGATGGCGCCACGGCGGATGCGTTCTGCGTGGCGGTGGAAGAAAGCGCTGGAAAATTGGTCTTGAGTCACGTATCACGCCCAAAAAAGCCGACGGGGAAACCCCGTCGGCTTTTTTTGTGCATGCTCGTATCTTCTCAATAAAGATGGGTAAATATGACCCGTTTGGTTTCGATACGGCCACTAACTGCCGTGGCCTCCTCAACCGGCACTACGCTCACCCCTGATTACGCTCACCCCTGATTATTGTGAAGGTTCCATTGCTCGACATAAACTGCCCTTAAACTAAATTTGAGCTGCCCATAAGGACGTGCTTACATTTCCCATGTATACTCACAGTTGTCACAAATTGATACACCAACATCGGGAAATCGCCTGAATAATTGGCGACAACCGCGAGTATAACAGAAAATATTTAAGATATTCGAGGAGAGTTTCTATGCATAAACGACTTTACACCCTCATCGGCGGCGCCGCACTTATGGTGACATTAGCTACTGGTTACGGCGTGGGACATTGGACCAATGCGCAGGCGGCGCAGACCACCAACCCACCCGCGCTCACGCAGACGGCGGCGATCTCGGCGGAGCAGCGCAGCGTGGCCGCGTTTTCGCCCGATCAGGAAACGCTGGCGGCGCTGTATGATGCAGCTTCACCATCGGTGGTCAACATCCAGGTCACCGTGACGCAGCAGGCTTCAGGGCAAAATCAGAACCCGTTTGGCAATCTGCCCTTTCCCTTCCCCTTTGGCAACTCACCCTTTGGAGGACAGAATGGGCCGCAGCAACCAATGCATGGTGAAGGCAGCGGATTTGTCTATGATGCCGAAGGCCACATTGTGACCAATAACCATGTTGTGGCCGATGCCGACCCAGACAACATCATCGTCAACTTTGCCAACGGCCATTGGGCCAAGGCCACGCTGGTAGCCACCGACCCACAGGCCGATCTAGCGGTGCTGAAAGTGACGGCGCCGGCAGGCATGACGTTGACGCCGCTGACGCTGGCCCCGGCGGACAGCCTGCGCGTGGGCTATTATGTAGCCGCCATCGGCAGCCCCTTTGGCCTGGATGAAACCATGACGCTCGGTGTGGTCAGCGCGCTGGATCGGGCCACGCCCACCGGCAATCAGAATGATGGTCAGCCCCACTATTCGCTACCCGATGTGATCCAGACCGACACGGCCATCAACCCTGGCAACTCAGGCGGCCCGCTGCTCAACATGAAGGGCGAAGTGGTGGGCGTCAACTTTATGATCGAGTCTTCGGGCGGGTCGAATGCCGGTGTCGGCTTTGCCATCCCGGTCTCCGTGGTCGAGAAGGTTGTACCGGCGCTGATTAACGATGGCGCCTATCGCTACGCCTATCTGGGCATCTCTGGCCAGACGATTAACGCCGCCGTGGCCGAGGAGTTCAAAATTGCCGACAATACGCTGGGCGTTTATGTGGGTACAGTGGCCAAAGGTGGGCCAGCCGCCACCGCCGGCGTGCAGACCGACGATATTATTACGGCCATCGACAGCCAGCCTATCTTCCGCTTTGAAGACCTGCTGAGCTACCTGTTTACAAACACGACGCCCGACCAGAGCGTGACGCTGCACATTCTGCGCAACGGCAAGGAAATGACGCTGGACGTGACGCTGGGCGAACGCCCCACGGCGGATGCGACCGCCAATCAACAGGAACAGGGCGCGCTGATGGGCGTCGGTGAAGCGCTCAAAACTGCCAAGGCGGCGGTCGTCGATGGCGGACTCATCGAAAACATCGATTCCGCCCGCGCCACCCAGGACATGCAGGATGGCAAGCCGGTTTGGGTCGTCACCATGAGCGGCGATGGCAAAACCGCCACCGTGACCATTGATGCCCAGTCGGGCGAGGTCCTTTCTGCTCAATGTTGAGTGAGGATTGCGACAGGCATTACAAGATGACAAGATGACAAGATGACAAGATGACAAGATGACAAGATGACAAGATGACAAGATGACAAGATGCAGGGGCGATTCGAAGAAGTCGGACCCTCCTGCATCTTGTCATTTTGTCGCTCCTTTACCCTATGCTTGCCAAGCAAACCTGGTCTATCGACCAGGGATTTTCTGTGCTTTGGGCTGGTGAAAAGTCCGGTTGCAGCGCGATAATAGTATCAGTTGGTTTTCAATTTTTTATTTTCAATTGCATATTGGCAATTGAAAACGCAAGGCGCCTATGCTGAGGTATTTGATATATCATGAAACAGATCTTAGTTGTCGACGATGATCCGCTTATGCGGCGCAGCCTTTCGGTGCGCCTGGGGCAAGAGGGCTATACGGCCGCCACGGCGGCCACTGCCGAAGAGGCGCTTTCTTGCGTACGGACCAATCGCCCCGACCTGCTGCTGCTTGATATTGGGCTGCCGGGGATGGATGGGCTGGAAGCGTTGCGCACGTTGCGGACTCAAATGGCCGAAATTCCGGTCATTTTTGTGACGGCGCGGCGGCGCGAACTGGACCAAATTGTAGGGCTAGAGTTGGGCGCCGATGATTACATTACCAAGCCGTTCGATTTGGATGTATTGCTGGCGCACGTCAAAGCTGTGTTGCGCCGTACGGTCAGCACAACCCCCGACCGGGCATCGACCGCGCAAAGTTTGACCGTTGGCAATCTGACCATAGACCGCGCCACTCACACCGCCGTCATCGGCAGCGCCGCCGTCGAACTGTCCCCCAAAGAATTTGATTTGCTGTGGGTCTTTGCCCAAAATGTCGGGCGCGTGCTGAGCGCTGAAGAGCTGCTCAACCAGGTATGGGGCGCCGAGTGGATGGGCGAAATGCAGACCCTTTATGTTCACATTCGTTGGCTGCGTGAAAAGATCGAAGACGACCCCGCTCATCCCAAGCGCTTATTGACCGTGCGCGGCGTGGGCTATAAGCTGGCGGCGGAGTAGCCCATGATGCACAGCTTGCGCATGCGCCTGGCCTTGAGCCATACGCTGCCCATTCTCATCTTTGTACCGCTGCTGGGTCTAGTGCTGCTCTATCAGCTTGAGCAGCGCTTTTTTCTCAACTATATGGCGCGCGAATTGGCCGTGCAGGGCGCGCTGATCGCCGAATTTCCGCGCACCGACCCGCGCATTTGGAACGACCCCGTATTGGCGACCGGGCTGATCAACACGCTCCAGCAGAGCGTGCCGGCGCAGATGTCTTTTGTGGATGAAGCAACGCTGCTGGCCGCCATCAATGCAGACACAGCTTCCGCCGCTTCCGGCCAGACCAATCCGCAAGCAGAGCTGGGCGCATCGCTATTGGCGCGCGCCAGCCGGGGCCAAGTGGTCTGGACAATTGACAACGGCGCCGCGACGGCCGACCGCACCATCAATGTCGCCGTACCCGTTCTGGGCGGCAACGGCAAAGTAGTGGGCGCCGTGCGGCTTGCGCAGCGGCTCACCGACGTGCAGGAGCGCATCAACGGGCTGCGCGTGGTGGTGCTGGCCACGCTCTTTGTGGGGGCGATTCTGTCGCTGCTATTGGGGTTAGTATTGGCGCGTTCATTGGGCGCCCCGCTGCTCCGCCTAAGCCAGGCTGTGGCCAGTTTTCAGCCCACCGACCAGCCAGAACAGGTGCCAGAGACAGGCCCCACCGAGATGAAGTCATTGGCGGCCAATTTCAACCGCATGAGCGAACGGCTGCACGAATTGGAGCGTACGCGAACGCTGCTGCTTTCGGGCATTGTGCATGAATTGGGGCGACCGCTGGGCTCCATCAAGGCCGCCGCCCAAACCGTGGAGGCCAATGCCGATGTGGAATTGAGTCACGAATTGGCGGGCGGCATCAGCGAACATGTGGACCGCCTGCGGCTGCAACTTGAAGACCTGGCGCTGCTGGGCGAAATCGAGGTGCAGGGGCTCACCCTTCACCCTGAACCCCTGGCGCTTACCGATTTGATTGCCGATGTGTGCCACCAATTTCAAGAAATGGCTGTCCGCAATGCCATCACCCTAAGCTGCCGCGTGACCGACCTGCCCCCCATTGAAGCCGACCCGCGCCGGATCGAGCAGATTCTGGGCAATTTGCTGCACAATGCGTGCAAATATACGCCCGCCGGCGGCTGCGTCGCGGTTACGGCTGGCGTTGAATCGCAGGCTTGCCCACCCTTGCTGTGGGTGGACGTAACCGATAGCGGCCCCGGCATACCGGCGGGCGAAGAAGAGCGCATCTTCCACTTTTTCTACCGCAACCCCAATCTGCGCCGCATCCACCAGGGCATGGGCATCGGCCTGGCCCTCTCGCGCCAACTGGCCGCCGCCCACGGCGGTTCGCTCACGGTCGCGCATCGCCCCGGCCCCGGCGCCACGTTCCGCCTGCGTCTGCCGCTGGGGGAATTCTGAAGGGGGGAAAGGGGGAAGGGGAGAAAGGGGGCTCTGCACGAGCCGCCCCCCCTGCTCCCTTTCTCCCCTTCCCCCTTTCAGTTCCTATTGCGCGCCAATCGTCGCCTTATACGCGTCCAACTGCGTATCAACGCCGAATTGTTGGTTGAGTTCGTTCCAGCCGTCTTCGATGGCCTGGGCCGCGCCGTCTACGTCCAGCTCGCCGGCCAGGTATTGGCTGATGGCAGTATCGAGCACTTCGCCCTGATACTGCTGGTTGTTGGGGATGCGCAGGTCCAGCACCATGTTGGGGCTGTTCAGGCTGTCCTTAATGGCGCCCAAATAGACCTCGGCCGATTCCTGGCTCATGCCTGCTTCCTGCCACGCATCCATGTTTTCGAACTGAGAGGTGCGGTAGGGGTTGAAGCCGGTGGCGCCAATGGTCACGTCCACATTGGACTGGGCCGGTTCATTGACGTAGGCCAGATAGTCGAAGGCGGCTTTCTGCGTCGCTTCATCCGAAGCGGCGTTGATGGCGCCGGACCAGCCGCCAAAGGCCGCAAACGGGGCGTGATTGACGCCGTCCGTGGCATAGGGGCAAGTCGTGTCGTCGCAGGCCACCAACTCACCGGTGGCGCGATCCAGCACCTCGGTGGAGCCGGGCAGGATCACGGCGCCGGTCAACCCGTTGACTTTAGAACCTTCGGCAATGGCCAGCGTGCCAATGTCGCCCCAGTCGATGGTCAGGGCGCAGCGACCGGTGGTCCACAGGCTGCGGGTGTCGCCCACATCCAGGTTCAGCTCATCGGGCGGGCCAAAGGCCGTGGTGGCGCCGTAGACTTCCAAAGCCTTTTTGAAGGCGGCATTGTTGCCATAAAGGGGCGCCATGTCGGCGGTGTTGAAGAAACCGCCCTGCGAAGTGCCCTGGCTTTGCAAATAGGCGCTGGCCACAGAGGTGATCATCCAGTAGGATTGGGCCTGGCGTTTCTTGGCAATACAGGAGCCGTAATCGGCTTCGCCGTCGCCATTCATGTCCATGCCGTTGGCGGCTTCGGCAAAGGCCAGATAGTCATCCCAGGTTTGCGGCGCGCCCATGCCGATCTGCTCGGCCACGTCGGTGCGATAGTAGACCATCTGGAAGTCGCCATCCAGCGTAATCGTATAGGTTTTGCCTTTGTAGGTGGAGCTGAAATCGCGGAAGAATGGCGCAATGTCGTCCCACTGTAAATCGGGCGTGCTGCTGACCCAGTCCGAAATGTCGAGCAGGTAGCCCGGCTCCACATAGTCGACCATCCACTGCGGCGCAAAGACGTAAACGTCAAAAGCATTGGTGCCGGTGGAAAGATCGGTCAGCACCTTCTGATAAAGGTCGCTAAAGGGCACCACCGTCACATTGACCTTAATACCGGTGTTGGTCGTGAACTCGGCGCCGCGGCGCTGCAGCGGCTCGGCAATCTGCGGGCCGGTGAAGGTCAGCACGTCGATGGTGATGTCCGCGGCTGCCGTTTCGCCGCCGCCATCGCCAGCTGCCGGTGCAGCAGCGGGCGCGGCGCAGGCCGAGAGCAGCAGGCCAAGGACGAGCACAAGGGTGAGAAGTCTTGCTTTGGTCATTGGTTTTCTCCAGTTATGAAAAATGAACTTGAATACGCAGAGGCAAGCCAGTCCGTGAGCGGGAGCTGCTCCCCAAAAGGCCCACCGATTCACGGAACTGGCTAAAGCGGAAAAAAGGGATAATTTCCCTACCGCACAAGTTTATGTAGCGCCGCGGCTTATACGGCATGTGACGCTGCCAGCCGCGGTGCTAGCGAAGAGCCGCGATAATCAACCGTGGCCATCATCGTGATCTCCTCTATGGGCCGCGCGCTATCTTGAATACGCGCCAGCAACAGTTCCGCCGCCTTTTGGCCCATTGCATACGTGGGCTGGGCCACCACCGTCAGCGGCGGGTTCATCACAAACATCCACTCCATCTCGTCAAAAGCTACCAGCGCCACGTCATCGGGCATCCGCAGCCCACGTTCGTGGATGGCGCGCAGCGCGCCCACGGTGAGCAGATTGTTGCCGGTAAAAAGCGCTGTGGGCGGGTCGGGCAGCGCCAACAGTTCATTGGTGAGCTGATAGCCAGTCTCCGTTTTCGGCACCCCGCAACGCAGCAGTTCCGCCACCACTGGCAGGCCGTGCTCTGTCAACGCATTCAGATATCCTTGCTGGCGCTCGCTGCCGGTGGACACGTCCGGCGTGCCCAATATGGCGCCGATGCGCGTGTGGCCGGCTTCAATCAAATGAGTAATCACCTGATAGCTGGCGGCCGCGTTGTCCACAATTACAGAATCCACCGGTAGGCCGGTGAGCTTGCGGTCAACAGCAACCACCGGAATGGCGGCCTCAAAAAGCTGGCGACAGGCCACGCCCGCCTTGGCCGTGGGGGAGATAATTACGCCCGCCATATTCTCCGCCACCATCAATTCCACATAGAGCGCCTCTTTGGCCGGGTCTTCGTCGCTGTTGCAAAGGACAACAGTGTAATCGTACTGATAGGCCACATCTTCTACGGCGCGCACGATGGCAATAAAAAAGGGGTTTTGAATATCCGAAATAATCAACCCCAAGGTCTTGGTCTGTTTAGAGCGCAGACTGCGCGCGGCCCGGCTGGGCCGATAGCCCAACGCATCCACAGCGTCCAGCACTTGCTGGCGCGTTTTGGCACTGACATGAGGCTTGTTCGCGAGTACGCGCGACACGGTGGCAATAGAGACGCCAGCCTGGCGCGCTACATCTTCTATTTTGGCAGCCAAACGAATATTTCTTTAAGTTGGTAAAAAAGGGATCGGGAGTCTGAAAACGTTTACGGCCGGATTGTAAACGTTTTCAGAAAACCTGTCAAATCAGCGTACCACAGAATGAATTCTGCGTCTGGCATGGGAAACCGGTTAAAATCGGTGGCTGATACGGGAAACCGGCTTAAGTCGGTTTGCTTTAGCAGCCGCCGAATGAATTCGGCGGCGTTAACTGGTTTTACCATTTTCAAAATAGGTGCTATGATCAAATAGTAAGGGTATTTTCTTGTATACCTTCCTCGCGATTAGTGTTGATACATGTGTCCGAAAGGATGTGATTCCGCGTGCCGATCAAGCTCCCTGTTCTGGCGGCAAGCGGATAACAATTTGCCTGACTTCCTTCCCCAATCCAATCAGCCTATAGACGAGAGAAGCCGCGTTGATCAATTCACACGTGCGTGCGTCACTCTCGTAACGGTGTTTGTCTATAAGTCGTAAACGCAGCTCTATGTTTACGGGTTGTAAGTTGGTCTCCCCGCTGTTCCTTGTGTAGCGTAAATGTGTGGTTGTATTCACCATGAATAACGTCGAATTTGCCTGCAAATAAGGAGATGCTCATGTCAACCGAAAATAATGGACGTAAAGTAACCCGCCGTGAATTTCTGCAATATGCCGAAATTCTCGGGGCGGCGGCGCTGGCGGCGCCGTGGCTGGCCGCCTGTGGTCAACCCGCACCGGCCACCTCATCGGAAGCGCCGGCGCCCGCGGCCGCCGAAGCCCCGGCTGAAGGCGTCACCGTGGCCGGCGGGCTCAAGGATGTGGCGCGCAACCGCACCTTTATTGCCGTGCGCGGCGGCACCCAGGGCAAGTTTACCGAGTGGGATCAGTGGAATCCCTTTGTGCCGGTGGCGAACCATCAATTTGGCTCAAACCTGATTTATGAACCGCTGGCCTTTTATAGCGCCTTTGCCGATAAAGAGTACATGTGGCTGGCCGAGAGCTATGAATATTCGGACGACTTCAAAGAGCTGACCATCAAGACGCGGCCCAACATCAAATGGAGCGATGGCGAGGACTTTACCGCCGAGGATGTGGCCTTCACCCTCAATGCGTGCAAGGAGTATGGCGCCAAGATCCGCTGGGGCACCAACGTGGCGCAGGTTATGGACAAGGCCGAGGCCGTCGACCCGCAGACGGTGAAAGTGACGCTGACCGTGCCGGCTCCGCGCTTCTTCTGGCTGCTGACCTATCACTTTGACATCGGCGTCTACATGCTGCCCAAGCACATCTTCGAGGGTGAGGATCTCTCCACCTTTACCCATTTCGATCTGGAGAAAGGGTGGCCTGTGACCACCAGCCCGTGGCGCGTTGTACACACTTCGCCGCAGCAGAAGATTTTGGATCGCGCTGATGATTGGTGGGGCGTGGCGGCCGGCGTGGCCAAACTGCCCGAAGTGGAACGCTTTATCCTGCTGCCCGATCAGGGTGAGCAGCAACTGGTGCAGTTGGTGATCAAGAACGATGTCGATTTCACCACCGGCATCCAGCCGTCGAGCTTCCCGACCGTGCTCGACGGCAATGACAAAGCCACTTCGTGGACCGGCAAAGAGTCGCCCTATGGCTATGTGGACTGGTGGCCGCACTCGCTTTATGTCAACACCGAGGTGGAGCCGTGGAGCGACAAAAATGTGCGCTGGGCGCTCAGTTATTACATTGACCGCTCCAAGATCGTCGACATCTCCTGGTCCGGCTCGTCCAAAGTGACGCCGCTGCCCATGCCCGATTATCCGCCCTTACAGCCCTACTTTGACGCCACTCAATCGTTGCTGGAGACATACAATACGCTTGAATACAATCCAGAAAAAGGTGATGAGCTACTCACGGCCAAGGGCTGGACGAAGAATGGCGATGGTATGTGGATGGATGAAAAGGGCGCGCAGGTCAAGCTCGACATCATCAGCTTCTTCGACTTTACCAGCGTAGGCCCGGTGTTGGTCGAAATGTTGAAACGCGGCGGTATTGAGGCCAGCTATTCGGAACCACCGGACATGTTCAGCAACTTCTCCACCGGCAATTTTACCGGCTGCCTCTTCGGTCATGGCGGAAGCTGCCGCGAGCCGCAAGAAACTCTGGCGCTCTACCAGAGCAGCTCGGAAGCCATTCCTGGCGGTCACGCCGTCAACTTCTCGCGCTGGCACAATGATGCTTTCGACAAGCTGGCCGACCAGGCCTATGTCACACCGCCCACAGATACGGAGGCGCTGATCGACATCTGGGTCAAAAGCATGGAAATCTGGCTGCCCGAACTGCCCGACATCCAGCTCACCCAAGGCTTCCACCGTCTGCCGTGGACGACCGAAAACTGGACCAACATGCCGGACGCAAACAACCCGTACACCAATTCAGCCCAGTGGCATTTGACCTTCGCCCTGGTGTTGCATAACGTGACGGCGACGCAGGCGTAGTGTGGAAAGACGGATGACAAGATGACCGGATGACAAGATGACCGGATGACAAGATGACAGGGTGACAAGGAGACTTTCATCCGGTCATCTTGTCATCCTGTCATCCTCGAGGAGCAAACAGTGAGCATCACCTACATCGTCCGCCGTTTCCTCATCTTTGTGGTCGTGGTGTGGGCGGCGGCGACTTTTAATTTTGTGCTGCCGCGGTTGGGCGGGCAGAATCCCATTCGCGAGAAGTTGGTCTCTCAATCGGCGTTGAGCGGCGCGGTGCAGGCCGGGCTGGAGGAGATGATCACGGAGTTCGAGACCAAGTTCGGCCTGGACAAACCGCTCTGGCAGCAATATCTGACCTATCTAAGCGATATGTCGCGCTTTGACTTTAACTATTCCATTGCCAATTATCCGCGCAAAGTGATCGACATGATGGCCGAAGCGCTGCCGTGGACGGTGACGTTGCTGCTCGTCACTACAATTTTGGGCTTTCTGATCGGCAATCTGCTGGGCGCGCTGTTGGCCTGGCCCAATGCGCCGGGCTTCCTCAAATATGTAATGCCGCCGATCCTGATGCTGAGCGCCATTCCCTTTTTCCTGTTGGGGCTCATTTTGGTCTATGTGTTTGGCTTTTACCTGGGGTTCTTTCCCATGTATGGCGGCTACACCACCGGCACCATCCCCTCGTTCACGCTCGGTTTTATCTGGGACATGATCTGGCACTCGATCCTGCCGGCGCTGTCGATTATCCTGGTTTCGACCGGCGGCTGGGCGCTGGGTATGCGCTCGCTCATGATCATGACGCAGGGCGAGGATTACGTTATTTTCAGCGACGCCATGGGGCTGCGCGACCGCACCATCTTTACGCGCTACGCCATTCGCAACGCACTGCTGCCCCAGGTGACGGCGGTGGCGTTGGCGCTGGGCCAAATCGTGTCGGGCGCCGTGCTGGTCGAGGTGATCTTTGGCTATCCGGGCATTGGCACCATGCTCTATCAGGCCATTCGCGGCTCGGACTTTTACCTGGTGCAGGGCATCGTCTTTGTTGTCATCATCTCGATTGGCCTGGCCACCTTTATCCTCGACATCATCTATCCGCTGCTCGACCCGCGGATCACCTATCGGAGAGCGTAACATGGCAACTACAATTGAGCCGGGGACGCTGCGCGACTATGCGGACTATCAACCGGGCTGGCGCGAATTTCTGGACTATGCCGTGCGCTACTGCCGCCGCAATCCGTCGCTGGTGATTGGGCTGGTGCTCTTCTTCGCTTTGCTGCTTTCATCGGTTATTGGCCGCTTCTTTGTGAACCTGGACAACGCCCGCCCAATTTCGGTGATGCCGCTGCAGCCACCCTCCGCCGAATTGCCCTTTGGCAGCGACAAACAGGGGCGCGACCTCTTTGCCGTCATGGTCGTCGGCACGCCGATGACGCTGCGCATCGGGCTGATTGCGGGCTTTTTGGGCGTGGGCTTTGGCAGCCTGCTGGCCTTCCTCGGCGCCTATTATGGCGGCTGGGTCGATACGCTGCTCACCGGCATTGTGGATGTGGGGCTGACCATTCCGGGGCTCATGGTGCTGATTGTGGTGGCCATGATGGTGCCGGGCGGTCTCTCGGTGGAGCAGATGGCGCTGGTGGTGGCGTCGCTGGCCTGGCTCTACCCGGCGCGCACCATTCGGGCGCAGGTGCTCACGCTGCGCGAACGCTCCTATGTGCAGGTGGCGCCTTTCGGGGATGCCGGGGCGAGCCGTTATTTTCAAGGAGATATTGCCCAATTTGCTGCCCTATCTGGCGGCGTCGCTGGTCGGCTCGGTCTCGGCGGCGGTGCTGGCGTCGATTGGATTGGAAGTGCTGGGGCTGGGGCCAATGGATGCGCCCACCATCGGCATGACGCTCTTCTGGATCAACTATAACGCCGCCGTGATCAACGGCTGGTGGTGGTGGTGGCTGCCGCCGATTATTGTGATCGGCCTGCTCTTTATCAGCCTCTTTCTGATCAGCGTGGGGCTGGATGAGGTCGCCAATCCACGCATTCGGAGGGCGGCCTAATGGTGAGTTATACCTATGAATTTGCGCGCCAAGCGGAACGCCACGACAGCGCCGCCAAGCGCGATGTGTTGCGCCTGCAAAATCTGAGCGTCTATTACGACACCCCGCGCGGCCCCGTCCACGCCGTGGAAGACGTCACCTTTGCTTTGCGGGCGCAGGAGCGCTTTGGGCTGGTGGGCGAGTCGGGCTCCGGCAAATCCAGCATGGTGCTCACGATCATGCGGTTGATTAAGCCGCCGGCGCGGGTGGTCTCCGGCAGCATCTGGCTGGAGGATGCCAATTTGCTGACCCTGCCCGAACGCGAAATGAAGGCGCTGCGCCTGGCGCAGATTGCCCTGGTGGCGCAGGGGTCGATGAACTCGCTCAACCCGGTTATGCGCGTGCGCAATCAGATCAACCTGGGGCTGGTGGATCATGGCGTCAAATTGACCAAACGCGAGCTGGATGAACGGGTGGAGCTGCTGCTGGCTAAGGTGGGTCTCCCGCCGCAGGTTGCCAACATGTTTCCCCACGAATTGAGCGGCGGCATGAAGCAGCGCGTCATCATCGCCATTGCCATCAGCCTCGGCCCCAAAATCATCATCGCCGACGAACCCACCAGCGCGCTCGACGTGGTAGTGCAGCGGCAGGTCATGGAAACACTCAAAGAGGCCCAAAGCGAGATCAACGCCTCGGTCATGCTGGTGGGCCACGACATGGGGCTGATGGCCCAATTTGTCGAGCGGCTGGGCGTCATGTACGCCGGTCGGCTGATGGAGGTGGCGCCGGTGCGCGAGATTTTCAACCGCCCGCGCCATCCCTACACGCAACTGCTCATCGAAAGCCTGCCCTCCACCGAAAGCAAGGGGGAATTTGTGGGCATTCCCGGTCTGCCGCCTTCGCTGCTCGCCGTGCCCTCCGGCTGCGTCTTTCGCACCCGCTGCCCGCTGGCCCAGGAACGCTGCAGCCTCGAAGTGCCGGCCCTGCGTGAGGTGCAGCCGGGCGTCATGGCAGCCTGTCATTTTGCGGAATAGACAACTTTAGACCCCCTCCCGGCCTCCCCCTCGAGGGGGAGGAGCTTTCTTTCCCTCCCCTCAAGAGGAGGGTCAGGAAGGGGTGAATAACTTCCTGAATAGGAATCATTTGATGACCGCACTCCTCGAAGCCCGCCACGTGACCAAAACGTTTGGCGGCGGCCTTTTTGATCGCACCAAAACCGTGGCGCTGGATGACTTTTCCATGACCATCAGCGGCGACGCGCCCTCCATCACCGCGGTAGTGGGCGAGAGTGGCAGCGGCAAAACCACGCTGGCCCGCTTATTGCTGGGGCTCATTGAGCCGACCACCGGCAGCGTTCTGTATAAAGGGAGCGATCTGCGCAAACTTGCCGCCGCTGATTCGCGGGCATTTTTGAATGATGTGCAGGTCATTTTTCAAGATCCGTTCGAGGTTTACAACCCCTTTTATCGCGTCGACCACGTGCTGACTACGCCGATTGATTACATGAACCTGGCCAAGTCGCCGGCCGAAAAGTGGCGTCTCATCGAGGAGGCGCTGGAGACGGTCGGTCTGCGCCCGGAAGAGACGCTGGGCCGCTATCCGCATCAACTGAGCGGCGGCCAACGTCAGCGCGTCATGGTGGCGCGCGCCCTCATCCTCAAGCCGCGGCTGATCCTGGCCGATGAGCCGGTCTCTATGATCGACGCCTCATTGCGG
>JAWKON010000002.1:0-284552 GCA_041391125.1 Caldilineaceae bacterium
GCAGTTGACGCTGGACGCCGTGGCCCAGGAAGCTGGCCTGAGCAAAGGCGGGTTGCTCTATCACTTCCCCACCAAGCTGGCCATGCTTGAGGAACTGTTTCAATATCACACGGACCGTTTTAACGCCCGGCTGCAAACGCTGGTGGAAACGGAAGATGACGGCCCCGGCGGCTGGCTGCGCGCCTATGCCAAGGCGTCCATTGAGCAGATTACCGATGCGGACAACGCCAGCCTGTTTGCCAGCTTGTTTGCGGCGGGGGAACGCTATCCCTCGGTATTAGAAATTATGCGGCAACATTATGGGCAGTGGCAGCAGCAGGTGGAGGCAGCCGGATTGGAGCCGGCGCTGGCCTTGCTGGTGCGGCTGGCGGTGGATGGCTTCTGGTTTACGGAGATGTATCAGTTTGCACCGCTGTCGGCAAACCAACGCCAAATGGTACTAGAGCAGATTTTGCAAATGACGCAGACGACCTCCGCGGAGAATGCTTAAATGGAACTGAGCAATTTGCGCCTGCGCGCCGTGTGGGATGACTTGCGTACGTCGCTTTGGGCGTTGCCCGCCGGGACAACAATAGTGGCCTTTATCGTGGCCGTGGGTGTCGCCCGCTTTGACATCGATGGCGCCCGCGGCTTTGGATTCACGATTAGCTCAAGCCAGGCGCTGTCGATCCTGGCAACCATCGCCGGGTCCATGCTCACCGTTGTGACCATGACTTTTTCCATTTTGATGGTGGTGATGGTGTTGGCTTCGCAGCAGTTTTCCCCACGCATTTTGCGCAATTTTATCCGCGGCCAAACCTCGCAATATGTGCTCAGCATCTTTATTGGGACCTTTGTGTATAGCTTGACCGTCATGCTTTTTATCGGCGAAAATAGCGTGCCGGTGGGCGCCGTGGGGTTTGCCGTATTTTTGGCCTTGGGCAGCATGGTCGCACTGATCTACTATATCGACTTTATTGCCAAGCATACGCGTGTCAGCTATATTTTGGCCGATATCAACCGCCAAACCGAAGGGGTGCTGGACAAATTGCGCTCGATTGAGCATCAGCATTTGCCCGTCGAAGAGGGCGATGAGCCTTTGCCCGCCGCGCCGAGCGACGCTCTGCGCATCTTTGCCGAACAGGTCGGTTATATACAGGCCATCGATTTTGCTGAGCTGGTGCGGTTGGCCGCCGCTGATAATATGCTCATTCGCATGGAGCGCATGGTGGGCGATTTTGTGAGCGCGCACGGCGATTTCCTGACCATCTGGCCGGCGGATCATCTCTCCGACGATTTGGCGGAGAAGCTGCGGGCTGCCTTTGACATTGGGACAGAGCGCACCATGTTGGAGGACCTGCTGCTGGGCTTGCGCCAGCTTGAGGATATTGCGCTGAAGGCCGTCTCGCCCGCCGTGAACGACCCGACGACAGCTTCCAACTGCGTCAACTATATGACGAATCTGCTCATCCAGGCGGCTGAACTTCCCGAATTGCCCAGGCGGCGCTATGATGAAACTGGTGAGCTGCGCCTCTTTTGGCAGCGGTCCAGCTTTGAAGCCATGATCGATCTGGCGTTTGGGCAGTTGCGCCACTACACGGGCGGCGATGTAGTGATCATCGAGCAACTGCTGGAATCGCTTTGTGAAATCGCCCACGTGACGCGGGCGCGTGCCCGGCTGGACGTGCTGTGGCGGCACGCCCGGCTGATTGCCCACAGCGCGGCCAACCATAACGTGGATCCGTTGGAGCGCCATCGGTTGAACGGCAAACTAAGGCGTCTGGCCCGCCAAACTGGACAACCCGCCGAGAGTATTCTGTTAAATATCAATGCAAATTAAGGAGAACAATTCATGATTATCAATCGCGCCCTGCTCGAACCGCTCAATGCCCAAATCCAGAGCGAGTTTACGGCGTCATCCCAATATGTGTCCATTGCGGTCTACTTTGAAGATGAGGCGCTGCCCGACCTGGCCGGTTATTTCTTTCGCCAGGCCGAGGAAGAGCGCATGCACGCCATGAAGTTTGTGCATTTTATGTTGGATGCCGGCGCCAAACCCATTATCCCCAGCACGCCGGAGGTGCGCAATGACTTTGAGGACGCGGCCGACGCCGTCAAATATGCGCTGGAGCAGGAGCTGAAGGTGACCGACCAGATCAACAATCTGGTGAGCATTGCCACGGCGGAAAGCGATCATATCACCCGCAATTTTCTGCAATGGTTTGTCACCGAGCAGGTGGAAGAGGTGGACTCCATGGATACGCTGCTGCGCACCATTGAGCACGCCAATGGCAATCTGCTCTGGGTGGAAGATTACGTGCGCCGCAACGCGCAAGCCGCCGCAGCGGCAGGACCGGATGCGGCGGCGTAAGGGCTGGGGATTGGGGATTCGGGAGAACGCTCCCCAGCCCCTAATCCCCAATCCCCAATGCTAACCTCTCGTCAAATGTTCGGCCAGGCGGTGCGCGAGCGCCACAATGGCCACCGTGGGGTGGCCGGCGCCGCCGGTTACAAAGGCCGCGCTGCTCAGCACATACAGATTGGGTGATTCGTGGACGCGCAGGTTGGCGTCCAGCACGCTGGTCTGCGGATCGTTCCCCATGCGGCAGGCGCCAATGTGATGATGGCCCCAGCTTTCGCCGGCGAGATGCATGTTGGTCGCGCCTAGATCGGCGTAAATATTCTCGACTACCTCGGTAGCGCGCGCCAGAGTGGCGCGATCTTTTTCGTCAAAATCGAGCCACAGATCGACGCCGGGATTCCCAAAGTAATCTTTCAACTCGGACGAAAGCATGACGCGGTTGGTAAACTGTGGGTGCATCTCCGTGGTAGTGGCGATGAGCAGATTGTCTTTTGCCTTGTCGTTCCAGTCGAGCACCAGCGTCAGCGCACCAAGGCCGTCCTGCTTGAATTGATCATAAAATTGATGGATGCGCACCAACTGGCGCGTGGATGGTCGCTTGGCAATTGTGCCGGCCCAGTGTAAATGGGGATGTTCATTGAAGAAACGGCCCACCAGATCATGGTGGTTGCCAATGCCCTGCCGATGGTTTGGGGCGGTGGAGAGCAAGAGCAGGCGGGCGCTCTCCACGGCGCCGCAGGCAACCACAACGGTGGCCGCGCGCACGATCTTGGTCGCGCCGCGCAGGTTCTGCACGGTGATGCCGCTGATGGAACCATCTTCTTCAACATGCAAGCGGGTCGCCGTAGCGCCCGAGACCAGTGTGGCCAAGGGCGAATCGGTAAAAGTTGGCAGCAGATCAACGGCAGCGCGGATCGGCCCGCCCCAGTTGCCGGTCGAAGTAGGGGGCTGATCCACCGTGAGCCCCAATGGTTCCACTAAGCTGCGGGCGTCGCGGTCATCGACGGTGATTTGGATGGGCAATGCATTTTCACGTGGCGCCTGAAATTCTGATGTCTCCGTGCCACGGACGCGCAGCGTCTGCTCCGCCTGGGCGTAATAGGGTTCAAACTCTGCATAGCGCATGGGCCATTCCGCCCCGGCTGGCGTATAGGCATTGGGCTCAAAATCGATGGGGTGCAGCCGCGTGCAGCGGCCGGTCCAGATATTGGAAGTGCCGCCGATGGCGCGTACGCGGGTGGCGGTGAGCGGATAGTTGATGGGGCCTACGCTGCGGTATGTTTCCATCTGTTGCAGCCGCGGGTCAACCTTATCCTTGGTCAACAAGAAACCAGACTCCAGAATAACTGTGCGCAAACCTTGATCCACCAGGCGTTGACCCAAAGTCGCCCCGGCCGGACCGGAGCCGATAATGCATACATCATAATAGGGGCTTGCATCGAATGCTTCCAAGGGAATGCGACGGGGTTCCGGCTTCACGTAAGAAAAAATACGTTGGGGACCGAATCGAGTGGCGAGGGCGCCGGCGGTGGCCACAGAGAGTGCGCCCATCAGAAAGTGGCGTCGAGTAATTTGCATGGGTTAATTTAGTTGAATAGTTCAATTATGAAAGCCTGCTAGCAGTACGACAAAGTAATTTTACCGGATAAGAAACTGAGTTTTTGCCAAAAACTCAGTTTCTGCTTTCCGACAATATAAGTTTGCCCGACTGCTAGCGCATGACAATAAAATAGCGCTATGTTTGTTCTATTCAAATATACCCTGTTTGCAAATGACGTGGTGTGACGGAACGCTTACACGGCCGGGGTGGATTGTAAATATTTGTTTACAAAAAGAGAGGAGCCGTTTCAGGCTCCTCTCTTTAACATTATATCCGCTCTATTTATGCCCCCTCCGCCATACTCGCGGTTGGCATAGATGAAAAGGCTTGTGCATGATTTTAGTCTAGTAGTCGATTTTCGTCTATGACAGAGCCAGGTATAACTGCCCACTCTCTATAGTGGGACACCAAAATTTCTCAATATAGCCAATGACCAGTTGAACACCGTCATCGTGGCTGACGTAGGGCGCCATGGCGGGGTTGTACATGGCGTCGGTCAGGTCGCGCACCAGGGCAATGGGGACGCCCCAGCGCACCATCTGCTTGATGGCAAATGAGCGGTTGAGCACGCACATGTTGGTGTGGACGCCCATGATCAGCACCTGCTCGATCTGCTGCTGCTGCAAATAGCGATAGATCTCCTCGCCGTTGTCCGAAATGCCGTCGCGGGCCTCGTCAATATCCAGCGCTGAATGTTGGCGACTCCACGCTTTGAAGGTGCTGGTTTCGCCCGTGTCCGAGCCGTGATCCGAGGCGTCGATGGGCAGCGGCGGCGCCGGGTGCTCTTTGGCCGCGGGCAGCTGAACCGCGGGCAAGTCTAACATGCGCTGGCGGGCCGCTGAATTGGCATAGAACGGCATAGTCTCCGACGGTGCGTGGAGAATGTGCGCGCCGTGGTTGCGCGCCGCGTGCAGCACCTGGTTCATGCGCGGCGCCATGATGTTCACCCGTTCGGCTGCGCCGCTGCTCCAGTGGTTGTCCCACATATCGCAGATGATAATGGCGACGCGCCGCCGCCACGGTGCGCGTGTCGTGACGCATTTCCCACCGCTCCAGCCGTTGGCGTCGGCGCCCAATGCTTGATGTTGGAGAGTAAAGGTGAAGTGGTGCATATACTTATTGCTCAAAAAGTTTGGCCAGTCCACCCAGCGCCGAGCCTTCGCCCGTTTGGCTGCCGCCGACCCGCGGCGCATTGGCGATAATGCGGTCGGCCAGGCGTGAGAAGGGCAGCGATTGCAGCCAAACACTGGCCATGCCCTTGCAGCGTGGCCAGGAAGAGCCCTTCACCGCCAAAGACCATAGACTTCAAATTGCCGGCGCGCTGAATGTCATAATCGATGGTGGACTCAAAGGCCACAATACAGCCCGTATCCACCATGAGTTTTTCGCCGGTCAGCCGCCGCTCCGCAATGGTGCCGCCGGCGTGGATAAAGACGTTGCCGTCATAGCCGCATGCGCTGCAAGATAAAGCCCTCGCCGCCAAAGAAGCCGCTGCCCAGCCGTCGGGTAAACGCAATACTGAGCTCGGTGCCCATAGCGGCGGCTAGGAATGCATCCTTCTGACAGATCAGTTCGCCATTGGCCTCGTCCAGATCAATGCCGATGATTTTGCCTGGATAGGGGGCGCTAAAGGCCACATGCCGCTTGCCTTGGCCGCGGTTGGTAAAGTGGGTCAGAAAGAGCGATTCGCCGGTGATAGGCGCTTGCCCACGCTGACCAGCTTGTCAAAAAGGCCGGCGGACGGGTTGGACCCATCGCCCATTTTGGTCTCAAACGAGATGCCGTCCTCCATATACATCATGGCGCCGGCTTCGGCAATGACCGTTTCGCCGGGGTCCAATTCCACGGTAACAAATTGCAGGTCGTCTCCAAAAATCCGAAAATCGACTTCATGGCTGCGTCGCGACATAATTTTGCTCCTTTATAGTTGTCTGGTTGGTGGCGGGGCTGGGGCAAAGAGGATGTGTTGCGTATTGCGTGGTGCGTGTACCGGTTTAGGGGCTTGTTTCGATACTTGATTCTGAACGGCTTGACGCAATACGAAATACGCAATAAAAATCCGTTGAATGCGGAAGTCACGTCAACCCCGCCTGCCTGTAAATTGAACGGTCTGCCATGTGAACGCTCTCAAGCATATCACTTTTGGCGCTTCGGTTCAATCCCAATACGCAAACTGAGGGTGGCGGGTTGCATATGGGCCATCCACCACTCGCCACCCGTTACCCCTACGCCATCGTCTCCAACATTTCCAGCCGCACCTCATACGCCAGGCTTTCATCTTGGAAGAAGCTGGCGATCTCGCTCACGATCACATCGCCCTGGCGGGTGCGCGACGTTGGGTGGCGCCGGCCACGTGGGGCGTGAGGATCACGTTGTCGAGCTGGCGGAAGGGGCTGTCCTCCGGCAGCGGCTCCTGATCGAACACATCCAGCGCGGCCAGAAAGCGCCCGGTGCGCAATTCGGCCAGCAGCGCGCCCTGGTCTACCGTGTGTGAGCGGGCGGTGTTGATAAAGATGGCGCCGTCGCGCAGCAGCGCCAGTTGACGGGCGCCGATCATGCGGTGAGTTTCATCTGTGGGCGGCGCCTGCATGGTCACAATGGGGCAGTCACGGAAGAGGTCATCCAGCTCGGCTTTGTGGACGCCCAGCTCAGTTGCTCGGGCATCGGCTAAATAGGGATCATGCACCCACACCTCGGCGCCCAGCGCCTTGAGCCGCCAGATCGTTTCGCGACCGGTGTAGCCCGCACCCACCACGCCCACGCGATTGCCCTTGATTCCTGGGCCAGGCCGGACGCTTTGATCTCCCGCCACGGCAGCCCGACCTTCATCTGCCGATCCAGCACGTGGACCTGGCGCAGGCTGAGCAGGATCAGCGTGATGGTCATTTCGGCCACGGCGGGCGCAATGGCGCCGACAGCATGGGTCACCGCCACGCCGCGCGAAAGACGTGCGGCGGCAGCAGCTTTTTGATGGTGCCCGCCGAGTGGGCCACCAGCCGCAACCGGTTGGCATGGTCGAGCACTTCGGCGCTAAAAGTGGGCGAGCCCCAGCCGGTGATCACGGCGTCGAAACCGCCAATGCGCTGCGCCAGTTCGGCGGCGGACCAATTGCGCTCCTCCGGGTTGCATGTCAACTCGCCAATCTCAACCAGCCGCATCTGGGCCTGCGGGCTGAAAATGACGTCATAGAGGCTAGGGGGCAGTAAAAATCAGGATGGATGGTTTGTTGGTCATTGCTATAGTATAGTTCTTGGCTCCTTTATAGGCAATCCGAATCGAACTCAGTCAGCGTTTCGCTTTGGGGGCAAGATGACCGCCGGTATGACCAGACCTTTTACAAGGTCTCACAGACGCAAGCATCATCATTTGCCCCTAAACTGAAATGCACTCCGAACCACATATAGGCTCCAGTAGAAAAGGCCGCATGAAAATGCGGCCCTTTTCTATTTGCTAACGGAAGAGTACAGGTAGCAGAATGTTGGTGGTGTTGCTCGGTGGATTCAGAATATGGCTTTCGGTACGTCCTTCCAGCGTCATCACATCCAGGATGTAGATGTAGCTGGCGCTTTCGGCCCCACTCAGACCGGTCGGGTCCGTGTAACTGTAGTCGGCGCCGGTTCCCTGACCCGGATGCTGCGCTGAGATCATCTCTGCGTTAATCTGTATGGGCTTGCCGCCTTTGGTGGTGCGGCGGATGTTGAAGCCCAGCATGTCGTTTTCGGTCACGGTGGACCAGCTAATGGTCATGCCGTTGGCGCCTGCCTGCACCTTACGGTTGATCAGGCTGACCGCCGTGGGGTTGATGATGGCGGCTTCATCCGTATTTTCCGCCGGTGGGAAGACAATGGGCGGCAGACCAGGCACGAAGCCGGTGGCGCTGCCAATGCCGGCCATATTGCAGGTGGCGCCCGTTTCTACACAGGGCTGCTGGGCGCCCAGCTTGCTGGTATCGGCCAGACCAATGAAGTTACGTCGATCTTGACCGTATCGCCCGGCGCCATGTCGCCCAGCGGAATGGTGATGTCCGCCCAATCCAGCCGCCCGTCGTCGTTATTGTCTTCAGAGGCCGGTGTGGCGCCCACATATTGCAAGTAGAGCGTGTCATAATTGTCGAACACCGAAACCGCTGTGGCCGTCACATCGCCCGAATTGGTGATGGTCAGCGTAAAGCTGATGGCATCGCCCGTGCGGATGGGTTGCGGCGTGTTCAGCTTCTTCAGGATCTCAATGAGCGGATTGACCACGCGGATGGGTTCCGGATCGTGATCGTCTTCGTCATCACCGGGATTGGCTTTGTGATTTTCGTTGGTCACGTCGTTTTTGGGCGCGCCGTCATTGGTGTTGCTGCCATCGGGCGTCGAGTCGATGTCGGTGACCGGGTTGCCATTGGCGTCGGTGGCCGACTGAATTTCGGCCACATTGACGTAGTTGCCCGATGCCAGTGGGCTGTTGGCGCGCAATACAACATTGATTTGCGTGGATGTTTGCGGCGCCAATGGACCAGCAACGAGGCGCGGATGAAGTGCTGCCGCCGCTCAACCGGTGGCCAGCGGACTGGGCGTAAAGCCGGTTGGCACATAGTCCACCACCACAATATTGGCCGCAGGCATGGAGCCCTGATTGAAAATTGTGATGGTATAGGTCACATCCTGGCCGGGCCGGATCATGGGCGGCTGGCGGCGGACAGTGTCTTGGTCAGCGCCAGATCGAAGATTTCCACGCGGAACGGTTCGGGGTCGTGGTCATCTTCATCACCACCGGCCAGACCATTGCCATTGACATCGTCATTGGTCACATACGTGTCGTTGGGGCCGTTGCCCTGCGCGCCTTCCGGCGTCGAGTCCACATCGGTGCGCGGATTGTTCTGGTCGTCGGTGGCGCTCTGGATTTCAGCCGTATTGGTGTAGACGCCAGCCGCGCTCACATTGCTGGCGGTCAGCCGAATAGTGACGCTGGTGCTACTGCCTGGCGCCAACTGGCCAGTGAGGGCGCGTCACCGTGCTGCCGCTGCCGGTCCAATTGGGCTCATTGGCGCTCAGCGTAAAGCCGGCGGGCAGATAGTCGACCAGCACAATGTTGTCGGCGATCAGCGTGCCCTGGTTGAAGACGGTGACAGTAAAGGTAATGTCATCGCCATTTTTGATGGGATTGGTTGTCCTGGCGCCAATGTTTTGCGCAGGGCCAGGTCAAAAATATTGCCCACGTTGACAAAGGCCGGATCGTGATCATCTTCGTCGCCGCCGAGTTTGCCGTTGCCGCCCGCCACGTTATCATCAGCGGTCAGCACATCCGCCGGCCCGTTTTGCTGCACATCTTCCGGCGTCGAGTCGATATCCGAGATGGGGTTGCCGTTGGGGCCGGCAGCGTCTTTGATCTCAGCCACGTTGGTGTAAACGGCGGTGGCGGCCAAGGAATCCACCAGCAGCACCACATCGACGGTGGTCACCCCATTGGAGCGCTAGGCTGGCAATGCTGGCATAGGTGGCCGTGCTGCCGCCATCGGTCCAGTTGGCGCTGTTATTGGGGCTCAGGCTGAAGCCGACCGGAATGTAGTCGATCAACTCAATATTGGTGGCGGCCACCGTGCCCTGATTGCGAATTTCCAGCGTAAACGTCACCTCGGCGCCGGGCAGGACCGCCGACGTGTTGCCCAACCGCTAGCCGCTTGATCAGCGCCAGATCGAAGACGTCAACCACTAAAGTGCTGATGTCGTGGTCATCTTCGTCGTCAGTGGGATTGTTCTTGTGATCTTCGTTGACCACGTCATCCTTGGGCGGGCCATCGTTGTTGTTGTTGCTGTCGGGCGTCGAGTCTACATCCACCACAGGGTTGCCATTCTGATCGGTGGCGCTGGCAATTTCGGCCATATTGGTGTAATTGCCCGGCGTCAGCGGATTGTTGACGCGCAGAATAATGTCCACCGCCGTTTGGCTGTGCGCCGCCAATGTGGATCCCAGCGCATGGCTGACCGTCCCGGTGGGGCCGCCGTTCCAATCGGTCTCCAGCGGACTCAGCGTAAAGCCGGGCGGAATATAGTCCGCCACCGTCACGTTGGCCGCCGCAAAGTCGCCCTGGTTGATAATGGTAATCGTGAAGGTCACATCCTGCCCGGGCTGAATGGGCGTGGGCTGCGTGGCGTGGATACGCTTGATGAGCGCCAGGTCAAAATTCTTGATCAAACCAAAATCGATGGTCGGGTGGTGCGTGGAGGCCTGCGTTGGGTCCAACACAGTGTTATTTAGCGCACCGGGGTCGTGGGGCTGCATGTCAAACGGCGCGCTGACAATGGCGCCGCCAACGGGCGTATCCAGGCCGTTGTCATTGTTGTCGCCATTGGCATCGGGGTCCGCTTCCTGGCTGGGACCGGTGCTGCTGAGATAGCCGGCGGGCGGCGTCACGCTCACCACATAGCTGCCGGCGATGACGTGCGTAAAGGTGTACCAGCCGCCATTGCTGGTCAGCGTGGTGTCGACCACCTGGCCGGTGGTCGCGTCCACCAGCGCTACCGGCACGTTATTCAGCCCCGGCTCGTTGGCGTCTTTGGCGCCGTCGTTATCAAAATCTTCCCACACCAAGTTGCCCAAGCTCATCTTGTAGAACGGGAAATCTACATCATTTTTGTCGTCCGGGTTTGTGGGGTAGGGGATAACGCGCGGCTGCGGACCGTTGTAGGCCTGCGTGGCGTTTTCGCCCGAGTAGACATATCCATCCAGTGGCCCGCCGGGGGCAAAATTCGAGGCAGGGATTTCCACAATATAGACGATACCGGGGCCGCCATCTACGGAAAAATCGTAGAAACCAGGGCCATTGTTGCCGCCGGTGTCATCGCCGATGGCGCCCACGTCATTGGCCGTCACCGTGCTGGTGATGAACTGGTCGCCCAGGTCGATCTGATTGTTGCCATTTACGTCGAGATACAAATTGATAAGAACCCCGTTGATGCCAGGTTCGTTGGGGTTCTTTATGCCATCGCCGTTTACGTCATACCAGACAAAGTCGCCCAGCGTGGATTTGCCAAAGAGCGCTGGCGACGCCAGACTCACGCCAAAGGTGATCAGCAGCAGCGTCGCTACCATGCCGACCGCCGCCAATGGCTTGAGCCGTTTAAAAATCTGTAAATAACTCATGTTGCCTCCGTACAAAAGATGTTGCTTGCCTATTTGAAACGCGCTTATTTTGACGACCTCGCCCCGTGCTGTATACTCGCATCTGCCGTCGGGGAACAGAAGTACAAAATTCTCCTATGCCCCGATTACCGCAGAGTTTTGCGTGCGGTGCAGTGTCGTTTGTTTTTATTCAACTTTTACATCGGCGACTCCTTTGTCTATGCTTCCCCGTCTTTCCAGTTGTATTGGCCTTGCGTGCATTATATGACGCACGCGACGTGATGTATATGACCCATGAGTACTATTGCTAGTGTGCTGCTTTTGTGGTACATCAAATTATGTCTACACGGATCCCATGAACATATCGCGTCGCACATTAGGGCGCAGCAGACTGCAAGTCTCGGCATTGGCGCTGGGTACAGTTGAAATTGGCCTGAATTATGGCATTCAAACGTCCGATCACGCCGGGCGCCCGCCCGAACAGGCGGCAATCCGGCTGATTCACGCCGCGCTGGATGCCGGCATCAACCTGATCGACACCGCGCGCGACTATGGCGTGAGTGAATCGATTTTGGGCAAGGCGCTGCGACAGCGCCGATCACAGGCCATATTGGCCACCAAAGTCAATCTGCTACCCGCGGAGATACAGCGGCTCGGCAGCCGTCAGCTCCGCCAACGGATGTTGAACACGCTCGACATCAGCCTGCGCGAGCTGCGGACCGATTATGTGGATATTTGGCAGATTCACAACGTGACGGCGGAAATTTTGGCGCGCGCCGAGGAGGTGGCGGATGTCTTTGCCACGGCGCGCCGCGCTGGCAAAATCCGCTGGACCGGCGGCTCATTTTACGGCGCGGAGCTACCGCTGGCCGCCCTGGATCTCGACCTTTTTGACGCCATGCAGGTGACCTATTCGGTGCTGGATCGGCGCATTGAGGAGCAGGTGCTGTCGCGGGCGCAGCAGCAAAATGTGGGGATTGTGGTTCGTTCGGTACTGCTCAAAGGGGTGTTGACGGCGCGGGCCGATCATCTGCCGACCCGGCTGCACGCGCTGACTGTTGCCTCGCAGCGCTTTCGCCAAATTATTGTGGATGCCGGGCTGCCAGCTTCGCCGGCGCAGGCAGCCGTGGCCTTTGCCCTGGCCCATCCGCACATTGGCGCCGTGCTGGTGGGCATGGGCAGCGTGGCGGAATTGGAGGATAATTTGCAGGCGGCGGCGCTCCAATTGCCGCCGGATGTGCTGGAACAGTTGGCCGCGCTTAAATTGACTGATGAAACATTGCTCAATCCGGGTACGTGGGGCATTCCGTAATGGGAATTAGTGCGCGGCCAATGTCATTAAGTTAGCAGTTTTCAGTACTCAGTTATCCGTAGTCAGTTCGCAACTCACACTGAATACTACGCACTGAAAACTGTCTACCATAGACACGAAAACGTTTAACTTAATGACATTGAGTGCGCGACGGGGCGCAGCCCAATCACGTAGCCGCCGTCGACGCGCAGCGCGGCGCCGGTGATATAATCGGCGTCGTCGCTGACCAGAAAGGCCGCCGCCCGGCCAATATCGCGCGGCAGCCCCAGGCGCCCCCACGGGATCAGCTGGCCGCCCTGCTGGATCTCTTCTTCGCTGGCGAACTTGCGCTCGCCCGGCGTATCGATCCAGCCCGGGTTGATCACGTTGACGTTGATGTGATGCGGGGCCAGTTCGGTCGCCAACGTGCGCGCAAAGTGATTGACCGCGGCCTTGGCCATATTATAGGGCGCGCTGGTGGGGAAGGGCACCTCCTGCAGCACCGAGCCGGTAATCAGGATTTTGCCGTTATTTTGGCCGGGTTGCGCCTGCTGCACCATCTGCCGGGCCGCCGCCTGGCACACGTGATAGACGCCAAACTGCGTCACCTCCAGCGTGCGCAAAACATGTTCCCACTCGGCTTCGATCACCGGCTGGCGCACCGAATGGGCGGCGTTGGCCACCGCAATGTCCACGCGGCCAAAGTGGGCCACTGCCTGTTCAAACAGCACCCCCACCGCCGTCCGGTCCGCCACGTCGGCGGGAATCACCAGCGCTTGACGGCCCAACGCCTGCACCGCCGCCTGCGTCTCCTGCGCCGCCTCTGAATGGGCCAAGTCGTTGATCACTATGTGCGCGCCCTCTTCAGCCAAACAGAGCGCGATCCCGCGCCCAATGCCCTGCGCCGCCCCGGTGATCACAGCAATTTTGTCAGTGAGTCGATTCATAGTATGCCTCTTCTATTGATTGGGGATTGGAGTCGCGCGTACCGCCTACTCCCTAATTCCTACTCCCTAATCCCAAACCCCCATCACCACGCCGTCCAGCCGCCGTCCACCAAAATATTCTGCCCCGTAATATAGCTGCCGGCGTCGCTGGCCAGCAGCACGACCAGCCCCTTGAGTTCGTGGGGCTGGCCCATGCGCTGCATCGGGACTTTTTGCTCCAGCCGCGCGATGAATTCGGGCAGCCGATCTTGCACGCTTTGCGAGGGGAAGGGGCCGGGGCTGATAGCGTTGACGCGGATGTTGTCGGCGGCCCAGTAGGCGGCCAGATGGCGCGTCAAATGGATCAACCCGCCCTTGAGCCCGTGATAGACCGGCGGACTGTTGACGGGTAGGTCGGTGTAGGCGTCGGGATAGCTGGCCACCACGCCATACATGCTGGCAATGTTGATGATGGACCCCGGTGCGCCACGGCTGCGCAGGTGGTGCGCCACCGCCCGCGCCAGCAGAAAATAGGCGGTGACGCCCGTGTGGTAGGCGTTGTCAAAATCGGCCGCCGTGGCCGTTTCAATGCTGGGCGCCGTGCCGCCATAGGCATTGTTGACCAGCACATCGACGCGGCCCAGCCGCGCCACCACCTGCGCCACAAAGCCGGGAATGGCCTCTTCATCATCCTGATGCAGCGCCAGACCTACGTGGCCCACACCAGGCAGCGTGGCGGCAAAGTCAGCCGCCTGCCGTGCATCGCGGCTGGTGACGGCTAACGTGGCGCCCGCCTCGGCCAGCGCCCGGCTCATGGCGGCGCCGAGCCAGCCGCTGGCGCCGGTGACGATGGCAACTTTGCCGCTCAGATCGAGTAAATTTTGCAGGGTCGGTTCGGGTGGGTGCATGGGGATTTCCTCGACGTGTTTTAATAATGAGTTTATCGTTACTTCTGCGGTTGTGTTGCCGTATTATTTATTGTATTCTACAGCACTCCTGTCACAGGCACAAGCAATTGTGGGCTAAAACAGGGCGATGTTAGCAGTTCTTCAGTTCTGATTTGACAAACTGCGCACACCATTCTATGCTGCCCATATGTCAGCACCAGACCGTTCATCGACAGATGCACTCCAATCGAAACCGGGCGTTATCGGGTCCCAACCGGCGGCGCCAAAGAGCGCGGCCAAGCAGCGGCTGGATCTGCTGCTGGTTGAACGCAACCTGGCCGAGAGCCGGGAAAAAGCGCGCCGTTTGATCATGGCGGGCGAGGTGCTGGTGAATGAGCAGGTGTGGGATAAGCCGGGGCGCGCCGCGCCGGTCGACGCTGAAATTCGCGTGCGGACAACACTGCCCTTTGTGAGCCGGGGGGGTGTCAAGCTGGCGGCGGCGTTGGATGCCTTTCAACTGGACGTGACCGGGCTTTGCGCGCTGGATGTGGGCGCCTCTACCGGCGGCTTTACCGATTGTCTGTTGCAGCGCGGCGCCCGCCGGGTCTATGCCGTGGATGTCGGGTATGGTCAACTGGCCTGGAAGTTGCGTAGCGACCCGCGCGTGATTGCGTTGGATCGCACCAACATTCGCCATTTGGAGACGCTGCCGCTCATGCCGGATGGTCGTCCGCCCCATGTTGATCTGGCCGTGATCGACGCCAGCTTTATCAGTCTGGAACTGGTGCTGCCGTCCACTTTGCAACTCATTGGCGAAAATGCGCACGTCGTCGCCCTGATCAAGCCGCAATTTGAAGCGGGCAAAGAGAGCGTGGGCAAAGGTGGCGTGGTGCGCGACCCCAATGTACACCGGCGCGTGCTGCAAGAGACGCTCGATATGGCCCATAAACTGGGATTGATCACCCGGGGATTGATTGGTTCGCCTCTCCTGGGGCCAGCGGGCAATCTGGAATTTTTAGTCTGGTGGCAAAAAGGTTTTTCCTCTGTCGGGAGACTTCAAAACGATTTGCCAGCAACGGATATTCGCGCTATGATCGAGCAGGCCCTGCAGGCCGCGCACAGCATGCCCAAGTAATACTGGCGCTGGCCGAAAGCTATGGTAATAAAACAGGGTCTTCGCGTAGTAGAGAATGAATTGTAGCGGGTGACGCATTACCCGCCACCCGCCACCCGCGAATACCCAAAAAACATTGTTGCATAAAGGACGTCGAAGATGCATTGCGGTAAATGGACTAAATGGCTTCCTCTGTTTTTGTTTCCGTTCCTCTCGGTTTGGATGCTTTGGGGGGCGCTGCATCAAGCGCCGGTTATGGGCGCCGTTGCGTCCACAGTTTCACGGACCCCGGCCATATTTAGCAGCACGGTTGATGTCGTCTTGACCCAATCGATCTATCCCACGGAGACCGTGCATCCGGGCGAGCCGTTCCTCTTAAACTTGACTTTTACCAATACCGGAACCACGTTGATGAATAGCGCGGTGGTGGAAGATCTGATTCCACCCGAGCTAATTCCAGACAGCGTGGCGCCCAGCGGCATTTCGATTACGGATATTAGCAGCGGCCAGCCCTATCGCTGGCAGACCGGCCCATTGGCGGGTGGCGCGCGGGCGTCCATTTTGATCATTGGCCACGTTGATGCAGAACTGTCCGCCAATACGCGCATTACAAACACGGCGACGCTGACCAGTGCAACCGATGTGGATCCAACGAACAATCAAGTCCAGGTCACGCGGGATGTGCAGGTGCCCACGGTCGGCTTCAACACCACGCGCTATGCGGTCAACGAAAAAAACGTGCAGGTTCCCATTGAAGTGCGCGTCACCAATCCCAATCCATACGCTAAGCTGACCGTTCACTACGCCACTATCGATAAGACGGCGCAATCGCAGCCGTCAGAGTTGCGCGATTTTACGCCCATTAGCAAAACATTGGTGATTTCAGAAGGCTATCCCAGCCGCCAGATCTTGATCCCCATTCTGGATGACGCGATTTCCGAAGGACCGGAACAGTTCAATGTGCTCTTGAGCCAGCCCAAAGGCGCCAAATTGGGCGCCACCACCCAGGTGACGCTGACTATTATTGATGATGATTCGGCGGGCGTGAATATTTCGCCATCGTCCATTGAGGTGGAAGAAGCCGGCGCCACCGCCGTTTATAGCGTGGTGCTGCAAAGCCAACCCGTAGCCGCCGTCAATATATCCATTACGGCCGATAGCGCGGTCACGACCAGCCTGCAAGAATTGCACTTTGATTTGTCCAACTGGCAGACGGTACAAACCGTCACGGTATCCGCCATTGATGATCGGATTGCCGAGGGCATCCAGGAGAGCATTATTCGCCACACGGTGCAGAGCGCCGACAATAATTACAATGATGCCTCGGTGGCCGACGTGGTGGCCACCGTGCGCGATGATGACGCCGCTGGCTTGACCGTGACGCCTGCCGAACTGAATGTGGCCGAAGGAGCCGCCCCCGGCGTGGCGGCCGCTTATTCGATCATCCTCAAGAGCCGCCCCACCGCGGATGTCGCCGTGCAGATGGCGCCGGGCGATCAGCTGCGCACGGAACCGGACGCGCTGACGTTCACCCCTGCCACGTGGAACACGCCGCAAAATGTGCTGGTGACCGCTATCGATGATGCGGTGGCGGAGGGCGAAACCACCGAAATGGTGGGGCACGCGCTTGTGAGCCAGGATCCACACTATGCCGATGCCGCCACGCCGGACGTCATGGTGCATATTGCCGATAACGATACGCCCGGCGTGATTATTTCGCAACAGCAAATAACCATTACGGAGAATGCCGACATCCTGCGCGCCACCGAATATTACAGCGTGTCGCTGGCCAGCCAGCCAATGCAGGCGGTGACGATTACCATTGCGGCGGCCACTGCATTTACGGTGACTCCCTCTGTGCTGCATTTTGATGCGGACAATTGGCAGACGCCCCAATCGGTGGCCGTTTCGGTCGCCGATGATAATATTGTGAGCGAGCGCCAATCCGGCATTTTGATGCACAGCGTCAGCAGCCCAGACGCCCACTACGCAGCCCTGGCGCCATCACAGCTTACGGTCAACGTTATTGACAATGATGTGGCGGGGCTCAATGTGCCTTCAGAGGCGACGCTGCGCGAAGGCGGCGCACCGCTGGCATATCAACTCACCCTGGAGAGCCAGCCCACCGCAGATGTGACCGTCACCGCGGTGATTTCGGGCAGCCGCCTGCGCATTACGCCCACCACTTTTGTCTTTACACCAGACGCATGGGATACACCCCAAGAGGGCAGCATCAACGCCGTGGATGACAAACAGGATGATGGCGTCCAGTCTGACCAGATTCAGTTCAGCATGGCCAGCACAGACCCCCATTACGACGGATTGCAGCATATTTTAGATCTGATCATCCTGGACAACGACAGCCGCCGCACCGTCTATCTGCCGCTGGTGCAAAAGCAATGATCAAAGACAGGGTGGAATTGTAATCTGTGTAAATCTGTAAAATCTGTAGTTATAAACTTAGCATTCAGGAGAGAATCATGCAAACCCAAACCAAAGGAACCGGCGTCATCGATCAGTCCATGGTGGAAGATCTGGATGGCATCACCGTTTTGCGCGGGGGTGGAGAGCAGCGGGGCTGGAACGGCATCCGCTATATGCAGGGGCTTTCGGGCAAAAACGCCGGCGCCGAGAATTTGTCCATCAACGTGGCCACCGTGCCGCCCGGCGCCATTGCCTACGCCCACATCCACGATGGCTTTGAGGTCATGCTCTTTATTTTGCAGGGCCGCGTCAAGCACACCTATGGCGAAGGGCTCACCGAATCCGTCATCAACGAAGCGGGCGACTTTATCTACATCAAGCCCGGCGTGCCCCACGAAGTCTTTAACATCGGCGACGGCGAACTCATCGCCTTCGTGGCCCGCTCCACCGCCGACGAATGGGACAAGATCATCAACGATCCGTCGGAATATCGGCCGGCGGAATAATGCAACCCACCTTCTTCGCCACCCCAGACGACTTCCGCGCCTGGCTGCTCGGCAACCACGACCAGGCCCAAGAACTGTGGGTGGGCTATTACAAAAAAGCCACCGGCAAACCAACCATCACCTGGGCCGAATCGGTGGCGCAGGCGCTCTGCTTTGGCTGGATCGACGGCCTGCGCCGCAGCGTAGACGACGAAAGCTACATGATCCGCTTTACGCCGCGGCGTCCCACCAGTCGCTGGAGCCAGGTCAACCTGGACACAGTGGCCGAACTGACCGCACAGGGGCTTATGCACCCGGCCGGGCTGTCCGTCTTTGCACAGCGCCGCCAGGATGAAGATGGCTCCTATTCCTACGCAGATCGCCAGGCCGCCACGTTGGAACCGGCGCAGGAGGCCCACTTCCGCGCCCACGCCGCGGCCTGGGAATTCTTCCAGGCGCAGCCCCCATCCTATCGTGGCCCGGCCATCTGGTGGGTCATCAGCGCCAAGCAGGAATCCACGCGCCAGCGTCGCCTCAACACGCTCATCGAAGATTCGGCCAATGGGCGGCGCATTGCCCAGTTGCGACGGCCGGGGGATGCGGCCGATGAAAATTGAACACATCGCCATTTGGACCACGCGTCTGGAAGAACTGAAATCCTTTTACGAGCGCTACTTTGGCGCCCGAACCAATGCCAAGTATCGCAACGCGGCGAAGCAGTATGAATCGTACTTCCTCACCTTTGCCTCCGGGGCGCGGCTAGAAATAATGCAGCGGCCCGATATCCTTCCCCTTACACGCACCGCCACCCACCAATATATGGGTTACACGCATCTCGCTTTCGCGGTCGGGTCGGAAGCTGCCGTGGATGCACTGACCGCACGGCTGGCTGCCGATGGTTATGCCCACATCGACGGCCCGCGCCGCACGGGTGATGGCTACTACGAAAGTGTAGTATTGGACCCCGACGGCAATCGGATTGAGATTACTGTGTAAAGTTGTCACGTTTTGGTGCTCTCACCGGTCTTAGAGAATGAAACGATTTAATTTTTATTCTCACCGGATACGATGCTCTCCATTTTCAATTTCCCGTTTTCAATTGATTGTTTTCCGTTCTATCTCGGCAGATTGAACGATGAGGAAACTGAAAATAGTCAACGAAAAATTGAAAATTGAAAATGAGGGTGCATCCGTCCGGCAATGGAGACAAAACCATGACAACCAACATTCTCATCCTGGGCGGCGGCTACAGCGGCGTGATGGCGGCGCTGCGGCTGGCCGGGCGCACGCGCCGCGCCGACGCAGCCATTACGCTGATCAACGCCCACGACCATTTTGTGGAGCGGCCGCGGTTGCACGAAGCAGCCACCGGTGTGGCGCTGCGCCAGCGCCCGCTCACGCAGATGCTGGCGGGAAGCAACGTGCGCTTTGTGCAGGGCCGTGCGCTGGCCATCGACCCCGCCGCCAATCGCGTCACCGTGGAGACGGCCAACGGCCAGCACCATCTGCCCTACGCCTATCTGATCAACGCGCTGGGCAGCCGCGTCAACCGCACGGCCATTCCTGGCGTGCCGGAACATGCCTTTACGCTGGACCCCGACGGCGCGCTGACCACGGCGGCGCTGCGCCAACGGCTGGATGCGCTGGCCGATCAGCCTGCGCGGGTGGTCGTGGTGGGCGGCGGCGCCACCGGCATTGAGGCGGCGGCGCAGATCAAGCACAGCCATCCGCACAGCCAGGTCACGCTGGTGACGCAGAGGCAGGTGGGTGCGTTCAAGGGCGCGCGTGCAGCAGCATCTGGTCAGCGCGCTGGTGGAACAGGAGGTTGTGCTGCATGAGTACGCCAACGTGCGCGCCGTGCGCGCCGATGGCGTTGAACTGGAGGCCGATTTCTTGCCCGCCGACGTGGTGATTTGGGCGGGCGGCTTTACGGCGTCGCCGCTGGCGCAGGAGGCCGGGCTGCGCGTCAACAGCCTGAACCAGACGCTGGTCGATCCCTATTTGCGTTCGCTGTCGCACCCCAACATCTACGCCGTAGGCGACGCCGCTTGTCCTGTGGAAGAGCCGGAGCGCGCCCATGCGCATGAGCCTTTTCACGGCGCTGGTTAGCGGTGCGCAAGCGGGCGAAAACGTGGCGGCGGCCATCCACGGCAAGCAGCCGCAGCCGCTCAGCTACGTCTGGTATGGCCAGGGCATTGCCCTGGGACCCAACGACGCCGTGGGCTTTAACACCTTTCCGGGGGATGCCGCCCGCGGCCCATTTTCCGCCGCAAGCTGGCCGTGCGCATCCGCAACTTCTTTGTCTGGTATCTGGGCTTTGCGCTGGAACTGGAGCGCCGCTTCCCCGGCGCGTTCTTCTGGAATGGGAAGGGGCGGTATGCGCGGCGGCATCGCGGGCAGGCGGCGGCGATATCGGCAATGACAAGATGACAAGATGACAAGATGACAAGATGACAATGACAAGATGACAAGATGACAAGGTGACAAGATGACAAGGTGAAGGAGGCTCACCCCATCATCTTGTCATCTTGTCATAAATCAGGGGACAACCACCATGACCATCGACCAATTCGAAAGCTACCGCCCGCTGCTCTTCGCCATTGCTTATCGCATGTTGGGGACGGTGGCGGAGGCGGAAGACATTTTACAGGAGGCGTGGCTGCGCGTGCAGGGGCAGGCAGCAGAGAGCATTGAAAAGCCCAAGCAATTTCTCAGCACCGTGGTGGCGCGCCTCTGCTTGAACCAGCTCAGTTCGGCGCGCATGCAGCGCAGAGCTATTTGGGGCCGTGGCTGCCCGAGCCCATCCCCACGGCGGAGCGGCCCGAGCTGGTCAATCCGGCCGAAAAAGCCATTGTGCAGGATTCGATCTCGATTGCCTTTTTGGTGCTGCTGGAGTCGCTGCAGCCGGCCGAGCGGGCGGTCTTTTTGCTGCACGAGGTGTTTGATTATAAGCACAGTGAAATCGCCGCCATCCTCGACAAAAGTGAGGCCGCCTGCCGCCAGCTTTTGCGCCGGGCCAAACAGCGCGTGGCTGAAAATCGCCCCCGCTTTACGGCCACGCCGGTGCAGCATGAACGGCTGTTGCGCAGCTTTATCCAGGTGGTGGAGCTGGGCGAGATCGACGCCTTTCTGCAAATGCTTGCCGACGATGTGACACTGGTGCCCGATGGCGGCGGCCAACGGGGTGCGGCCATCCGCGTACTGCGCGGGCGCGACGCCGTGTCCGCCTTTGCACTGGGCACCTATCGCAACGTGCCGGATGGCGTCACCTACACCATGCCGCTGCTCAACGGCCAGCCGGCCATCGTGGCCCGCACCGCCGATGGCCGACCCTATTTTGCACTCTTTTTGTATGGGGAAAATGAGACGGTCAACATGATTCACGTCATCGCGGGGCGCAAGCTGGCGGGATTGCATGTTACGGATTAATCGTCAATAAAGTGATGAGTGACAAAATAAACAACCCGAATAAAGCCCTGCTCATCAACCTGGAGCGGTTCACAAACTTTACATAGGCGGCCAACAATTCTTCAGCAACTGGATCTGTCAGGGGAATGTGTTGTTGCGCATAGTGCTGTACAAGCCGCCAGCGTGAAATGAATATCCATCCCTTGTGAGGCCATCGAAATTTGTGATATTCAGTCGGATGATGGTTGCAAAAATAGTTTCTCAGGTTAATATATTTGATAATTTCAAGCAGGTTGAGCAATAGGACGCTAACGAACCCTACAACAGTACAGGTCATTAGGATGTATGTTGCGAATAGCATAAAGCGTTCCCGTTAATCTATATGGCGCCTTGCATTATTTCTCCTGTACAAACCCGTGATACGCTGCCCCAAAAAGCGCCACTTTGGGATTGAGGATGACGCGCACCGGCATCTCCTTGAGCACGGCAGACAAGCGTCCTTTGTTGAGAAACGCCTGCATGAAATGTGGACGCGCCAGGGCGTTTAGAATGCGCGGGGGAATGCCGCCGCCCAGGTAAACGCCGCCGGTGGCCAGCACCTTTAGCGCCATGTTGCCCGCCTCGGAGCCAAGGATGCCCAGAAACATGTCCAGCGTCTGCCGGCACAGCGGTGAGGCGTCGTCGCGCAGCGCGTTATTGATCACAATGGGCGTAACGTCGCCGTTGTACAATCTGCGCCGCAATCTCCGGATCTTCAACAGCACCGCCGCGCTGCTTCACAAATTCATAAATGTTAGGAATGCCCGAGCCGGAGCAGACACGTTCCCAGCTCACGTGGGCGGACCCGTGGCTGCTGAACTTCTTTTGCAAAAAGAGCAGCAATTCGGTCTCCTCCGCATTATTGGGACCAAAATCCACATGGCCGCCTTCGGACGGATAGGCCTGATAGCGCTCACCGTTGTGAACCAAATAGGCTTCGCCCAACCCTGTCCCCGGCGCCACCACGGCAATGGGACCGTTTGCCACGGCGCGCCCCTCATTGATCGTGTGCAGATCCGACGCCGGCAGACCGGGAACGGCGCTGGCTATGGCCACCAGGTCGTTGATGAGCGTCACCCGCGGCAGGAAAGTTCGCCGCCAACTGTTTCTCATCCATGCGCCAGGGCAAATTGGTAATCGTGGCGCGCCCGTTGACCACCGGCCCCGCCACGCCAAAGGTAGCGGCAGCAAAGTCAGCGCCCAGTCCGTGCTGCTGGGCCAGAAAGGTACGCACGATGGCTGCCAAATTTGGGTATGCTGCGCTGGGAAAGGTGTCTTCCGCCAGGGGTGTGGCTAGGCCTTTGTGATAATCATAAATGGCGAGCACCGTTTTGGTGCCGCCAATGTCGCCTGCAATGAATTTCATTTGTGGTCCATTCTTTGATGTAGTTGCCCGAATGTTCATATTTTTTGAACGACAGCCCTGTTTCTACTCATCCCACAGGACTCAAAAAAATCGATTGCCTAATCGTAGCAATTTTTGTATACTGAATCTATCCGTGATTAGCACTACCGTCCGTGTTGAGTAAAACAAGGATTGAGGAATGGCAACTTTATTATCAGAGTCAAATAAGCAAAAAATCACAGTTACAATCCCCATCGAGCTATTACATAGACTGAATGTCCGTGTTTCCAAGGGCCAGCGCAGCGAGTTTATTGTTGATGCTATTGAAGAGAGATTGGCTTTGGAAGAACAGGTTGCCGCTCTCGACGAAACCGCAGGCCATTGGACAGACGAGCATTATCCGAATTTGCCAGATGGGGCGGCAATTGATAAATTGACCTCACGGCTGCCATTGCCGACCGCACCGGAGATTTGATGCGAAGTCTCCAGCAAGCAGGACAAGGTATTGCCGTGCCGGATGCCATTATTGCCGCTACCGCATTGACGCACCGGTTAACCTTGGTGACCTATAATCAAGCCCATTTTACAATTGTGCCAGGATTGAGCCTTTATCCATTGCCCTGAAAACTTAACCAAAGCCCATATGCTCATACTGTTTCGCTACTCAATCACCAAATGCACCTTCACCGACCCCGTCTCCTTATCCGCCGCCACCTGAAACGCCTCGGTCACAGCATCGAGCGGGAAGCGGTGGGTCACAATTTTGGTGATGTCCACTTTGCCGCTGGCGATCAGATCGATGGCGGCCTGAAAGTCGGTCTGCAAGCCGCTAAAGCCGTAACAATTGGAGCCGGTCACCGTGGCCTCGGACCAGACCAGCCGCGCCAGATCCACCTCCAGCGGTTTGTGATAGCCCGCCACCAGCACCACCCGGCCCCGTTTGCGCACGGTGGCAATGGCTTCATTAAAATTGGCCGCGCCGCCCACCGTCTCGATCACCACATCCATGCCCAAATTGTCGGTCAGCTCATTGACCACCTCGCGCACATCCGCCCGCGTCACATCCACCACATGATCGGCGCCCAGCGCCCGCGCCATCTCGGCCTGCTGCGGATACTTGGCCGTGATCAGCGTTTCGCGCACGCCAATGGCTTTGGCCACGGCCAGGCAGAGCAGCCCAATGGTACCGCCGCCGATAACCAATACGCGGTCGGCGTGGGTGGCCTGGGCTTGGGCCAAGGCGCGCACGCCCACGGCCAATGGCTCTACCAGCGCGCCCTCCTCGTCGCTCATGCTATCGGGAATTTTGAAGAGGCCCGAGGCGTGAGCCGTAGTGTATTCGGCAAAGCCGCCATGCTGCTCAAACGAGACCCCCTTGCGATTTAAACATTGGTTGTAGTGACCTGTGCGGCAATAGAGACACTCGCCGCAATGCGAAAAGCACTCGATCACCACGCGGTCGCCTGGTTGCACATTGGTGACGCCCGCGCCCACGGCGGTCACCACGCCGCTCGTCTCGTGGCCGTGGGCAAAGGTGTGCGACTGGTTCCAATGTCCATAATAGGAGTGCAGATCACTGCCGCAGATGCCCGCCTGCCGCACCTGCACCTCCACATAGCCCGCCGGGGGCGACGTGCGCGCCACCTCCGCCAATGCAATCTTGCCCACATCGCTAAAAAGTGCCACCTTCATTGGTTGTTTCCTCCTTGGAAGTAAGATAAAATGGTTAATCGGATCTCGTTTGATGGACCCGCTTTGGTTTCGATATGGCTGCATACTGCCGCAGCCTACTCAACCGCCGCTAACATGAGGAGAAAATATGCCCAGCTCATCGTCGTGGCGCACGCGCGCCCACACCCATTTTACCACAGAGAAGGCATCGGCCAGCGGTACGGGCGGCGTTGTCGTCACCAATCACCCGCTGGGCAGCGCGGCCGGGGCGGAGATGCTGGCGCTGGGCGGCAACGCCATTGACGCCGCTGTGGCCAGCCTCTTTGCCCTCAACGTGGTGGAGCCCATGATGGTCGGCCTCTTTGGCGCTGGTTGGACCAATATCCGCCTGGCCGATGGCCGCTCGATTATTCTCGATAACTATTCGACGGCGCCGCAAGCCGCCACAGCAGATTTATACCGGCCCATTTCTGATGCCTGGCCCAACTACATGGAGACTGAGGGCCGCGAGAATTCGGTGGGCTATCGCGCGGTGGGGACGCCCGGCACGCTCAAAGCCTGGTGTGAATTAGTCGATCAGTGGGGCAAGCTAGATTTGGAAACAGTTCTGCAACCGGCCATTCGCCACGCCCGTCGCGGCTTTCGGGCCAGCGGCTATCTGTGCGAGCTGATCGCCATGTCCCAGGCCGACCTGGCCCGCTTCCCCGCCTCGGCCAGCATTTTTCTGCCCAATGGACAACCGCCCCATGCTGGCGATCTGATTGTGCAACCTGACCTGGCCGCATCGCTCGCCGCCATTGCCCAAGAAGGGCCGAACGCACTTTATGACGGCGCGCTGGGCCAAACCATCATCGACGAGATGGAGCGCAACGGCGGCATCCTCAGCATGGCCGATCTGCGCGCCTACGCTGCCATCCGCCGCGACCCATTGACCGCACCCTATCGCGGCTATGAGGTCACTGCGCCCGCGCCGCCCTGCGCGGGCGGCGTGCATCTGCTGCAAATCCTGCGCATTTTGGAAGGCTACGATGTGGCCGAACTGGGCTACGGCTCACCGGACATGATTCACTTGCTGGCCGAATGCTTCAAGATCGCCTTTGCCGACCGCGCTGCCTATGTGGGCGACCCGGCGCAAGTCAGCGCACCGATTGACTGGCTCATCTCCGCTGAATATGCCAGCGAGCGGCGGGCGCAGATCGACATGCAGCGCAGCCAATCCCACGGTCCCGGCACGCCGCCCAGCGCCGAGTCATCCAACACGACCCACGTCACCGTGACCGATGGCAATGGCAACATTGCCTGCATGACGCAAACCATTAACAACGCCTTTGGCAGCAAAGTGATGGTTCCCGGCACGGGCATTCTGCTCAACAACACCATGGCGCTCTTTGACCCGCACCCCGGCCAGCCCAATTCGGTGCAAGGCGGCCGGCGCATGACCAGCAGCATGTGTCCCACCATCATCACGCGCAACGGTCAGCCCTATCTGGCGCTGGGCACCCCCGGCGGCGTGCGCATCTTTCCCAGCGTGCTGCAAGCCATCACCAGCGTCATCGACCACGGCATGTCCTTGCAAGAAGCGGTGGAAGCGCCGCGCGTCTGGACGCAGGGGCAGGAGTTGGAAGTGGAAGCCGGCATTCCCAATGCCGTGCGGGCGGCGTTGGGGGATCGCGGCCATCGCGTGGTGGAAGTCAACACCGTGGCCGGCGGCATGAACGGCGTCCTCTTTGACCCGCAAACCGGCGGCATGACCGGCGCCGCCTGCTGGCGCGCCGACGGCACGCCCATCGCCCTGGCTGGCGGCCCGGCGCGCCCCGGCATCCGCTTCCGCCCGACGGTAGTGGATCAATAGCTGTAGAAGTGATACTACAACAGATTCGGAAAACAACAGATTTTGGCACTTTTTCAATCCGTTCAAACCTATAGTGATCCATCTTTCGAAGAGGGAATATATCTGTTTCTTTCTGAATTTGTTGTAGTGTTCCCATTTCCCGTTAACAACACCATTCACTAGAACCAGAAATAATCTGTGCAATCTGTGTAATCTGTTGATCAAACTTTCTGAGGAATCCCTGTTATGTCGCTCAAAATCGCTGTGGTTGGCACGGGCAAAGTGGCCGCCAACTATCTGACCGCCATTGTTAAAAATGAAGATGTGACGCTCACCTATTACAACCGCACGCGCGCCAAGGCCGAAGCCACGGCGGCCCAATTTGGCGGGCGCGTGGCCGCTTCATTGGCCGATCTGATGGCCGATGATCCCGACAGCGTGCTGGTGCTGACCGCCGAGACCGCGCGCTATCAGATCACGCAAGAATTGCTGGCGCTCCAGCCGCGCCGCCTCTTTTTTGAAAAACCGCTGGTGGCGCAGCGCGGTCAGGCCGACGTGACCGAAGATGATTTTGCCAAGGGGCGCGAATTGCTGACGAGCGCCCACGCCGCCGGGGTCGAAACGGCCATGGTCTTCAACTATCGCTTCTTCGACCAAACGCAAAAGGCGCGGGCGCTGATCGAACAGTATGATCTGGGGCGCCCGGTCCATTTTACGGCGCTGGTCCATTACGCCTGCTGGAGCCACTGCATTGACCTGCTGCTCTGGTTTATGGGCGAGGCGGCCACCATCGCGGCGCTGGCCAGCCCCGAGGCCGGTCCATGCATGGGCAGCGAAAACGTGCGCAACGTAACCGCCGCCGTGCAGATGGCCAACGGCGCCGGCGGCACAATTATCGGCACCTGCGCCGTCGATTTTGGCCTGCCGCTCTACGAATTGACGCTCTGTTTTGAGCGCGGCCGCCTCTCCATGCGCGACCTGGACGGCGACCTGGAGTTTATCGATTACGCCCGCGGTCGCCATGAAATCCACGCCCTCAGCCGCAACGTTTCACGCTGGGATCAATATCGCGCCTCGTTTGGCAAAGCGATCAACGCCTATCTGGAAAGTTTGCGCCAGGGGACGGCGCCACCGGTGCCCGGCATGGCAGGATTGCAAGAGCTGCAATTTGAAGCCGCCCTCAAACGCTCCATTGCGCAGGCGCGGCCGATTGATGTAGGGAAAGAATTTGGATTCGAGGTTTGAGCAGGTACTTTGCTGGTTAACCTCTTTTTCTGTCCCATAGGGACACCTGAATTTAGGATTGAAATGACAATTTATCGTTAAACTAAACTCAGTCGTCCCTACGGGACGAATTATACTTTTGTGCTGTTGTGGCGATTAGCCTCAACCAAAGGAGCATGTATGAAACTTGGCCTTGGTCTCTATCGAGATTTGCTGACGCCCGCCAATTTGCGTTTTGCCAAACAGGCGGGCTGCACCCACATTGTGGCGCATCTACCCGGCCACTTTACGCGTGGCGACAAAATCATCACCTCGGACAATGCCGAGGCCGGCTTTGGCGTTTCCGAAGCCGACGATCCGATCTGGTCGTACGAAGGCCTGCGCGATCTGAAAGCGCTGATCAACAGCGAGGGGCTGGAGCTGGAGGCGCTGGAGAATTTTGCGCCGGCCCACTGGTACGACGTGCTGTTGGATGGCCCGCAGCGCGCCGCCCAGATGCGCCACATCAAAGAGATCGTGCGCACGCTGGGGCGCGTGGGCATCCCCACCATGGGCTATTGCTTTACGCTGGCTGGTGTTTATGGGCGCACGGAAGGACCGTTTGCCCGTGGCGGCGCCGCCTCGGTTGGTTTTACCAGCCCGGTGGAAAAGCCCATTCGCGGCGGCATGGTTTGGAACATGGTCTATGATGTGGAGCGCTTTAACCGCGCTGAGCCGGGTGATGTGCTGGCCCCTGTCTCCGCCAGTGAAATTTGGCGGCGGCTGGAAGGTTTTCTGGATGAGATGATCCCCGTAGCCGAGGAGGCGGGCGTCAAGTTGGCCTTTCACCCGGATGACCCGCCGCTGCCGGTGCTGCGCAACACGGCCCGCCTGGTGACCAGCGGCGACCATTTCCAACAGGTGCTGGACCTGAAGCCCAGTCCGGTCAACACCATCGAGTTTTGCGTGGGCACCATTTCGGAGATGCCCGACACCGATGTGTATGAAACGGTGGATCGCTACAGCCGCGGCGGCAAGCTGGCCTACGTGCATCTGCGCAACGTCCACGGCAAAGCGCCCGCGTATCACGAAATGTTTGTGGATGACGGCGACACCGACATGATCGAGGTGATCCGCATTCTGCACCGCAACGGCTTCGGCGGCGTGCTGATCCCCGACCACACGCCCATCCTGGAGTGCGCCGCCCCGTGGCACGCCGGCATGGCCCACGCCCTGGGCTGGATGCGGGCGGTGATGACCATGGTGGAGCGGGAATCGTGAGCCAAACATTACGCACCGAGCGGCTGACGCTGCGCCCGCTAACCGTGGATGATGCCGCCGCGCTTTACCGCGTGTATAGCGATGCGGAAACTATGCATTTTATGCCCAACTTGCCGCACACCAGCATTGAAGAAACGCGCCAACATCTGGCGCGTGAATTGGGTGTACTAGGGGCAGTCCATTGGGCTATCTGCCTCGAAGACGATGGGGGCGCCATCGGGCACATCAACTTTTTGGGGCAAACGGTGCTGCCGGGGTTGGGCTATATTTTGCGCCGCGACCAGTGGGGCCAAGGCTACACGACGGAGGCATGTCGAGCCGCGCTGGACTATGGCTTTGCGCGGATGGGCTTGGATCGGGTGGAACTCTGGATCAATGAAGAAAATTTCGCCTCGCAGCGGGTGGCGCAAAAGCTGGGCTTTCGGCTCAAAGGCACGCTGCCGCTGCGCTATGCGCACCAGCGTATGCAGCGGATCATGCAGGTGCATGGCCTGTGGCGACACGAGTGGCTGGGCGCGGACGCCCCCGGCGCAGAGGTCGCATTTTTTAGCGCGCAACCGGTGCTGCTGGTGCATGATGTAACCACCAGCGCCCACTGGTTCCGCGACAAGCTGGGCTTTCGCATTGACTTTCTTTTTGGCGAGCCCCCCACGCACGCCGGCGTTTCGCGCGGCGATTGGACCGGCCGCATGGTAACGCTGCAGCTTTCACAAGTTCCGCCGGAGCGCGACATTGCGCCAGCGGGTTACGTTTATGTGATGGTGGGGGCCAATATTGATGAACTGTTTGCCCAATATCGGGACGCCGGCGTTGAAATTATGGCCGAACCAGTCAGCCAGCCCTGGGGAATGCGCGAATTTACGGTGCGCGAGCCGCATGGGCATTATCTGCGTTTTGGGACGCATGGGTAACCAGTCAATTCTCAATAAACCGCAACGCTAGCCGAGACGACTCAGAAATTTGGAGCTAGGACTGCGGACTACTGATTCTGAATAACAATCTATAGAGTCTATAAAGTGAGGAACTTCTATGCAATATCGACAACTGGGCAACACCGACATGCAGGTTTCTGTGCTGGCGTTGGGCTGTTGGCCCTTTGCCGGTGGCGCCTTTTGGGGCGAACAGGACGATGATGTGTCGATTGCCACCGTTCACGCCGCGCTGGATGCGGGCATCAACTTCTTCGACACGGCGGAGGCCTATGAGAGCGGCCACTCTGAGCGCGTGCTGGGGCGTGGGTTGGTGGGCAAACGGGACAAAGCCATTATTGCCACCAAAGTGGCGGGTCATCTGGACAAGGCGGGGGTGATCAACGCCTGCGAGGGCAGCCTGCGCAATTTGCAGACCGACTACATCGACCTCTATCAGATCCACTGGCCCAATCACAAGATTCCGCTGAGCGAAACCGTGGAGGCGCTGCATCAGCTGCGAGAGGAAGGCAAAATTCGCGCCATTGGCGTCTCTAATTTTGCCGTGCAGGATTTTGCCGAAATGGTCTCGCTGTCAGATTGTGAGACCAATCAGCTCCCCTATAGCCTGCTCTGGCGCGCCATTGAAGTGGAGATCAAGCCGCTCTGCGCCCAGCACAACACCGGCATTATCTGCTACAGCCCGCTGATGCAAGGGCTGCTGACCGGCCGCTACGCCACGGCGGATGAGGCGCCGGATTATCTAGCGCGTACGCGGCTTTACGCCGGTACGCGCCCCATGGCGCAGCACAACGAAGAGGGCTGCGAGGCTGAGGTTTTTGCCGCCATTGCCGAAGTGCGCCGCATTGCCGACGAGTTGGGGCAGCCCATGGCGGCGGTGGCGCTGGCTTGGGTGCGCCAGCAGCCGGGGATCACTGCGCTTTTGGTGGGGGCGCGCAAGCCCGAGGAGGTGGGCTGGAATTTGCCGGCGGCGGATCTGACGCTGAGCGATGACGTGCTGGCCGAGCTGGCGCGCGTCACCGAGCCGGTGAAGGCCAAGCTGGGCGCCAATGCCGATATGTGGATGGCGCCATCGCGCATGAGATAGAGTGATTTGACTGGTTGACTAACAAATCTTATGGCTTTTGGGATCTCCTGTGGTTGCCAATCCCACCACCGGTTAAAACCGGTGGCTGATATGGAAACCGGCAAGCCGGTTTGCTTTGCGACGCCGAATTTATTCGACACGGTGTCACTAATGAGATCCGGTTGGAACCTCAAACTTATTTTACCGCCAAAGCGTTAAGAAACGCAAGAATTTACCGAGAACCCTTCGCGAATCTTTGCGTTCTTTACGGGGGAAGATTAAACGTGTCAGTCAATTGTGATTTGGAGTAGTTGCGATTTGGTTAAGAATCAGAAGAGAAACCACGGTGCAGACAAAAACATCCACCCAATTTGAAGTTCACGATCCGGCTGTTCTAGCCAACGCCAGGGCCATTTTAGACGCGGCCGGTTCGGGCCAGGAGATGGCCGCGGCGGTGGTGGCCGCGGTACAGCGCAATGAGGAGTGGCGCGGTAAGCGCTGCCTCAATCTGCTGGCGCCCGAAGCGCCGACCAGCCCCACCGTGCGTCGGCTGCTCTCGGCGGAGATTGGCACGCGGGCGGCGGAGGGACACATCGGCCGGGTCAACCGCTGGTTTGCCGGTACGCAGCACATTGACGAAGTCGAGGCGCTCTGTGTGGAGTTGCTTAAGCAGGCCTTCCGCTGCAACTATGCCGACCATCGGCTGATGGGCAGCATGATTGGCAATATGGCCATCTACCACGCGCTGGCCCAACCCGGCGACCGCGTGATGACGGCGGCCCAGCCCTTTGGTGGTCATTCCAGCAATCGCGCCGATGGACCGGCGGGCACGCGCGGCGTCGAGATATACGATATTCCATTTGACCCGGTTGAGTTGGAAGTGGACCTGGAAAAATTTGCCGAAGAGGCGCAGCGCATCCGCCCCAAACTGGTGGTGATGGGCATGTCCATGACGCTGTTTCCGCTGCCCGTGCGCGCCATGAGTACGATAATTGCCGAATGGGGCGGGCAATTTGTGTATGATGGCGCCCACCAAGCCGGGCTCATTGCGGGCAAGCAATTTCAGGATCCGCTTAATGAAGGGGCCGCTGTGTTGACCGGTTCGGCGGGCAAAACCTTTAGCGGACCGCAGAGCGGCATGCTCATGTGGAACGATCCCGCGCTCACAGAGCCGCTGACCGCGGCCATCTTCCCCGTATTGGCCGCCACCCATCAGGTGAATCGCGTGGCCGCGCTGGCGGTAGCCGCCGCCGAAATGATCGAATTCGGCGAACGCTACATGGCGCAGATCGTGAAGAACTCGCAAGCGCTGGGCAAGGCGCTGGATGAGCGGGGCATCCCTGTGCTGGCGGCCCACCGCGGCTACAGCCAGAGCCATCAGGTAATTGCCAATGTCAAACAGTTCGGCGGTGGCTTGGAGGTTGCACACAGGCTGGCGGCGGCCAATCTCATCACCAACAAAAACCTGATCCCCGGTGACTCCCCCGCCGATTGGGATCGCCCCAGCGGTTTGCGCATAGGGACCATTGAAGTGACGCGGCTGGGCCTGATGGAAGCGGATATGGCCACTATTGCCGACTTTATGGCGCGGGTTCTGGTCGAGAACGAAGATGTAGCGTCCGTGCGCCGCGATGTGGAGGATTTTCGCGGACCGCGGCAAGATTTTTATTACTGTTTTGATAATGGCTGGCCGCCTGTGCTTGGATAGCGAGTGGCGGGTGGCGGGTAGCGAGTGGCGGGTGACCTGTTACCCGCCACTCGCCACAGTTTGTTAGTTGACGCTCAGCTAGCGCTCATTTATCATGCTTATTGTGAGATCAGACAGAAAACCGTACTTTTCTGGAAGCGTCCAGTGAACGCCGGTTGAGTAGGCTGCGGCAGTTGGCAGCCGTATCGAAACCAAGTGAACGGGTTGCCTTCGGTATTTCGGTTAACCACAAAAGTATGGATCTCAAATTGATTTCACTATAGGCAACTGACGAAAATGAATGTTCGACGCTCAATCACAATCTATTTCCACATTTGTATTTCCATCTTGAAAGGAGACCCCATGCATTTGACAATTCACCGGACATGCCTCTATCTGATTGGCCTGATTCTGCCGTTGGCGCTGGCCGCTTGCGACACGGCGCCTGCCGCACCCGCGGCGGATGCCGGTGGCGGAGAAGCGGCGCCCGCCGCGGCTGCGCCACCGGCCGATGCTGCGGCTTCCGCCGACGGCGACCCCATCACCATTGGCGCCATCTTCAACGCTACGGGGTGGCTGGCCGCCTATGATCAGCCGCCGCGCGAGGGCGCCGAATTGGCTGTCGAAGCCATCAACGAAGCCGGCGGTGTGCTGGGTCGCCCGCTGGAGATGATTGAGCTGGACGGGGCCACTGACCCGGCCACGGTGGGCAATGCGGCGCGTCAGCTTATTGAGCAGGGCGCCGACATTATTCTGGCCCCGTGTGATTTTGATATTGGCGCGCCGGCCAGTCAAGCAGCGCAGGAAGTGGGGATGGTGGGCATGTCCACTTGCGCCTCGTCGCCGCTTTATGGTTCGGCCGCGCTGGGCGACAAGCAGTTCACCGCCGTCATGTGGAACAACATTATGAGCGCAGCCGCCGCCCAATATGCGTATGATGAACTGGGCTGGCGCACCGCCTACGTGGTGGCCGATACGTCGATTGACTACAGCCTGTCGCTGGGCGACTATTTCACCGAGCACTTTACTACGCTGGGCGGCGAAATTGTGGGCAGCGACACCTATTTGCAGGGCGATGCCGATTTTGCGGCGCAGATCCAGCGCATCCAGGCGCTGGCGAGCGAGCCGGATGGCCTTTTCATTTCGTCCTATGCGCCGGACCTGGGCACTATTGTGCGCCAAACGCGCGCCGCCGGCATCACCACGCCCATCTTTGGCGGCGACACCTATGACGATTCCGAGTTCTGGGCCGTGGTCGGCCCCGACCTGGGCAACGACATTTACTTTGCCACCCACGGCTGGCTGGGGCCGGAAGCGGGTGACCGATTGCCCGACTTTATCTCCCGCTATCAGGCCAAGTTTGGGCAGGACCCCGCCACCGCCTTTACGCTGACCGGCTGGGATTCCATTTACATTTTCGCCCAGGCCATCGAAGCCGCCGGCGCCACCGATGGCGCCGCCGTGGCCCAGGCCATGGAAGATATGACCTTCGACCTGCTTAGCGGCCATCTCGATTGGACCCCCGCCGCCGACGGCCACGAACCGCTCAAAGAAGTGGCCATCGTCCAACTCCAGGGCGGTAAAGCCTCCTTCCTGGGCTGGATCGCGCCGGAGAACCCCCCCGCGCCGTAAGAGAGAAGGGGGAAAGGGAGCCGGGGAGAAGGGAGCCAAGCGACCCCCTTTCCCCTTTCCCCCTTTCCCCTTTCCCCCTTCTCCCCTTCTCCCCTTCATCCCCTCCTCCTCACAATCTCCGTAAAACTCCTTGACAATCTCTTGAGATTTGCGACCTACACTGGGGTGTCGGTCTATTTATCGAATCTCGCACAGATGAAAGAGGAGTTTCAACATGCAAGCACAACCAAAATCGGTCAGCCGCAATACGCTGAACTATCTGGTTGATACGGTTATCTTCTTAGCATTTCTCATTGTTTTTAACCCGCACGCCACCGGCATGGCCATTCACGAATGGCTGGGCATTGCATTTGCCGGCGGCATTATGACGCATCTGCTGCTGCACTGGCAGTGGGTCGTGGGGATTACGCAGCGCTTTTTGAGCAGCGCCACCACGAGCGCTCGCGTCAATTACATTGTCAACATGCTCTTCTTCATAAATATGGTCGTCGTCATCTTCACCGGCATTATGATCTCTGAAGAGGCGCTGCCGGCGTTGGGGATTACGTTGGGCAACAGTTTTATTTGGAAGATGGTGCATACAACGGCTTCTGACGTGGCGCTGGGGCTGTTGGGCGTACACGTAGCGCTGCACTGGCGCTGGATTGTGAACACGACCAAGCGCTTCTTCACGCGGTCGAATGCCCAAAAACCAACGGTCGTGCTGCCGCGCGGCGTTGTGCAGAAAGGAGCTTAATCATGCGTACATTGGGACAAATTTGCGGACGCATCGCCATCGTGCTGCTGGCCGCGGGGATTGTGATCGGCGGCACATGGTTTGCGGGCAATCGCTTTGGCAGCGCAATGAGCGGACCGCCGCCAGGCGAGTTCCAACAGGTGGACGCAGCGTCCACCACTGCTGACACCACTGGCAGCACAACCGAAACGTTTGCGCCACCGGCGGATGGGCGCCCTGAAGGGGATCATCACGGGACCGCCAGCGTTGGGTTTGCGCTCTTGGGAATGGGTCAAAATGCTGCTATCATTCTCGTCATTGTGTTGATTGTGGCGGGAATTGAGAAGGCGCTGACGTGGAAAAAGGCGACGGTCAGTTCGGTGGTGTGAGGGCTGCGTGATATACCAATTGCCAATCTACGAAGCGGGAGTTGTTGATAAGATGACAAGATGAAGGGATGACAAGATGATGAGATGACCAGTCTTACTCATCTCATCATCTTGTCATCCTCTCATCCTCTCATTATTTGGAGTGTATGATGAACAAACAGCGCATATTGGTTGTGGATGATGATCGCTCCATTGTAAAGGTGGTGCGCAGCTATTTGGAGCAGGTGGGGTATGAAGTGCGGGCGGCCCACGATGGCGAAAGCGCGCTGCACGCCCTGCGCAGCGAAAAGCCCGATCTGGTGGTGCTGGATTTGATGTTGCCGGATCGGGACGGTTGGGAGATTACGCGCATTGTGCGCGCCGATGCCGCTTTGCGCACCACGCCCATTATCATGTTGACGGCGCGTGGAGGACACCGATAAAATTGTGGGGCTGGAGTTGGGCGCCGATGATTACATGACCAAGCCCTTTAACGCCCGTGAAATTGTGGCGCGCGTGCGAGCGCTTTTGCGGCGCGCTGCGTTTGCCCAGGAAGCACCGGCCCAAATTCTGCGCATTGGCGCGCTGGAACTGGACGTGGATCAGCATCTGCTCACCGTGGACGAAAAGCCGATTGACCTGACCCGCACCGAATTTACGCTGCTGCACATTCTCATGGCCAACCCCGGCCACACCTTTACGCGTGACGAGCTGTTGGAAAAATGTATGGGTTATGCGTACGAGGGCATGGGGCGCACGCTGGACACCCACATGAGCAACCTGCGCAAAAAGATCGAGCCGGACCCGAGCAAACCCATCTACATTCAGACCGTCTATGGCATTGGCTATCGGCTCATGCGGGAGGCGGCATGAAACGCTTGTGGGTGCGCCTCAGTTTGGTGATCAGCGGCTTAATTCTCTTCTTTAGCATTTTGCCGCTGTTCACCTTTTTGTTTCTGCCCGAACCACCCCCCCGCGACAATCCACCGCTCACCAATCCGCCTGCGGTTAGTACGGCCCAAGCCGAAGCGCCCGTGGATAATCAGGCTGATCGTCCCCCCCCCAAACCGGATGGGGATCGCCACTTTTTCAGCCCCTGGCGCGATTTGCCCGAAAATTTGCTGAGCGCATTTCTATTGGCCAGCGTCGCCGGTATAGCCGGTGGCGTGATGGCCAGTTGGTTTTTGGTGTCGCCCATTACCAAACTGGCGCACGCGGCCCACGCCGTTGGCGCCGGCAATCTAGCCGCCCGCGTGGAAATCCCCAACGGCAGCCAGGAGATCGACGAGCTGGCGCAGGCGTTTAATACAATGGCGGCCGATTTGCAGCGGGCCGCCGAAGTACGCAACAATCTCATGGCCGACGTATCGCACGAGCTGCGCACCCCGCTCACCGTGCTGGAGGGAAATCTACGGGCGGCGCTGGATCACGTCATCGAGCTGGATGAGGAGCAGGTGGCCAACCTGTATCAGCAGACCCATCACTTGATTCACCTGGTCAATGAGCTGCGCGAGTTGACTTTGGCCGAAGCCGCTCAACTACCATTGGATATTCAACCTGTCGACCTGGGCCAGCTTGTACAGGGGACCGTGGCCATTTTTGCCCCATTGGCCGAAGAGCAAAATGTGTCGCTCAAAACCCAGTTGCCCAATCGACTGCCTCTAGTCAATGTGGACCGTGTGCGGATGCGCCAGGTGCTGCACAATTTGCTGGCCAATGCACTGCGCCACACGCCGGGCGGCGGCACAATTACAATCACCGCCCACAACCGGCGCGATGCGGTTCGCCTTGCCATTGCCGACAGCGGCGAGGGGATTGCGCCGGAACATTTGGATCACGTTTTTGAACGCTTCTATCGCACCGATCCATCGCGCAGCCGCGCGACCGGCGGCAGCGGCTTGGGGCTGGCTATTGTCAAAGCCATTGTAGAGGCGCACGGCGGGACGATTACGGCGGTCAGCGCCGGGCTGGGCCAGGGGACGGCTTTCCACATTGAGCTGCCGGCGGTGGGGTAATGCCCCATGCCCAATTGGGGGTCAATGACAAGATGATAAGATGACAGGATGACAAGATGACAGGATGACAAGATGACAGGATGATGGGCGAAACATCATCTTGTCATCTTGTCATCTTGTCATTGCTGGCCTTATGTTTAAGTGGCAATTCAATCATTCAATGCGCAGCCACTCCAGATCCTGGTGGCGAATTTGGATGCGATCCTGTGGATCGATAAAGCGTGCGGCGCTGTCGGCGGGAAAACTGAGCAGATCCACGGGGGCGGAACGTTTGAGGTTGTACAGGGCGGCGCGCACAATATCGGCGTGGGGGCGCAGGCTGGCGCGCCATTTGGCAATGGCAAAGTGGGTGTGCGGATAGCGCTTGAAGAGCGCGTGCAGCTTGCGCTCGCTCACCTGGCCTGCTTCGCCCCAGAAGAGCGGCTGCCCCTGTCCGTCCAGCGCTACCACGTCTGGTTTATAGCGGTCGCCAATCGAAATTTCCACCACAAGCTGCGGATAGGTCGGCAAATAGAGCGCCCACAGAAAGGCCTTCATTAACACATGGTGGGCGTGCTCGTTGCTCTTTTTCACAAAGACCACCTGTTGGTCGCCCGCCCGCAGCGTCCACTTGCGCCGCAGCATTAGTTCGGAGGTCATGCAGTCGCTTCGTCTCCATAGATACATGTGCCCACACAGATGACAAGATGAGGGGATGACAAGATGAAGAACGCAGCCTCATCCTGTCATCTTTTCATCTTGTCATCCCCTCATTTCTAGCTGTTCGTATGCCAAATAATATTACATAGCCACCCCAATATCAAATGTGGCTGCATATACCCCGCCGCTTGCGGACACGTTGAGCAGCAATTGGCTGCCGCCGCCTTGGTAAATGTTGTCCCGACTATTATACGTATTGCGCGTGCCGCGTGCTGCATAAGGCTGTTGCGTGTAGACCGCATCGGTAAATGTATCGTCAAAGAAAAATTGGGAAGTGAACTCATAGCTTGGATTGCTGGAAAGTTCGCCGCGCAGCTTAAAGTGAATGTGAACGGCGCGCCCGCTGTACCAGCCCGGATAGATGGTGGTGAAATTGACCACACCATTGGCATCCGTCACTTGATAGCCGCGCAAGAATTTCTGGCCAGCGGTGCCTTCGGACTGCACATCGGAATAGAGACCGGCGGCGTCGCAGTGCCAGATGTCAAAGACGGCGCCCGCCAAAGGCGTACAACTGCCGCCGTTTACTGTGTAGGCGCGCAGGGTCAAATTGAGCTGTGCGCCGTTGCGCACCGAATTGTCCGACGGATCGATGCGGATGTCCGCACGGTTGAGCTGCTCGTCCACAAAATAGGGGCCTTCGGTCAATTCCGGGCTGACCACGCAGAGCGGAATTGAGGTGGCGGTGGCCGTAGATGTGGCCGCCGCGGTCGGCGTCACGGTGGCAGTCCCTGTGGCCGTGGGTGTGCCTGCGGGTGTTGCCGTATTGGGAATAGTTCCTGGCGCGCCGTTGTTAGCGGTCAGCGGCAAATAGATGGAATCGGCCATCACCGCCCGAAAGCCGCCGGCAATTAGCGCAGCCGAACCGACCGAGCCCAGCAGCGTAAATACTTCGCGGCGGCTGAGGATGCGCCCAACCGGCTTGTCATCATCGTATTCGTGATTGTCTGTAGAATTGTGGTGTTGCATGCTATTCATCTCCTAAACTGAAACAATATATGTCACGTTGTGTTGCGCCGGTATCAGGCGAACAACCCTCAGTATAGCGATAGAATCTCAAGGGAGTGTCAAGATATTGCCATGAGAATGTCGCCACAAGATCTTGAGATTGTCTTGAGAATCACCTGTTACACTTTGGAGGAGATAGTAGCAGCGCATCAAAATAATAGGAACGCGATGCATACGAAATCTGAACCATGTTGTAAACTTTTTGCAGAGTTATGCAGGCAATTCTTTTCACGAAAGGCACATTAATGAATACCCTCTCTAAAGATGTAAATCAGAACGATTTTGTCATAGATGAAGACGATCTGCCCATTGGGCGCATCCTCAGCCGCCGCGAAATTTTGGCTCTTTTGGGGACGACCGGCGCCGCCGCCTTTCTGGCGGCCTGTGCGCCCATAGGTTCTGGCGGATCGGGTGGCCCAAGCGGTGAAGCGACCACGGACCTATCGGCGCTGCAGGAGACCAACGCCGCGCTGCCCAGCGGCTGCATCGTACGCCCGGCCCTGACCGAAGGTCCGGTTTTTGTGGAAGAAGACCTCAATCGCTCCGATATTCGCGTGGATCCATCCAATGACCAGATGAGCGAAGGCGTCCAGTTGGATCTGACCTTCAACGTGTCTAAGGTGGCGGATGGCGCATGTATGCCGTTGGCCGGCGTGCAGGTGGATGTGTGGCACTGCGATGCGGACGGCATCTATTCTGACACGACCGAGCTGGGTATGAACTCTGTAGGGCAAAAGTTCTTGCGCGGCTATCAGGTCACCGATGAAAATGGCATGGCCCACTTCACCACCATTTATCCCGGCTGGTATGAAGGCCGGGCTGTGCATATCCACTTCAAAATGCGCACGGGTGATGGCTACGATTTCACGTCGCAGCTCTTTTTCGACGATGCATTGTCCGATGAAGTTTTTGCCAATGCGCCCTATAACACCCGCGGCGAACGCAAATTGCGCAACGCCGACGACGGCATCTACGGCCAAAGCGGCGGCCAGATGCTGCTGGCGGTCAACAAAGTGGATGCCGGCTTTGCAGCCGCGTTTGACGTGGCGCTTGATTTGACCTGAGCCAGTACAGTCGATATGATTGGAAAACAGAACACGATCACAGAGAGGGGCGAGGCAAACTTCGCCCCTTATTCATATAAACCACGCATCCCATGCTCCAAGTTGAACATCTCACCAAAGATTTTGCCGGATTGCGCGCCGTGGACGATCTGTCGCTCACGCTGGAAGCGGGCGAAATTCTCGGGCTCATTGGTCCCAATGGGTCAGGCAAAAGCACCTCTATCAACGTCATCACCGGGCTGCTTAAGGCGAGTGCCGGCCAGGTGACGGTGGACGGCCAGCGCATTACCGGCCTGCCGCCGCACCGCATTGCCCAGGCCGGATTGGCGCGCACTTTTCAGACCATCAAGCTTTTTAGCGAACTGACCGTGCTGGAAAATGTGGAAGTGGGTGCGGTTAGCGCCGGTATGAATCGACGCGCCGCCCGTCGGCGGGCGGAAGAAATTTTAGACGAGCTGGAAATCGGGCGGCTGGGGCGCATGGAGGCCGGCACGCTGCCCTATGGCGATGAGCGGCGCGTAGAGATTGCCCGCGCGCTGGCGCGCGGCCCGCGCTATCTGCTGCTGGATGAGCCGGCCGCCGGGCTCAATGAGGGCGAAAGCGACGCCCTGCTCGACATGCTGGCGCTGATCCCGCCGAAATATGGCTGCGGCGTCCTCATTGTAGACCACGATATGCGGCTGATCATGCGGCTGTGCCACCGGCTGCATGTGCTCAATTATGGCAAAACCATTGCCACGGGGACGCCCGCCGCCATCCGCACCAACCCGGCGGTGATTCAGGCTTATCTCGGATCCAGCGGCGAAAATGGCGTCTAGACTATGATTTTTATGATTAGGTGATGTGCTATGATTTCGGATTGCGGATATACTCGCCGTTGGCATAGATGAAAAGGAATAGGCGCCGATTTAGTCGAGTTGTCGATTTTCATCTATGCCAGAGCCAAGTATAAGAAGACTGAAATGACAAGAAACATCCGTAACCCGAATCATAGCACTCATAAAATCATAAAAATCATAGTACAGACCAGGTTTTTCTCTTGCGAAAGCGCCATCCCGAATAAAACCTTTGGGGCAGAAAAACCTGTGAAATCTGCGTAATCTGCGGTTTATTTCTTGTCATGTTACACAAATCGGAAACGACACATGTTGCGGCTGGAAAACGTTTTTGCAGGATATGGCTCAATTGCGGCGCTGCGCGGCATTTCGCTGGAGGTGGCGCAGGGCGAACTGGTGGCGCTGATCGGCGTCAACGGCTGGCAAAAGCACGACTTTGGCCACCATTGCGGGTATCTTGCGCCCCACTTCCGGCAGCATTCTGTTTGAGGAGCAGTCGATTGTGGGGCTGCCGTCGGAGGATATTGTGCGCCGCGGCATTGCGCTCGTGCCGGAGAATCGCCATATTTTTGCCGGGCTGACCGTGGCCGAAAATCTGCGGCTGGGGGCCGCCATCCGCCGCGACCGTGTGGAGATTCAGGCCGACATAGATGAAATGTGTACGCGCTTTCCCATTTTGGGCGAGCGCTTCCGCCAGGCGGGCGGCACCCTCTCCGGCGGCGAACAGCAGCAGTTGGCCATTGCCCGCGCGCTCATGTCGCGCCCGCGGCTGCTCATGTTGGACGAGCCGTCGCTGGGGCTGGCGCCGATTTTGGTCGATGAGATTTTTGCGCTGGTGGCCGGGCTGCATGACAGCGGCGTCACCATTTTGCTGGTGGAGCAAAACGTGGAGCGCACGCTGGAAATTGTGGATCGCGCTTATTTGCTCAACACCGGGCAGATCGAGTACGCCGGCGACCCCGCGGCGCTGCGCATGCATGTCGATATTGCCGAGGCCTATTTGGGCGATCAACAGACGCGTGTTGCCCATTCGGCGCCCAGCCGTCAATAGCCATTAGTGAGCACACATATTTTGTAGTGGGCGTAAAAACTCGGGTATAATAAAGAGACCCATCAGGGGCGGAGGCATCTTCGCCCCTGATTGTTTGGTTAATTCACGTCGTTTTAAGCGAAATGTCTGTTAAGTCAAGGCCGTCCAATAAAATAGCTACGCCATTACGAAAAAGCGGCTCAACCGGTACACGCAATACGCACCACGCATAGCTGGCGTTATTATTTTTGGGAAGATCCAAGTGTCTACTTAACGGGCATTGCCTGTATCACTCATTGCGATCTGATGCAGCACTAATCCGAAGGACCAATTTCATGCGACAAATTTATCCGTTTACAGCCATTGTGGGACAGGAGCGCATGAAGCGAGCGCTCATTCTCAATGCCGTTCACCCCACCATTGGCGGCGTGCTCATCCGCGGTGAGCGCGGCACAGCCAAGTCGACGGCGGCGCGTGCGTTGGCCGCCCTGCTGCCTGGCGACACCCCCTTTGTGGACCTGCCCGTCAGCGCCACCGAAGATCGTGTGGTCGGCACGCTGGACATTGAAAAGGCCATCCAAAAAGGCGAGCGCCACTTTGAGCCCGGCATTCTCTATGCGGCCAATGGCGGCGTCCTCTATGTGGATGAAGTCAACCTGCTGGACGACCACGTGGTCGACCTGCTGCTGGACAGCGCCGCCATGGGCGTCAACATTGTGGAGCGCGAGGGCATCAGCTATCAGCATGAGGCGCGCTTTGTGCTGGTCGGCTCCATGAACCCCGAAGAGGGCGATCTGCGCCCCCAGCTTCTGGACCGCTTTGCTCACGCCGTCGACGTGGTGGGCATCACAGACTCCAAGCAGCGCGTGCAGATTCTTAGTCGCCGCATCGAGTTTGAGCAGGACCCGGATGCCTTCAAAGCCGCCAACGCCCAAAATGAGCACGATCTGAGCCGGCGCATTATGGACGCGCGCGAAATTTACGACAGCGTGACCTACTCCAACGCCGATCTTTACACCATTGCCACGCTGACCGCCAGCTTCAAAGTGGACGGTCACCGCGCCGACTTGGTGATCCTGCGCACGGCGCGCGCCCACGCCGCCTTTGAAGGCCGCACGGCCATCAACGACCGCGATATTCTGCTGGCCGCCGAGTTGGCCCTGCCCCACCGCATGAAGAAACAGCCCTTCCAAGATGTGGCGCTCAATCCCGAGCAGTTGCAGAGCAACATGCGCCAGGCCCGCGCCGAGGCCGAAAATGCCGCCGAGCAGGAAGAGCAGGAGATGATGCAGACCGATGGCAGCGCGGCGGCCGATGAAAAAAAAGCGCCGAGGGTGATGAATCGGAACTGAGCGATTCGAGCGAGGCGGGCGAAGGCGGTATGGCCGAACCCAATGCCTCTCCTCAGCAAAGTTCATCACCCGGGGATAATAAAGGTGCTCGAAAACAGGTGCAAGTGGGCGACGTCTTCGAAGCCAAAAAACTTGACACCCCCTTAGATAAAATGACCCGCGAACGGGCAGGTAAACGTTCCTATTCGCGCACGGATCGCAAGCGCGGCCGCTACATCAAGGCGCGGCCCGCCGGCGATAAGCCGCAGGATATTGCGTTTGACGCCACGCTGCGCGCGGCTGCGCCCTATCAGCAGCAGCGGCTGGAAGAGGCTGACAACGATCTGGCGCTCCAGCTTAAAAAGCACGATCTGCAGCGCAAAGTGCGCGTGCGCCGCACCGGCAACTTGATTCTCTTTGTGGTGGATGCAAGCTGGTCCATGGCGGCCAGCGAGCGCATGGAGGCCACCAAAGGCGCCATCTTCAGCCTGCTCATCGACGCCTATCAGCGCCGCGATCAGGTGGGGCTGGTCGTCTTTCAGCGCGACAAGGCGCGCCTGGTTTTGCCCCCCACCAGCAGCGTGGAACTGGCGCAAAAGGCGCTGCAAGATCTGCCCGTGGGCGGCAAAACGCCCTTGAGCGGCGGCCTCTATCTGTCGTGGCAGGTCATTGAGAACGCCCGCAAGCGCGATTCCGAATTGCGCCCGCTCATGATTCTGCTGACCGACGGCGCCGGCAACGTAAGCATGACCGGTATGCCGGCCCAGGAAGAGGCCATGCGCATTGCCGACCTGTTCCAGAATTCGGAGATGCGCTCCATTGTGATCAACATGGAGCACGCCGCTTTTGACCGCGGGCTGGCCCAAAAGCTGGCCAACGCGCTGGGCGGCGTCTGCCATAATCTGCCCGACCTGCGCGCCGACACGCTGGTTTCGACCGTCAAGCGCGAAATAGGTGGGTAAGATATTGCTTATTGCTGTATTGCTATAATTCCGCATCGGAGACCAATCCGCAATACAGCAATAAGCAATACAGCAATACAGCAATACTATTAGAACAACGAGAAAGACCGCATGGCATCAACTGCACCTACCCAACGCACGGCACCGCTCAAAGGAAGCTGGGAAGAGACTTACGCCCGCGCCCGGCGCATGGCGGGGAATCGCAATGATGAGGCGATTCCGCTCTATGAAAAGCTGGTGACCCGCCTGAGCAAAATGCCCAAAGAGCAGCTCAAGCAGAACGACGAACGGCTGCAAAAGCTGCTCATGAGCGCCACTGCCAGCGCCCAATCTTATCTTAATTTACGCGAGCGCTATGATGACGCACTGCGCATCATGGATTTAGCCCGCCCGCAAATTGAAGATGCAGAAGAGCTTGAATCATATGACCTGCACCGCGCCGACATATTGATGATGGCCGGTCAGCTCGATAAAGCATTTGGACTGCTGCGGGAAAAAGCCCAAGATAGCGATAGCAAAATTGACTATCTGGGGACCATGTTTCGCCGCCATCTGCAATACAAGCAATGGGATCAAGCCGAGAGCGTGTTGAACGAGTTGGAGGCGCAGGCCGCCGTTGAGATTGCTGACGAGGAAGATGCTCTGGAAGCGGCGCGCACGCGCGGGTATGTGGATAGCTGCCATGCGCTGCTGGCGCTGGAAAAAGGCGAATGGGACAGCGCGATTACGTGGTATGAGAAGATGGCTGAAAATGGCGGCAGTTTTGGCCAGAATTACCAGTTTCTCTACATCCCGCTGGTCCACGGCGGCCAGTACGAAACGGCGCTGCCTTTTATCCAGCGCGATAAAGCGCGTAAGGTGCGCTCCGGCTTCTGGGATGGTCTGGCCCAATATCGGCTGGGCAACCCAAGCGCAGCCGAGCGGGCGTGGAAACGGGTGGTGAGCACGGCGCTAACCGAGGAAGAGGCGCGCTTTTTGTTTGAATTTGCGTTGGCCCATTTCTACCTGGGCGACAAAGAACGCGAGGGGTTGGAGCTTGTGCTGCGCGTGATCCGCGAAGTCGAATCACCCAATTGGTCGCTCTTTGCGCTGGCTGGGCTGGGCTGGGCCGCCCGCGGCGCCATGAGCAACGCCCACACCAATTTCTCGATTGCGCTGGATCAGCGGCGCTCGCTGGCCGAAGGCCGACTGCTGCCCGATGAGATGTTCAATTTTGTACGCGATCTGGTGGACGACCCCAATCAGGCGGCGCTGGCCAAGTATTTTGAACCGAGCGCGTAACGCTATCGTCAAGCCTTAAATAGCCACAAAAACGCTGTCTGCACTATGATTTTTATGATTTTTATGATTTTATGAGGGCTATGATTTCGCGTGGAGGGCATTATCCCTTGTCAAACTCGCTCGCTATAATCATAGCCCATCACCTAATCATTCAAATCATAGTCTAGACGCCACTTGCCCTTCGCAACAGAACCATTCACCGAAAAAGTATCTCTTTCCACACCCTCCGCGAGTATACCCATGAGCAATACTATTTACGGCCAATCGACTGAACTGATCCGTTTTGCCAAAGTGCTGGCCGATGAAAGCGCGCAGCTCATTCGCCGCTATTTTCGCGCCGACTATCGGGTGGAAATGAAGTCGGACGCCACGCCAGTCACCATTGCCGACCGCCAGGCCGAAGAAGTCATGCGCACGCTGATCGGACGTGAGTTTCCCGATCATGGCGTGCTGGGGGAAGAGTTTGGCCAGACGAATCCTGATGCCGAATTTCAGTGGGTGCTGGACCCCATTGACGGCACCAAGAGTTTTGTGGCGGGCAGCTTTCTCTTTGGCACGCTGATTGCGCTGGTACAAAATGGGCGGCCCATTCTGGGCGTGATCAACCAGCCGCTGCTCAACGATTTTTTGGTGGGCGATGGCGCCGGCTGCTGGCTCAACGAGCGTCCGGTGGCGGTGCGCCCGTGTGTGCGCATTGAGGACGCGCTGCTGGTGAGCACATCGCACACCAGCGTGGCGCAACATCACAGCGGGGTGGCGTATGATGCGCTGGTCCAGCGGGTGCAGCGCTATCGCACCTGGGGCGACTGCCACGGCTATTATCTGGTGGCCACCGGCGGCGCCGACATTATGACCGATCCTATCCTCAACCCGTGGGACCTGATGGCGCTGATCCCCATCATTGAAGGCGCCGGTGGGCGCATCACCGACTGGCGCGGCGCCGACGTCATCGGCGGCTACGGCGCCATTGCCACGGCTGGGCCGATTCACGATGAGGTGGTCCGGCTGCTTAACCCCGCTGCAAAATAGGTTCAATGCCTCATCGTAGGTCACTCTTGCAGAGTGACATCTTTGGATAGTCAGGCGGCTACGGTTGACCGGGCTTGTCACACAGCATGTGTGACCTACGCTATTGACATACTTACTCCTCTGCCAGCGCCAGTTCGCGCAAAATTTCAAGCTGGCCGGCGTGATACGATTCGTGGAAAATCAGGTAAAACTGGAGCCGGTCGTCCACGGTGGTTCCTCGCTCGGCATCGAATACCTCGCTCAACTTCTCCGGCGCCATTTTCTCCAGCGCAGACACCACCAGAGCTGAAGCTGCATGCAGCCGCGTTAACAGCGTTTCCAGCGGAATGGCCTTGGCGCTGTCCGTCAGCGGCTCGGAGCCGGCGCCGTAAATGGCAAACTCGTCCGGGTCGGGCTTGCTGACGCCGTCAATGACGCCCAGATATTGCATACGATAGACCAGAATATGGCCCAGATTCCAGTTCATGCAGTTGCCGGGAAAGGGCAGTTGCTTCATGCTGTCGGCGTGGGTCAGGCCTTCGGTTTTGCCCTTGATAATGCGGTCGATGAAGCCGATGTGCGAAATGAGCTGTTGTGGGGTTGGCATAATGTACTCCTTATTTGTGGCTGATTGGTTATTAATTGTCCTAATTTTGCAATTATAGCAGAATAGTACAGCAGATCCGGAAAACAGCAGATTTTAGTGCGTTGTGAGTTCATGGGGTTAAATATGGCTATAGTGAAGTCAATTTGCGAACCATACTTTGGACATGATGAAGCAAGCTGCGGGATTTGCCCGCGGACATTGGATACACGGACAGGCTTCGACGGCGCTTGTCCGTGTATCCAATGTCCGCGGGAAGTGATTTTACATGCGGTCAAAGTACGGTTTTCTATCTGATTTCATTCTAGTATACGGCGGCTTAAATAGCGCAATGGTTGAACGGATGGTTAATTTCGGTGTAAAATAGCATCCTGTGCAATTTACCAGAACGAGACTTTCATGCCAACCCCGCCAGAGACGGTACAGCTCTTCAATCTAAAAACCATGTCGGGCGTCTTCCCCGGCGCGCGCACCCAGGTTTTTCAGCGGTTGCGTTTGCAGGGCAGTAAGTCCGCCGGTGACCCAACCGACAACAACCCGGTGTGGGCGCACCTGCGCTGGTACGATGAACCGGCTGCCTGCGTACTTTTTGCCGCCAGTGGAGACGATGGCGCACAAACGCCTCTGCTGCGCATTGAAAATCCACCCAAAGAGACCATTGTCACACAAGTGGCCGAGGCGCTGCGCCCAATGGACCGCCGCCCGCTTTGTTGTGGAAACTGCCGCTTTTTAACGGAGGCGTCGGCAAAAACGCCCGATGGGTTCCCCGCCGGGCAATGCCAATGGCGCTCTGCGCCGCCCGCGGACGCGTCTGAACCCACGCTGCCAAATGAACCGTTGCTTGGGCATCAATCCGTGCTGGCGCTGGGCTGCGACCAGTGGGAGCCGCGCCGGAGCCCCTTGGCCGTAGATACAGTTCCTGGCGCAAACGCGCAAGCGCTGCCGCCCATGCCCAAAGCGGCTGAATTCTCCGCCGTGGCGACCAAGAAAAAGGGCCAATCGCGTTGGCGGTGGTGGCGGGCATTGGTCATGAAGCTATTTGAGCGGCAAAAAGACGCCCCTTCCGGTGCAAAAGAGGGGACTGCCCATTCTGCGTTGGTCGAGCGCAGCGGCGTGGGCGCGGGGACGGAGCCCTGCTTTGTCTGCCAGGGGCGGCTGGCCAACCTCAGCGCCCTGGTGGTTGAATCGGCCGAGGGCGACAAGCAGACCTATAGCCTGTGGCGCTGTCGCAACTGCTACAGCTACTTCCTGAGCGACTGGGTGGATCGCTGGGAGCGGCTGGACAGCCTGGAAACCGAAGAGCACCACTATCGCCTGGCGCCCGCCGAAGCCCAGTTTGTGCTCGCGCAAAGCGCGCAGATTAAAGGCAGTGATCACCCCACCGGACGTGAACGGCGCACCGATCAGCGCCTCTGGTTCGAGCAGTTTCTGCACGCCCGCCAACCGCTTAGCCACCAGATTAAACTGGGGCGATAGAATCTTGTGAGAAAGAGCCCAAAACAGAAATTGTACGCGGATTTACACTGATGAACGCGGATTTGGGCGTCGAAGTGACTCCAATTCTATGTTGTCACTGACGGTTACAAAAATCTGCGCAAATCCGCGTGCATCCGCGTACCCAAATTATCTTCTCCAACAATCGAAGAGCGCAATTGAATCATCCCATCCCGCCCAACTTCCGCACCACATTTTCCGTTACCCGCTGCACCACCCGATCTGCATCCAGCCCATAAGCCCAATCCGCCGAACCGGCGTTGAAGACCGTGCCTTTGCCGCGCGTAAAGCTGGCCATCACCGCATTGCCGTGGGCCACCCGCGCCACGTTCTCGGGTGAATCATCGCCAAAGAGACCGATAGCAATGCCTTCCAGATCGCCGGGCGGCTCGGTGCTGGCCCACAACGCCTTGGGGATTTCACTATAGGTGGGCGTCACCGAGAGCAGCCGCCGGTGACGTGGCCAGAATGGTCAGATCATCTGGCGCGCTGTCGGCATGGGTGGGGATCGGCAGCCCGTTGTGCAGCGTAAATTCGCAACCGTCCACCTCATAAGCCACAATGTAGGAGCCCAAGCCCAGCAGATCACCATAGCGCAGATCAGTGTCGGCAAAGGCCCAGTGCTCAGGCCGATAGATGGTGTAGCGCCCGAACCGCGGTGCGCCGCGAAATGTGCCATAGCCGCCGCGACAAAGCTGAGGCCGGTGCTCAAATTTTCCGGTCGGCCAATCAGCGGGCTGGACCACATGGTGCTGAGCAGATGCTGGTGTTCACCGCCCATGACTGGGTCTGCGGCCGCGCCTGCCCTTTGTAGCAGACCATAGTGCGCCCCTCGTCCGCATAGCGCACCTGCCAAAAGCAGGTGTTGCCCGAAAAGATGGCCCAGTTGCCGCCGCTTTGCACAAAGTCGTCCACGCGATCGCGCATGGCCCACGACCAATATTCATCGTGGCCCACGCTTAGCATCAAGGGGGCGCCATCCAGCACTTCGGGGTGAAATTCCAGGTCGGAATTGACCGCGTAATCAAGCTGGATGCCGGCGCGCTCGGCCCAGCGTACAAAGCGCCGCTCCCAATTGTGCCAGCCGGAAGATGCACACCAGAGCGGATAATTGTTGACCGCCTGGTAGGTTTGCAATTGCAGGTGCTCCGGGTCCGGTTCGCTGCTGATGCTGGCAATGCGGCCATCGTAATTGGTCTCAACCGGCGCGGCCGGCCGGCTGAGATAGCCTCTTTCCAGCGGGCGCGCAAAGGAGACGTGCGTGGCCCCGCTATAGAGACAGGCGCCGCCCCACTGGTTATAGGCATTGTATGTGTTGGTTGCTAACACCAAGACGGCGTGCGCAGCCGTCGACGGTTTGGGCGCGCGCACCACGAAAAAAGCGTGCGCAGCGGCTTCTTCCCCCACGGCGCCATCGGCGCGCAGCGTCACTTCATAATAACCCGACGGCCACTCGGTGGGAATGGTCAACGAAAAGCTGACCGGCCAGTGGCAGCCAGCCGCGTACGGATCATCCGGCGTGGCGTGATCCTGTCCGGCAATGCTAGCGCGCCGCCAAACCACGTTGCGCGCCTGGCCCACGCGCGCAATTTCAGCCGAAAAGGTGGCGGCGCGGCTGGCGCAGTGAAAATGGACATCCTCGCCGGGCAGATAACTTTGGCGGTCGGCATAGCCTTCGACAAGAGGCCAGCGAGTGTAATGTTTGGGCATATTCTTTCCTCCTTTAATCACAATCTCATCTAAAGTATATTTGATTTCCAACATTTTGTGTTAAACTTATTGTCAGTCATTTTTTGTTTCATCAAATGTTGTAAATCGTTCTCATCATTGTGTACGCAACGCCATATTCATAGTGAGTTCTGTTTGCAAACCGTAATTTGTTGACGATTCAAAGCAGCCGCGCCTCAATCAAAAAATTATACAAAAGCTCCGCTTCCCAAATGATTTGAAAGCTGTTTGCAAACCAACCGCACGATAGGAGTTATCACACATGCATACACTAGCCGATCTTAAAGTTCCGGCCGGCTCTGTGGCCATTCACTGGTTTGAACAGAGTACCTTTGCCCTTAAGGATGCACACGGCACAATTGTCCAGATCGACCCCTACTTTCCCCGCAACCGCTCTGCCGAACGCTTTATTCACGCTCAACCGCCGCTGGATGAAGCCGACCTGCCCACCAATTATATCCTGCTTACCCATGACCACGGGGATCACACTTGCATCGAATCTATCGAACGCATCCGCCAGGCCAATCCGCAGGTGCGCGTAATTGGCCCGGAAGAGAGCATTGACCGGGTGCTGCGCGAAAGCAAGGTCAAACCACAGAACACCACCACCATTATGGCCAGTGATTCGGTGGAGATGGATGAAATGACAGCATACGTCGTGTATGCCAAGCCGCCAGCGGGCGACCCCAAGGCGGGCATCAAGCCGCCGGATGTAACGCATCTGGGCTATGTGATCAAGACCGATGGCCCCAAGCTCTACTTTTCGGGTGATCCGATTCATACATTCCCCGACCACGACGATCTGATAAAAGATGTTCTCAAACGCAAGCCCGATATTGGCTTTCTGACCAACCACCCCACTGAGGGTGAGTTCCCCTTTTTCGCCGGCAGCGTGCAAATGGCGCGCAAGCTCAAGCTCAAACACGGTACCCTCGCACTACGCCTGCTTTGTCAAGCACGATTACAACCCACAGGAGTGGGCGGCTCAATTTGAGCCCGATGGTCCCGCCACCATCATCATCCCGCGCAATTCGCACATCATCTATCCAAGGTAATTTTTTGATCAACAGATTGCACAGATTTAGAAGATTGAAAAATCGTAACTATTCAGGACCTCGAGGGCTGAGCTTGTCGAAGCCCGTGTTCCCTTCGACAAGCTCAGGGAACGGCTGAATAGTTACAAAAAATCTAAGAAATCCGTGTAGTCATAAGGATTGACCACACCATGTTGACCTGGCCAGAGAAAATCCTGTTTGTGCTTGCCGTGGCGGCGGCGCTCTATTTTGGTTATCAGAATTTCAAGAAAGTCTATCTGGTCATTCGCCGCGGTCAGGGTGCGCCCATTCCGCAAGCCGAAATGTGGGAGCGCGCCAAACACGCGCTCTTTACCTGGCTAACATTCCGTCCCATCTGGAAAACGCGCGAGGCGACCAGCTTCTTTCACGCCATGATTGCGTGGGGGTTCATCTTTTATTTTCTGGTCAACTTGGGCGATGTGGTTGAAGGCTATTTTAATATACATTTTCTCGGTATGGGCTTTGTCGGCATCGTCTATCGCTTTCTGGCCGACCTCTTTAGTATGAGCGTGCTGCTGGGCATTGTCTATTTTCTGTGGCGGCGCTTTGTACTGGCGGATCCAGCGCTGGCTTATCGAGAGAACGTCAAACTGGTGGACAAAGTCAAGGCAGGCGGCATCCGCAATGATTCGCTGATCGTGGCGCTCTTTATCATCTTTCATGTGGGTTTCCGGCTGATTGGCGAAAGCTTTAAAGTGGCGCAAGCGAGCGGCGACATCAACCAGCCCTTTGCCACCGGCGTTAGCACGTTGTGGAGTGACTGGGGGCCGGGCGCGTTGGTGGTCGGCCAGCACGTAAGCTGGTGGATCGCGCTGGGGCTGATTTTGGCCTTTATTCCTTATTTCCCCTATACCAAACACTTCCACCTGATCATGGCGGCGGTCAACTATTTTGCCAAGCCCAAACGCACCTCGCTGGGTGCGCTGGAATCAATCAATTTTGATGATGAATCGATTGAGCAATTTGGCTCCGCCAAGCTCGAAGATCTGCCCTGGACGCACCTGGCCGACGCCTATGCGTGCATTATGTGCAACCGCTGCCAGGAGGTCTGCCCCGCTTATGCCACCGGCAAGGAGCTTTCGCCCGCCGCGCTGGAGATCAACAAGCGTTATCACATCAACGCCAACATGGGGCGGCTGGCCGCCGGCGAACCATCCGAGTTCAACCTGCTCGACTTTGCCATCAGTGAATCGGCCGTCTGGGCCTGCACCACCTGCGGCGCCTGTGTCGACATCTGCCCCGTGGGCAACGAGCCCATGTTCGACATTTTGTATTTGCGCCGCAACCAGGTGCTCATGGAAGACAGCTTCCCCAAAGAGCTGACCACCGCCTTCCGCGGCATGGAGCGCAACGGCAACCCGTGGAATCAGCGCGCCGGCGACCGGTTGGCCTGGGCCGATGGCCTCAACGTGCCCACCATCGACGAAAATCCCGATGCCGACATTTTATGGTGGGTGGGCTGCGCGCCATCGTACGACCCGCGGGCGCAGAAGACAGCGCAAGCCTTTGCCAAAGTGCTCAACGCCGCCGGGGTCAACTATGCCGTGCTGGCCGACCGCGAAAGCTGCACCGGCGACGCCGCCCGCCGCGCCGGCAACGAATATCTCTTTTTCGAAATGGCCAAGGCCAATATTGAGACGCTCAACGAAGTGCAGCCCAAGCGCATTGTGGCCACCTGTCCGCACTGCCTGCACACGCTGGGCAAAGAATATGGCGAACTGGGCGGCCACTATGAAGTGATCCACCACACGCAGCTTATCTCTGAGCTGGTGGCCGCGCGCAAGCTCGATTATCGGGCGCTGCCCGGCAGCCGGCCCGGTGATGATAAAGTGACGCTGCACGATCCGTGCTATTTGGGCCGCCACAACAACATTGTGGATGCCCCGCGTGTCGCCCTCAAACAGGCCAATATTGGACTGATCGAAATGCCGCGCCGCGGCAAGCAGTCCTTTTGCTGCGGCGCCGGCGGCGCCCAAATGTGGAAAGAAGAGGAACACGGCGTGGGCGAAAACGCCGGCGCCGTCAACGCCAATCGCTATCGCGAAGCCGCCGCCACCGGCGCCAAAACCGTAGCCGTCGGCTGCCCCTTCTGCCTCACCATGCTCACCGACGCCGCCCGCACCGCCGATGAAGGCGTGCAGGTGAAGGATATTGTGGAGATTATTGCCGAACGGTTGTGAAGGCCTGTATGTGGGGCTGAAAGTTATCCTAACCTATTAAGCGGAAACTTCACATGGCCTTGACAAAAAGTATCATACATAGTATGATATAGCGTGTGGTGTTCTTACTAATTAACAAGATGAGGCGACTTTGCGCATTTTTAAAAACAAGTGGTTTGACCGCTTTGCCCGCCAAGAAAGAATTTCAGATGAGACGTTAATCGAGGCAGTCACTAATGCAGAAAAGGGATTGGAAAGCGTGAAGTCGAAGTTTATAAGAAAGCGGCAAGGGAACTACTCGCCCTTACAGATGATCAACTTGACCAACTATTGCAATCTGGTGCGTTAACGGAGGTGGCGTATGACTGCTAAACAGCAATTTCGATCTGAAGCATTGGAAGCTATCCATGAAACAATGACGGCGCTACATGCCATTGGGGCCATTGACAAGGTAACCATGCGCGAATTTGATGCCGATTGCATCCAAACTGTGCATGAGTTGAAGCCCGAGGAAATTCGTTCCTTGCTGAAGCGCAAAATGTCTCGCAGCCAGTTTTTGCCGCTTATCTTAATGTATCTCGCAATCTCGTTTCGGATTGGGAGCGCGGTAAAAGAAAACCTGGCGGGCCAGCACTGAAACTTCTCCAAGTTGTGAAGAAACATGGGCTTGCCTCCATTGCATAGGCGGATCGCAAGCAATTGTTAGGTTTCACAGCTATAAAGCTATTTTGAGACAAGGTGATGACGGAAACAAGGTGAAGTTTTCTTCACCTTGTTTCCCTGTCACCTTGTCCAGCATTACAAACCCACTCTTTCCCAAAGGTTAAAACTTGGGCTGCTCCATCGGCTTGACCGGATCATTCCCCAGCAGAAAATCGAAATCGGCCCCTTGCGGCGCTTGGGTCACGTGCTGCAAATAGAGTCGCCCGTAGCCGCGGCCAAATGCGGGCTGTGGCGGCTGCCAGGCCGCGCGCCGACGCGCCAGCTCCGCATCATCCACGTAAAGATGCAGGCGGCGGTTGGCGAAATCTAGCTCGATCTCGTCGCCATCTTGCACCAGCGCCAGTGGGCCGCCAATGGCGCTTTCCGGCGCCACGTGCAGCACAATGGCGCCGTAGGCCGTGCCGCTCATGCGGGCGTCCGAAATGCGCAACATATCGCGCACTCCCTGCTTGAGCAGCTTTTGCGGAATGGGCAGAATGCCCACCTCAGGCATGCCGGGGCCGCCCACCGGTCCTGAATTTTGCAGCACCAACACATCGGCGGGCGTCACGTCCAAATTCGGGTCGTTGATGCGGGCGCGCACATCCTCCACATCTTTAAACACAATCGCGCGCCCCCGGTGTTGCAGCAGCGCCGCTGTGGCCGCGGCGTGCTTGATCACTGCGCCGTCGGGCGCCAGGTTTCCGGTCAAAATGGAGAGTCCGCCTTCGGGTTGCAGCGGGTCGGTCAACGGACGAATCACGTCGCGGTTGTGGATGGGGGCGTTGGCCACATTTTCAGCCAGCGTGCGCCCGGTCACGGTGAGGGCGTCGCCGTGCAGCAGCGGCAGCAGTTCGCGCAGCACGGCGGGAATGCCGCCGGCAAAGTGCAGGTCTTCCATCTGGTATTGCCCGCTGGGCCGCATGTTGGCAATCAGCGGCGTGCGGCGGCTAATCTCGTCCCACAGCGCCAGCGGAATCTCAATGCCCAGACGACCGGCAATGGCGGGCAGATGCACCACCGCATTGGTGGAACCGCCCAGCGCGCAGACCAGCGTAATGGCGTTCTCAATGGCCTGCTGCGTAATAATTTGCGAGGGGCGCACACCTTCGGCAGCCAGCGCCACAATGCGCCGCCCGGCCTGTTCGGCCAGACGGATGCGGGCGGCATCGGTGGCGGGCGTGGCGCCATTGCCCGGCAGCGCAATGCCCAGCGCCTCCACCAGCGAGTTCATGGTCGAGGCGGTCCCCATGACCATGCAGTGGCCGCGGCTGCGGAAGACACTGCCTTCAATTTCTTTGTACGTTTCGCCGTCGATGGTCCCGGCCTGCCATTCGGCCGTCATGCGGCGGCAGTCGGTGCAGGCGCCGAGCATTTGCCCCTTAAAGTTACCGTTGAGCGCCGGTCCGCCCGAAAGCAAAATGGTGGGCAGGTCGGCGCTGCACGCGCCCATGAGGGCGGCGGGTGTGGTTTTGTCGCAATTGGTCAGCAGCACCACACCATCAATGGGGTTACCGCGGATCATCTCTTCGGTGTCCATGGCGGCCAGGTTGCGATAGAGCATAGAGGTGGGGCTGAGGTAGATTTCACCCAGCGAAATGGTGGGGAACTCCATAGGGAAGCCGCCGGCCTGCCAAATGCCGCGTTTAACCGCTTCGGCCAATTCGCGCAGATGGCTGTTGCAGTTGTTCAGCTCGCTATAGGTGTTGCAGATGCCGATGACCGGGCGCTGCATGTCTTCTTCATCAAAACCCATGGCCTTGGTGAAGGCGCGGTGGGTAAAACCGGCCACGTGGGGCTCGCTAAAGAAAAGACCGCTGCGGCTGGCAGTCGGTTCGGTTGGGTCGTGGACCATGTTGAGGTTTGCTCCTTGTGGATGTACGAAGTCAGATGTACGAAGTCAGATGTACGAAGTCAGATGTACGAAGTCAGATGTACGATTTACGAGGTTGCTCCGTCAACGAGATGATCTCGTAAATCGTAAACACCAAATCGTAAATATCAAAGGGGCTGTTGCGAGTTTATCATGCTGTCCACACGATGACAAACGAATATGATAGTAACTATCCAGGTATCCGAGGGCTGAGCTTGTCGAAGCTCGCCTGCGCCTTCGACAAGCTCAGGCTACGGCTGGATAGTTACATATGATATACTGTATGTGGTTCACAAAGGAAAGACGAACAATTCGGGGAGTGGAGGATACATGTACGGCTTGCTTGATGCGTGGGGTGTTCAACGGATTGGAACTCGCAGGATAGCCATATTCATGCTCTTTGCCCTAATTGTATTGGCGGGCTGCGAGCAGACGCAGCTGACGCCGGCGGAAACGCCGGTGGTAGAGATTGAAGCTGTCCCGGCCGATGCTGAGCGGGCGCCGGCGGACGGCATTGGCGCGCCGGCCGATGCGCCGGGGGGCGAGCTGTTGCTGTGGACGCCGGAATTTATGAATCCTGACCCAAGCAGCAATAGCGGCGCTATTTTAGCCGATGCCTATGCGCGCTTCGAAGTTGACCATCCCGACACGCGGATTGAGGTGCAGGTCAAGGCCGAATTGGGCCAGGCCAATCTCTCTGATTATGTGCGCAGCGCCCAGCGGGTGGCGCCGCAAATCTTGCCGCAGATTATTCTAATCGACACCCAACAACTGTGGCGACTGGTCGACTTGGGGCTTGTCCCCCCCTTAGACCAATCCGATGTGGGCGAATTCAATACGCTCTATCCGTTTACGCTCGATGCCGTGCAATATCAGGATCATATATATGGGATTCCCTTTGTGGCGGATGTGGTTCATGCCGCGTATTATGCTGCCGATTTTGGAGAACAGATACCGGCGGATTGGGGGGTATTGCAAGCGGCCGGTAAACCCTATTTGTTCCCGGCGGGCGGGCGCAACGCGCTGAGTAGCGACTCGCTGTTGATCCAGTATGTGGGTGCTGGGGGCGAACTGCGGGTGGATGGCGTGTTAACCAATCCGGAAGCGCTGGTGACGGTGTTTAATTTTTGGGCGGCTGGGATAGAGAGCGGCCTTATTTCACCGTCGGTGCTAGAATATTCGACCTTGGGTGCTGTATGGGATAACTTTGTGAGCGCTGGCACAGGCTTGGCCGAGGTCTCCGCCAATCAATTTCTCAGCAAACAAGGCACTCTGGGAGATATACGTTTTGGCGTTGTTCCCACGCGTTCGGGGACGCCGGTGACCATTGGGCGGGTGTGGGCCTTTGTGGTGCTCGCCAGCGAACCGGACGAGCGGTTGTTGGCGCTGGAACTGATCCGCCAGCTTCATGGCGCCGCCGGTGCATGGGCAATGGAGCGAAGCGGCGCAACGCTTGCCCACGCAGGGAGGCAGCCTTGGCCGAGTGGACAATCAATGCGCCCTATTTGGAATTTCTGCGCCGCATGATGAATGTTGCGCTGAACATGCCTAATGGGACAGCATTCGCGATTTATCCATTGCGGTGCAGACCGCCAGTGAAACCGTGTTAAATCAAATTGGACCCCCCGCCGCCGTGCAGTCGATTCAAAATAGCCGATAAGAGGGTCAAAACAAAGGGTGAGATAGATTCTCGGCCTTTTGTTGCATCAAAACAATGAGGCACCCGAAGATGAGCGTTTGCCGCTCGCCTCCGCCTTCGACAAGCTCAGGCTACGGCTGAAGAGTGACGCATCAAGTTATTTAATGTCGGTATTGGCGCCTTCTTCTTCAAGCTGCTTCTCTTGGCGTCCTCAGCGGCCTCTTTGCTGACGGCCTGCAAACGGGCATAAGCGCTTTCAACCAGATCTTTGGCCTCTTTCAGGCCCAGGCTGGTGATGGCATTACGGCCTTAATGACGTTAATTTTCTTGGCGCCCACGTCGTAGGATGACGTCAAACTCGGTCTGCTCTTCTTCGGGTTCGGCGGCGGCGGCGGCGCGAGAAATAGCCATAGCCATGCCGACCGGTGCGGCGGCGCTCACACCCAGCGCTCTTCGAGCTTCTTGACCAATTCAGACGCTTCTAACAGGGTCAAGCTATCCAACTGTTCCATCAACGCACTTAAATCTGCCATCTTATTTTCCTCCAAAAATTTGAATAATTTACCGTCGTGCGCCTATCCCAATGTATAGTTAGGCGGCTTCTTGCATTTTTTCTACATGTGCATTAATCCGCGTACCAGGCTGGCCGCGGGCACATTAATGGTGCGGACCAACTGCCCAGACGGAGCGCTAATGGCGCCCAGAATCATGGACAGCGTCTGCTCCTTGGTGGGCAGATCGGCCCAATCTTCCTGACACGCGTCGCATTCAACGTCGAGCCTTCCAGACCGCCCGTAATTTGCACAATCTGTGCGCTCTTGATCAATCCTTCAGCGCCGTAACGCCTTTGCCCATCTTCACTGAGAAAAGCACCCCATTGGGGCCTCTTGCTCTCGGCCAGCGCGGCCGTCGCTTTCTGATAGCGCAATTCAAGAAGAGTGAATTCTTCACCACCATATATTTGACGTTATTTTCACCCACCGCCAGCACCAGCTTGCACCTGCGCAACGGACACCCTGCCGGAAATCGGTGAAAACCATAGCTGAAGCATTGGCAATCTGCTCCTTATATTCCGCTACGAGCTCCTCTTTTTCTGACGTGTAATAGCCAATGGACCTTACCTCCTTTCCGCGGTTATACGAAATTCCCCGGACTTATGAACCGGGATTGCGAGGCATAAAAAAGCCGCCACCTGCATATGCAATGAGGCGCAGCAAACAGCAACAAATTGCTACGAGTTGCAAATTGACAATCCCGGCAATATTACGCTGTCAAAATCAAAGAGTCAGGATATATACTGGCGGATTGTCACAAATTAGCATTTCTACTCTCATAAAAAAATGTTAATTTATGATGCAACCAAATTCTAATATCGCTGAAAATTCTATCAGCATGCTTGCCTCGGCAGGTCGTAAAAGTTTGTGCTACAATTAACAAATACGCCTGCTGTCTTTAAGCACAGATGATGGTATCTTTTTGTATTAGTATGAATCAGCCTTCATGGCCAGCTTAGCGTTTGTATCTAGCGGGATACCTGGCCCCATGGTGCTGGTAAGCACAGCCTTGTGTACATAAATGCCCTTGAGCGCCGCCAGTTTTGTACGCCATGACCGCCTCCATAATCGCGCCCATATTTTGGAGCAGCTTGTTCTCCTCAAGGCCTTGCCCACCGGCACATGGATGTTTGATGTCTTATCTGCGCGATACTCGATACGGCCCAAGCGCGTCTCTTCGATGACCCGCGGCAAATCCTCAGCCGGGACAATTGTTCCCGTTTGGGGCTGGGCATTAAATGCGATGGACCCAGCACGCCCCAAGCGACCTACCACGCGCATCATATCAGGGTGTGGCCAGAACGACGTTGAAATCCGTCCAACCCTTTTGGATCTCTTCGGCTAGGTCTTCGGCGCCCACGTGGTCGGCGCCAAACTCGCGGGCCAAATTCTGTCCCTCGGGCCGGCAAAGACCACGATCATGACCACGCGTCCGGTGCCATTGGGCAGCGTGACCCTGCGAATCTGTTGGTCGGCGTGCCTGGGTCGACACCCGTGCGCAGATGGACTTCGACGGTTTCGTCAAATTTGGCCGTGGCGACTTCCTTGACCAGGCGGATCGCGTCTTCGGGAGAATACGCTGCCTCCCGGTCAATTTTGAAACGTACTTCGTTATAGCGTTTGCTGTTGGCATAATAGCTCCTTTGGTGCGTGCAGGGCGAACCCCTCCCACAAGATTTGTGTTTGTGCAGTGGGAATGTCAGTCGTTGCCGAGCTTGTCCGAAGGCAACGACTACATTCCACCGATGGACTACTCAGTTGTGACGCCCATGCTGCGGGCGGTCCCTTCGACCATGCGCATAGCGCTTTCAAAAACTCCTTGCAGGTCTTTCAGCTGACCTCGGCAATTTCACGAATCTGCTGCTGTGAAAGCTTGCCCTCATGTTGGGGGTAGCGCTGCCGCTGTTTAGATTGATCGCTTTTTTGATCAGATCAACCACCAGGGCGTCTTGGTGATGAAGGTAAAAGAGCCGTCCGGTGAAAATCGAAATTTCCGCCGGCACCACCTGCCCCATCATCGGCTGGGTGCGTGCATTGTATTCTTTGCAAAACCCCATAATGTTGACGCCGTGCGACAAGCGCGGTGCCTACGGGCGGCGCTGGATTCGCTTTTTGCCGGCGGGGATCTGGAGTTTGACCTGCTTTTAGTTTCTTTGCCATAATGTTTTACTTTCTCTAAACTTTGCTCTGCCCACCGAACTTAATTTTTTAGCGTTATGACATACGCGCTCGAGCTGGAAGGAAATCCACTTCCACCGGGGTTTCACGGTTAAAAAAAGCTGATAACACTTTGGCCTTACCTTTGTCAGAGGTATATTTCATCCACAGTGCCGCCAAACTCGGCAAAGGGGCCACCCGTAATCCGCACATGCTCACCAAGTTGGAAAGCTCTGCATGATCTTCGGCTCATCTTCATCGAGCTTGGCCATGATGCGATTGACTTCATCCTGACTCAACAGCGTCGGCTTGTTGCCCATGCCACAAAGCCGGTAACGCCGGGCATATTGCGCACAACATACCAACTGTCTTCATCCAGCAGCATATTCACCAAAATGTAGCCGGGGAAAACACGCTTTTCCACCTCTTTACGCACGCCGTTGCGAATTTCGATCTCGGTTTCGGTCGGCACCACCACTTGCAAAATGCGGTCGGTCATATTCATCGATTCAGATCGATGTTCCAGATTCTTTTTGACCTTATTTTCCGCTACCCGGGTAGCAATGCACAAAGTACCATTCGGCCTTGAGAACTTCGCCCGCTTCTTCCGCATCGAGTTGCGCCTCAATTTCCCGGCATCAGGGCGGCTAATTCATCTTCATCAAAATTCGCCAGACCGCCGGATTGCTGCTCCTCAACCGCCACATCTTCCATGACTTCAAGTTCGTCGTCCACAATCGTCTCTCCTCTATACTCAGCGCTGAATAAAAACGCCCGGTATTATTGGGGGCGAAAACCATATGCAAAAACCGCCGTTTTTATCTCAACCGCCGTATATGTGGCTAGCCATGGCGCTAATCAATACACCAATCAGCGAACCAAGCAAATAATCAATCCCAAAAAGTGCTATGCCAGAGACAATGGTGGCGGCCACCACAATGCCGGTGAGCCGAATACCACCTCTTCGCCCGTCATTGGCCAAATAACTTTGCCCAGCTCGACCCGCGGCCATCGCGGAAATATTTAACAGTGCGTTATCGATTTGCGATTGCTGAACGGCTCATGTGTCCGTTTCTCCCTTTAATTTATAACTTAAAAATATTGCTCTTTCACCGAAAACGACCACCGGAAAAATTGTTTCCGGTGGTCATACAACGAGCGAGCAGGACTTGAACCCGCAACCTGCGGTTTTGGAACGCCGTACCAAATTGACTACTCCGCCTATATGAATTTACGAACTTTGATTTACGATTTACGAGTCCAAATTGTAAACCAAAACTCGTAAATCGTAAATCTGAATATCGTAAATAAAAACCTACTTCAAGATCGGTGATGACGCCAGCAACAGTGCGGCCACCCTCGCGGATAGCGGCGGCTGCCGTTCTCCAACGCCACCAGGCAATCAACACGACCTTCATGTGTTGACATTGTCGCCCGGCATCACCATCTCTACCCCTTCCCGGGCAACGTGATGGCGCCGGTGATGTCCAGCGTGCGGATGTAGAACTGCGGACGATAGCCCTGGAAGAAGGGCGTGTGGCGACCACCTTCCTCTGCCTTCTTCAGCACGTACACCTCGGCCATGAACTCGGTGTGCGGCGTAGCTGCTGTAACTTGGCCAACACCTGCCACGCTCCACATCATCGCGGTTGATGCTGCGCAGCAGACAGCCCACGTTGTCGCCCGCGCCCTTCGTCCAGCAGCTTGCGGAACATTTCCACACCCGTCACCGTCGTCTTGCGCGTATCGCTTGATGCCCAATCTCAATCTCTTCCATGAAGCGGTGATCCACTTGCTCAATGCGACCCATCACCGCCGTGCCGCAGCCCTTGATGCTGAACACATCTTCCACCGGCATCAGGAACGGCTTCTCGGCCCTTCGCGCTCCGGCGTGGGGATGTACTCATCCACCGCCCGCATCAGCTCCCAGATGCACGCATACTCCGGCGCTTCGGATCGCGCTCTCTCTCGCGCCAGCAGCGCACTGCCCCGCACCACCGGAATGTCGTCGCCAGAAATTGTAGCTGTCCAACAACTCGCGCAATCATCTCCACCAGCTCCAGCAGCTCCTCGTCGTCCATCATGTCACGCTTGTTCCTCAGAACCACCATGGCCGGCACTTCCACCTGCGCCAGCATGATGTGCTCGCGCGTCTGCAGCATTGGCCATCCGGCCATACCACCAGGATAGCGCCATCCATCTGCGCCGCCCCTGTAATCATGTTCTTGATGTAGTCGGCATGGCCCGGGCAGTCCACATGCGCATAGTGCCTTGCCGCCGTCTGATATTCCACATGCGAAATCGCAATTGTGATCCGCGCCTTCTCTTCCGGCGCATTGTCAATCTGGTCAAACCGCGAAAAGTCCGCCCACCCCTTCAGGCTCAGCGTCTTCGTGATCGCCGCCGTCAGCGACGTCTTCCCGTGGTCAATGTGCCCGATCGTCCCCACATTCACATGGGGCTTCGTCCGCTCAAATACTGCCTTGGACATAAGCTAATGCCTCCTAACGCCAATATCGATGATAATAAAGTTTGTAATCGCTCTAATTGCAGTACACATTTAATAGCCGCCCAGCAAACCGAGCGGCCATTTGTTCTGCCCTTTTTGAGATTGTGCTCTTGATTGATCCACCAGCAATGGATCATTCCAACGAGAGCCCACAATCGGATTTGAACCGATGACCTCATTCTTACCAAGAATGTGCTCTACCGACTGAGCTATGTGGGCAAGTCGGCTTATGGATTTGCGATTTTAGAATTACGAGTCGGGTTTAATCCAACTTGAGTTTAACCCATTATCATAATTCATCAATCGTTACTACTCTGTGGGCGGAGGCGGATTCGAACCACCGTAGGCGTTGCCCGGCCTGATTTACAGTCAGCTCCCTTTGTCCACTCGGGCATCCGCCCAAAATTAGCTTGGCTAATTGGTTTGGTTTGTTGCCAGAGCCGACGAACGGACTTGAACCGTTAACCTGCTGTTTACAAAACAGCTGCTCTGCCGATTGAGCTACGTCGGCGCAAAAGCCAAACCCATAACCAGACGCAGATTATACCACATTCTGGTTGTTGGTCAAATTTTGGGTTGTATAAATTGTAATGGGAAGGTGGCGGGTAGCGAGTGGCGAGTGGCGGGTAGCGAGTGGCGGGTGGCGGCGATAGCCTATCAGCGGCTAGCAGCCATTTATCGGACGGAGATGGAACATTTTTCATTAGTCCACCGTCATAGGTGTCAATTTCCTTATGGCCGTGTGAGATAAATACGCCACGACGAACGGGCGCCTCGACCGGTACACGCAACACATAATACATATATCCGGCGTAATTATTTTCCTATAATGTCCCATGTTACACGCAAATACACGCCAATGGTACAGATCTGGCTCTTGCAATGGCTGGCGGCTCTGTCATAGTAAGGGCGCAAACGTATTCGCATCTGGCGTTATCGACACCACGCCAGAATGCACCAAATGTAAATCAGTTTGATGAAAGGATTATCTCCATGAACATACAACATATGCGCCCCCAACTCATCGCCGCGGTTGTGCTCATCTTTACACTGTTGCTCAATGGCTGCGCAGCCGGCGGGTTTCCGGTTCAAGCACCTGCCCCCACTTCCAATAATCGCGCAGAGGCCCCGGCGGCTGATGCTGGTGCATCTGCGCCTGCCGCCGAAGAAGGGGCGCCCGCAGAGCAATCGTCTGTTAGTGTACAGCCGGCGGGGGAGAGTGCCGAACGGGCGATTGTGGCGCCGGCCGCCCCTGCTGCGGCCAGTGGCGGCGCTGCCGCCGATGTGGCTGCAGCAAGTTCTCGAAGCGAAGCGGCTTCGTCGCCCGTAACCCGCCAAGAACGTTACGAACCGGTAACTGCCGGCGTGGTGGACGACAATGAAGAGTGGGACGACTATCTGGACTACCGCAACCGCCATCGGAGCGTCTATGTCAATGACCGCGATATTAGCGAACGCTATATCATATCGGTGCAGGATCAGGACGGTATGCCGGTCCACGACGCTACCGTGCAAATATCTGTCAATGATGCGTCCGTGTATGAAGCGCAGACTGATGCCGGCGGGCGCGTGCTCTTTCATCCGCTGGCGTTGGACACTCTGCGCGGTTGGCAGCGCAACCTGGAATTTCAGGTGTTGGCGCAAAAGGAGTGGGTGGCGGCGCGCGCCACTTTTGAACGCTATGCCCAGACCACCTGGACATTAACGTTGGTTGATGCGCCGGCGCCTGGCTATACCCAGCTCGATTTGCTCTTTGTTGTGGACGCCACTGGCTCGATGGATGACGAAATCGCCAAACTCAAATCCTCCATGGCCGATGTGGCTGACCAGATCGACAACCTGCCCGAGCGGCCTGACGTGCGCTACGGCCTGGTTCACTATCGCGACCGCGGCGATTCCTACGTGGTGCGCACCGTCGATTTTACGCCAAACTTGAACGACTTTCAATATGAGTTGGCCGCATTGCGGGCGGGCGGCGGCGGTGACTATCCCGAGTCGGTCAACGAAGCGCTGCACAGCGCGCTGAACGATCTGCACTGGCGCTCGCCGGAGCGCGGCGGCGATACGTTGCGCCTGATGATTTTGGTGGCCGATGCGCCGCCGCACTTGGACTACCGGTGGGAAGATTTTAGCTACGACACGGATATGATTGAAGCAGCTCGCCGCGGCATTAAGATTTTCCCCGTTGGCGCCAGCGGGCTGGACGAGCAGGGCGAGTATATTTTCCGCCAGATGGCGCAATTCACCGGCGGCAAGTTTATCTTTCTCACCTATGAGGATGGCGACGATCCCAGCAGCGGCCCCGGCACCGAGACCAGCCACGATGTGGACAATTACTCGGTCAATACGCTGGACAAGCTGATTGTGCGCCTGGTGCGCGATGAGCTGGCCAAATTGAACCAGCCCATTGCGGCGGAGGCGGCGTCCGTGCCGGTGCAAGTGCGGCCCACTCCCACGCCACAGCCGCCGCTTGAGCCGGTCTCCTGCACGGTCAATTTGCAAGAAGGACGAAATGATTGTGGCGGCATCGGCGTCATTGAATATATCGACATGGCGGCCAGCGGACGCCGGCAGCCCGGCCAGGCGGTGGTCAAGCTGAATTTGGACCCACGCCATACGGGTTACACGCGGGTGCGCTTTGACGTGCAATATGGGGATACACCCACCGGCGTCTCCGTTCACATCGGCGATTCTGCCTCCAATAGCGGGCGCGGCGGCGACCGCGGTGACCAGAGCAACAATGCCGAAGTTGTGCTGGTCGATGGCAACCTGGTGGTTTATGGCAACGACTATACGCCATCGGGTCAGGCGCTGGATGGACGGCGCAAGCTGGCGGAATACAGCGATGTGGTGCGGGCGGGCGAGACGATTTCGCTGGATGTTTCCAACGAGCGTCTGGGCATCAATGGCCCGGCCGGCATTGAGCTGGTCGAATCTCCCTATCTTTTTGCCCTGGATGGCCAGGTGGACCGCAGCGGCCCGCAAAATTATGAACTCTTTGCCGCGTTCAACCGCACAATCGCCGCGGACAATTGGAGCAGCACGGGGGTGGAGGAGGTCACCATTACGCTGTATCCCCGCTGACGATTTGTGCGTATTATATACAGCTTTCCTTACATATCATTTAATATAGATGCCGTACAGGTCCGTCCTATGCAGGGCGGGCCTGTCTGCATACCCCAATGCCCACCAAGGAGGGCGCCATGTACAATTCAACAGTGCATCGTAATTTGCAGAAATTTCATGTTAGTACACGGATAGGCATGTCGATAGGTGTATCTGTTTTGAGTTTGGCCTGTTTGCTTTTGTTGTTTGGTCCAGTGTGGGCGCAAAATGTCGCGAACAGCCCGGATGCACCGGGTACGATCAGCGGCACAGTGACCAATGAGCAGGGCGCGCCGCTGGCAGGAATTGGCATCCATGTTTGCGGCAATCGCTACTATTATTGTGATACCGACTTGAATGGGTCAGCCCGCTTCGTTACGCAGGCCGATGGCTCGTACAAAGTGACGGGGTTGGGGCCAGGTATTTATCAGATTCAATTTATAGACCCCCAGCACGTTTATGCTTCCGAATATTACGACAATGCCACCCAATTCTCCACGGCGACCGGCATACCCGTATCCGGCAACAACATTACGAACATCAATGCCGTGTTGGCTCTGGGCGGCGCCATCAGCGGCTCTATTACCGGCGTAACAGGTACCGTGTTGAACAATGTCTATGTGAGCCTTTATCTGTCGTCAACCAATCCGTTGCGCGGCTCGCAAGGACCGCTGCTCAACCAGTCTCTGGAGTCTGGCGAAACCGACTATCTTATCGGCGGTTTGCCAGCGGGCGCATATTATCTTTGCGCCAGTGCTTACCTCGGGGATAATTACGCCACATACGTTACCGAGTGTTATGACAATATTGTAATGCCCGTTGACGATTTGACGCCCATATCAACACAGGCCGGCCAGACTACATCGGGTATCAATCTTGTGTTGGGCGAAAACCCGGCTTATGCCCAGCTATCAGGCCGCATTACCGCTACTGACGGTTCGCCGGTCCCCTCGGCATATGTGGCCGCCGTTACGCAAGAGCCTTACTATTATGGCTATAGCAGCACCAATAGCGACGAAAATGGCTACTATACCTTTACGACCATAATCTCTGATGTCTATACGGTCATGGCCTCCGCCTATCAGAATTACGGGGATTTGGTTACCTATTATGGCAACGTTGCCACGCCGGCTAAAGCGACGTACTTCTCTCTGCCAGCCGGTGCGGTAAAGACCGATGTCAATATTACGATGTTGGATGGCGGCGTACTTCAAGGGCGCATTATATTGGCAGACAAACTGATTCCAAGTTACGGTGAGGTGACGATTTACTATTACTATGAGAATTACTTTGGCGACGGATCTAGTTACTGGTTTCCTATTCGCTCCGGCCAGATCAATCCTGTAACAGGAGAGTATTTCATGCGCGGAATACCGGATGGGACCTATCGGATTGGGTTTTCTGGCTATTATGCGACGGCCTATTTTTCTAAATATTACACTGCGGACGGCTCCGAAGTGTATACCGTCGAAGAAGCAAGCGATGTGAGCGTCAATAGCACCGAACCGGTCAATATCGATTTTGTCTTTACCACTAAGTTTTTTGAAGGCTCCATTCGAGGTCTGGCCGGCGCCGACGGTCAGCCGTTGGAAGGTATTCGGGTCGATCTGTATGATGGCTACGGGTATCCTTACTATGGGTACTCCTCCATTGTTTACACCTTTACCGACGCCCAGGGCTTTTACCGCTTTGACGGTCTCAATGATGGTTACTATTCGGTCAGTTTTTCTGATCCCGCGGGCAAGTATGCCACCGTTTTTTATAGCAATGCTTCAGACCCATACGGCGGTAGTGCAATTCCTGTATTTGAAGGTGAGCAAGTTTATGGCATCAATGCAACCATGACGCCGGGTGGCTCGATTGCCGGTACGGTAAAGGGGCTAAACGGGCAGCCGCTCCCCAATGTGTCGGTGACTGTATACGACGCCGCCGATCCGTACTTCTATCCTTTTCCCATGCCGACCCCGGTGAAATCGGATCAGAACGGCGCCTATGTCGTCACCGGACTGACGACGGGCATCTACAAAATCTGCTTCCAGGATCTGGCGTATGTGTTGCCATCCCTTTGTTACGGCGGCGCTTCCTATATTCCCGACAGCCGCGATGTAGCTGTGGTGGCGGGCTCAACCACCGACAACATCGACATTGTGTTGGGGACGCCCGATTTGCCCAACAAGCTCTATATGCCGGTGGCGGCGCAGAACCCGGTTTTGCCCCCCATAGAGGTTACGCCTGTGCCAACTGCGACCCCGGCCGCAACGCCCACACTGGCTCCACCGCCGCTGCCCACGCCAACGCCACCCGCGCCCGTGGGCCGATAATCAGTACACCGCAACGGTGTTGGCGATATAGGCGCCGGTCTCGATTGGTGAATCCGTCCCTATCGCGTGCCGTTGCGGTCTACGCATACCAATTGGCAGACTACCATCTATAAATGACAAGATGACAAGATGACCGGTCATCTTGTCATCTTGTCATCTTGTCATCTTGTCATCTTGTCATCTTGTCATCTTGTCATCTTGTCATCTTGTCAGAGATCCCTGGTCCATGGATAGTCAAATATTAGAATTTCGCGCTACGGCTGCCCACCCGTGGTGATCGGCAAGCCCTCGCCGCCCCACTCATCCATCGAACCATCGTAAACTGCTACATTTTCGTTGCCCGCCATAAGATGGGCCATAGCGTTGACCGTGGCCGCAATGCCGCCGCCGCAGTAGGTGATGACGCGCTTGTGCTGGGCTTCTGCTTGTAGACGGGCGGCCAGCTGTTCGGTCGGCAAAAAGGCGGCCATTTCGTGCATCAAATCCATACACGGCAGCAGTGTAGAGCCGGTGATGTGTCCTTGCGCATACACCTGCTGCGTCAAGCTGTTCACTGTGCAGACGTTGCCATTCCCCATAGCCGCCTGCACTTCCTCTTTGTTAGCCAACCGCTCCGGTCGTAAATGGCAGACAAACGTTGTCGGCGCATAAGTGTGGCCGCCTTGCGCCACCTCACCACCGGCGGCTTGCCAGGCGGCCAGCCCTCCATTGAGCACGCGCACGTTGTTGTGGCCCGCATAATGCAGGATCCACCAGGCGCGGGTGGCACAAGCCAATATTTCGGATGTGTAAAATATGACTTCTGCATCAGCACTGATGCCAATCTTGCCGATCTGCGCCGCTAGCTGCGCCTCCGGCAGCATCATGTACACATATTTGCTGTTGGCGTCGGCAAACTCTTGGTGATCAAAAAAGGCCGCGCCAGGGATGTGGCCTTGCAGATATTTTTCGTGGGCCGTGGCTTCATCATCCTTGCGGAAAAACAGAATGGTGGCGTCATAGATGCGCAGCTTGGGTTCGGCCAATTTTGTGCGCAATTCATCCGCTTCAATGAGCATATCGTTGCGATTCATTGTGTAATCTCCTATCACTTGTGTCAGCACATTGCCATTTGAGTCCCTTAGTAACTATGCAGCCGTTCCCTGAGCGCCCAAGCTGCACTTGGGATGTCGAAGGGAACGGCTGCATAGTTATTGTCCCGTATTTGATACGCTTGCAGACAATTCATGGCGCGGAACTGCCATTGGCGCTCTGCGATGCGGTTGAGTCAGTCGCCTGCGAATGATCCATTCCGCCACGAGGATGTTGATCACCCAACCCACACCCATCATGAGCGCTCTGGATAGTTCATCCGGCGCGACGTCCGCGCCCATGAGCAGAAACCAGGGCAGGTGCGTAAACACCTGCGTCCCCGCCCCCATGCCAATGGCGTAGCCGCGCAGCATCCACGCCCCATGCTGGGCAAAATCTCGCCGCCGGATCGCCGCTACGCCCAGCAAAATGGAGAGCGTCATAGCCGTTCCTACAAAGAGACGCATGCCATAGAGCAGCTCGCCATCCCCGGCTGGCCAGGGGTAATACAGCGTCATCCACAACCCGGATAGCGCCGCTGCCAGACCGCACGGAATCAACAGCCGTCCAATTCGGCGGTGCCAATGGGGTTTTCGCCTTCGAAAGCCGGGGATAAACTGGAAGGCTCCTAGGATGCTATAGGGAATAATAGCGAGAATGTGCAACATGACCGGCAGTGGCGCGGCAAAGAACCGCGCATTCTCCGGTGTAACTGTTGCCCCGCTAGCCAACTGCGCCATGCGCCCAAGGCCGGCCGTCACCGGAACGATGCAGAGCAAAAGTAACCCGCCCAGCACCCATCTCTCGCGTTTGTTTTTATGCGTAAAAGTATTCATTTGCCTTTACTCCGATTTTGCGTAACCACTCGGCGCCCCCTAAGAGTGTCGAACGGATCACCGAATGGTTACGACTCAAATTCATACGAAAACACTTCTTCCAACGGCGCCCCAAAAACATGTGCAATGCGAAACGCCAATTCCAGCGAGGGTGAATATTTGTCTTTTTCCATGGCGATAATCGTTTGCCGGGTCACGCCCACCTGCTTGGCCAATTCCTGCTGGGTCATCTCACCGTGATGAAAGCGCAATGTGCGAATATTGTTGCGGATCTGCCCCTTCTCCATCTCAAAGCCCCCTTTGATAGAGAAACAGCCTGGTGGCGTCACCGACAATTTGGGCAAAAACGCCAAAGAAGATGAGCAGCGTAAACATCACCAATGGCGGCTGCCCAAAGACAAAGGTCAACATGGCCAGAAAAGCGCCGAGTGACGAAATGGTGTACGTCACCTTGGTCCCGCGTAAATCGATCAGCTTGTCGCGCTCGTCTTGAAAATCCTCGATCTCCGGCTCTTTTTCACCCGTGCGGATCACCTCCAGAATGGCCGAAACAATATGGGTGAGAATGGTGGCCAAAATCGTGACGATAACGGAAAGCACGATAACGGTTCCCCACAAACGAAAGACTCTCGCTTCAGTGAAATTCTCATTCTGGACCAGTTGCCAGATGCGAATCAGGAAAAAGCCCAATATCAACGTGAAGTTCACCAGTGAAACAGCTACATTTTTTTGCTGAAAGGACATTCTGTATCCACCTTGTTTATCATTTTTTACTTTAAGTAATAAATACATTACTAAGTGTAATATATTTTTTACATAATGTCAAGTGTTTTCCACAAATTCGATTGAAAAACCTTGCCCATAAAACGCGGTGGTACACCGCCTGCCAGACAGAACGAGTGCGGAATATAAAACAGGGCCGTCGCATGACGGCCCTGTTTTAATCTGGCGTTTATAGGAATGGGGATGGCGAATTCAGGCGGTGTAGTCTTGAGCTGCAAGCGCTCGCTCTCGCCACTGCGCCACATTGACGCCCCGCGTCACCAGCCACAAGGGCAGCGTTACTTCCCCGATAAAGGTAAATTGGGCGATGGTAATGCCGGCATCTGGAAACAGGAAAGCGGCGAACGAATCAACCAGGTAGCCAAAACAGCCGATCATCAGCAAAATGCCCAGAATCCGCGGCAGGAAGCCCGACTTGAAAACCAGATAGCCCATGGGAAAGAGCCACAGCCCCCAAAAGATGCCGGCGATCAGCACGCCTTTTTCATGCAGTTCCAGGAAAAAGAGCGCCAACGTTTGTTGCTCCTCCATTGAAAAGATGCGCAGATAGTCCACCCCGTGCGCCAGCGCCAAAACGGCAAAGTTGTTCAGCTCGTTGAGAAAGGCAATCGGAATCGAGACCAGAAAGAAGATCACCATCAGCGCCGCCCAACTTTGGCTGGCCGGTTTCAGCAGCCGATAGAGCACGAGCACCAAAATCAAATTCACAAGCTGCACCACAAACGCGCTGACGATGCTCAGGCGGAAGAGCCCCTCGGCATTCACAATATTGCGCACGGTGGCCGCGGCGTCCCCCGCCACAACCATATTGAGCGGCACGTACATAATGCCCATAATGCCCAGAGGAATCATGCTCAGATAGAGCCAGCCCGCAATGCGCGCATAAATCTGGGGTGAGCTTACAGTCGCACGATGTGGAAGCGCCACTTCCCCGGCCGGCTGTTTGGTCATTACGTTATTTGCGATCATGGTCTATTTTCTCCTTGTTATGCTTCAAAAAGCGTTATCACTTTCTGTTTTCTGGTTGCACAAGGAGTATAGCGGCTAGGGGGTATGGGTGTATAGACACCAAAGTGTTGTTGGAGGTGTGAAAAGGTGTTGCCGGAGGAGAGGTAAGGTGGTTAGCTTTATAATCGCGGTTGGCATAGATGAAAAGGATTGCGCCCAATTTTAGTCGAGTAGTCGATTTTCATCTATGACAGAGCCAAGTATACATGACTTGTTCTTTCATACCCCGACAGAGAGCACCTTCTCAGTCAACCAAGCGTTCACCAATGTTTCCACCGAAACGCCACGCCCTTGGGCGGCGGCGGCGAGTCTGCTGCTCAGTTCAGGCAATAACGTAATCGGTTTATGCTGCAACCCCAACAAAACATCGAAGTGGACTTCGTGAGTCACATCTTCATAGTCAGCCGTGCTGTGCGCATCCCAAAAATCTGCAATATCCTCAATGGTTTCAAATTCCGGAATCGAATCGCATTCCTTAATTCCGTCCATATCGTCTGCGCTCCTTATCATCCATATCACGTGCGCTGATCACCAGGGCCAGATGCCCTTGTTTGTGAATAAAAAATACGGTCAAATAGCGTCCTTCATGCGTCTGCCCATACGCAGCATACACATTTTCTTCGCGATTGCGCCGGCCGTTGGAAACAAAGCGAAAATGCGGGTTCGACATAAGTACTTCTGCGACCTCGGCTGGCGCGACGTTGTGCTTCCAAACTAATTTATCTACAATTTCATCCAGCCACAGGATGTCTACAATATACATGTTGGGCTTTCGTCAATATGATTAACTCTTAGCACCATTGCCCTCAGTATACCACATAAGCATCTGTTGCCGCACCGCTCAAAAGCTCGGTACTATACTGAAATTAGGATGAGAACTGGAGTTTTTGGGGGGCTGGGGATCAGGGATTAGGGATAGGGACTCGTGGCGACGACCCAATCCCTAATCCCTAGCCCCTTTGCCCGAACTCCGGTTTTGAACTTAATTTGAGTATAGCAGCCTGTCGGAGAGAAGAATTTTGTACGCGGATTTGGCGGATTTACGCGGATTTTTGGTCATTTTGATGCTTAAATCCGCGAAAATCAGCGTTCATCCGCGTACAAAATTGTTTTTTATCGTTCTCTCCGACAAGCTGCTAGGCTACATCAACCCCAGTTCACGCGCCCGCGCAATGGCCTCGGTGCGGCGCTGAACCTGTAATTTGCCAAAGATGCGGCGGTTGTGCCCCTTCACCGTGTCGAGGGTAATGAAGAGCCGTTGACCGATTTCGCGGTTGGAGAGCCCTTCGGCGATGAGTTGGAGAACTTCCAATTCGCGTTCGCTTAGCGGTTCAATTAGCGCTTGGGCGGATGGGGCAGCCGCAGCAGAAGGGGACGGCTGCGGCTCAAACGCGGCCAGCAGCTTGCTGACATATGCGGGCCGCATCTTGCGCGCCGCGGCATCGCGCAGCAGTTCCGCCATGCGCGCGCCCTCGTCAACAAAAAGGCGGATCAAGCCGCTTGGCTCGGCGATGGTCAAAGCATCATCCAGCAATTGGCGGGCCGCGTCGCGTTTGCCGTGGGCAGCCAGCGCCACCGCCTCCACCGCCATGACTTTGAGCAATTCATCACGCCACGCCCGCTCGGCCATTTGTTGACGCAGGGGCGTCAGCAGCTCTAAAGCGGCGGCGGGATTGTGCTGCGCCAAATGCACGCGGGCCTGCATCAAGGGCAGGTCGTATTCTTGCGCCGAATGGGCGGCTTCAGTCACGGCCCCTTGCTGTAGCAGCAGTTCCACGCGTACCGCCGTAACCTCCGCCAAGCGATGATCGAAATTCTGGCGCCGCACAAACGACTCGGCTTGGGTGACCATTTGCATAGCGCTTGTCCAATCGCCTTGCGCCGCGTGCAGACGCGCCATCAGCAGCCAACAGGACGCCGGCGTATCCACGTTGGGCAGTTGCTGCGCCAGCGGCAGACTCTGCTGCACGTGCGCTTGCGCTTGCGCCAGATCATTCCAGGCGTAATGAATGCGCGCCAGCCCCAGGTACGCTTCACAGGCGGTGGCCCACGGCGGCTCGCCGATTAAGTTCAACACATGTCGGTATTTTTCAATGGCCAGAGAAAAATGCAGATCGGCCTCCAACACCTGCCCCAAACAGATGGCCGCCGCAATGGTCAGCATAATGTTGCCCGACGGTTCGCTAATGGCCAGCGTGTCGGTGTAGGCGCGAATGGCCGCTGCCCGTTCGCCTTGGAGCTGATGGGCAAAGCCCAATGTCCAGTTGGCGCTCGTGCGCACGGGGAGATTATGGGGATGGAGGCTGGCCAGCGCCCGCCGCGACTGCACCAGGATCTGCTCAGTTTGGCCCTTGGGAATGCCCAACATGGCCCGGATCGCGGCAATCTGACCGATGAGATCGCGCATGTCGGGGCCGAGCTGCGGATCGTCAAATTCCTGTGCCGGCAGCAGCGCCTCCGCAGCTTGCAGCTTCTCTTCAATGCCGGCTTCGGCTTGACCGGTCATGGTCACCACCGAAGCATACATCACCCACAGCGCCGGATCGGTGTTGAGAGCGGCTTTGGGCAATGCTTCAAGCCAATGGAGGACGGGCGTGATGGCGCCGCGAAAATGCAGCGGCATACCGCCCCCTTGGGCCAGGCGCATAGCGCGCCCAATATCCGGGCCAGCCGCCGCATGGGCAAAGGCGTCCAGCTCGAAACCGTGTTCTTCATACCACTGGCTGGCGCGGCCGTGCAGAAGGGCGATGTCGTGAGCCGGATCGCCATTGTCCGCTTCGGCCAGATGTTGGTGCAGCCGCTGGCGCAACAGTTCGGCAAAGAGGTGGTGATAGCGATACCAATTGCGTTCATTGTCGAGCGGGATAAGGAAGAGGTTGGCCTGCTCCAGGCGTTCCAACGTGCGCTGGCTGGATGGCGTTTCATCCGGCCAAAGGGCGTCGCAGAGCGGGCCGCTGAGACGATCTAGGATCGACGTGCGCAGCAGAAAGTTTTGGAGCGAAGCGGGCTGCTGGTGCAGCACTTCTTCCAATAAGTAGTCCACGATAAAACGATGACTGCCTGTAAAGGACTTGATGAAGCCGGCTGCATCCTGATTTCCCCGCATGGAGATCGCCGCCAATTGAAGTCCGGCAATCCAGCCCTCGGTGCGATTTTCCAGGGCGGCGACCTCGGCGGCGGCAAGGTTGAGCCCCATTATTTGGTTGAGAAAGGCGGCGGCTTCGGCCTCTGTAAAGCGCAGATCGGCGGCGCGCACCTCGCTCAGTTGGCCGCGGGCGCGGTAGCGCGCCCGCGGCAGCGGCGGATCTTCGCGGGTGGTGATCACCAGGTGCATCGGCGGCGGCAGGTGTTCGATCAGAAAGGCCAGAGCGTCATCAATCGCGTTGCCGAGCAAGACGTGATAATCATCCAGCACAAGCACAAAATCATGGGCGATAGCGCTGATTTCATTGAGTAGGATGGGCAGGATGGTCGATATGGGCGGCGGCTGGGGTGATTGCAGCGCGCCCAAGAGGCCATGACCAACCGTGGGCGCAATTTTTTGCAGCGCAGCCACAAGATAGGTCAGAAAGCGGGTGGGATCGTTGTCCTCTGCGTCTAGCGACAGCCAGGCCGCGTGATTTACGGGTGATCTCTCGCGTGTGAGATCCGCGCGTAAATCGTACATCGTAGACCGTAATTCTTCGATCCATGCGCTCACCAACGTGGTTTTGCCAAAGCCAGCGGGTGCGGAGATGAGCGTCAGCTTGCCCGCCAGCCCGGCATTGAGCCGTTCTATCAGGCGCGGGCGGGCCACCAGATTTGGTCGTGTGGGCGGGATGTAGAGTTTGGTGGCTAGGATGGGTGCAGTCATGGTGTGTTATCTGATAAGCTCATTCAATATAAAACAGTTCCCCGCGCGGTGAAAAGGGAAGCCGATGTCCTATTGTACACCGGGTGTCAAGTTGGGGGAATCCGCGCTTGATATTGGAATCGACAACGTCGTCATCCATGTATGGGGTGTCTCGCTGGCGTATGCATTTGGCCGCATCGCGGCTCAAAATAATGCACAAAACTGCGGTTGCCCAGTCGAGGTTTTTGTTGGCCAAATTGGAGAATTGGAGCAAACTACTTGACAAATCCGCGAAAGCAGTGTATTATACCATCTGGTTAATTAACTAATTGGATAAATGACGAAGAGGAATCCACAATCATGCGAGGTGACAATGACAAACTAAGCCAAACCTTTGCGGCATTGGCCAACTCGACGCGGCGAGCAATTCTGGCGCGGTTGGCGGAGGGTGAAGCAACCGTCAACGAACTCGCCGAGCCATTCAATATGACGTTGCCGGCTATTTCCAAGCACATCAGAGTGTTAGAGCGGGCCGGGCTAATCGTCCAGGGCCAAAAGGCGCAATACCGGCCCTGCACCATTGACGTGCGGCCCCTGCAGGATGTGGTCCAGTGGACAGAGCAGTACCGTCACATTTGGGAGGCCAGCTTTGACCGCATGGATGCGTATATCAATCAATTGAATTCTCAGAAACAAGAGGATAATCAAGCAAAGGAGTGACAGCATGAGTGAAAAGACTATGGCGGCAGACTCCGTGGTAATTGAGCGGACATTCAACGCCCCGGTCGATCTGATTTGGCGCCTGTGGACAGAGGCAGAACAGTTTCCCCACTGGTATGGTCCCACAGGCTTTACGATCACGGTGGTTGAAATGGATGTGCGCGTCGGTGGTCGCCGCCTGCTCTACATGACGCCCCCCAATAGCAGCCGGCAGATCTGGACGACCGGCGCGTACAAAGAGATCGTCCCCACTATACGTCTCGTCTACACCGACTGCCCGTCCGATGAGGCCGGCAATATATTATCCCTGGCCGCGATGGGCATGGGGGATGATACGAATCCCATGATTACGGAAGTCACGGTTCTGTTAGAAGCCGTAAATGGACAGACCAAGATGGTGATGACGCACGCCGGTATTCCGGCCGGTTCACCGGGCGCCAGCGGCTGGGAACAGGCCTTCGACAACATGGCCGCGCACATCGAACGTGTTCAGGATGCATAATCCGCAGAAGACATCGGTGCTTCACCACACCCTTTTTTCCACAAGAAAGCCCCTGGCGCAACCAGGGGCTTTCTTGATTATTATTTTAGGTTCAACCAGAACCCCCATGGTTGACACGGCCGAATGAATTCGGCGTCTGTTAAAGCAAACCGGCTTAAGCCGGTTTCCCATATCAGCCACCGGTTTTAACCGGTGGTGTGTTTACGGCGTCTCCGTCACCTCAGCGCAAATGGCCCAGGCGATGACCGACCAGCCGTCTTCACAGTTGCAATCTTCGGTGCGCGACACGCGGGCATACCACGCATCTACGCGCACATGCCAGGCGTCATCACCAACCGGGTTGCTGGCCCGCACGGCTGTAATCCAATCATCCGACGATGGCCCATTGGATTCCACGCCGCCGCCAAACACCTTCATGCCTGCCGGACACTGTACGGAAATTTCTTTGGTGGCGTCGGTCGTACTTTCGCTCTCGGCGCGTACAATGGTGTGATTGGCCACGCCAGCGCACCGTCGGCGCCAGATGGGCCTAATGGTCCCTGTAAACCCATTGGACCAAGCGCGCCTGCTTCACCCTGTGGACCAGCCGGCCCCATGGGACCCGCTTCACCTTGTGGCCCTTGCGCACCCTGGGGACCGGCCGGACCCATCGGACCCATCGGGCCAACGGGACCAGCCCCACCTTGCGGGCCGGCGGGACCAATTGGGCCTGGTTCGCCCTGCGGACCTTGCGCTCCCTTTGGTCCCATCGGACCTTGCAAGCCCATCGGACCAGGGGGCGCCCTGTGGGCCGAGCCGGGGCCAATCGGACCAGGCGCCCCATCGGCGCCCGCCGGGCCGGCTTCACCCTGCGGACCGGCCGGCCCCCGGGGCCTGCTTCGCCTTGCGGCCCTTGCTCGCCCTGTGGGCCGGCGGGCGAATCGGACCGGAGCGCCCCATGCGAGGCCCCGCCGAGACAGCTTCGCCCTGCGGACCGGCCGGCCCCCATGGGGCCTGCTTCGCCTTGTGGCCCTTGTTCGCCCTGTGGAGCCGGCGGGGCCAATCGGACCGGGCGCCCCATCGGCGCCCGCCGGGCCAGCTTCACCCTGCGGACCGGCCGGCCCTGGGGCCTGCTTCGCCTTGCGGCCCTTGCTCGCCCTGTGGGCCGGCGGGGCCAATCGGACCGGCGCCCCATCGGCGCCCGCCAGGCCAGCTTCACCCTGCGGACCGGCCGGTCCCATGGGGCCCCTGCTTCGCCTTGCGGCCCTTGCTCGCCCTGTGGGCCGGCAGGGCCAATCGGACCGGGCGCCCCATCGGCGCCCGCCGGAGCCAGCTTCACCCTGCGGACCGGCCGGCCATGGGGCCTGCTTCGCCTTGCGGCCCTTGTTCGCCCTGTGGGCCGGCGGGGCCAATCGGACCGGGCGCCCCATCGGCGCCCGCCGGGCCAGCTTCACCCTGCGGACCGGCCGGCCCCATGGGGCCTGCTTCGCCTTGCGGCCCTTGCTCGCCCTGTGGGCCGGCAGGGCCAATCGGACCGGGCGCCCCATCGGCGCCCGCCAGGCCAGCTTCACCCTGCGGCCCGGCCGGTCGCTAGGGACCTGCTTCGCCTTGCGGCCCTTGCTCGCCCTGTGGGCCGGCGGGGCCGATGCAGTCGAGCGCATCATAGTTGCCATCACCATTGGCATCTTCGTCGCTCGTTCCGATGCCGTCTCCATTGAGATCCCAGCAGCTTAGGCCAGCCGGACCCGGGTCGCCTTGCGGGCCTTGTTCCCCTTGCGGCCCCGTCGGACCGGGTTCGCCTTGGGGCCCCGGTTCGCCTTGAGCGCCCGTTGCACCAGGTTCGCCCTGCGGCCCTGGCTCGCCCTGTGGACCCGCCGGACCCGGTTCACCCCTAGGACCTTGTTCACCTTGTGGACCGGCCGGGCCCCGACAATCGAGCGCGTCGTAATTGCCGTCACCGTTGATGTCTTCATCGGCGGCGCCGACGCCATCGCCGTTGAGATCCCAACAGCTTAGGCCGGCCGTCCCGGCCACGCCTTGCGGTCCCGGTTCACCCTGTGGGCCGGCCGGGCCTTGTTCACCTTGGGGACCAACGGCCCCAACCTCGCCTTGCAGCCCTTGCTCGCCTTGCGGACCAGCGGGGCCTGGCTCGCCTTGCGGACCTGCTTCGCCTTGCGGCCCCATTGGCCCAGCTTCACCTTGCGCTCCGGGTTCACCTTGCGGTCCAACCGGGCCAATTTCACCTTGTGGGCCTTGATCACCCTGCGGGCCGGCAGGACCTTGTTCACCTTGGGGACCAGGCTCGCCTTGCGGACCAGTTGGACCCGGTTCGCCCTGTGGGCCTGGCTCGCCCTGCGGACCCGGATCGCCCGGAGGCCCAGGCACGGTGACGACGCGACTCTGGCCAGATGGGAAGATGGCCATATCCTGATTGCCGGTCTGATGCGAGTCTGTAAAATGCACGCCATAGGGTAGATGAATCATCAGATCGCTGCCGGTCAGGTTGGAAATAACCAGCGTGCCCTGGCCATAATAGGCCGGATTGGAAATATTGTGGAAATCTTTGACGCTGGCAGTCACCAGATCATCGTTGATTGCATCAATTAACGATGGGGTGGTGAGGCTGGCGTCAAGCGGAGTGGGATTGGCTTGCGCGGTGGCAATGATGTCATTTGCCACGCTAAAACCACCATCATATGACTTGCTTTGTCCAAGCAGATTCCAGACGGCGAGCTGCACCGAAAAGAGATCGCTGGTCAGCAGACCATTTTCCACGCTGTGACCGATGGCCACGCGCACTGCATCGGGCGCTAGCTCGACCGAAGACATGTCGCTATGCGGAAAAGGCAAGTCGCGATTCATACACAGGCCATTGACAGGTACCTCCACAGTGGCATATGGAGGCAACATGATAACGGGCGCCTGTTCTTCCAGGGTGGGGCTGGCCATGCTAACCGATGGCGCCAGCACCAACACGATTCCGAGCAGCAGGGTGCAAACCAAAATCCGCATCCCTATCCGCGAACAGAAACCCGTGGAACACTCAGCGTTTTTTAACATTGAGATGCCACCTTTCATGTACGATTCATAAAACAAATTTGGTTGTGTGCTGAGGTTGCAAAACTTATACTTGGCTCTGTCATAGCTGAAAATCGACTACCCGACTAAAATCAGGCGTAATCCTTTTCATCTATGCCAACCGCAAGTATAGCTGTGTGCAACTCAGTCAAGGTGTGTAAATGAATTGATGATGATATGGGTGTTTGTAAGCTACATCTTAACCATAATCATAATGTATATTCTGTTTATATGGCAAATGGGGGATAATTTGGGGATAAATGTAGGGATGTATGCCATAAAAATTGCAACGTCAGCCTGGAGATTCAAGAGCGTGGCGAATTGACCATCGATTTGCCATCCGTTAAAATTTCCCATACCTTTGTTTAATTCCGGCCTATATATAGAGCTCGATCAGAGTATGTAACTTTGCCCATGAATTGGAATGGCAGGGGGCCCAATGAACGCCAGCTTTCGCATCGAAGGCGATGTCAATCTCTCAACGCACCGGCAGGGTTGGCAGGACGCTGCCTTGGATGACGCCACCCGTCGCCTGCTGGATGAAGACGCCGCCTATTTTCTCCATCAATCGCTCTCCACCCCTTGCCTCAACGGCCTGCGCCGCGTCGACGGCATCTACTTGGAAGACCTGCAGGGCCGCCGCTATATGGATTTCCACGGCAACTCTGTGCATCAGGTCGGTTTCTCCAATCCAATGGTAATCGACGCCATCAAGCAGCAGTTGGACAAACTCTCCTTTTGCACGCGCCGCTACACCAATCAGACCGCCGTAGATTTGGCCAAAAAGCTGGCTGAATTGGCGCCGGGCCGCTTGCGCAAGTCGCTCTTTGCGCCGGGCGGTGCGCTGGCCATTGGCATGGCGCTCAAGCTGGCGCGCGTGGCGACTGGCCGTCACAAGGTGATCTCCATGTGGGAGAGCTTTCACGGCGCCTCGCTGGATGCCGTGTCGGTGGGCGGCTCGGCGGACTTTCGCTATGAAATCGGGCCGCTGCTGCCCGGCGTTGAACATGTGCCGCCGCCCGAGCCATACCGCTGCCTGTGGGATTGCGCCAGCCGCGGCGGTTGCGATCTGAAGTGTGCCGACTACATTGAATACGTGCTGGACAAAGAGCGCGACGTGGCCGCCATTATGGCCGAGCCGGTGCGCGGTACCGCCACTTTCCCCACCAAGGCATTCTGGCAGCGCGTGCGCCAGCTTTGCGATCACTATGGCGCGCTGCTGATCATCGATGAAATTCCATGGGCGTTGGGGCGCACGGGAACCATGTTCGCGTGCGAACAGTATGATCTGGAGCCGGACATGTTGGTGATCGGCAAAGGGCTGGGCGGCGGCATTTTGCCCCTGGCCGCGCTGATCGCGCGGGAAGATTTGGACGTGGCCGCCGACCGCTCGATTGGCCACTACACGCACGAAAAGAACCCCGTGCTCTGCGCCGCGGCGCTGGCTGCCATCCGCTATATCGAAGAGAACGAACTGTTGGCCCACGTGCGCCGCCTGGGTGAACATGCCCTGACGCGCCTGCACCAGATGATGGAGCGGCATCCGATCATCGGCGAAGTGCGCGGCCTGGGGCTAATGCTGGGCATTGAACTGGTGCGCGACCGGCTGACCAAAGAGCGCGCCGTCGATGCGGCCGAGCGCGTCATGTACGCGGCGCTGGAACGTGGACTCAGCTTCAAATTGACGCGCAGCAACATCATCACGCTGGCCCCACCGTTGACCATTACGCAGGACGAGCTGGATCACGCTCTGGACATAGTGGACGAGTGCATTGGGGTGGTTTCGTAAGTGCGGCATCCCTGCCGCACGAAGTTGATTGCGCTTAATAAAAAGGCGATTTTGTGGTAAAATTAGCCTTGATGCAGTTGTTTGATCCGCGGGAGGAAATTATGCAAAAGTTGGCTGAAGTTGAGATGACCTGGGGCGAGCGTTTACGCGCTGAAGGGCGCGCTGAGGGACGCGCTGAGGGACGCGCTGAGGGGCGCACTGAGGGGCGCACTGAGGGTGAACAAAAAATGCTGATGCGTCTGCTGACCTTGCTATTTGGCGAAGTGCCGCCATCGTTAGCGACCCGGATCTATGCGATTACTGATGAAACCAATTTGGCCATGCTTGCCCAACAAATTCTCACGATTAAGCGCTTGGAAGATCTGGTGCTGCCGGATAGCGAAGCGGCTGATGGTACCGATAAATAATGCGCAGGCTTTGGGCAGTAAAAACATCATAATGTCGTATCGATGGGAGGTATAGCGGACGCGTGGGTGCAACAGCCTTGCCGCATGAATGGGGTTGAGCGCACCAGTGTGGTTTTGTCCATAATATATGCTGGCGGTGCGCATTGGCGGTTGAGAGGGTTGGTGTGCATCCGGCACAGGCGACAGGAATGTCGCACCTACGAAGATGTAGAATCATAGTGAGAGGATTTTAATTATGTGGTGGCTGGCTGCTCTGTTTCTAATTGGACTAATAGGGTTGACACTTTATGACATTATACAGAAGCAGCACGCCATTTTGCGCAATTTCCCCATTGTGGGTCACTTCCGCTACTGGCTCGAATCGGTTGGTCCCGAGTTGCGCCAATACATTGTGACGGATAACGACGAAGAGCGCCCCTTCAGCCGCGACCAGCGTCGCTGGGTCTATGCCTCCGCTAAGCTGCAAAACAACTATTTTGGCTTCGGCACCGACAATGATATGGAACTGACGCCAAATTATCTGATCATCAAACACAGCGTGTTTCCGCTGCCTGAACCGCATAAGGGTGACCCCAATTACGACCCCGACCATAAAATCGCTTGCGCCAAAGTGGTGGGCGGTCCGCGTCAACGCGCCAAAGCCTTTCGGCCCGCCTCGGTCATCAACATTTCGGCCATGAGCTACGGCTCGCTGAGCAGTGCGGCGGTGGAGGCCATCAACCAGGGCGTCCAGATTGCCGGCTGTATGCAGAACACGGGCGAAGGTGGGATTGCCCCCTATCATTTGAACGGCGGCGATCTGGTGTGGCAGATTGGCACGGGCTACTTTGGCTGCCGCGAGCTGGATGGGACTTTCAGCCTGCCCAAGCTGGTGGAGCGGGTGGCGCAAACGCCGCAGATCCGCATGATCGAGATCAAGCTGAGCCAGGGAGCCAAACCGGGCATTGGCGGCATTTTGCCCGCGGCCAAGGTAACGCCCGAAATTGCTGAGATTCGCGGCGTGCCGGTGGGCAAAGATGTAATCAGCCCCAATGGACACAGCGCGTTTCGCGATGTGGACAGCCTGTTGGACTTTGTGGAGCAGATTGCCGAGGCCACTGGGCTGCCCGTGGGTATCAAGTCCGCCGTGGGCCAAGAGGGCTTCTGGCGCGATCTGGCGGCGCAGATGGCCAACAGCGGGCGCGGCGTCGATTTTATCACCATTGACGGCGGCGAAGGGGGGACGGGGGCGGCGCCGCTAGTCTTTGCCGATCACGTGGCGCTGCCATTTAAATTGGGTTTTAGCCGCGTCTATCGCATCTTTGCCGAGCAGAATGTGCAGGAGCAGGTGGCTTTTATTGGCTCGGGCCGGCTGGGCTTTCCCGAGGCCGGGCTCTTTGCCTTTGCGCTGGGCTGCGACATGATCAACATTGCGCGCGAAGCCATGCTGGCCATTGGCTGCATCCAGGCGCAGCGCTGCCACACGGGCCACTGTCCCACGGGCGTGGCCACGCAGAACAAGTGGCTGGTGCGCGGGTTGGACCCCACGCTCAAAGCCGCCCGCCTGGCCAACTATGTGCTCACGCTGCGCAAAGAGCTGCTGCGCCTAAGTTATGCCTGCGGCGTAGAACACCCGGCGCTGATTACAACCGACCATTTTGAGATTTTAAACGAGGCGTTTGGGGCGGCGTCGATGAGCAAGCTTTTTGGGGTTGAGGCGCATTATGCAAAGATGGACACAGAATTGTTGCCACACGTGAATGGCGGCAAAGGGTTTTAGCTCGCGGCTGCCGCCAACCGCCAATAGCGCCAAATCACCACCACCAGCACCGCACCCACCACCAGATACATAGTCGAGATGCCAAAGACGCCGCCGATGGTATAGGCCAACAGTGGACCAACCGCCGAGCCCGCGTCGGTGGAGGTGGTGAAGATGCTGACGTATTGGTGGGGGCGGGCGGTTTCGGTGGCAATGCCGCTGGCGGCGGCGTTGAGCACAATGCTCATGCCGCCGTCGCAGAGGAAGACGAGGATAATGCCGGCCACGGCGCCAACCGGCGGCAGATTGGCGGCGCTGAGCAAGGCGGCGTATTGCACGCAGACCAGCAGGGCGGCGGTCTGCGGCTGCCCCAATTTGTCCGATAGATAGCCCAGGCCCGGACCAAAGCCCAGATCGATGAGCCAGCGCACAGTCAAAATGAGCCCGGCCACCGTGGCCACGCCAAAGGTCCACCCGGCAAATTGGCCGCCTTCGCCTAAGCGCTGCTGCAAAAAGAGCGATAGCGTCGACACCACAATGCTGTGTAGAAAATAGGCAATCAAGCCCGCACCCACCAACCAACGCCGGTGCGGCGCATCGAGGACTGCGCGCCAGCCCGCCCAAAGCTGCTGCAGTCGCGCTAACCAGTCGGTTGTCGCATTTGGCTCAGATGCAAGGTGGGCCGGACCAATGACAGCCTCGGCCGGCCAGCGGATCGAGAAGGCAATGGGAAGCGCGACGATGGTCACCAAGATCACGATGGTCATGGTGGGGAAATAGCCGTAGCGATCATACAACATGCCGCCGAAAAGCACACTGCACGCGCTGCCCAGCCGAATCAACCCCCACAGCAGCCCCATGAGCCGCCCCTTCATGCCCGAATCGCCGGCCCATACGGCCTGATAGCCGCCCTGGCGCAAGCCCGACCAGGCGATCCCCCACAGCAGCCGCGCCGCCAGAAAGACGGCAAAGCCCCAGCCCACGCCATACAGAACGGTTGAAAGCAGACCGACAATGCACGACGCAATAAATGGCCGCCGCGGCCCCATGCGCTCGAAGATGCCGCCCACCCACGTATTGGACCCCAGACGCACCAGCCGATTGGCGCTCAACAAAATGCCGACTAGTGGCAGCGAAATGCCCAAAGCGGGCGCGGCCAATGGCAGCACGGCATAGAGCAGCGAATCGCCCAAAATGCAAAAGGCAACCGCTGCGCCAGCCGTAACGACCAGACGCAGCGGTTTGGCTGCGGAATGTGTGGTTGTGGAATGTGTGGTTGTGGCGGTCACGAATTACTCTCATTAGGGTTCAATGGATGTCAACAATTCGGCAATCTGCTCTTCCATAGCCTGCTGATTCAACGGGCCAAACCATTCGCGCAGTTTGTTTTGATGCGCATCCAGCAGCACGTAATGCGAACGATTGCGCATGCCAAAACTGAGCCGCGTTGGGGTGGCGTCGTGGTTATCCACATTCAGGTTGATAAAATCGATTTGGTCGCCAAATTTCTGCTGAAGCCCATACACGATGGGTGTATTGCGCTGTCAAGTGGTTCACCAATCGGCAAAGCTGTTGAGAAACTGGGGTCGCCCGGTCTGGCCAATGAGCGTAAAATCTTCGGTGATCGCAGCGGGCGCCGCGCGTAGCGCAACCGTTTCTGCGGTATCATCGGCTGGCGCTTCTGCGGCATTCGACAACGTTGCGGGCGCAGTGTTTTGCACACAGGCCGCCAGCAGCCCGGTGCAGAGTGTTGCAATTAACAGGAAGGCAGCCATACGCGGCAGGCGGTACTTGCGTAGAAGTTCCATCATGGTTACCATTGATATACCTCAATTAATCAACTATTAACATCCACTCCCAATAGCCTAACAGACAACCGGCGCAGTGGCAAAGCGCAGCAGGAGGAATCGGCATGTCATTTATTGCAATCGATATTGGCACATCCTTTATGAAAGGCGCCGTGCTGGATCTGGAACAGAGGCAGTTGCGGCACATTCATCGCGAGCCAGTTCCCGGCGGATTGCCCGGCTTGGGGCCGCTTATGCACGAAATCGCCCCGACGGCGCTGGTGGAGGCAGTGCGCACGCTGATCACAAAGCTGGTGCGGCAGGCCGGTAATTGCCAGGGGCTGGTCATGTGCAGCCAGATGCATGGGGTGGTGCTGATGGATGACGCCAATCGCGCCGTCTCCAACGTGATCCCGTGGCTGGATCAGCGCGCCTCCACCCCCTGCCCTGGGCAAGAAGGCACGGTGTATGATGCGATGATGGCGCACATTGAGGGTGGCGAAGTGACCGAACTGGGGAATGGTCTGCGCGCCGGGCTGCCGGTGGGCACACTCTATTGGTATAAATTGCATGGGCGCTTTCCGGCGGATGCCCATACCGCAGCGTCGCTGCCCGAATTTGTGTTGAGCCAGCTTTGCCAGCAGCGCAGCCCGCTGGGCATGGAGCCAACCTATGCGCATGGCCAGGGCGCCTTCAGCATGGCGACGGGACAATGGCATCGACCGCTCATTGAGCGGCTGGGGCTCGATTTTCTGGCATGGCCGGTGATCCGGACGCTGGCAGAGCCGGTGGGCATTTTGGAAATTGAGGGCCAGGCCTTTCCCTGCTATCCGCCCGTGGGGGATCACCAGTGCGCGCTGGCGGGGGCGTTTTTACGTGAAGGCGAACTATCGCTCAACGTCTCCACCGGTTCGCAAACCAGCCTGGTGACGACCAAATTTCAGCCGGGCGACTATGAGACGCGCCCCTATTTTGATGGCCAATATTTGAATACATTGGTGAAAATTCCGGCCGGGCGCGCGTTGGATGTGCTGGTGAATCTGCTGGGCGAGCTGGCGTGCTTGAATGGCGCGCCGGTGGCAGACCCGTGGCCTTTGCTCGAAGCCGCGGCCGCGGCTGTTTCCAGTACGGACCTGCAAATCGATCTCTCGTTTTTGACAGCTTGCAGGGAGCGAAGGCAGCATTGCCCACATTCGCGAGGACAATTTCACCGTGGGGCATCTGTTCCGGGCGGCGTTTCAAAACATGGCCGCCAACTATCGCGCCTGCGCTCAGCGCATTTCGCCCAACAAAGAATGGCGCAATCTGGTCTTCTCCGGCGGGCTGGCGCAAAAGCTGCCTCTGCTGCGCCAAATCATCCTGGCGCAACTGCCGGGCGATTATCGCCTGTGCGCCTCCACCGAAGACACGCTGTTGGGCCTCCTGAGCCTGGCGCTCTTCTGCAATGGGCAGGCGAGCAGCGTGGCGGAGGCGATTGAGGTGGTGCAGCGGGCGCATGAATGAAGATAGGCGTATTGAGTATTGAGTATTGAATATGCTGGTTGAGTTTCTGGTTTCGAATCAAGATTCTGAACCAGATTACGCAATACGCAATACTCGATACTCTCTTTATCCCCGCGCCTCCCAATAACCCAACCATCTCTGTTATTCCATCAACATTTCAAACAATTCATTCGTCTGGTCAGACGGCGGGGCGTCGACCTCTTCGCGCAGGGCGCGCAGGCACTGCTCATATTGGCGCACCACGGCGGCGCGATTGCCCATGGCGGCATAGACGCGCATGGCCAGTCGATGGGCGTCTTCCAGGCAGGAGTCCTCGTTGAAAAGGGCCTGGCAAACGGCAATGGCTTCGGCAAATTCGGATAGCTCCAGGTGCAGTTCGCCCAAATTGAGGTTGATTTCAGTGAAGATGCGGCGCAGGCGCTCGCGTTCCAGCCAGGCCCACATGGCGTCCGTATCGGGCAAATAGTCGCCTTGGTAGAGTTCAATTGCCGCTTGCAAAAGCTGTTTCTTTTCTTCTAAGGCGTTTGCTTCGTTGGCGCGGGCGGCAAAGCCCAGAAACTCTTCCACATCGTATGAATAGTCCAATTCACGATTAAACATATAGACATTATCGGTGAACATAACCGTATCGGGGTCTAGCGCGCGCCGCAGCCGATAGACCATATTTTTGAAGCGCGCCTTGAGCTGGGCGGGCGCCGAATCGGACCAAAAGAGCGCGCCAATCTCCTCTTTGGTCAGCCCGTCCGGATGCGCCAGCAAACAGAGGAAGAGATCGCGCGCGCTTTGGGCCTGCCAATCGCCACCGCGTACGGGCTCCCCTTTTTTGATGATTTCGATGCGTCCCAATGTGCGAACAACCAAACTCTTGACGGGCATGGGCGGGGCCGCGCTGATTTCCGCTGCTGGGTGGGATGTTGGCGCCGGCGTTTGTTGGGCTTCTTGGGGGAAAAGCTTTTGTTGAATGGCCACAATTTCAGCCGCGAAAAGCGCAATCTTTTTGAGCAGAGCTGTTACGAAGAGGGCAGCCTCCGTACGCTTTGCTGCTGGCGTGGGGCGCTTGAGGAAGTCAGTCTGTGGATCGGCCAGGAAGGGGAAATCCAGCAACTTGGGCAATTCCGCTTGAATTTGCGCGGCCAGACCCTCCAACTGGGGCAACATGCGCCGTCCGGCAACCAGCAGCGCCGTATCGCTCTCCAGGCTATCCATTAAGATGGCGCATTGGGCCAATTGGGCATAAGCCGTTTCGGCGTCGCCAGATTGATAGCAGGCCGCCGCCAGCACGAGCCGCGTTTGGGCGGCATCCTTGCGCTGCCCCCCTTCTTCGAACGCAGAAGCGGCATCGCTAAGCAGAGTGATAGCTCGGTCGCTCTTATCCTGGGACAGATAGAACTGCCCCATGGCCATCCGATACAATCCCCATTCATAGCGCGAGTGCCGATCCAAAACCAATTGGCTGGCGTGATCCAAATGATTATATGCCTGTAGCCAATCGCTGGTGAGACAGGCCAGATTGGCCTCGGCCAATTCCAAATAGATGGCCAGGAAGCGCTCGTCAATCTCGTCTACGGTTTTGCGGGCTTCGGCATAGGTTTCCCTGGCCTGCTCGACGCAATCTAGATCAACATACAAATCGCCCAGGCTGACCAGCCCAAAGGCCTGAATGCGTTTATAGCCGCACCGCTTTGCCAAACGGAGCGCTTCGGTCAAATATTCGTGCGCCTGCGCATAGGCGCCTTGTTGATGGCACAAAAAGCCTAGATTGTTGAGCGTATGCGCCTGCCGGAAAATATTTTGCACCTCTTGCCAAAAGGTGAGGGTGCGCCGAAACTCGGCATCGGCCAATACATATTTGCCGGCATGGAGATGGGCCAACGCGATGTCGTTCGTCGCGCCGGCGGCATTTTGTAAATCTGCAATGGCGCTGTAGTGGTCGCGGGCCTGCATAAGCCAGTGGATGCCGGTATCCAGGTCGCCGCGTTGGCAGGCGCTGAGCCCGCGTTCCGAACAGGCCGTGGCGCGGGCTTCCGCAATTTGATTCGCGTCCTGCGGGGCGCCTGTGTGCGCAATACGGGGCATGAGTGCGTTCAATTGGGCAAAGGCGCGTTCGGCATCTGCGTCGGCGGCTTGATAGTTGCCCAGCAGCCGATACGCCGTGGCCCGCCGGGTGAGCGTAATGGCATGTTGCGCTTCGTCGCCGTCCCGCTGCAAAGCGGCTTCCGCTTGGTTCAGCAGCGTTAGTCCCTGTTCATGTTTGCCCTGCGCCACCAGAATACAGCCCTTGAATGAAAGGAGCGCTGGCCGCTGTTCCACCAGCAGTTCGGGTAGAGCGCCGATCCATTTGCTCAAGAGTACATTTTGCCCGCTATGTAATAGCGAATCGCCCGCTTGCACAATCAAATCCGCCGTCATCTGCGGGTCATCAAGCATTTGGCACACCTCGTGCGCCTCTTCCCATTTTCGATCTGTTTTGTATAGATGCAGCAACCGCTCAAGAATCGTACGCGCAATTGCGGGGCTTTCGTTAAAAATCTTTTTGCGCAAAAAGTCGCGGAACAGGTGGTGATAGCGCACCCATTCACCGTTGTCACCCACGGGCAGCACGAATAGGTTGCGGCTGATTACGTTTTCGATGATCTGCGTCCAGCCACGATGGTCAAGCGGCCAAAGGGAGCCTAGCACAGCGGCACAGAGCGCGTGGTCAAATTCTTTAAACAGCGATGTGTAGAGCAGGAATTTTTGCAGCTCCGCTTCTTGCTGATCAAAGATCTGATCGGTCAAATAGTCATAGAGGCTCACCCCAGAGGCGCGCATGGCCCGGAATTGCAGCGTGAGCGCTGGTTGCGGCGCCTGCGCTGAAAGCAGCAGCCCCGTGATCCAGCCTTCGGTGGCGTCGATCATGTCCAAGGCGGCTGTGTCGGAGAGCCGTTTGTTGTGATTCTGGATATAGAGAGCCTGAATCTCGTCGATCTGAAAGGCCAAATCTTCCAGCCCAATACCGCCGACCAGAGAGCGCGCCACCAACAGGGGTAGATCGGGCAGCGAGAGCAATTGGCGCGAAGCCAGGATCAGGTTGCATATATTGCCCGAGCGCTGCACAAATTGGCTGATAAATTGATCGATTTCGGTGGGCTTGGTGCTGCTCACCAGATGATAATCGTCCACCACCAGCACGAAATGTTCGGGCACCTTCTCGTACAATTCATTGACCATGATGGTGATCATCTGTTCGAGCGTGCCCTGATTGGCGGCCAGGCTTTGCAGAAACGCCGCCGATTCGGCGCCAAATTGTGGATAGCGCTGCGCGATGGCGGCAATAAAGTGGTTGAGGAAGCGGGGCAGATTCTGGTCGAGCGAATCCACCGCGTACCAGCACAGGGGCGTATCGATCTGGTGCGCCAGATCGATGAGCAGCGAGGTCTTGCCATAGCCAGCCGGGGCAATAATGAGCAGCAACTTGCGATCCAGCTGGCGCTGGAGCAGCTCCACCAGTCGCTCGCGCGAAACAATATCGGCGCGCCGCCGCGGGAGAATTACCTGTGTTTGTGTGACAGGAAAAGTCATATCGAAATTTTAATCTTTAATCTGGGCCTTGCGCGAAAATAGGCTCACCATACTCTCGCCGCAACCCAATGATTGTTCACCAGAGTAAAAGTATCGGCACAATTCCTGTTTTACAGTGTACTGGGTCATGCATGGAAATGTCAACACCACCTAACGCGATGCTACTAATATATACTATACCCTTACCATGCCCCAATATTCTTGACGATGTCTAGGCGTTGTACCAATTACATTGGCAAACGTTTATGTTTAATACAAACTCAATGTCATTAAGTTAAGTGTTTTCGTGTCCACCGTAGACAGTATTCAGTGCTCAGTATTCAGTGTGAGTTCAGAACTGACTACTGAATACTGTTAACTTAATGACATTGAATACAAACTAGATAGCTGTTCCTGGTCTTCCTAGGTTCAATGGTATTATATGCGCAGAGAGTTACAACTCATTATATCCGGAAAGTCCTACACCCATGCCCGAGCTACCCGAAGTCGAAACTTATCTGCGCGACCTTGAGCCCGAACTGCTCGGGCGCACCGTGCTCAGCACCCAGGTCCATTGGCCTCGCACCATTGCGGCGCCGGCGGTGGATGCATTTATCCACGGCCTGCGCGGTCGCCGTTTTACCAACTTTGACCGCCGCGGCAAATATATGCTGCTTGGCCTGGATAACGGCCAGACGCTCATCGTCCACCTGCGCATGACGGGTGAGTTTCATCTGCACCCTGCCGACGTTGCCGCCGACAAACATACCCACGTCATCATGCAATTGGATGATGACCGAGCGCTGCACTATCGCGACCAGCGCAAGTTTGGCCGCTTTTGGCTCGTCAATGATCCGGCCGCGGTATTGGCCAAACTGGGGCCGGAGCCGCTCAGCGCTGAATTTACGCCGGACATACTCGGCCAAGCCTTGGCCGGGCGCAAAGCACCCATAAAGGCGCTGCTGTTGGATCAAGCTGTGCTGGCCGGCGTGGGCAATATTTATGCCGATGAAGCGCTCTTTCAAGCGGGCATCCATCCGCTGCGCCGCGGCCAGGAGCTGACCAGCGCCGAACTCACAAAGCTACATGCGTCTGTGCGTGCGGTATTGCAACGCGGCATCGAACTCCAGGGCAGCAGTCTGCAAAACTATGTTAAGCTGGACGGCGCAAAAGGCGGCTTTCAGGAAGAACATCAAGTGTTCCGCAAAACCGGCCTCCCTTGCCCCACCTGCGGCCACCCCATTGAGCGTATTGTGGTCACCCAGCGCAGTACCCACTTTTGCCCGGTGTGTCAGGGGGAAGGGGATCGGGGGTAGGGGATTGGGGGGACTCACTTGCCACCTTCCCCTTGCCACCTTCCACCTTTGAACCCCTTCTACACCGACGCATGATACTCACTAAACAGGTCGGACGTAAAGTGTTCCGTGCGATTGACATAGCGTAAATATTGGCGCTCACCGCGAAAATCGATGCGCGTGATGGCCGTATTGTAATGCACAAAAATGTGGTCCATCCCCGGCAGTTGGTTCAGCAGCGCTTTGAGCAAATTGTCAATAAAGGTGGCGTGCGAGACCAGCACAATGCGCTCTTCTTCACCGCCGCTATCGGCCAGTTGACGCGCCATCTGCCGCAGCCGATAAGCCACGCGCGCCGCCCGCCCAAAACAGGCCGGCAAATCCTCATACCCCCCGCCCCACCAACCTTCGGAAGTGATTTCCGGCGGCAAAATATAGCCGTTGAAGCGCTCTGCCATTTCGGCCCGCGTGAGCCCCGCATGGTTCACCAGACTTTCCATATGGCGCGGGTCGCCAGTAAACATGCCTCCCTGCTCAAAAATGTCCATCATCACTTCGGCCGGCATATTCAATGCCTGGGCAATGGGCCAAGCCGTCTGCATAGCGCGCAGCATGGGGCTGCAATAAAGTTTGGTAATGCCATAACCGGACGGTCGACTTTCCAGCCCGCCGCGAAAATGTTCCGCCACCTGCGCCTCGGCCAGGTGACGAGCTACGGCCGCCGCCTGCCGCTCTCCCAGCTCGGTTAAAGGCGGGTCGGGCGAGCGCTGCGCAAGGTATTCCTCATAACTCAACCGCCCATCCAGCCAATTGTTGTGCGATTCCCCGTGCCGAATAATAAACAGCCTCATTACGTGTCCATTTCTGTCTTGGGGGAGTAGGGAGTAGGAAGTAGGAAGTAGGGATTAGGAAGTAGGGATTAGGCCACATACTCCTTACTCCTTACTCCCTACTCCCTACTCCTTACTCCCTACTCCCTGCTCCATATAGAGCAGTCGTACAAATTTGTCGCCCACGCGCATGCGCTGGGCCTCTCCTGTGAGCGCAAAGCCCAGGTGTTGAAAAAATTGCATGGCGGCGGGGTTAAATTGTTCAACGCCCAGCCGCACGGTACTGATCTCAGTCGATTTGCGCAGCCACTGCTGCCACAGACGCCATGCCTTGCGCCCAATGCCCTGGTGCTGCAACGGCTCTGCCACCATAATCATGCCCAGATAGGCCGTTTGCGGGCTGGGCCAATGCAGCCGAAAATCGACCAGCCCCACCAGCGACGCTCCCGCCTGCGGATTCAGCCGTTCCACGCGCTGGGCAATCCCCAACATGGTGCGCCCCTCAACACCCGCCGCTTCGAACAGATCGCGCTGCGCCTGACCCGCCGGCGCGCCGGGCCAATTGTACATGCGCCAATAACTGGGCGTCTGCTCATATACATCTTGCAGCGCCGCCGCATACTGGTCAACGGGCAAACCTTCAACAACCACTGGTATCAACGTAATGGGCGCGTTCATGCTGGCTTTACTCAATTTGGCTCAAAGTATGTTGCATATCGCCGATTTGAGCTGCCGCTTTTTCCAACTCATCGCGCAGTCTTTCCAGCTTTTCGCGCTCGATGCGCACAAAGCGGCTGTATGGCCCCATGGCCTCGCGGATGCGCTGCACGCCATCGTTCAGCTCACTTTCGAACTGGCGCGTCATGGCCTCGCTAAGTTGCGCCCGCAGCTCGTTAATCTGTTCGCGCAACTGCTGCTTGATTTTGGTGCGCCGGTAGGGCAGCACGTAGAGCCCCACGGCGGCCAACGCGCTGGCGCCAATCACGCCCGTTACGTCAAGCAGGGTGGTTTGCAGAATGGCCACCAGCAGCGCGCCCAATCCCAGTGCGCCTGCTTCCACGGCGGCCGTTTGGATCAACGCCCGCTGCACCTCCTGCGCCAGCTTGAACGATTCGGCCTCGCGATCATAGCTATCCACCACGCGCTGGGCGTTGCGCCCAATGGTGGCCAACAAATTTTGGCGATTGAACTCAAAATCGCTCTGCACTTTGCCAATAATGCGGTCGGCATGATGGGCGGCGCGCTGGTTGAGAAATTCCATAATGCCGCGCCACTGCTGGTAATCTTTGTCGACCAGCCAGTCGATCAGATCGTTGACTTGGCGCTCAATGTGGCGGCTGGTGTCGCCCACCACCACGCGCTCAAAATCGGCGCGCAGTTTGTCGCCATTGACCAGCGACACGACGTTAGTCACGCAGCGTTTCGTCAAAGAAGCGGTCGCCGCGCTTCGGCCATTTCGTAGAGCACATTGTCCACATGGCTGGCGTGATATTTGAAGTCGCGGCGCATGTCGACCTGATATTCCTGCAACTGCTCTTCAATGGCGTCCAGCGTCTGATAATCATCGCCCAGCAACTGCGCCTGCCAACAGATCGCGATATTTTTGCACCAGCGGGCCGCCACACCCAGCGGATTGGCCAGCTTCAGCCGCAGCCGCTCCTTGGCATCCAGCGTTTCAATGAGAAAGCGCTCTAGTTCGGCAAACTGGCTGGCCTGCCACAGCGCCGGCTGATTTTCGGTTCCCTGCTGTTTGGCCTGCAAAGCCTTGCGCGCGCTGACCGCAAAGATTTGCGGCTCCACGCCCAAAAGTTGGCGGGCGTTGTTACGCACAAAAGCCAGAATCTGCTCGCGCTCGCCTGTTTCGTCAATCAGGTCGATCTTGTTGACAATGATGACAATCTTTTTGCCCCACTGGCGAATGCGCTCTAAAAAGGTGCGCTCGCTCTCGCTAAAGGGGCGGTCGGCGCTGGTCACAAAGAGCACCAGATCGCTGCGCGGCACAAAGTGCTCGGTGATCTGCTGATGGCGCTGGATCACCGCATTGGCCCCCGGCGTATCGACCAGATTGATTTCGCGTAGCCATTCTACGGGCAGTTCGAGCACTAGAATATCGTCATCAAAGCTATGGCGTCTGTGGTTTTCACCGTGGCGCAAAACGTGGATGCGGTCGGTGGTGGGGGTTACGCCTTCGGCCAGCAGCCGGTCGCCCAAAAGCGCGTTCAGAAAGGCGGTTTTGCCGGCGTTAAATTCGCCCACCACCACCAGCAGGAAGAATTCTTCCAACTGTTTTAAACTCTGTTTGAGCAAGTCCAAATCGTCATCAGATGCATCCAACCGGCTGAGATGCACGCGCAACTCTTCCAGCAGGTCGCGCTCCCGACGCAGCAGTTCGTCTTGCTCTCTTGTCAATAAACGCTGCAAATTATAAATCCTTATAGAATGATGCAAAGATAAAAGTGCAAACTTCAAATAAAATGTACGTAAAGTATGACGCACAGTTTCAACGATCTGTTACGGTGAACAGGTCCATTGCATTGTGCTGGTTATAGTATAGCATAAAAACGTTTGCGATTCATTAGCTTCGGGTGTGAGAAAATCCTTGACGATTATTCAATTTGTGTTCGGTACAGGTTGGACAAAATGTGCATAATCTGTGATAATGGGCGTGCTGGATTTAGTGTGTTTTGTACACTAAGTTGCGACTGTTGCATAGTAGCGCAGCAGATCCGGCAAAAAAACAGGTTGTTGTGCGCTTTCGAAGTTCTTTGAGATATTGGGAGGAAATATGGCCAATTCATTTATTCCCACCGGTCAGGTGGAGATTCCCGAAATTCCCGTGCAGACGGCGGTGCAGTTGCCTGCGGCCCAAAGCGCTGTGATTGTGGTCGATATGCAGAATGATTTTGTCTCGGAGGGTGGTTCACTGGTGGTGCCAAATGCGCAGGCCACCGTGCCACACATTCAGCAACTATTGCGCGCGGCGCGGGTGCAAAACGTTCCCGTCGTTTATACCCAGGATACGCACCTGGAGGGCGACCCCGAGTGGACCATCTGGCCCGAGCATTGTCGCATGGGGACATGGGGTTGGGAGATCATTCCCGCACTACAGCCGCAAGGGGGCGATCTGGTCTGCCGCAAGAGTCGCTACGACGGTTTTTATGACACCTGGTTGGATCACTATTTGACCCGCGTGTGGAAAGTGGAGCATCTGGTGATTGTGGGGACCGTCTCCAGCATCTGCGTGCTGCACACAGCGGCGTCGGCAGGGCTGCGCTGGTTTAATGTGGTGGCGCCGGCCAATGGCATTTCCGCGCTCACCGATTTTGATCAGGCGCTGACGTTGCGGCAGGTCTCGTTTCTATATCTGGGCAAGGTGGTGAACAGCGTGGATGATCTGCGCTTCGTGTAACAGGGAGAGTGGGGATTGGGGATTAGGGATTGGAATGTCGTAAGCACCCCAATCCCCGATCCCCAATCCCCTTACTACATTTGCGGCTGCAAGAGGCCATAATGGCCATCTTTGCGCCGGTAGATGAGATTGACAGCGTTAGAGTCAGGATTGAAGAAGAGATAAAAATCGTGGCCCAACAGTTCTAATTGCTCTTGCGCCTCTTCTTCGTTCATCGGCTGGAGCATGAATTGCTTGCGGCGGACAATGCGCTCCATAGCGCTTTCGTCCAACTCGCCGCCTTCCGCCTCCAAAACGGCTTCCGTATTTTCCACAATCGAAGCGCGGCGGCGATTTTTGCGCCGCCCTTCCACTTTGTCGAGCTGGCGCGAAAGTTTTTCTATGGCGGCGTCTATCGAAGCAAAAATGTCGCCGCTGACCTCTTCAGCGCGCAGGATGCGTTTGGCGTTGCGCAACGTGATCTGAAACGTATATCGATCATTGTTGGAACGGGTGTCGCTCTGCGTTAGTTCGGCGCGCACATCGCCTAGATTGGTCATGTGGCGCTCGATTTTGGCCAATTTCTTTTCGACATATTCCTCAATCCACTCGGTAATTTCAACATTGCGACCATTGACAATTAAATTCATTGCAACGCCTCCTATGGGTACATGATAATGGTTACGCCGCCATGGCCAGGGAAAGCGCATAGACCCTCCTGGCGCCATTGCGCATCAGTTCGTCTGCACAGGCTTGCAGCGTAGCGCCTGTTGTATAAACATCGTCGATCAGCAAAATTGTGCGACCTTGCACTGGCCCCGTCACGCGGAATGCATCGGCGACATTGCGCTGTCGTTCGGCCGCCGAAAGGCCCACGTGGGAAGTCGTGGCGCGCCAACGGCAAAGCCACTCTGCGCGCAGGGGCAAATTGACTGTGCGACAAAACCAGCCTGCCAAAAGTTCAGCTTGATTATAGCCGCGTTCCGCCCGCCGCTCATCGTGAATAGGCACGGGGATGACGGCTTCGATGGATGCCGTGCGCTGCGGCCAGGGCGCAGCGCGAAAAACGGCGACGAGATAACGCGCCAAAACTTGAGCCAGCTCTGGCTTCTGCTCGTATTTTAAATGGTGAATGGCGGTGCGCAGAGGTTCGGTAAAAACGGCTGCCGCCCGCGTCATTTGCAACGCATGCGTGGCGCGATTTTGGCAGGTCAGACAGAATTGAGTCGGAGAGGTCTGGGGACGTCCACAGCAAAAGCAGACTATCGGCGAAACAGGCAGAACGCGTTGGGCGCACACCGCACACAGCAGATCGCCATAGCGTCCACATTCGACACACTGCGCCGGATAAAGCGCGTTTACGCAGTGGCGCCCCCATGAAAACAATGTATCTACAAGCTGAGTCATATGCAACACATTGAGAATAAGTAGACCGCCAATGTCATTAAGTTAGCAGTGCTCAGTTCTCAGTTAGCAGTAGTCGGTTCGGAACTCACACTGAATACTGAGCACTGAAAACTGTCTACGATGGACACGAAAACGCTTAACTTAATGACATTGTGTAGACCGCAACGGTGTTGGCGATACAGGCGTCGGTGCTAAGCATCGAAACGGCCTTGCCTCTGGCGGGCGTTAAATGAACAGATCGAAGATGCTGCTGGTCTGGCTCGGAGAAAAACGTTGGAACAGGTCGTTGATCAGCACGCGCAGGTCATCGCCCACAATGAGCAATATCGAGAGCAGCACGATGGCAAACAAAATGATGATGAGGGCATACTCAATAAAACTCTGACCGCTACGATTGGAAGGCATTCGAGACATAGGAAACGTCCTGCACGGTTGGGCGATATGGGTTCGTAAAGGAATTGTCTCAGAAAACGCCAAAATATGCAAGTGGGTTCCAAACACACGAGAGCGAGCTATTTGGAAGTGTCCTCCAGCCGTACCCAGCCGCGCCTCAACGCCAACACAGCGGCCTGCGTGCGGTCTTCGACGCCCAGCTTGCGCAGCACGCTGCTCATGTGGTTTTTGACCGTTTGGCGGCTAATTTCAAGCGAACGGGCGATCTCTTTGTTACTGGCGCCGCGCGTAATCAGTGAGAGGATTTCCATTTCGCGCGGGCTGAGGGGGGTAAACATCTCTTCGGTCGCGTCGCCCAAAACCGAGAAGGTTTCCAATTGGCGAATGAGCCAGCGAAAGGCCTGCGATTTGCTCATGATTTCATCATGAATTACGCAGCGATTGGTGGCGACGGCATGAATGGCTGGCAGCAACTCGCTGGGACGCACGTCTTTGGGATAGTAGGCCGAAGCGCCGGCGCGCAGAGCGTGAAACAGTTGTTCATCATCGTTGTAGGCCGTGAGCACAATGATGCTGATATTTTCGCTGTCAGGATCAGATTTAATCTCGCGCGTGGCTTGCAAGCCATTTTTCCCCGGCAGATTTATATCCATCAAGATGACATCCGGATTTTGACGCTTGGCAATAAGCACCGCGTCATCCCCATTATCCACCTCGGCTACAATTTCCAGCGCATCTTCCACTTCTACAACCCGCCGTAACCCCTGCGTCATCAGCGGATGATCCTCTACAATCATTACGCGAATAGGTCGGCCTAACCCTACGATTTCTTCTTCTGCGGATAGGTCAAACTGGTCGAAAAATGGATAAGTCATCATATCTTGCATTGTTGCACCTGCTGCATTCATGCAGAACCTGTTTCAGTTTAAAAGTGGGTTTACACCAGTATACCATTAGCTTACAGCTGTTTCAATCTCTAAGTATAAGTAATATTGCGTATTTTGTAACGCGGCATGGTGGGTTATGCGAGAAGCGTGCGGGGTGATATAATCGATGTATGGAATTTGGGGGGAACTTGGCGAGCAAGAAATATGGCCACGGTAGTTATGTTGCGTTTAACCGTCTCATGCGGAGGATAAAATGATTGACGTTCAGGCTTTATACAATTTGCAAAAGATCGATGTGGCCTGGGAAAAGGTGCGCCGGCGCCTCATGCAAATTCAGAAGAGTCTGGGCGAAACTGCTGAAATCAAAGAAAAACGTGTGTCTGCCGAATCAACGGAGCAAGAGCTTCACGTGTGGCAAACCAGTCAGCGCGCGCTGGAATTGGAATCACAATCGCTGAAAACGCGAATCCAGGAAACCGATGACCTTCTCATGAGTGGTCGAGTGACCAACCACAAAGAATTGGAGGCGCTGCAGACAAATCTGGAAGCCTTGCGGCGCCATCATACGCAGGTGGAAGAACAGACAGTCGAGGCATTTGTCAAAACGGACGAACTGAGCAAAGCGTCCGCCACACAGCAACAGGCCTTGGAGAAACTCTTGACGGCGTGGAAGAGTTCACAACAGGAGCTGGTAACGGAAGGGAAGAAGCTTAAGAAGCAATTTCTGCAGCTGAAACAGAGTCGTGAACAGACCGCAAGCGCCATTGATCAAACTTCGATGGACCTTTACGAGCAATTGCGCAAACGCAAAGCCGGTGTCGCCATTGCGCCCATCCGCAGTGATAACACCTGCGGCGCCTGCAATATGCAAGCGCCGACGGGCATCATCCAGGCCAGCCAACAAAACCAGACCGCACCGCACATCTGTCCGTTCTGCGGCCGCATATTAATTCGGGAATAACTGCACCGCCCATTTTGCGGCCGCATATTAATTCGAGAATAACTGTACCGCGCATCCGTCCGTTTTGCGGCCGCATATTAATTCGAGAATAAACGCAAAATTACCAGCGTTCTCCGCTTTCGCGAAACTGCCCCCGATAGTTACGCGTGAAGAACAGTTCGCATAGCTCCACAATATCCTCGGGGCTGGCTAACCAGCGCCAATCTAACACGGTGCTCATCTCGGTGTCGATGACGCCGGGCGTTGTGCGCACCCAACTCATCACATAGCCCGTCAGCGCAGACTCGTTCTTCCCCAATAAGAGCATCATTAAATCGGCGTTTTCGCTGTGGTAGCAATTGAGCAGCCAGGCGCGCCGTACATCCGGGTGGGGCGGCAGTTCGATCAGCGACTGGAAGCAGTGCCGATCCATACCCGGCTGCACGTCGATCTGAATGCTGGCCGCCACCATTTGACCATTGGGGCTCACATCCATCTCCAGATCCAGCAGCGTGTCAATATCCGCCCGCCCGCCAAAGCTGAGAATCGTGCCGGTTTCGCGCACGCCCTCCACATTGCGCACCACATCCAGCATGAAGTCATTAAATTCAGATACATCGCGCACCAGGCACACAAAGCGCAGATCCGCGCGGTGGCGCAGCCAGTTGACCCACAGGGGCGCCACGCCGTTGCTGCGATAGCGTCGCACGTTTTCCAGCAGCGCCTCGCGCGCCACCTCATCTTTTCCGCTGATAATGTCGGCATCAATAAATGCTAATAAGTGCTGGGGCTTGTATAGCGTATCCCCCCCCGGATTCGGTTGCGTAGATTTTCGGGCCATTGTTGTCCTCTAAAATAAGTTCCATTTGCAAGCTGTCACTACTTTTTAATTATATCAACAAGTGCTCTAGTAGGGCAATCTCATGCCGAATAGCGCTGCGACAAGATCCTAAAGCTTTTTTTAGAATAATAGTTAGTTATTTGAAAGAAAGCGGCCTTACGTTTCATGCTATACTGATCAGAGCACCGCTTACATCGCTTCTACATTTGTGATCGCTCACCGTCTGGCCTTCCCCGTACGGAGAGGGGATCCTTGTGCTGCCTCTGGCCGGGAGGTCAGGAAAGAGTATGGAAAACGAGGTCTAAAATTATGGATTCCGCAGTGAATCTGCTAGAGGTAGCCGCTCTGGCCCAAAACGGGTGGATATTGGCCGCGGCGGCGTTGATTTTCGCTATGCTGCTAGGGTTCATTCTGTTTGAGCGCGGCTTTGTGCGCCACGGCGGCGCCGATAGCGCCACCAGGTGCTTGATCGGGCTGGCGACCGTGATGATGTTTTATTGGCTAATTGGGTTTGGCCTTATGTTTGGCGACTCGATAAGCGGCTGGGGCATCGTGGGCTGGACCCAGTTTGCCCCCGACATTATGAATGCGCTCGCATCGACTACACCCGAAGGCGTCCGGCCTGATCTGGCTATCTTTCTGACTTTCCAAATGTTGGTCGCTGTGCTCCCGGTGATTCTAATTGCCAATGCCACCGCCGGCCGTCTGCGCTTGGAAGGCTACCTGTTGATCTGCCTGCTCGTCTCTATCTTTGTCTATCCCCTATTGGGCCACTGGATGTGGGGTGGGCGACGCGCCGCCGAAGCCGTGGGCTGGCTGGGCGCCCTGGGGTTTGTCGACCTGGCGGGCGCATCCGTAATTTTTAGCAGCAGCGGCTGGTGTACGCTGGCGCTGCTCATTGTGTTGGGGCCGCGTATCGGGCGCTTTTCCGAAGACACGCCGGCCTATCAGTCGCTGGGTACGCGACCCACGTTTCTCATTTTGGGCGCGCTGCTGATCTGGGTGGGTTGGTTTGGATTGGCGGTGGGCAATGCCATGCTGTTGGCGGATTATCGCATGGGCCCCATTGTCATCAACTTGCTGCTCGGCGGCGCCACCGGCCTATTAGCCATTATCCCCTTGCGCATCTTCCAAAATGACCATCAGTTGGAAATGTCTTACCTGGCGCGCGGGCTGCTGGCCGGTCTGGTAGCAGTGTCGGCCGGCGCCCATGCACTGCACCCACAGAGCGCCATCATGGTGAGCGCCATCGGTGTGTGGATTATGCTGATGTTGGACCAGGGCTTGCTTAAACTGAAGATTGATGACGCCGTGGGGATCACGCCAATTGCATTGGGGGCCGGCATCTGGGGTTCCCTGGCGGTGGCGCTCTTTGCCGACGGCGCGCTTCTCAATTCAGGGCTCAGCACGATTGGGCAGTTTGGCGCACAGCTCATCGGCGTTTTTGCCACCGGCGGCTGCGCCTTCTTAATCACCATTTTGGCGGTTGGACTACTTGATCTGATTTTTCCCTTCAGGGTATCATTACAAGACGAACTTGAAGGACGACGCGCTGCTGAATCCGCCCTCAATGTAACGCTGTGGGACCTTCCCGCTGTCGAACCCCTTCCATCGAGCACTACGCCGCTGCCACAGCCGGTCCCCGCCGAAGATTCTGTATAAATAGAGCGGAGAAATCCGATGGATAACGAAGGTGGCATCTCTTTTAATCAAACATGTGCGGGCGGGCTCATCATTGGGATGATTGTGCTCATCCTGATTTTCTCCGGGCTTGGCTCTTTTTTGCGCAATCTATTGACGCCGGCCTCTCTGCCGACGCTCGCCGCCGCCGCCAGCGCCACGCCTGCCCAATCATCCGCGGATCAATCAGATTCTGCCCAATCCCCTGTCGTACCGGACATGCGCGCCGATCAGCGTCAGGCGTTGATCCAGCTCGTCTCTCGCAACATCCAGATTCACACCAATCCCGATGACGGCAGTCAGCCGCTGGCCTTTGTAATGGAAGCGCAAACCGGCGCCTCCATCCGCAGTATGGCCATCAATCAGGATGAGAGTTTGCTGGCCGTCGGGCTAGACAACGGCGCCATCGTGGTGTGGACGCTCTCGAATCTGGAGGGAAACGGTCAGGTGGCCGTGCAGATTCTGGTCGAACATATCGGGGCCGTCTCTAGCCTGGCTTTTGACCCGCAGAACAGCCAGCGGCTGGCCTCTGCTTCGGCGGATACCACTATCAAGCTGTGGGACGTGAGCGCCGGCCATTCCGTGGCCACGTTAATCGGCCATACAGATCAGGTTTTCGCTCTTGCCTATATTCCCAACAATCCAATTCTGGCCTCTAGCTCGGCTGATTCGACCATTAAATTGTGGGATGTCGATACGGGCCAGGAATTGACCACAATGCAGGGCCATAGCGGACAAGTTTTTAGCCTGGCCGTCGATTCCTCGGCCAGCCGCATGATTTCGGGCGGAGCCGATAATCAGATTATCGTGTGGGATCTGGCCACGCAGCGCTCCATTATGAATCGGCTCTGGCCACAGCGACTGGGTTTCCGGCCTTACGTTTCTGCCCTTGGGCAACCAGTTCGCCTCCGTCTCCTATGATAAAACGGCGCGCATTTGGACGCTGACGCCACCGCAAGCGGTCCAACTGCTGTTGGAGCCGGCGCCAAGCAGCGCGCTCGTCAGCGTAGCGGTTCATCCATCGGGCAAGCTATTGGCTGTAGCCGCTAGCGATAACAACATTTATCTTTGAATGTGGATGCCGCCGCCCCCATGACGCTGCCGGACCAGACGCTCACAACGGTGACCACCGTCGTTTTGGCCCGCGCGGCAATTTCTTGGCCGCTGGTTCGCAGGCGGGCGCCGTGCGGCTATGGCGCACGCGCTGAATTGATCAATCAATGATGGCGGGTAGCGAGTGGCGAGTCAATCTCGTTAAGTTAACAGTCATCAGGGCTCAGTTTTCAGTAGTCAGTCTAGAAATTCATACGGAAAACTGAGCCCTGAAACTGAGCACTGAAAACTGGTCCGCTGACCTAAAATCGCTGTAACTACCAAGGCATGAGACCCCCTCCCAGCCTCCCCTCGAGGGGGAGGGAGCTAGTTCCTCCCCTTGAGGAGGGCTGAGAGGGTTAGTAGTTACAAATCGCTTAACTTAATGACATTGAGTAGCGAGTGGCAAGTAATTCACCACTCGCCACTCGTTGCCCGCCACCCGCCACTCGCCCCCTATCGCCGCAGATTGCTAATCTCCACTTCCTTCGCGGCGAATCTGTACCCATCAAAGTCGTTGACCACATGTACATTGGCGAAAATTGCCGCCGCCTCATCCACAATGTCCTGCCGGCGGTAGCGGCAGCTTACGTGGTGCAGCAAGAGCTGTTTGACCTGGGCGTTGCGCGCCAGCCGCGCCGCCGCCGCGGCTGTAATATGCCCGTGTTGGCGCGCCAGCTCTTTGTCCGCTTCCAAATAGGTGGCTTCAATCACCAGCGCATCGGCCTGATCCACAATTTTATGCAGCGGACCGGTGTGGCTCACATCGCCTACAAAGCAAAATTTGACGCCGCGCTGCGGTTCGCCCAGCACATCATTGGGCGCAATCACGCGGCCGTCGGCCAACGTAATGCTCTGGCCCTGCGCCAGATCGCGCCGCTCGGGGTCGGGGGGACGCCTAAGGCTTCAGCCTTTTCCGGTAAAGGACGGCGCGTCTTTTCTTCAAAGGTAAAGCCAAAGCAATCGGGCCCCCGATGCTGCACGGGAAACGCCGAAAGCGTAAATTGCTTGTCTTCAAAGAGCAGCCCGGCCCCATTTCATTGAGCGAAATCCCCACGTTGGGCATCTGCTCGGCGCCGAAGACCACGTCCATTAGCGCCCCCGCGGCGCAACGTGCTAGGGCCGCCATAAATGTTCAATTCCTCCAGCGTCTCCCAGCGTCCCAACGTGCTGGCCAGCCCGCCCAGCCCCAGAATGTGATCCAGGTGGCCATGGGTCAACAATATTTTGTCCAGCCGCCGAAAGCCCAAACCGCTGCGCAGGATCTGCCGCTGCGTCCCCTCGCCGCAGTCGATCATAAAGCGGTGCTCGTTGCACATGACCAGCGCCGCCGAAAGCCCGCGCTGCGCCGACGGCGCCGATGCCGACGTGCCCAAGAAAACGACTTCAAACAAAAGATCCTCTTTTCGTAACTATTCACCCCGCCCTGGCCCTCCCCTGTAGGGGAGGAAAATACGCCGCCGACGGCGAGTGCAGCTCCTCCCCCTCAAGGGGAGGTCGGGGAGGGTCTAACACCTGAATAGTTCCCTCTTTTCAAGTGTATTGGTAGCTATTCAACAAAGCTTCTCTCAAACAAAGGTTGCGGGTAGCGGGTGGCGAATCTCACCTGTGCAACCATTCAAGTTTACAAGATGCACCCCATCCGAGCAAACTGAGCGCGATTCTACTTTTCGGAGATAAATAAAAATGGCGAGCCGAGTACTCGGCTCATTTCTTTATTGGCGGCTTTATAGCCGCACCCACTCACTTTAACTTCGGCATTACCCGTCTCTTCATAATATTCGGCGCGCACGGTGTGATACCCTTCGGCTAGGGCTTTGTCGCCGTAATAGTTGGTGGGCGGCTGCACGCGCCAGCCGTCGATCACGATCTGATCGTCCACCCAGGCGCGAATGCCGTCATCGGTGGTGGTCAAAAAGCGATAGGTGCCGGCGCTAAAGTAGGCCGTGGCGTCCACCGAATGCTGAAACCGTCGTTGGCAAGGCCGCCGCCTGGGCCTGCATCATTCCAGCGGAAATCGATGGCGCCATCCTGGCGCGTATAGGTCGGCGCGCCGGACAGGGTGGAGTTATTGTAATATGCGCCATCCCAAGCCGTTGACGGCACGGGCGGGACAGGTGTAGGAACTGGCGGTTGCGGGGCGCCGCCGGTAATGACGAGTTGCTGGCCCACGTAGATGTGATTGGCATTGGGCAGCCCATTGGCGTAAATGAGCGACTGCACGGTAACGCCACAGCGGTGGGCGATCCACGAAAGCGTGTCGCCACGGCGCACGGTGTAGGTGGCGCCGCAATCACCGGGCTGCGGGTGCGGATAGGGCGGATTGGGCTGCGGAACCGGGGCATAGCCGCCGGGAATGCAGAGGCGTTGGCCCGTATACACATAATTCAAGTTATAGATGCCATTCGTTTGCGCCAGGGCATAGGCGCTGACGCCATAATAGGCCGCAATGGCGCTAAGCGTCTGCCCATACTGGACGTAATGATAGTTGGCGCACCCGCCATAGCCGCCCTGGTGTTTGCCATACCCGTCCTGTCCGTAACCGCCGTGTTCATAGCCGCCGTGACCATAGCCGTCAGGAATAATTAGCCGTTGCCCCACGTAAATATGATTGGGATTGGCCAGCCCATTGGCGGCCATAATGGCTTGCATGGAGACGCCGTAGCGCACGGCAATGGCGGAGAGCGAATCTCCTCTCTGTACGTAATGAGTGGCGCCATTTTTTACCGGCGCGGCGGTCGCACTCACGGCTAGAGCGTTCTGCGGCCACAGCGGCGCCAAAAGAGCCGCGGCCAAAATGAGCGTGATCAAGCCGCGCGCCCACCAACGATTTGCTCGAATGAATCGGGAAACCATAATTCTCTCCTGTTGATTGACGTGGAATAAAGTTGAAAGGACCTGTTGCTTCAATTTCATGACGAATGAGTTGCGCAAAAGACGTGCCGAAGAATCATGCGGTTTTCCAAAAATCAAGTAACTTAACTTGAACTTTTGTAGAGATTGACCAGATTGGCGAAATAATATAATATAGCTGAGTTGAGCTGAAAATTGGAGATCCCTCCAGTGGCATCGAAGATCGCAAAAACACCTGCTCGCACCCAACGTACCTTGCCCGAACCTCATACTATACTGGGTTCTGGCATAGATGGGCATCGCTGACTCGTCTTAAGATGCAATAAATATATCCCATCTATGTCAAACCATAGTATAACATGATTTCCACAGCGCTGTGATATGGTTAGAGGTACATCCTTCTGTACATGAATCAAATCCTCTTCCGGGCTTGCGTAAGTTCAAATGGTTCATATTGTATAAAATCCTAATATGGCATGGGCCATACGGACCCTCCCGTGACTATGCCTCGCTTATTTGACCTGTCTAGAAGGAGCAAAATAAAAATGAAGATTGGCATCCTGACCGGCGGCGGTGACGTTCCCGGTCTCAATCCGTGCATCAAAGCCGTTGTCCACCGCGCCATTGATGGCGGTCACGAAATTGTCGGGTTGCGTCGGGGGTGGGCTGGCCTGCTCAATATCAACCGCGACGACCCCGAATCCATTGCAAAGTATACCATCCCGCTCGATAAGGCGGTCGTGCGCACGGTGGATCGCACCGGCGGCACCTTTTTGCACACCAGCCGCACCAACCCAGGCCGCGTGCGCGCCAAAGAAGTGCCCGATTTCCTGCGCGATCCCGAACATCCCGAGGCGGAGGAAGCCGATCAGAGCCTGCGCGATTTTACGCCCCATGTGTTGAAAAATCTGGAATTTCTGGGCATTGACCGGCTGATCCCCATCGGCGGCGATGATACGCTCAGCTATGGCTTGCGTGTTCACCAAGATGGTTTCCCCGTTGTGGCTATTCCCAAAACCATGGACAACGATGTATTTGGCACCGACTATTGCATTGGCTTTAGCACGGCGGTCACGCGCAGCGTGCAGTTTATCCACAACCTGCGCACCAGCGCCGGCTCGCATGAACGCATCTGTGTTGTGGAGCTATTTGGCCGCAACAGCGGCGAAACCAGCTTGATTTCCTCCTATCTGGCCGGCGTGGATCGCGCGCTTATTTCCGAAGTGCCGTTTGATCCCGAAAAGCTGGCCAAACTGGTGATGGATGACAAGGCGCGCAATCCCAGCAATTATGCTATGGTAACCATCAGCGAAGGCGCTCATATGATGGACGGTAAAGTGATCGAATATGGCGAGGCTGACGCCTACGGGCACCGCAAGCTGGGCGGTATTGGGCAGATCACCGAAGAGGCGCTGAAAGAGCTGACCGGTGAAAACACCATTTATCAAAAGGTGGCCTATCTCATGCGCTCCGGCGCCCCCGACGCCTTGGACTTAATGGTGGCGGTTAACTTCGCCAATGCCGCCATGGATCTGCTGGAAGAGGGTACTGCCGGGCGCATGGTGGCGCTGCGCGACGGTCGTTACACCCACATCCCCATGAACGAAGTGGGCAGCGGCCTTAAACGCGTGGATGTGGACGAGCTGTATGACGCGGAGAATTATCTGCCCAAGGTGCGCCATGCTTTGGGCAAACCGATGTTCCTCTATTAAAGACTGAATAGTTGCGCGCGCCAGGTAGTTTGCCTATGCAGAAACCAAGACCCTTCATAGGTAGGCTGGCCTGGCTAAGTTAGCGTTCAAAAATAAGTTGACGGCCAAACCTGTCAGGTCTTCGAGGCCTGGCAGGTTTAAATCTACAAGTTCTTTCTGAACAATAACTAAGCGCCGATAGGTTGAGCAACTGCTATACTGCGGTTGTGATGGAAACCGGAGTTTTTCTTCTGACTGAAACTCCAGCGGATAACTCCGGTTTCCATTCAGAGCAGAGTATAACAAAGAATTGTCCTATGCGAGCGATTGCGTACTGTGTCGTTGTTTTTCTTTTCCTGGCTGCATGGTGGAGACCGCTTCAGGCCCAATCATCATCGCCGTTTGTCTACATTTCTCCCCAGCCCGCCGCCACATTGGTGAGCCCTTTCACAACCATTGCTTTACGCAGCGGCGACCCGATCAATCCGGCGAGCGTATCCGCCAATCTATTCGTGGTGGTGGGCGCGGTCAGCGGGCCTGTGCCGGGCGTGGCCAAATTGGCCAGCGACAACCAGACCGTAATCTTTCAACCGCTGCGCCCATTTACGCCGGGCGAAGGCGTCAGCGTCACCGTGCGGTCAGGATTGACCACATCCGCCGGTAGCCAGTTGGGGGGCGTTGCTTTTGCGTTTACGGTCTCGGCTAAACCTTTGCCCGCAACCAGCCGGGTTGCCAGCGCCCAAGTAGGGTCTGGGGACGCTCCGGCATTCACTGCGGCGCCCCAAGTCAGCGTCGAGCGCCCCCGGCGCTATTTGACCGTCCCCGATGATTTCCCGGCCATTACGGTGACCGTGCCGGCCAATGGCGTTGATGCGGGCTATCTTTTTATCAGCAATTATAGTTTTGTCACCGATTTGGGCGTGCAGCCATATCTGCTCATTTTGGATAATGCGGGCGAGCCGGTGTTTTATAAACGAATGACGCCCGGCAAGATTGTGCTGGACTTTAAAAAGCAACCCAATGGGCTGCTCACTTTCTACGATATAGCGGTTGGCCAATTTCAGGCCATGGACAACACCTATGCAATTGTCGACAAATTTGCCACCGGCAATGGATACGCGCCCGACCATCACGATTTGCAGATTTTGCCCAATGGCAACTATTTGATCATGGCCTGGGACTATCAGCCCATCGATATGAGTCAGGTAGTGGCGGGCGGCGATCCCAATGCCACGGTGGTCGGGCTGATTGTGCAGGAACTGGATCCCGACCGCAATGTGGTGTTCGAGTGGCGCAGTTGGGACCACTTTGCCATCACCGAATCCAGCGCCGACTTGACCGAACCCGTCATTTTCTATACGCACGGCAATGCCGTTGAAGAGGACGCCGACGGCAACCTGCTCATCTCGTCGCGCGTCATGAATGAAATAACCAAAATTGACCGCCAGACCGCCGATGTGATCTGGCGCTTTGGCGGCCAGAAAAATGAATTTTCCATCTTGAACGACGACAAGCTCTTTTTCCGCCAACACGACATCCGGCGCCTGGCCAATGGACACGTCACGCTATATGATAACCGCGAAGGCGAGACGCCGGCCTACTCCAGAGCGGTTGAATATGAACTTGACGAAGTGAACAAAACGGCCCGGCTGATCTGGCAATATCGCAATACGCCGGACACCTATGGACCCTATCTGGCCAATGCGCAGCGGCTGCCCAATGGCAACACGCTTATCGGTTGGGGCCACGCCGTTCCTACGTTGACCGAAGTCAAACCGGATGGCAGCAAAGCCTTTGAGCTGACGCTGGCATGGCCCAGCGTCAGCTATCGGGCTTTTCGCTTCCCCTGGCAAGGCGCGCCCACCTGGCCGCCAGTGCTAGCCGCAGCCACCGACGGCATCAGCACCACGCTGCACATGAGCTGGAATGGCGCCACCGATGTGGCGGCATACGAGATCTATGCGGGCAACCGCACAGACGCCATGCAGCTCATCCGCACGCAGGCCAAGAGTGGCTTTGAAACCACGGTGGATGTAACGGCGGATGTGGCGCAATCCTGCCTATTTCGCATCCGCCCCGTGGACACTAATGGTCAACAACAGCCGTTTTCGAATCTGCTTGCGTTGGCCACTCCCCAATGCAAGCAGCTATATTTGCCCTTGGTGACGCAAAATTGAGTTGATTCTAGGTAAACAAAGGAGCAACCACATGGCTACAAAATTCAAAGATCTGACCGACTACATTATCGCGCTGGGCGCCGCCGACATTGGTCACACCGACAAGACCTATTTGGCCCACGCCATTGGCGTCTATAATGACATCAAGGCGTGGGGCGTTTCGGAAGCGCTGTGCCACGCCGCGCTCTTTCACTCTATTTATGGCACGCAAGGCTTCCAGAGTTTTACGCTGCCGCTGGCGCGCCAGCCCGAATTGCGCGAGCTGATCGGCGACCACGCCGAAAAGATCGCCTTCCTCAACTGTTTTATGGACCGCGCCTCGTTGGATGCGCAAGTGGCGCAGCTTGAAGGGCCATACACCATTGTGCATCGCGTCACCGGCGAGGCGATGGTCATTTCCAAGCAGGAATATGACGATCTGATCTGCGTCCACCTGTGCGATTGGCTGGAACAGGTCCCGCGCGCGCAAAAGTGGGATTATCGGCGTACGGCCTATCGCCAAATGGCCGAACGGCTGGGCGGTGTAGCGCTGGAGGCGTATGATCGCGTCTTTGCGCAGGAGCCGGTGGCGGCGCAGGTCGCAACCGCCGAATAAATTCGGCGGCTGCCAAAGCAAACCGGCTGAAGCTGGTTTCCCGTATCAGCCACCGGTTTTAACCGGTGGTGTGCCTCCCAAAAAGGAACAACCTCATGCCAAGCGACCTGGCCAATTTCATCGCCGCCACCCCGCTCTGCGACACCCATGAGCACCTCCAATATGAAGACCAATATGTGGGCGACGACCGCCCCGACATCTTGCGCAACCTCTTTCACAATTACGTCCCCGCCGATCTGGTTTCGGCGGGCGCCAGCCAGGAGGCGGTCAACGCGCTGCTGGACAAAAGCAACCCCGACGTGCGCGCCCGTTTCGCCGGCGTGGAAGCAGCGTGGCAAGCCGTGCAGCACACTGGCTACGGCGAGGCCGTGCGCACCATCGCCCGCGAATTTTACGGGCTGGACGAATTGACCGCCGCCGGCATTGAAACCGCCCAGGACAAGCACGATGCACTGGTTCAGCCCGGCGCCAGGCTGCATCTGCTGCGCGAGGTGGCCAATCTAGACCACGTGCAGACCGATGATTTTCGCCGCCAATGTTGGGTGGACGAATCGGGGCCGGACTTCTTCTTTTACGACATTTCCTGGGCTGAATTTTGCAATGGCCAGCCCAATGTGGCGGCCATTACGCGCGAAACGGGCGTGGAGATACGCGACATGACCACGCTGCAAAACGCTATGGAGGCCGTCTTCGAGCAAAACGCCAAAGTGGCCATCGCCGTCAAATCGCAGCACGCCTATGCGCGCACCCTGCGCTGGCAAGAGCGCACCGCCCAGGAAACGGCGCGAGCGCTTGGCGCATATCTCCATGCACCGGACGAGATGAGCGAAGAGGACCGCCTCTGTCTGGGCGATTGGTGCTGGGCGCGCGGCGTGGAGCTGGCCACGGCCTACAAGCTGCCCTTTAAGATTCACACCGGCTACTACGCCGGCCATAGCCGCATGCCCGTGGACCGCATCAAAAGCGGCCATCTTTGCCCGCTGCTGGCCCGCTATCCTGCCGCCCGCTTTGTGCTCATGCACATCGCCTGGCCCTACAGCGATGAGCTGATCAGCCTGGCCAAACATTATCCCAATGTCTACGCCGACCTGTGCTGGGCCTGGAGCATCAACCCATACAGCGCCGGCGATTTTGTGCGCCGCTATCTGCACACCGCCCCCATCAACAAGCTCTTCGCCTTTGGCGGCGACACCCACATGCCCGTGGCCGCCGTGGCCTATGCCCGCCAGGCCCGCCAATGGCTCACCCGCGCGTTGGAGGCCGAGGTGAGCGAGGAGCTTTTGAGTGAGGCGGAAGCCATTGGCGTAGCGTCGCGGATTATGCGCGATAATCAATACGCGTGTTTTGATGTGGAGGGCAAGAAGGAGACTATGCGCACGTCGAGCACTGCTTGACGCATTGACGACTTTAGTGGATGTCGGTATACTTGCCATATGTCTGCAAAAGATCTGATTCATGATGCCGTGAAGAATGCCCTGCATAAAGATGGGTGGCGCATTATTGCTGATCCATATGTAATCAAGTATGGCGATGACCAAGTCTTCGTCGATTTGGCGGCTGAACACGTTATTGCCATTGAAAGGGCCGGGCGCAAAATCATTGTTGAAATCAAAAGTTTTGCTGGTCGTTCTGCAATTCAAGATTTGAAAATAGCAGTTGGCCAATATATGGTCTATCTTCCGCTCGTGGCCGAATTGGCTCCTGAATACAAGCTCTATGTAGCCATCAGCCAATATGCGTATCTTAATGAATTTCAACGCGATATCGTGAAACGAATTATTGAGCAATACCAGGTACCGTTGCTAATCGTGGATATTGAAGAGGAGCAAATTGTAGAATGGATACGCTAACAAAGTATCGAAATTTGGTTCGACGTATCTTGACAGAATACGCGGAGATATCAAATCGCGATGCCGGTGATGTCAAAACAGACGTTCTGTTTGATGACGAAAACGACCGCTATATGTTGTTCCGTACGGGCTGGTGGCGCAAAAAGCGCATTCATTCGGCTACCGTTTACATTCGTTTAATTCAAGATAAAATTTGGATTGAAGAAGATTGGACGGAAGATGGCATTGCGACTGATTTACTGGAAGCCGGTGTGCCGAAAAGTGATATTGTGCTTGCTTTTCACCCACCGGAATTGCGCCCATTAACTGAATTTGCTGTAGCATAGCTGTTTATTGAGCTTCAGTTTTCAAATATGCTCAACTTGTCTTGATGGCTCATCTCATATATGATTCAAGCATCGTAATCCCCTTCCCCGAGCAAACAAATTACGCAGCAAATAGCGTCCCAATCATAAATATCAAATCACAAAGGAGTCCACCCATGCAACCGACTCTTGCCGCCCCGCAATTTATGGGCGTGCGCATCAAGCGCCGCGAAGACCCCAAGCTGATCACCGGCCAGGGCAAATATACCGGCGATATTGAGCTTGACAACATGCTGCACATGGCCGTGTTGCGCAGCCCATATGCCCACGCCCGCCTTGGCTCCATCGACGTGAGCGCGGCCAAAGCCATGCCCGGCGTGGTGGATGTGCTGACCGGCGCCGACATCAATGGGCAATTGGCCGGCCCGTTGCCCATGGCCATTCCCTTTGACGCCGCCTACAGCAATTCGCACGAGATTGCCCACCAGGTGCTGACCGAAGGCAAGGTGCGCCACGTCGGCGATCCCATTGCCGTGGTGCTGGCTGAAAGCGCCTATCAAGCCGCCGATGCGCTCGATGCCATTGATGTGCGCTATCAGCCGCTGGCCGCCGTGGCCGACCCCGAAAAAGGCCGTGGCCGACGGCGAACGCCGCTGATTCATGATGAATTGGGCACCAATCTGGCCTTCCAATGGGCGGGCGGCAATGATGTGGCGGACGCCTTTGCCAATGCCGAACATGTAACCGAACTGCGCATTGTCAACCAGCGCTTGATTCCCTCGGCCATGGAGCCGCGCGCCGTCACCGCCGATTACGATGCGCCACCGGTGGCATCACCATTTGGACCAGCACGCAGGTGCCGCACGCCGTCAAAGATGAAGTGGCCAAAATTCTGGGCGTGGATGCCGAAAGCATTCGCGCCATCGCACCCGAAGTGGGTGGCGGCTTTGGCGCCAAATCCAACCAATTTAGCGAAGAAATTCCGGTCCCCTTCCTGGCCCGCAAGCATGGACGCCCGGTCAAATGGGTGGCCACGCGCAGCGAAGATTATCAGACCACCAGCCACGGCCGCGACCAGATCAACATTGTGCGGCTGGCGGCCACCAAAGAGGGCCGCGTCACCGCCGCCGACCTAAAAGTGATTGCCGACTGCGGCGCCTACTATTCCAACTGCACGCCCGGCATCCCGCCGCTGACCGGCATGATGATGACCGGCGTTTATGACATCCCCAACGCCCGCTGCCAGGCCGACGGCGTGTTGACCAACAAAAACATCAACGAGCCCTATCGCGGCGCCGGTCGCCCGGAAGCCGCTTTTATGATCGAGCGCGCCATGGACGTGCTGGCGGGCGAGCTTGGGCTGGATAAGATTGAAGTGCGGCGCAAAAACTTTATTGCGCCCGACCAGTTCCCCTACAAAACCCCCACCGGCGCCACCTATGACAGCGGCGAATATGCCAAGACGCTCGATAAAGCAATGGAGCTGATCGGCTATGACAATCTGCGCGCCGAACAGGCGCAGCGGCGTCAAGCGGGCGGTAAGATGCTGGGCATCGGTGTCGCCTGCTATGTGGAAATTTGCGGCTTTGGCCCGTGGGAATCGGGCACAATTACGGTGGACAAAGAGGCCAAGGTCACGGTGCTGACCGGCACATCGCCGCACGGCCAGGGGCACCACACGGCGTGGGCGCAGATCGCGGCCGAGGCGCTGCAAATCCCCATGGAAGACATTACGGTGATTCATGGCGACACGGCCATTGTCAAGCGCGGCATTGGCACCTTTGGCAGCCGCAGCGCGCCGGTGGGCGGCGCGGCCGTGCTCAACAACAGCGTGACGGTGCGCGAGAAGGCCAAAGCGGTGGCCGGCCACATGCTGGAAGCCGCTGTCGAAGATATTGAACTGACCAATGGCCAATTCCACGTGGCCGGTTCGCCCGATATTGCGGTGAGCTGGAAAGAGGTGGCGCAGGCCGTGTATGGCGAATCCGAACTGCCGGACGAAATGCAGGGCGACCTGAGCGCCGATGAGGACTTTAGCCCGCCCGGCGAAACCTATCCATTTGGCACCCACATTTGCGTGGTCGAGATCGAGCCCGACACGGGCGCGGTGCAGGTGGTGCGCTTTGTGACCGTGGACGATTGCGGCCCGGCCATCAACCCGCTGCTTATCGACGGCCAGGTGCATGGCGGCATTGCCCAGGGCATTGGCCAGGCGCTCTTTGAACACGCGCAATACGATGAAAATGGCCAGCTCGTCAGCGGCTCACTCATGGACTACGCCGTGCCGCGCGCCGACAATTTCCCCATTTACGAAAACAACCGCACCGAAACCCCCACGCCGCTCAATCCGCTGGGCGTCAAAGGCATCGGCGAAGCGGCCACCATCGGCTCCACCCCCGCCGTCGCCAACGCCGTCCACGACGCGCTGGCCCATTTGGGCGTGCGCCAGCTTGATATGCCTTTTACCGCCGAGAAGGTGTGGCGGGCGATTCACGGAAAGTAGGGGGTGGGGATTGGGGATTAGGGATTGGGGACTCCGCAAGCAGCATCGACCGTAGGCCCAGTCCCTAATCCCCAATCCCTGATCCCCAAAACAAATACCATGATCCAAATCACCCCCCACCTCTCCCTCGACGAATCCGAACTCGACCTCGAATTCGTGCGCTCGTCCGGGCCGGGTGGGCAGAATGTGAATAAGGTGGCGACGGCGGTGCAGTTACGCTTTGATTTGCAGCATTCGCCGTCGCTGCCGGAGGATGTGCGCAGCCGGGCCATTTCATTGGCCGGCAAGCAGGTGACGGATGAGGGCGTGCTGATCATCCAGGCGCGCAAGTATCGCACCCAGTTGCGCAACCGCCAGCTCGCCATCGAGCGGCTCGTGGATCTGCTGCAACGAGCGGCGCGTCCGCCCAAAACGCGCCACAAAACCAAACCTTCGGCTGCGGCCAAAGCCAAACGGCTAGAGCGCAAAAAGCAGCGCGGCGAAACTAAACGTAGCCGCGGCTCGGTGCGCTATGATGAATGAAGAATCGGTTGCAAAAAAAGACCCCGCCACGTGGCGGGGTCTTTTTTTGCAACCGATGGGTCCTATTCAACGCTGCGGACTGGCTCGGGCACTGGCTTCAAGCGCCCCTTGGGGCGGCTCACCGCCGGTTTGCCGTCCAGAAATTTGCGCACTTGGTTCAAGCGCTGGCGCACAGCGGGAATGCGCGCCACCAGCAGCAGCGCCACCACCATGCCATAAATCGTCGGCTCGACCGGCACCTTGAGCACCAAAAATAGTGGACCACGGCCAGCGGCACGACTACATAAACCAGCCGGTGCAGCTTCTTCCAGTTGCGCCCCAATCGCTTCATCCAGCCTTTGGTGGAGGTGATGGCCAGCGGCGTCAAAATCAGAAAAGCCGAGAAACCGACAATAATATAGGGCTTGGTGACCAGCGCATCGCCCAGAATCTGCGACAAATTAAAGGCGTAATCCAGCCCCAAAAAGGTGAGCAAGTGCAGGCAAACATAGAAGAAACCCTGCAAACCCAGCGATTTGCGCACCGTGGTCACCGTGCGCCAGCCGGTGATGCTGTTCAGCGGCGTCACCGCCAGCGACAGCACCAGCAGCACCAGCGCCGTGTAGCCCGTGCGGTTGGTGATGTCGGCAATGGGATCCACCAGCCGCCCGTTGACCACATCCAGCACCATGAGCAGCAGCGGCATCAAGGCGCCGATGTTGACGGCAATCCAGAACCAATGCTTTTGAAAATATGGGATAATTCCGGTTTTTGAATTTTTCTTTTGCATGAGAACTACCTACCCCTCCGTCTCCCCTTCCTGAAGGAAGGGGAGGGTCCGTTGACGACCTCAAATCTATAAGACTTGCCCATCTCATTCTACCAAAGTATCTAACAGTGCCCCCTTTCCTCCCAGGAAAGGGGACAGGGGGATAGGTCAATAATTCGCCCGCAAATCCATCCCTTCGTACAACGACGCCACTTCATCAGCATACCCATTGAACATAAGCGTGTCGCGGCGGCCAAATTCGCCAATGCGGCGCTCGGTGGCCTGTGACCAGCGTGGGTGATCCACCTCTGGGTTTACATTGGCATAAAAGCCATATTCATCGGAGGCTGCTCCAATTCCAGGTGGAGATTGGCATCTCGTCGTAGTCAGTTCAATTTTGACAATGCGCTTTGGCGCTTTTAAAACCATATTTCCACGGTACAACCAGCCGCAGCGGCGCGCATTGGCGTTGTGCAGCGGCTTGCCATACATGCCGGTGGCCATAATCGCCAGTGGATGCATGGCCTCATCCAGCCGTAAGCCTTCCACATAGGGCCAGTCAATGGGACCAGCGTGAGGTCTGGCCCGGCATTTGCTCCCAGGGCGCATCACCGAAGTGAATTGGACATACTTGGCTTCGGATTTTGGATCAACTTCCTTGAGCAGGTCGCCAAGCTGGAAACCTACCCACGGAATCACCATGGACCAGCCTCCACGCAGCGCAGCCGGTAGATACGCTCTTCCTGTGTAAAGCCGCTGATCAGATCTTCAATCGCATACGTCTTGGGGTTGTTGACCAGGCCGCCCACTTCCACAGACCAGGGATAGGGCTCGAAGCCCGCCGACAGCGGATTGACGCCCTGTTTGTCAGTCGTAAATTCGTAATAGTTGTTGTGATTTGTGATCTGCTCATACGAATTGAGCGCGTCCCCCAGCTCGTCAGTCTCGGCGCTGGCATGTGGCTCGGCAAAGGCCAGCGCATCGGGCAACGTTTCCAAGCCGATGTCGGCCGGTTTTACATTGACCGGCGCGGCGCTGGCGCCACTGGCGCGGCTACTCCCAGTCCTGGACCACAAGCGGCCAGCGCCACCGCGCCTACAGTCAACCCCGCCCCCACCATAAACTTGCGGCGATTGAGAAAAACATGCTCCGGCGTAATCTCAGATGGATGAATCTTCGTCATAATCAGGCTCCTTGCTGTTAGAGAATCGCGGTCTGCACAACGCCGCCGCACAAAGTCACCAATGTTACAATCAGCTTGTCGACCAGTTCACGCAATACGCACCACGCAATAATTTTCGCTGCGCATTGCTCCATTTACTCTTGATGTCCCTCAGTATACCCCGCCCACATAACAAAACCATGAATCAAATATTACGAGATAATTACGCGGCGTGTCTGTGGTATGTTATACTTGTGCGCTATGACGACGCTACATCCCGCCACCGTCCATTTTCCCATCGCGCTGCTCATCGTGTCCAGCGTGGCCGGGCTGCTCTATTTGTATTGGCAGCCGCGGGCGGAACTACGTATCCTCGCCTGGTGGACCATGCCCCTGGGCTGGTTGGCCGTGGGCGCCGCCATCTTGACCGGCCTATTGGCGCAGGCGGGGCTGCCTCCGCAGGCGCCCTACCGCGGCGCACTCAACTGGCACGTGAGCAGTGGGCTGGCCCTGTTAGTGCTTTATGCCGTGCTGCTCTATCTGCGCTGGCTGCGCCGCCCTAAACAAAAGTCCAATGCACGTCGCACCGCCGCGCCAAATGAAAACGCCGATCCGCTGCTGGATGATGCAGGCGCGCGCTGGTGGCTCACGCTGCTGCTGCTGCTGGGGATTGGGCTGGTGGTGGCCAGCGGCTGGAACGGCGGCAGATTGGTCTATGAATGGGGCGTCAACGTGACCCCGCATGAAATTCCTCAACCATCTACACCCTCAGAATAAACCCCCTAATATAACTTTAGATGCATGTGGACTGGGTGGTAAACCTGCTATAGTATGCGCATGGAAAGATTTCCCAATCGTGTACTATCACACGCTACAAAGGAGACCCAACATGAAGAAGACACAATTGCCCAACGAGAAGCGCACAAATCTGTCTGCGCTGGGCGGGCAGATGCTATTTCAGGAAGGGGATGCCACCAGCGCATACCGCGTTTTGAAGGGTGAGGTTCTAATTTTACGTCAGGGCCGCGTGGTGGATCTGGTGGAGGCGGGGGAGTTGCTGGATGCACGCATTTGGCCGGGCGCTATGGCCGTGGCCTGGACCGAATGCACCCTCGAAGCAGTGCGCCCACAGCCACAGCCGCTTACGCCGTCTATTCCGGCAGCGTTCTTTGACCGGGCGCTGGCCTATGCGGCATAGAAGAGTGTGTAGCGAGTGGCGAGTAGCAGGTGGCGGATTACTCGCCACCCGCTATCCGCCTCCGCTACCTTCCCGGCAACACCAATCCCATCAACTCTTTCATGGCGTCCACTTTGGGCTGGGCGCGGGTGCGGGCATCTTCGGCGCCCTTGGCCAGCAGGCGGTCCAGCTCGGCGGTGTCGCGCATCAGATACTCATAGCGCTCGCGGATGGGCGTGACGGCCGCGATTACCGCTTCGGCCACACCCACTTTCAGGTCACCGTAGCCGCGGGCATTGGCGAAATCGGCCACCACGCTTTCGCGGTCTTTGTCCGTCACTGCTTCATAAATTTCCAACAAATTATTGACCCCCGCCTTTTCCGGTTCGGCTGAAAAGGCGATCTCGTTGCCCGAATCGGTCTTGGCGCGCTTAAACGAGCGCAGGATCTCTTTGGGCTCATCGAGCATGCGCACGGCGTGGCCGCGAATGTGGGCCAGGCTTTTGGACATTTTGTTCGTAGGATCGTCCAACCCCATGACGCGCGCGCCCGCTTCCGGAACCTTGACCTCGGGCAGCACAAAGAATTCCGTTTCGTACATGTGATTAAAGCGCTGCCCAATATTGCGCGTCAATTCCACGTGCTGGCGCTGATCCTCGCCCACCGGCACCTCATCGGCGTCATAGAGCATAATATCGCCCGCTTGCAGCACGGGGTAGTCGAGCAGGCCGGTCAAAATGGTCTCCTGCTTGGCCGATTTGTCTTTGAACTGCGTCATGCGCTGCAGCCAGCCCAGCGGCGTAATGCAGTTGAGCAGCCAGCACGCTTCCACGTGAGCCGTCACGTGGCTCTGTACAAAGAGCGTGCTGCGCGCCGGGTCAATGCCGCAGGCCAGCAGCATGGCCGCCAGCGAGCGCGTCTGCGCATAGAGCGTTTTGGGATCCTGCGGCATGGTCAGGCTGTGCAGATCCACAATGCAGAAGTAGTTGATTTTTTCATCCTGGCGCGCCGCCCAGCCGCGCACCGCGCCCAAATAATTGCCCAAATGAAATTCGCCGGTGGGTTGAATCCCGCTCAGCACCCGTTTTTTCGTCGTCATGTGTACTCAGATTTTCTTTTTAAATTAAGTTGTATTGAAACATATAAATCCCCAAAGAATAGGGTACATTATAGCGGAAAATAAGGTTGGCAACAATCTAGTCTGCGGAGTAACTTCTATATCGCCCCCATTCATGGTATGATTCCTGTACGCCCCTAATCTATTTCACCCCTCCATCTCAACAAGACCGTGACCCGATCATCAACGCTGCATAAATATTCACTCTGGATAGCCGCCACCGTCGCCGTGCTGCTCCTGGCGTTAAGCGGCGCCATGGCCTTTGGCCCGCGCTGGGCCGATTCTGCTGCAAACCGACGGACGAGCATGGCCGAGTTACCCGAATGTCAACGCCCGCGCTGGCTGGATACAGAAGCACAACAGTTTGCCTTCGAACCGCTGATCCCCACGCCGCTGCCCGGTGAAGAGCGGGCCGTGGGCGTCAAACAGGGAACGTATCAAGAGTATGAACAGGTTGCGGCGCCCACCGCCGAACCATACACGCTGCGCTGGCGCATCGGCGTGGGCATCCCCGAAAAGAACCCGCTCTATTTTCCCTGGCCGGAAGAGCGCCCCGGCTGGTATCTCAACTGGACCACTGGCTATACGGTGACGCGCACGCTGGCGCAATCCACGGATCCCGTCCGCATGGTCGCTCCGCCGGAGAGTGGGCTGGGCATGGATTTTTACCCCATGGTGCGCACGCCGCAAGGGAGGTTGCAGCCCGGCCCGGATGAATTGGCCCAACTGGCGGCGGCAAATCCTGGCCGCACTTGGCTCATCGGCAATGAGCCCGATGTGCAGTGGCAGGACAACGCCACGCCCGAGCAGTACGCCTACGGCTATCGCTGTGCGTACGCGGTGATCAAACAGAGCGACCCCACGGCGCAAATCGCCATCGGCGGGCTGAGCCAGATCACGCCGCTGCGCCTAATCTATCTGGAGCGTTTGTGGCAATTTTACGCTAAGGAGTTTGGCCAGGAGATGCCGGTGGATGTGTGGAATATGCACGCCTTTGTGCTGCGCGAGGAGGCCGAGAGCTGGGGCGTGCGCATTCCGCCGGGGCTGGAATATATTGCGCAGGGCGAGCTGTGGGATGTGGCGGATCACGCCGACCTGGCGCTGGTGCAAGCGCAAATCGTCGCCATGCGGCGCTGGATGCAGGCGCACGGCCAGCGCGCAAAGCCGCTGATCATCAGCGAATATGGCATTCTGTTGACCGCCGCATATGGTTTTAACGCCCCGCAGGTCAACGCCTTTATGGTGGACAGCTTTGACCTGTTCAATGCGTTGACCGACGCCGAATTGGGCTATCCTGCCGACGAAAACCGGCTGGTGCAGCGCTGGGTCTGGTTTAGCACGCGCTATCCTCTCTACCCCGCCGGCAACCTCTTCACCGGTTATGATAAGCCGACCGCGGTCATGCGCACGTTGAGCGACTTTTTGGATGCACATAAGTGACAAGTTGAAAGTTGAACGGACATGCACCACCGCACCTACAACTTGCCACATTCAACCTGCAACAACTGGCCGAATTGAAACCATTTGTTTCCAAAATACGTATTATTAGACATGTTACCTCCCCGCTGGCGCAAGGTGGCGCGCGACCTCTGGCATTATAAAATGCGCACGGTGCTGGTTGTGCTCTCCATTGCCGTGGGCGTCATGGCCGTGGGCATGATCGCCGGCGCCCGCATTACGCTGGGCCGCGATATGGCGGCGGCATACCAATCTACTAGCCCTTTTCACGGCGTGATCTACACCGAAAATCTAGACCCGACGCTGCTGCGCTCATTGGCGCGCACGCCCGGCATTGCGCAGACCGAGGCGCGCGGCTTTGTCAATGTGCGCATTCAGGCTGCATCCGGCGAATGGGAGAACTTGCAGCTCGAGGTGATTGATGATTTCGACGCCATCCGCATCAACAAAATTTTTCCTGTCTCCGGCGCCGGGCCGCCCACCAAAGAGCAGGTGCTGCTAGAGCGGGCATCGGCGGCGGCGCTGAATATCCCTCTCGGCGACACGCTCACCGTACAGACGCGCAATGCTGAATTTCATCCGCTGGTGGTTGCCGGTGTTGTGCATGACATTAATCAGACGCCCAAGATGTTTTCGGGCGATTACAAAGGCTATATTGTCCGCGAGACCGCCGAGACGCTGGGCTTTGGCCGCGAGCTGGATGTGCTCTATTTTACCGTGCGCGACCGGCCATTGGATCGCGACCATATTCTGGCGCAGCTTGAAGTGTTGAAGGAAAAGTTGCAGCGCAGCGGACGGGCCGTCAATGGCCGCTTTGTGCCGGAACCGGGCAAACATTGGGCCGATGATGAAGTGACCGCCATGCTCTATTTGTTGAGCGCGCTCGGTTTTTTGTCGCTTTTCCTCAGCGGCTTTTTGGTCGTCAACACCATGTCGGCGCTGCTGACGCAACAGGTGCAGCAGATCGGCATTATGAAGACGGTGGGCGCCCGGATGCGGCAGCTTACCGGCGTTTATCTGGGCACGGTGGTCATCTATGGCGGGCTGTCGCTGCTGGTGGCGGCGCCGGTGGGGGCGTTGGGCGCGCTGGGGCTCACGCGCTATATGGCCAGTCTGTTGAATTTTGACGTGGGCGGCTTTGAGATTCCGCCGCCAGCGCTGCTGCAGGAAGTGGCTATTGCGCTGCTCACGCCGGTTTTGGCCGCGCTCTATCCGGTGATTGCCGGCACGCGCATTACGGCGCGCGAAGCAATCAGCAGCTATGGATTGGGCAAGGGGCAGTTTGGCCGCAGCTTTTTCGATCAATTGCTGCGCCGTGCGCGGCTCCTGTCCCGGCCCACCATGCTTTCGTTGCGCAATACCTTTCGGCGTAAGGGACGGCTGGCGCTGGTGCTCACCACGTTGACGCTGGCCAGCGCCATTTTTATTTCGGTGCTTAGCGTGCAGGCTTCATTGATACGCACGCTGGATGACGCTTTGCGCTATTGGAAATATGATGTGCGGCTCAACTTTAGCCGGTCATATCGGGTCGACCAGTTGCAACAGATTGCGCTGGAGACGCCGGGCGTGGCGCGGGCCGAGGGCTGGGGCTTTGCCGACACGGTGCGTATGCGTACGTCCGATGAACAGGGCAACAGCGTTTTGATGATTGCGCCGCCCGAAAAGACGCAGATGATCGACCCCATTCTGCTGGAAGGGCGCTGGCTGCTGCCCGCTGACACCCAGGCGGTGGTGATGAACACCGACCTGCTCAAAGACGAGCCCGATTTGCACGTAGGCGGCATGATCACGCTGCGTTTCGATGGACGGGACAGCGATTGGCGCATCGTGGGGCTGATCAAACAGCCGCTCTCGGGGCGCTTCGTATATGTAAATTACCCCACCTTTGGCCGGACCGTGCATCAGGTGGACAAAGTGAACAATTTGCGGGTGACCATTGATCCGGTGGCGGCCGGTTTGGTAACCGATGCGGCAGCGGTGGGCGAATTAAAAGTGGGCAGCGCGCAATCGGCGGCCTGGCAGGCTGCGATGGCCAGCCGTTTGGAAGAACGGTTTAAGGCAGCGGGCATCGAAGTCAGCTTTGTGCGCACCACGGCGCAAGAGCGCATCGAGACCGAGAATTCGCTCAATATTCTGGTGATCTTTTTGCTGATCATGGCCGTGCTGCTGGCCGTGGTGGGTGGGCTGGGGCTCATGGGCACGATGAGCATCAACGTGCTGGAGCGCACGCGCGAGGTGGGCGTTATGCGGGCTATTGGCGCTTCCAATGGTTCGGTGTTGCGCATTGTGATCAGCGAGGGGCTGCTGATCGGCACGCTGAGCTGGCTGGTGGGTGGACTGCTCTCTTTGCCGCTGGGCAAGGTATTAAGCGATCAGGTGGGCAATCTCTTTTTGGGGGGCGCCGGCCAGCTATACATTTTCGGTGTGGGGCGCTGTGCTGTGGCTAATTCTTGTGCTGCTGTTGGCGACGGTGGCCAGCGTTCTGCCCGCCTGGAACGCCGCCCGGTTGACCGTGCGTGACACGCTGGCGTATCAATGAAAATTGCTGTATAGCTTATTGCTGTATTGCTCACTGGGGACAAAATACAGCAATAAGCAATACAGCAATAAGCTATACCTCTAATACGCCCCCTTGGCGCGCAGGACCGCCGGAATCGAGCGTAGAATAATCGACAGATCGAGCAGCAAACTCCAATTTTCCACGTAGTAAATATCGAGCAGCACCATTTCATCAAAGGTGAGGTCGCTGCGGCCGCTGACTTGCCAGAGGCCGGTGATGCCGGGGCTGGCGGAAAGGCGCTTTTTGTGCCACTCCTCGTATTGATCCACCTCGCTGGGCAGGTTGGGGCGCGGCCCCACCAGACTCATATCGCCCAACAGCACGTTGATAAACTGCGGCAGTTCATCCAGACTGTAACGGCGCAAAAAGCGCCCCACGCGGGTGAGCCGCGGGTCATCACGCATTTTAAAGAGCGGTCCGCTGGCTTCGTTGCGATCCGAAATATGGCGCCGAAGCTGGTCGGCCTCGCTGACCATGGAACGGAATTTAAAACAGCGGAACGGACGGCCATTGCGCCCGATGCGTGTTTGGATATAGATAATGGGGCCGGGCGAATCAAGTCGAATGGCAATGGCAATCAAAATGGCCAGTGGCAGGCAGAGGACGGCGCCCGAAAGCGTCAGCGCAATGTCGGTTAACCGCTTGAGGAAAAGATTCCAGCCCTGAATCGTCGCCGTGCTCATGCTGATGAGCGGGATGCCGTTGAGCTGCTCCACCTGCATCTGATTGCGCGTGAGCTGGAAAAGGTCGGGCACGACCTGGGCGAAGACGCCTGCTTGTGTACAGACGCGCAGCAGCCGTTGCGCCGTGCGATGGCTTTGCCAGGGCAGGCAGATGATGACGCGCTGAATATTCTGCGTTTCCAAAAGGTGTTCCAGATTGTCAATTTCACCCAGCGCCCGAAATCGGCCAATATCCGTGTGGCCTTTGTTGGGGTTGTCGTCCAAAAAGCCAATGAGCTGATAGCCCAGTTCGGGGCGGGCGGCAATGTTGCGCATGACCATGCGGCCCACATCGCCGGCGCCTATCAACACCGTGCGCTCGACAGCCACACCATAGCGCCGCAACTTGTTCAGCGTGAGCAGAATGACCAGCCGGCTGACGCCCAGCAAGACTGTAATAGAGATGGCAATATAGAGGAAGATCAGTCGGCTATTGAGCAGTGGGCGGAAGAAGAGCGAGATGGTGATCACCATCATGATGCTGGCTGTGGTGGCGGTGGCAATATCGTATGTCTGCTCGAAGAGGCCACGCGACCGCTTGTATGGATACACATTGGAGAGCCGGTAGGCGACTACGCAAATGGCGGCCAGCGCCAGCGCCACCGGTAAATAAGGGGCAAAGGCGATCTCCGAGGCTGGATCCACGGCGCGGAACCATTGCAGATTATAGCGCACAAAATAGGCCAGAATGCAGGCCAGCAAAATCAGCACCACGTCTGACGCCACCAAAATATATTTCCACCATTTGGCGTCGACGCTTTTGATGAACTCTACGACCTTGCTGGTGGAGTGCGGCAGGTGCTGCCCCAAAGTAGTCAGAGGCGCAACTTGATCGTCCGCGGTAAACTCAGACGTTTTGAAATTTACTTGATTTAAAGTTGCCATAGTGTGTTTTCACACGGATGCTTTGGGTGTATGGATTAGGAAATGGAATTGCAGTATAGGAAAAAGTTGATGATTTGCCAAGTTCCATAAAACCTTAATATTACTTTAGGACTAGTTTATAAACCGCCAGCGTCTCCACAGCGGTGCGTACCCAGGAAAAGGTGCGGGCGCGTTGCAGACCGCCGTCGGCCAGCGCCATCCGCAAATCACGATTCGCCAAGATTTGCGCCATGTGATTGCTCAACGTTGCTTCATCATCCACGGCGTGCGTCAGCGCCTGGTCGCCCACAATTTCCAGCACACTGGGAGCCTGGCTGCAAATCACCGGCGTGCCACAGGCCATGGCCTCCAACACCGGCAGCCCAAAGCCCTCAAACAACGTGGGATACACAAACGCATGGGCCGCTCGATACCAATTAGGCATATCCTCGTCGGGCAAAAAGCCGGGGAAGAGCACATGCTCCGCCACATGCAGCCGATTTACCTCGGCGAAAATCTGCTCATAGAACCAGCCTTTGGCGCCGCCTACCACCAACTTGACATCGTGGTCATGCCGAGGGGCGCTCTCCCGCCAGCGCGCAAAGGCCCGGATGAGCAGCGGCAGGTTTTTGCGCGGCTCTAACGTACCCACATAGAGCAGAAAGCGTTCGGGCAAGCCATGCTCCCGCCGAAACTGGGCAATTTGCGTCGGGTCGCCGGGCTGAAAACGCGCGTCCACGCCGTTGTGGATTACATTGATTTTGCCGCTGGCCAGACCAAAGTAGTGCATCAGATCGTCAGCCGTTTGCTGGCTGACTGCAATGACCTGCCGCGCCTTGTGGACGCTACGCCGGCAGAGGGCGGCCAGATAGCGCCGTTTCAATGCCGGCAGCACTTCGGGCATGCGCAGAAAGCTCAAATCGTGTACGGTCACCACGCCGGGGGTGCGGCCGGAAAGCGGCAACACGTTGACCAGCCCATGCACCAGATCGGCCCGTATTTGCGCCAAACGCATGGGTAGCCACGTTTGCTCCCAAGCAATGCGCACCAGCGGCTGCTGCACAGGCAAGCGGGTCTGTTCCAATCCGTATGTGCTGAGCGGTGCTTTTGCTGGGTTCTGAGTTTTCAATTCGCTGCCGATTTGCCAGATCGGCTTCTATAATCGGCGCGGCGGCGGCTGGTACAAACGCCGTAAAGCGCACGTCCTCCTGTATGGATGCTTGAGCCAGCGCGCGTAAAAGATGATAGCTGTATTTGCTGACGCCGGCGGCGCGATAGCTGGTTTCCGCGCTGAGCAGTTGCGCGTTTAGGGCCACATGCATTACGACTGGCTGTCCATCATTTGCTGATACACCTGCACCGTCTTCTGCGCCACCTGCTGCATGGTGAAATGCGCCAGCACGCGCCGCCGCCCGGCTTGGGCCAGCGCACAGCGTTTTGTCGGTGCATCCAGCAATTCTTGCAAACACGCGTGCAGGGCGTGGGCATTACCCTCGGGAAATATGCAGCCCGCATCGCCGATTACATTGGGAATTTCACCGCTGTCGCTGCCCACCACGGCCACGCCGCACGCCATGGCTTCAATGAGCACGCGGCCAAATTGTTCCTTCCAGTTTGGCATGGTCCGGCTGGGTAGCACGAACAGATCCAATCCTTGATAAAATGGAGGCATGGCCAGACTGCTCCGGCGCGCCTCAAATTGCACTTTGTCGATGATGCCCAGCGTGGCAGCAAGCTCGCGTAGTGCGGATTCTTGGGCGCCGCTGCCGACAATGTGCAAATTCCAAGCACCTTTCAACAGAGCACAGGCCTGCAACAGAATATCGATGCCCTTTTCGGCCACAAGGCCGCCAGCATACCCTATACGCAGCGGATTAGGCGAATCTGCCTCACAAGCAGACGCGTGCGGAGCCGGTTGAAATAGGGCGGGATCGACGCCAAATTGGGGGATGATGGAGAGGGGGCCACGGTAGCCTTTGCGTTGCAGCACGGTAGCGGCTTCGACATTGCCCGCAATGGCGTGGCGCGCCCATTGATAGGAATTCTGCTCCATCCAGCGAAATGGGGGAGGGTATTGACGTTGAATATTTTGCCAACAAAAAAAGAGTGATGGAATGCCCAATCGATGGGCCGCTCGCAAAGCCAGCCACGTGGCCAGGTTATACGGCTCCTCGTCCATGTGCAGCAGGTCGGGCTGGATTTGCGCCAGCCGCCGCGCCAGCGTGGGATAAAAGTGCAGATGAAAGTGGCCATTCAACAGCACGGGGGCCACAGTGAGCTTATATTCTTGGGCGATCTGTTGGCCAACTCTTTGCACCCCACGGCTGTCGCGCCAACTGGGCGGCACAATCACCGTTAGATCCACCCCCAGCGCGGCGATCTCCGCAGCCTTGCGCCGGTACGCCGCCGTGACCAGCGCTTTGCTCACCATGACTACTTTCATACAAACACCGGGCAGATCAACCGCGCGTCCGATCAATGGCCAGCCGCAGATTGTGTTCCTGGGCCATGAGCGTTTCCAGCTTGGTTTCCAATTTGGCAATTTGGCGCTGCTGGGCGCGCGTTAGCGCTGCGACCGCGGTTTGCTGGCGCAACTGCGTCAACTGGCGGTGGGTCTGTTCAATTTGGCGGCGCGTCTGATTTTTGCGCTCAATGAGCTGAAATTGATCCATGTCGATTCTGCGGTCTACTCTAAATCATCCGAGAAATCACGCGGCGTGCGCGGCCGATAGAGCAAATAAGCCAGACCGACGCTCATCATATAGAGCACAAAAAGGGGCGCCATAACGATCGCCATATTGACTGGGTCGATAGTTGGCGTAATGGCGGCGGCCAAAATGGCAATCACCACAATGGAGTGACGCCAGAACCGCAGCAGAGTTGGTCCGCTCACCAGCCCAATGCGGGCCAAGAAGCTGAAGACAAGGGGGGTTTCAAAGGAGACGGCGATCCAGAACACAATGCGGGTCACCAGCGAAATATAGCGGTCAATCGCCCAATCTTGATTGATGACGCCGTCGGGGCCGCTCAAAAAAGTTTGCAAAAAGCCCACCGCCACGGGCAACATGACAAAAAAGGCAAAGGCTGCGCCCGCCAAAAAGAGCAGCATGATGGCCGGCAGCAAAAGCAGCAGCCCTCGTTTCTCATGCGGATAGAGGCCTGGGGCCACGTAGGCAATCAGATGATAGGCAATAATGGGGATAGCAATGGCGGTGCCGGCGGTGAAGCTTACCTTGATAAAGATGAAGATGGTGTCGGTGGGACCCAACGCCTGTAGCTGCGCCTGATAGCCGCTCAGCGGCAGCGCAATGAGACGGATGAGCCAATTGGCAAACGACATGGCCACCATCGTGCCAAGGGCCACGGCGCCCACTATCCACATGAGACGATAACGGAGCTCCAACAGGTGCTCCATTAGGGTCATTTTGCTGTCATCAAAGGGGTCAATTGGGTCTAGGGATTGGGCCTGCTGGGTCATACCTGCTTCTCCGCAGTGACGGCGTCTGCCTCAACTGCTGTGGGCGGTGCTTCATCCACCTGGGTGCTCGTTGCACCATTATTGATCGGTGAACTGTCGGCAGTAGCCGAGGGAGCCGGCGATGGGGGAGCGGCTTTTACGGAAGGATTGTCGCCATTTTTATTGGCGTCTCGTTCTATGGAATGCATCAATTCGGGGGGGGCAATGCGGTTTCCGGGGTCAGCTTCTGTTTTGTCCTCTTTGGATTCAACGTTCGCCCCCTTGGCCATCGCCGAAACGGTTGACGAGCCAGCTTTGGGGGCAGCGGCCTCCGCGGGAGCGGTTTCTGCGTCGCCAGCATCCGCGGCTGATGATTGGGCTGCGTCAGATTTGGTTATGTCCGGTTGAGACGCCGCAGATTGAGCATCATCTATTTTGCCTGCATTCGTCACAGGGTCTGTGGGCCTATCGGCGACGGATGGGGTGGATTCCGTTTTGGCAGAGGCTGACTTGACGGCTGCGGTTTTGGCCGTGGTGGATGCAGCGGTTTTGGGCGTGGTGGTTTTGGGTTTGGCCGCGTTCGATGTGGTGCTTTTGGCGGCGGTTTTGGGTTTTGTATTGGCTTTAGCCGCGGCTTTGTCTTCTGGATCGGGGCGCGTGGCCTCTTCGAGAATGCGGCGCGGGTTCATTTCATCCAAAAAAGCCAACTCCTCGCTAAATTGCGAGGTCAGCTCATTGCCCAACGCGCGCACTTGTTTGAGAAATTTGGCCACCTCGCGAATGGCTCCGGGCAAACGCTCCGGCCCCAGAACAATGAGCGCAATAATGGCGATGAAGAAGAGTTCGGGCAGTCCAATCCCAAAGATGCTGTTCATAGTGTTTCGATCAACTTATTGTGTATAGAGTCCAGCGCAGCGCCCAACACGCCATTAATAAAGCGCGGACTGCTGTCGCCCCCAAAGGTCTTGGCCAGCTCCACGGCTTCGTTGATGACCACTTTGGGCGGCGTATCCGTTTCGGTGCTGCCAATTTCAAAAAGGGACAAGCGCAAAATGTTGCGGTCGATCACGGCCAACTGTTCCACCGGCCATTCGGGGGCAAATTTGGCAATCACCGCGTTGAGCGTGGGCAGATTCTTCACAACACCGCTAACCAGCCAGCGCAGAAAGCGAACGCCTTCGGCATCCAATTCATTATCGGCCAACCGCCAGTCTACCACAGTTCCCGGCGCGTGATTGGTGACATCGATCTCGAAGAGCCCTTGCAGCGCAATCCGCCGCACCAGCCGCCGCTGCTCAATATATTGGCGGCGCTGGGCGCGTTCGGCCGCCTTGGCCGCGCCGTTTTGGCGCAGCGGAGAATCCACGACTGGTTGCTGGATTTGCACCTGTTGGTTCATTTCGCTTCCCTGGAAACTCCAGATTTACGGTGGTGGGGCCGCTCCGCCCCCTTGACGCACAAAGTGCGTCTTTCCCCCTCCTCTCCACAGGTGGAGAGGAGGGCGCCAGGGGGAGGAGGGGCGCTTGCAAGCGTACTTCGTAAATCAAAAATCGCAAATCATTTACGTCATCACCAGGCCGCCATCGACATTCAGCACCTGGCCGGTGATAAAGCTGGAGCGTTCGGAGGCCAGAAAGGCTACGGCCCAGGCCACTTCTGCGGGCGTACCCTGGCGGCCCAGCGGCGTGCTGCTGATAATGCCGCCGCGCTGCTCCTCATTTAGCACTTCCGTAAGCGCGGTGGGAATATAGCCGGGCGCCACCGCGTTAACGGTGATGTTGCGGCTGGCCACTTCGCGCGCCAGGCTTTTGGTAAAGCCGATCATGCCGGCTTTGCTAGCGGCATAATTGGATTGACCCGCCTGACCCGAGAGACCCACCACGCTGGAAATGTTGATAATGCGTCCCCAGCGCTTTTTCAACATGTTGCGCAGGGCGGCTTTGGTCACCGCATAAACGCTCTTCAAATTTGTGTTGATGACCGTGTCCCACTCTTCTTCTTTCATGGTCATCAGCAGCGTGTCGCGCGTGGTCCCTGCATTATTCACCAAAATGTCGATAACGCCCAAATCTTTCTGGATGCTCTGCACAAGATTGACGGCTTCTTCCGCATTGCTAATATCGCCCTGATAGATGGCGCATTTACCGCCCTGCTGGCGAATCTGCTCGGCCACGGCTTCGGCGCCGGCGGCATTGCCGCGATAGTGAACCGCCACACTGGCGCCGCCTTTGGCCAATTCGAGGGCAATGGCCGCGCCAATGCCGCTGCTGCTGCCCGTTACGAGTGCTACTTTTTCAGAAAAATCCATGCGGTGGCTTCCTCAGGTTGGGATCAACAGATTGCACAGATTCTGAAGATTTTGTGATTCTATATGATCTGTTGTTCACGATGTGAGTCTTCGATCTGGCTCCGGCCTGCTGATCAAATCTTTGTGTGCATTATACCGTTGAACCGGCGAATTAGCGAATGAGGATGGCTGCATCATTTATTATTTGCTGTAGATTTGCCGTCAACGTGCGCCGCGCAACCAATCTGCAAAGGCCGTCACACCGCCAGGCTCGTTGACATTGAGCCGGGCCGCGCTGCGATCAATGCGTTTGATCATGCCGGTGAGCGCCTCACCGGGGCCAATTTCCACAAAGTTGGTCACGCCGGCCGCCAGCGCGTGCTGCATGGATTCTGTCCAGCGCACGCTGCCGGTGAGTTGCGCGATTAGCTCGGCGCGAATATCGGCGGCGCTCTGGATGGGGCGGGCGCTGGTGTTGGCAATTAGTGGGAAACACGGTTCGGTGATGGGCGTGGCCTCAATGGCGATTTGCAGTTCGGCGGCGGCGCTTTTCATCAGCGGGCTGTGGGCGGCAATGCTCACCGCCAGCGGCACCACCTTGCGGGCGCCCGCCGCGCGCAAGGCTTCCATGGCGGCATCCATGCCGGCCTGGTCACCCGAGATGACAACCTGACCCGGGCAGTTGTCATTGGCTACTTGTACAATGGCCTCCCCCTGGCTAATCTCGGTGCAAATTTCGGCGATCTTGTCGCCATCCAATCCCAAGATGGCGGCCATTTTGCCTGGATTTTGGGTACCAGCTTCCTTCATCACACGACCGCGTTCGCGCACCAGCCGCAGACCGTCGGCATAGCTAATGGCGCCAGCGGCCACCAATGCGGTGTATTCGCCAAAGCTGTGGCCGGCCACAAAGCGGGGCGATGAATTGGCCGGTGCATCATCGGCCAGTTCATCGAGTTCACTCTGCAAACCGCGCAAGGCGGCAATGCTGGCGGCCAGGATGGCAGGCTGGGCGTTGACCGTGTCGGTGAGCAATTCTTCCGGTCCTTCAAAACAGAGCGTGCTGATCGACACGCCCAGCAGATCATCCGCCTCCTCCAAGGCCAGCCGCGCTGCCGGATATTGGTTGCATAGGGCCTTGGCCATGCCCACGTGTTGACCGCCCTGCCCAGGGAATAAAAATGCGGTGGCCGGGGCGGAATGCATAAAGCGAAATTGGTTCATAAGGTTGACTCATTGGCTATAAAAAAAGGGATTTGGAACCAGCGCCAAATCCCTTCTTATCATATTGAGCTTGCCCATTTGGTGCAGCTGTTTTAGGCGGAACGGGACGGCGCGCTCGTCTCTTGCTCGATGACTTCGCGCCCATTGTAGTAGCCGCAGGACGGGCAAACGCGGTGCGGCAACATGCGCGAACCGCAGTGGTTGCACTCGACCAGTTTGGGTACGCCGATGGCGTCGTGGGCGCGGCGGCGATTGCGGCGGCCTTTGCTAACTTTGCGTTTTGGCAGTGGCGTCATAATTTCACTCTCCTTAAAATAATTGAGGGCATGAACCCTATCTAATCAGAACGGCCGGAAGCCTTTCTTCTATCATCCGAAATATTCTTCGATTCCCATTCAAGCAGGGCGGCCCATCGCGGATCGACAGCGCTGCTGAGCTTCTCTGCGTGTGCGTGGTCCGCCGCCAGCGCGTCCTCCGTTTGAGCGGTTATCAGGCTGACCACATATTCATCATCTGCTAAATCAGTGGTTAGCGTTCCTGGCACTTCATTTGAACAGTGTGGCAATCCAGCATGTTCACAAGTTGGATACATGGGCAGGGCCAACCAGATGTCCTGGCGCACAATTTCCCGAATATCCAGGATATGCTGCTCATTAATCAAGAGCGCTTCGTCTTCCAAGTCCTCCGCTTGGCCCTCAAAATCATCCGGGTGAATATAGCGACCCGTGGTTACTTCCGTCAGCGGTCGAAAACTTTCTGCAACCTTGAATCGAACCGGTATTACAATGGGCGCAAGGCAGCGATTGCAGGTGATGCGTAACGCCGTGCTCAACTCGCCGGTGACCAAAACACCGCTGTGGGTGCGCAGGAGGCGCAAGGTTCCAACCAGCGGGTTCAGCGGCTCTAGGTCAGGGTCTAATTCGCTCAAGTCTTCGGCTAGTTCATAAGCACGCGTGGCGCCTGTGCTCTCCTTCAATAATTGGGCAACATTAAATTGCATATTGGCCTCCTATCGCCTATAACCGGCTGAAGAATCATGTTGCGCACTGCGCAATCGTGCTACGCGGCGCAAGTGTTTCGGATTTTAATGTACAGAAGTAGCATACAAACAGCAGAGAATTATAGCGCCTGGGACTCTATCCTGTCAAAGCGCTGCTTGGTTCAATGCTGATTCGTTAACGGGTCATGTTAAGGCGGCGCGTGGTCTTGAATCAATCGCGGTGATTGTTGGCGGGCTGCGTCATTAGCTGGATGCCGTTGTCGATCTGGCGCGTCATGGTGCGCAGCTTTTCAGCCAGATCGCGCAGCACTTGTGTGGCGTATTCATCGGCCGCGCGCTCGCGCTGTTCCGCCACTTCTTCACTTTCCGCGATAATACGATCAGCCTCCTGGCGCGCCATAGTGATGATGGCGCTTTCGTTGAGCATCTCCATGGCGCGCTGTCTGGCATCGTTGACGATCTGCTGGGCTTCGGCCTGGGCGGCGGCCACAATTTTATCCCGTTCGGCCAGCGTGCGTTCACTTTCGCGAATCGAACTGGGTACGCTAATGCGCATGCGTTCGATCATTTGGCCGAACTCATCCGCATCGATCATGCGGTAGCGCGAAAGCGGCACGTCGCGCCCCTGGTTGAGCATTTCAGCCAGTTGGTCAACCAACTGAAGGATCGCCATACACGGTTTCTCCGAGTTGTGATTATTTACGATCAACAGATTACACGGATTCTAAAGATTGTCATCTAATTGTGATAGGCAAGTTTGCCATCACGGCTGGTGGACGGGTTGCCGGCTGTGTCAAGCGCAGACTCATCAGGTACGTCTTCATCAGGGTGGACGGATTCCGCTGGACCCTGCATAAATTTGGTGCGCAGCGCCCGCTCCACATGGGGCATGACCCAGCCGCTATAGCGGCCGTTCAGGCTGGCCACCTCTTTGACAATGGTGGCGCTGATGTAGGCATATTCCGGGCTGCAGAAGAGGCAACAAAGCTCGATGTTAGACGCCATGTGGCGATTGGCCCAGCCAATTTGATGTTCGAACTGGTAGTCGGCCACATTGCGTAATCCGCGCACCATCACGTCGACACGCGCCTGGCGGGCAAATTCGACGGTGAGTCCTCGATAGGTGATCACAGAGACATTGTGAAGATGGCCCAGCGCCGCTTCGGCCATTTCTACACGTTCGTCCGGCTCAAAGAGCGGATTTTTGGCCGGGTTGTCGTTGATGGCCACAATCAACTCATCAAAGATGGCGCTGGCGCGCGACGCAATATCAAAATGGCCCAAATGGAATGGATCAAATGTGCCAGGATACATAGCCCGAGTCATAAATTTACACCTTATTTCATCATCTCAATCGGCGGATGGCATAAAATGGGTAAAGACCTGGTTGCCCATCATAAGCCCAAAATGGGTTAGGCGCACGCGCTCGGCGTCTTGGGTAATCAGCCCCCAGTTTTGCAGCTGCGCCAGCTCTTTTTCATAGACAATGCGCAAGTCATGGCTGTGCAACTGCTGAAACCGCGCAAATGGCACTCCTTCGCGCACCAGCCGCAAGCCGAGCATCATGGTTTCACTCATGGCTGTGGCGGGCGACAGCGCTTCGTGAAATTCCTCGACCGGTTCATCTTGTTGAAGGCGCTGAATATAGCCCTGCACATATTTGCGATTTCCCCAACGTAAATCAGTATATGGCGGCTGTGCCGTTTTTGTCTGTTCAACTTCTTGCCCGTTTTGCTGCAAGCGCATGTGACTGTGCGCCCCCGGTCCGATGCCCAGATATTCATGATTGCGCCAATAGATTAAATTGTGTTGGCAAACGTGCTCTTCTGTGCGCGCCCAGTTGGATACTTCATAGTGAATATAACCGGCCGCCCCCAGCACATCGATGGCGATTTCATAGAGATCGGCGGCGGCGTCATCATCGGTATTGGGAACCTGACCATTGGCAACCCATTGATGCAGCGGCGTGTTTGGTTCGACAATGAGACTGTACAGGCTCAGGTGGTCGGGCGCCAATGCCAGCGCTTTGGCGAGCGTGTCGCGCCATTGGGGCGTGGTTTGGTTGGGCAGCCCAAACATAAAGTCCAAATTAATATTGTCAAAGCCGGCCTGGCGCGCTGCGTCGTAGGCCTCATAAACATCCGTCACATTGTGGATGCGCCCTAAAAAGTGCAATTCCTCTGGCTGAAAACTTTGCACCCCCATGCTCAACCGGTTAATGCCCAGCGTCTTCAGCCCGTGAAACTTGGCCCGATCCACGGCGCCGGGGTTTACTTCGCTGCTGATTTCCGCCGCGGGCGACAGATGCGTATATTGATGGATGCTATTTAACAGGTGGGCAAACTGACCCACCTCCAACACGGTGGGGGTGCCGCCACCCATAAAAACCGTATCAATCTGGCGCGGCGCCAATTCAGCGCGCCACTTTTGCAGCTCACAAACCAGGGCGTCAACGGTTTGCGCATAGAGATTTTCCAGCCCGGCGTATGTGTTGAAGTCGCAATAGGGGCATTTCCGCTGGCAGAATGGAATGTGGATGTAGAGGCCGGTGGGCATTATGCTTGCTCTATTTGAAAACGCGCGCTTTCAGCGCTTTTACCAAGCCGCCACAGGCGTTTCATAATAATTGCGGTTTCGTTTCTAGCGGTTTTCCAGTCGAAAACCGTGACCGCGCACGGTCACAATGTAGCGAAAATCCTCATCAAATTCGGCAATGCGCTCGCGCAGACGGCGCACCAGCGCATCGATGGCCTGTTCGCTGACGCCTTCGCCGCTGGCTTCCGGCCACACCGTGTTGACAATCCCTTCTCTGGTCACCACGCCGCCGCTCGAATCCCACAGCGCTTCCAGCAGACGATATTGGTGTAGACTCAGAGGCGGATCAATCAACATGCCGTTGACCCAAACCTGGCGCGTTTCCCGTTCCAAACGCAGACCGGTGTTTTCGGTGGAAAAGGTGAGCGGGGCCGTGGCGCCCGCATCCACAAAGGCCAACTTAAAGCGCAAGGCCACTTGCAGCTCATCGCCATCACGCAGCGGCACGGGCGACTGCACTTCTTGCCCGTTCACATGGGTGCCATTTTTGCTGCCCAGGTCTTCGACCTGATAGCGGTCGCCCAGCCAGCTAATGCGGGCGTGGAAACGGCTCACCTGTCTGTCGGGCAGGGCAATATCGCACTCATCACTACGCCCAATGGTAATGGGGTGCGTGCGGCTCAACGGCCAGCGACGTCCCACCTCAGCGCCTCTTTGCAACACCAGCATGGCGCTTTCCACCCCAACGGGCTGAGTTTGCTGGATAACATTCTGCATCACTGGAGTGTTCAACGGCTCTGTAGACATGATGATTCCTCTGCCATGTAATAGAACAATTCGCTGCCACAATTCACGGTTCAATGCAATACTAACAAAAGAACAACCATTTTCAAATTGTGAGGGGTGGATATTAACACAATGTCGTTAAGTTAGCAGTTTTCAGTCCCCAGTTTTCAGTAGTCAGTCTTGACACACATACTGAAAACTGAGCACTGAAAACTGGTTACTTTGGCAAGAATTTTCTTCACTTAACGACATTGGGTATTAACAACGAAAGGGCCGAAACTGTTGGGTGTAAATCTGAAAATCGGGCGACTTTGACGGCAATTGTATTATGGGTTTAACCAGAATTGACAGCGTGTCAAGAGTGGCGCATAATTGAATCTCTTCCCCACAGCGCCACATCTTTTGGGTGTTTGATATTGTCTCTCTTCGCGTGGCGATCTGCTGATATTACAATGTTGTTAAGTTAGCAGTGATCGCTGCTTAGTGTTCAGTCTGGAAGTTCGCCCTGGGTACTGAGCACTGTTTACTTTGACACGAAAATCCTTAACTTAATGACATTGGCTGATAATATTTGTGTTTGAATATGTATATATGTATTTTACATGTGTTTCGTGAGCATATATATTATGTGGAGTATCAATAAACTTTATAAGTTAATTGAAATACTTCTCTTCCAATAACGCGGTATAATCTTTTATCTTAAGGTGATTTCCATTTGAATATCATATTGGGGAAGCGGAAGAATTGCTTTCAAACTTGCGATTTCCCAATGTTGTCCAATGTAAATTGATCTACAGGATATATTGATTATACCTAAAAATAGCTTACGGTTAAAATGCCTTTTGAGGCTGTTGTGAAAAGGGACTAAGCTCGTGCAGGACATTTTAGAAGCGGGTGCGCTATTACGCAATCGATATGAAGTGCTTGAACTGGTTGGTCAGGGTGGCATGGGCGCAGTTTATAAGGCCACCGATACACGGTTGGAAGGACGCATCTGCGCCATTAAAGAGATATTCCCCGCCTTGTCGGTTCCTCAACAAGCCTCTGACTTGGAACAGATGTCTGAACAATTCCGCACAGAAGCCAGTATTCTGGCCCGCCTTGATCATCCCAACCTGCCCAAAGTTTCCGACTATTTCTCCATTGACACGCGTGAATATTTGGTCATGGACTTTGTCAGCGGGCGCGATTTGCAGGATGTGATTCGCGAGGCGCAACGGCGCAGCGAATTTTTGAAGGAAGAGCAGGTATTGGGCTGGGCTATGCAGCTTCTGGATGCTTTGGAATATCTGCATAATCAAGACCCACCCGTGCTGCATCGCGATATCAAACCGGCTAATATTAAAGTGACGCCGCACGGCATTGTCAAGCTGGTCGATTTTGGTCTGGTGAAGGTGCTGCAACCTGATGACACTCGCACGGTCACCGTGGTGCAGGGGCGCGGTACGGTAGCTTATACGCCGCTGGAGCAGTATGGCAGCGACAACGGCACCACCGACACACGCAGCGATATTTACAGCTTTGGCGCCACGCTCTATCACCTATTGGCCGGAGAGCCGCCGGTTGACGCCAAAGAGCGTTTTCTCCGCCCTGGCTGCTTGGTTCCCCTGCGCCAGATCAATGCCGATGTCTCCCCGCGCGTCGAGCGCACCGTTTTTCAAGCCCTCTCCATGCATCCCAATGAGCGGCCCGCCAGCGCCCGCGATATGCGCGAAATGTTGATTGGCTCGCGCACGCCGCTGGCCCCGGTCAGTTCTGGTGTTCTCACCGCCAATGTAAGCTGGTGGAACGCCATTCAGGAAAACCTGGTTCTCTTGGGTACGGCGGCCGCCCTGCTACTTATCGCCGTCATTTTAATACTGATAGCCCCCGGTGTTCCGCCATCGTAAACTCCTTTCTCTTCTTCAAAAATCTGCTTTCCGCTTTGGGGATGCCCCTGCAATAGCCCGCGAGTTCTTTATAAAGGGTACATCTCGCCCGCAATGCGAAAGGCTCTCCTTTATAAGTGGGGGATTGACATCGGGCAAAAATAGGAATATATTTGTATATGCCCGTGGCTGTGCCCAACCGCTGTGCGCCCCTCCGCAAAGCGACTGGAAGCAGGGCAGGATTATCCTCATCGCTTCCACGTTCATACAGATTTCCCTTGAAAGGCGTATTCAAAATAGAAGATAGCTGGCTCCGTTCCCAATTCTTTGGGTCAGGACATTTCCCGATCTGAAAAATGTCGGTCAAATGTGATCTTAAAGAAACGGGGGCGACGCGCCCACTGCTGATCCAGGTGTGCTTCTGGCTGAACGGGAAGCCAATTTTTGTGATTCGTTGTATGTTAAGGAGAGCAAATTATGTCAGTAGGTAAAGTATATTCCAGATGGCGTATCGCGTGGAGTTGCGCCTTGTTGCTGTCGCTGATCGGGGCGCCGACTGTCTTGGCGCAGGCGATCAGCAGCGGCGAGTCCACTTCCAATAGCGTGGGCAAGTCTATTTATCTGCCGCTGTTTGCCAGCAGCAACACGCAGGGCAGCGCCGCCGTACGGGCGGCCGATACGACCTTTATAGACAGCCAAGCCAATGACCCGCAAATGGAAGGTGATGCTGGTCTGAATGCCACCGCGGTTTTCTCACTTAAGGCGGTGAAGAGCGACACCATTGCTGTCAACCCAATCAATCCGAACTATCTGATTGGCGGCTCAGATGAACAGCGCCAGCCGCCCTGTGGCCCAGGGACGGTGCGTGGCGCAACGACGGCCAATGGATCGCTCATTCTTCCCCAATGTCGGTACGTCAGGCATCTACACTTCGAATGATGGCGGGCAATCGTGGACCAATCGCGGACTGCTCGATGACCAGCCAACCTGGATCGCGCCTGATCTGATTTCAGACGGCGACCCGGTGATTGTCTACGGTCCCAAGCCGATGGCGCTGGCGGCTTTAGCTATGCCAACGGCGCGCGCCTATTACGCCACGCTGGCTTCATACAAGAGCAACAACGGCCTTACCCGCCCAATAAAGCGCCGGAATATCGGAAGCCGCCCCGTGGTCGACAATGGGGTCACGTGAAGGCAAAGCCATGCCATGGCAGCCACCACCAAAACAACCTCTAATGACTTCAACGACAAAGAGTCGCTTGGGTAGACACCGCCCGTAGAAGCCCTATTTTGGGCGTGTTTACGTCACCTATACCGAGTTTCGTTCGTTCACGTTTGCCGGAAACGGCAGCGAACCCATTATGGTGGCCATTTCCAGCGATGGCGGCCAATCGTTTAGCGCCCCCAAGCAACTCGCCGGCGGGCAACAATGGCACCGGCAATGGGCGCCAAGGCTCCGTTGTGCGCAGCGGACCGGACGGCAGTGTTTATGTGGCCTGGGAGCAGGGCTTTAATCAGGTGATTGCAATATCGCGCGATGGCGGCAAAAAATGGTCGCGGCCGGCTGCTTTATTGGCCCCTGTTGCTGATATTCACGATCCCATCCCCAAGCGCCAACCCTTTCCGCACCGACAGCTTTCTCAGCTTGGCCGTCAACCGCGATCCCGCTAGTTCGACCCTTTATGCCGCCTGGGTAAACCGCACAAGCGATGGCGGACGCGTAGTCTTTAGCAAATCCATAAACAAAGGCGAAAGCTGGAGCGCTTTGCGAACCGTGAGCGGCGGCGCGGGTGAGGGCTATGCCTTCTTCCAGGGTTTAGATGTGGCCCCCAATGGACGCATTGATCTGGCCTATCAGGCGCAGGTTGCGAGTAATCCCAACACTTGGGGTGCCGACAATGCGCAGATTGATAGCTGGTATGTGCAGAGCACAGACGGTGTGCAAGCTGGTCCACACCCACCAAGATCAGCAGCGCATCCTCTGACCCCGCCGCCTCTGCCCAGAACAATTTGGCTCGTCAGTTCTATGGCGACTATAACACATTGGTATCTGCAAACAGCAACGCCCAATGATTGGCCACAGATGCTACGCGTAACGGCGTTTGCTGTCTGGAAATTGATATATATCAGCTGATCATTGCCGGTACACCCACCGTGCGCGGCGACATGGGACCGTATACCGCGCGGCTGGGCCAGACCCATGATTTCGCATGAGCCTGGCGGCAAACCGGCTCCATCAGAACATTGCAGCAGTCAATTTGGCAATAGTGATATCTGGCGTCAGCGTAGTTACTCCTTGCGTGTTGAGAGCAATTTGCTGGGATCATTAACGAAAACCGGCGGTGACAATAATTATCACGCTGTTGTTTGGGCGGCATATCGTTAGCAGCTTGTCCGCAACATAATAAGAGTCAATCGCGATGGCCCGTAAGGGGATGCAAATCGTAAAACGGGCCCAGAAAAACGTGAAAATTGTCCACGATAAAGATACCATATTACGTGAAAAAATTCTGCATAAACTGAAAAATCTGAACGTTATAATCGCATTTGCTCAAGACCAGATCAGTTTTATGTTGTTTGACATATATAAATAGCATGTCTAATGCCACATTTGATGTGGGCCGTCTGGCCAAATTAGTTGTTATCTGTCTGGTTTTGCCGGTCTCAATTATGTTCATTGCGATGGTGGGCGACGGGTTGACGCCCTGGCCTACCTGATAACCAGCCTGGTGGCGATTCCGCTAGCGTCCATCATTGTGACGCGGGCTATGCATGAACGGCACATGTTATTGAGGTAGTTGTTCATTAGTGAAGCTGGGTTGGATGAATGGGCGAGCAATTCGGCAGACAGCATCGAGAAACACACTGCATAAACAACCAAACTGGTTTTTCATCGCAGCCTGTGGCTGCTACTTACCCGGGGAAAAGGTAAGCAAACGGACATCTGAAAACACCGAACAACTGCTACAGGAACAAACTGCGGCAAACGATGAACAGAGCGTCGTGGAACAAGGGCCGATTGCCGATTTTTTGCGCAGCGACGCTACAGTGCTGGTCAACAACCCCCTGATAGACAGCCTTGAGGCGCGCCACCAGTCGTGGACGCAGCGTATGCGCCAAAATCCACAGCGTGTGACCATGATCGCCGGCGCGATTCTGTTAATTCTGATTGGCACGCTAATTCGTGTGGATACGCCGCAATGCTTCGCCAGCGCGAAGCTTTGATCGAAGGCGGACCGTCTTGGTTCAATTAATTCAATTTGTTGACTAACATTCCTGGTCGATATTGTTTTGATTGTTGTGGCCTATTACGCCACCCGTGATATTTCACTAGTGCCCGGTGGGTTGCAAAACTTGATGGAAATCGTTGTCGAATATTTCTATGATTTGGCCGAGAGCATTGCCGGGAAAGCGGCGGACAATTTTATTTCCTGGGCCATGACTATTTTCCTCTTGCTCATCAGCAACGACTGAAGAGCACGCAGTGGTCAGTGATGGCCAATTGGCGATGGCCGATGGGAAGATGATCCTGCTGCAAGGCGAAACCACCCATGACGAAGAAGCGCACCCTGCCGAGGGTGGTGAGGAACCGGCTGCACAGGGTGAAGAGCAGCACGCCGCCGAAGGCGAAGAAGAACATGCCGCATTGGTGCCGCTGTTCCGTGCGCCGAGCGCAGACTTGAGCACTACCTTTGCCCTGGCGCTTAGCACCATGGCGCTTGTGCAATATTACGGGTTCCAGGCATTAGGCGCTGGCTATCTGCGCAAATTCTGGAATACGTCTGGCCAAGGCGCCCAGAAGGCCATCAACGTCTTCGTCGGCGTCTTGGAATTTATCAGCGAAATTTCGCGTATCCTCACCTTCTCTTTTCGTCTTTTTGGCAACATCTTCGCCGGTGAAGTGGTGCTGGCCACTATGGCGTTTTTGGTCACCTTCATTATCCCCCTGCCGTTCTATTTCCTAGAAGTCGCCGTTGGCGTAATTCAGGCTTTCGTGTTCACGATTTTGACACTCATCTTCTTCTCCATGGCCACCGTCAGCCATGAGCATGGAGATGAACATCACTAGCATTTACCTGAAGTGCATTTCGCTGGGCGTGTGTATGAAAATACGAATGCAAAATGTGCAATTCATCTCTACACGTTCTATGAACTGGCGCTTGTCAAAATATCTATTAATGAAGTCAAAAATACAAAAGTAAGCATAATAAGGAGATTTAATAATGGACGTAGCTGCCGCAAAGGAAATTGGCGCCGCACTGGCTGTAGGTTTAGGCGCAATTGGCCCAGGTATTGGTATTGGTTTGATCGGCTCCAAAGCTGTGGAAGCCATCGGTCGCAACCCGGAAGTCACCGGTACGATTCAGCAGAACATGATTTTGGGTATTGCATTTGCCGAGTCGGTTTTCATCATCAGCTTGGTGATCTCGCTACTGGTCAAATTCGTTTAATTCGGCCTATATTCATCAGTAAAGGAGGCTGACCATGGGCGAAGTATTTGCAAAACTTGGTATTAACGGGCCACTGCTGATTTCGCAGATCGTTAATTTCACCATCTTGTTGTTCATCTTGCGGGCGCTATTATACCAACCGATTCTGGGTATGTTGCAACAGCGCCGCGAGCGCATTGCCCAAAGCATGAAAGATGCCGAACGGGTGTCGGTAGCTGCGCAAGAGGCGGAACAAGAGAAGGCTGGTATCCTGGATGCCGCGCGTCGTGAGGCGCAGGAGATTCGGGCGCAGGCATCGCGTGATGCTGAAAAGATTGCGCAGGAAGTACGCTCGCGCGCCGACCAGGAAGCGACGGACATTCGCATGAGGGCGCAGCAAGAGGCAAGCTCGCAGGTGGAAAATGCGCTGGCCGATGTCAACAAGCAGGTGGCGGAATTGGCCATCCAGGCCACAGAGAAGCTCTTGGGCCGTGAGTTGGAGAACAAGGCCGATCAACGCCGCTTTGTGGCTGAGTTCCTGAAGCAAAATGGGAGCGCGTAATGAGTGACAAACGTACGCAAGCAACGCGTTACGCCCAGGCCGTAATTCAGGCCATGACCGAACGATGGCGCGCTTCTCTGCAGGCTGGCGCCGAGGCCATTAGTAAAGACAAGAAGTTGTCTGCGTTGTTGGCCGATAAGAGCGCCAATCTGGATGATAAGCTGAAAGCATATCAAGCCGCCATCAAAACCGAGCTCTCCACCGAAGAGCAAAATCTGGTCAAACTTTTGCTCCAAGAGGGTGATATGGGCATGCTTGGCGAAGTGGCTTCGGCATTGGCCGAAGCGGCGACTGGTCAACGCGGTCCGCAAAAGGCTGAAATCGTCAGCGCAATTGAACTCACGCAGAAAGAGCAAGAGAGCTTGCGCAATAAGCTGGTTGCCGACTATGGCGATGGCCTGACGTTTGCCTTCCGGGTCGACCCATCTCTGCTGGGCGGTTTGCGTGTGCGCGTGGGCGACCGCCTCATCGACACTTCGGTTGCCAGCCGACTCTCTGCTCTGCGCGAGACGCTCTCGGCGGCAGTGCGCTAAGAAATAAGATTACAGGAGGTTGACAATGGCTGTGCGTACAGAAGACATCACAGCGCTGCTTAAAGAGCAGATTCTAAATTTCGTCACCGCGCCCCGCCAAATGGATGTGGGTGAGGTGATTGAGGTCGGTGACGGCATCGCGCGCGTATCTGGCTTGCAAGGCGCCATGGCCGGTGAGCTGTTGGAGTTTACCAAAAACGGCACCTTGGGTATTGCCCAGAACCTGGACGAGGCTTCGGTCGGCATCATCATCATGGGTGACTACGCCGACATTGAAGAGGGCGACCTGGTAAAAACCACCGGGCGTATTGCCTCAGTCCCCGTAGGCGACGCGCTGATTGGTCGCGTGGTGAATGCCGTGGGCGCGCCCATTGACGGCAAAGGCCCCATCCAGACCAGCACCTATCGCAACGTGGAGCGCATTGCGCCCGGCGTGATCAAGCGCCAGCCGGTGAACGAACCGGTGCAAACCGGAATCACCGCCATCGATGCGCTGATTCCGATTGGCCGCGGCCAGCGCGAGCTGATCATTGGTGACCGCCAAACAGGCAAGACCGCGGTGGCCATCGACACGATTATCAACCAGAAGGGCAAAGATCTGATCTGCATCTATGTGGCCATTGGCCAGAAGCAGTCCAGCGTGGCCCAGGTGGTGGGGATCTTGGAAAGATACGACGCTATGGCGTATACCGTCGTGGTCAATGCTTCGGCGGCTGACCCTGCCGCCCTCCAATATCTGGCCCCCTTTGCCGGCTGCGCCATTGGCGAAGAATTTATGGATCAGGGGAAAGATGCGCTCATTATCTATGACGATCTTTCCAAGCACGCCCAAGCCTATCGCCAGGTGTCGCTGCTGCTCAAGCGCCCGCCCGGACGTGAGGCTTATCCTGGCGACGTGTTTTATCTGCACAGCCGCTTGCTCGAGCGGGCGGCGCGCCTTTCGGATGAAGAAGGCGGCGGCAGCCTGACTGCTCTGCCCGTGATTGAAACGCAAGCAGGCGACGTTTCGGCCTATATCCCCACCAACGTGATTTCGATTACCGACGGCCAGATCTTCCTGGAGAGCGATCTCTTCTATGCCGGTATTCGCCCGGCGCTCAACGTCGGTATTTCGGTGAGCCGTGTGGGTGGCAACGCCCAAACGCGCGCGATGAAAAAAGTGGCCGGTCGTCTCAAGTCTGAACTGAGCCAGTTCCGCGAGTTAGCCGCCTTTGCCCAGTTTGGCAGCAGCCTGGATGAAACCACGCAGCGCCAATTGGATCGCGGTTATCGTATGCAGGAACTCCTCAAGCAGCCCCAATATCAGCCCATGGATCTGGACAAACAGGTAATCAGCCTGTGGGCGGTGAGCAACGGTATCTTTGACAAGGTGCCGGTGCGCCTGGTGAAATCTTTTGAAGCGGATATGCACAAACACCTGGACAGCAACCATCCAGAAATTGGGCAGACCATTACACGCACCAAAGATCTGAGCAACGAGACCATCGATTCGCTCAGCGTGGCGCTGCGCGATTTTGCCAATTCTTGGAGTGCTCCGGCTTAATTACCCCTCCCTAACCCTCCCCTATAAGGGGAGGGCGATCGTCTCTTCTTCTTCAAAGATGAAGAGGGGTTGATAGTGAAGTTAAGAATAAAAAGGAAAGGTCGTTTTGGCAAACACAAGAGAAATTCGACGCCGTATTCAAGCGGTTAAAAATGTTGCCCAGGTGACCAAGGCGATGGAGGCCGTGGCCGCGGCGCGTATGCGCAAAGCCCAAGAGCAGGTGCAGGCTACGCGGCCCTACGCCCAGCAGGCGCGTGAAGTGCTATCCTATGTGGCGCGTCTCCCGCGTTCTGAAAGCACATTGGATTCGCTGATCCAGGGCCGGCCTGTGAAACGCGTGGCCGTGGTGCTGATTAGCGCTGACCGCGGTCTCGCTGGTGGTTTCAACGCCAACGTGATTCGGAAAGGGGCCCAGGTGATCCGCCAGAAGCGTCAGGAAGGCGCCGAGGTGAGGGCCATTACGGTTGGGCGCAAAGGGCGCGATTGGTTGCTGCGTTATGATCCAATCGTGCATGCTGAATTCACCAATATGCCAGATTCGCCCGGCGTGGAGGATATTGCGCCGATTGCGCGGCTGGTTATTGACGAATATGTCAACGGCGTCTTTGATGAAGTTGATATTGTGTATACCGACTTCGTCAATACGATTAAGCAGGATCCCGTAGTGCATAAGCTGTTGCCCGTGGAGCCTGCTGAGCCGAGTGTAAACATGGCGCCCGACTATATATTTGAGCCAAGCCCCGAAGTGGTTCTGGAGCGTGTGATCTACGGCTTCACAGAGGTGCAAATCCTGCAAGGGCTCTATGAGTCAATTGCCAGCGAGCAATCTGCCCGTATGGTCGCCATGCGTAACGCCACTGACGCCGCCAATGAGCTGATCGACACGTTGACGCTCACCTACAACAAGGCGCGCCAGGAAGGCATTACAATGGAATTGATGGACATTATTGGCGGCACTTCGGCGTTGCAAAAAGCATAATCAGTAGATCGCAATATAAAGAGATTGGGTTCGATTCAAGAAGCCTGCTCATATCGACAACCCTGTTGCGATGTACAGATAATAGAGGAGATTCCTAATGGCAGAACAGATTGTGGGCACGGTCAAAAGTGTAATCGGCCCGGTGGTCGATTTTGAATTTTCCGAAGGCGCCCTGCCCGAGATTTATGACGCAATTTATGTGGACATGGGCAACGGTCAGCGGGAGACATTTGAAGTTGAGCAGCAGCTTGGCAACAATATTGTGCGCAGCGTTTCCATGGGCAGCACCGATGGTCTGCGCCGCGGTATGCAGGGCGTGTCTGACGGTGAACCGATTAAGGTGCCGGTTGGACCGTCCACCCTGGGGCGTCTCTTTAATGTGACGGGCGTACCCATTGATGAAGCCGGCCCAGTTGAAGCTGATACTTACTATCCGATTCACCGCAAAGCGCCTTCTTTTGACGAGCAGGCCACCCAGGCCGAACTTTTTGAAACCGGCGTCAAAGTGATTGACTTGATTGCCCCCTTTACCAAAGGCGGAAAGACGGGCATCTTTGGCGGCGCCGGTGTGGGCAAAACGGTGGTGATTCAGGAACTGATTCACAACGTGGCCGAGTTCCACAGCGGCTACTCCGTCTTTGCCGGCGTGGGCGAACGCAGCCGCGAAGGCAACGACCTGATGCGTGAAATGACCGAGTCGGGCGTGTTGCCCTCCACCGTAATGGTCTTTGGGCAGATGAATGAGCCGCCCGGCGCCCGTCTGCGCATTGGCTTGACCGGCGTGACTATGGCCGAGTATTTCCGCGATGAGGGCCGCGACGTGCTGCTCTTTGTCGACAACATTTTCCGCTTTGTGCAGGCCGGTTCAGAAGTGTCGGCGCTGTTGGGCCGCCTGCCCAGCGCCGTGGGTTATGCGCCCACGCTGGGCACCGACATGGGTGATTTGCAGGAGCGCATTACGTCCACCAAGAAGGGCTCGATTACATCCATGCAGGCGGTGTACGTGCCGGCCGATGACTATACCGACCCGGCGCCGGCCACCACCTTCGCCCACTTGGACGCTACGATTACGTTGCAGCGCTCTTTGGCCGAGCAATTTCTCTTCCCCGCCGTGGATCCGCTGGGTTCCACCAGCCGCATTCTGGATCCGCTGATTGTGGGTGAGGAGCATTACGCCGTAGCCCGTGAGGTGCAGCAGACGCTCCAGCGCTACAAAGACTTGCAGGACATTATCGCCATTCTGGGCGTGGAAGAATTGAGCGAAGACGACAAGCTGATTGTGGCGCGCGCGCGCAAGATGCAGCGCTTCCTGACGCAGCCCATGTATGTGGCCGCCCAGTTCACCGGCACCGAAGGTAAATTCGTCAAGATCGACGATACGGTGCGCGGTTTCCGTGAGATTCTGGATGGCAAGCACGACGATCTGCCCGAGGCGGCCTTCTATATGGTCGGCAGCATCGAAGAAGCGGTGGAAAAAGCGGCTCGCCTGCGCTCGGGTCAGTAATAGAGGAATCGATCAACAGATTACAAGGATTTGATAAATTTTTAATCTTCATAATCTGTGTAATCTGTTGATCAAACATAAAGGTAGACCACATGACAATTCATGTTGAAATTGTGGCGCCGGATAAGACGCTTTATTCCGGCGATGTACAGATGGTTACGCTGCCCGGTGCAGATGGCCAAATGGGCGTGTTGGGTGGACATGCGCCTTTGCTCACAACGTTGGGCATTGGCGAAATTGTGCTGCACGGCGCCGGCGAGCCGGAATATTTGGCGGTGAGCGGCGGCGTGGCGGAGGTACGCCCCAATAAGGTGACTATTTTGGCCGACGTGGCCGAAACGGCGGATGAGATTGATGAAGAGCGTGCGCAAGCTGCATTAGCCCGTGCGCAACAGTCGTTAGCTGAAAATCCGCCAGCCGAGCACCGGGCGCCGCTGCTGGAATCAATGCGGCGCAGCAATTTGCGTTTGCGGGTGGCGCGTAAGCGCAGACGCTCGGCGCGACCACAGTTCCAGGTCAGCGACGAATAAACAGCCTTAGGCTGTTGTTACATGTGTGAATATTATATGTATGTGAAGAACCGGGTTCCCTAGAGAACCCGGTTTTGATGTGTAAAGACCTTTGTGCAGCAGTAGTTTTGAAAACGCCGCAGTAGAGGTAACTACCATAGGCTCAGGCCTCGACTGGCTTGGTAGTTACCAGTAGAGTAGGCCGACTAGCTCCTTGCGGACGAGAACGACAAACACAGAATTTGTACGCGGATGCACGCTGATACACGCAGATTTTAATTTCTATATGACCCAAAATCCGCGTGAATCCGGCAAATTCGCGTACAAAATTCATTTCTCCGCCAATCTCCTGGAGTGAGAAATTGCGTTTTCAAACAGAGTAAAGTATAAATGAAAATATGTTTGAGAAACACATCGGCATTGACCTCGGCACCGTAAATGTATTGGTCCACGTAAAGGGGCGCGGCATTGTGATGCACGAGCCTTCGGTGGTGGCCATCCGTCTGCGCGATAACAAAATGGTGGCGGTGGGCCACGAAGCCTACGACATGCTGGGGCGCACGCCTGAAAGTATTGAAGTGGCGCGGCCCATGCGTGACGGCGTGATTGCCGACTTTGTGGTCACCGAGGCCATGCTGCGTTATTTTATCCAATCGATTGTGGGCAATATCAACCCCCTGTTAAGTCCTCTGTTTCGCCCCAAAGTGATGATCAGCACGCCCAAAGGCGTCACCGGCGTGGAAGAGCGCGCCGTTCACGATGCCGCTATGCAGGCGGGCGCTGGCGCGGCCTATTTGATCCCCGAGCCACTGGCTGCGGCTTATGGCGCGGGTCTACCCATCGGCACACCCACCGGCAACATGATTGTGGATATGGGCGGCGGCACGACGGAAGCCGCTGTGGTTTCCATGTACGATATTGTGGTTTGGAGCAGCGTGCGCGTGGGCGGCAACCGTTTTGACGAAGCCATTATTAACTATATTCGCAAGAAGTATAATCTGCTGATAGGTGAGCAGACCGCTGAAGAAATTAAGATCGGCATTGGCAGCGCCTTGCCTCTGGAAGAAGAACGCACGATGGAGATCAAGGGGCGCGATCAGGTGACCGGCCTGCCTAAAATTATGCACATATCCAGCAGTGAAGTGACCGAAGCCATGCAGGAGCCGCTGCAAGCTGTGGTCAGCACGGTGCGGGCCACGCTGGAAAAAACGCCGCCTGAACTGGCTGCTGACATTATTGATCGCGGCATGGTCCTGGCCGGTGGTGGTTCACAGTTGCGCCATATTGCCCAATTGCTGACGCAGGAGACCGGCGTGCCGTGTTATGTGGCGGAAAATCCGATTGCCTGCGTGGCGCTTGGCGCTGGCCGCGCATTGGAGAATTATGAGATTATGCGCCGCAGCCTGCCGGTCGTTTCCAATTGAAGATTTTTTGTTCTACTGCTTCCACTCCCCATTCCCTCTTGGCGATTGGCAGATCGCAATGGTCAGAAATAGGACCGAAGTCCCCAAACAGGACCGCCTGTATGGCCAACATGGTTGCGGATTGTTCATAGGTTGATGACAATATGAACAGAGCAGAGAAGACGTAGCCAATTCGACCTTTTTTGGTCTTGGTTTTTGACTTCATTAGAGAGTTCCATTACAATTATTGTTAAATTTGGAACGCCAGCTAATATATGAAAATAGATCCCCATTTAGCCCAAAATCTACTGAATCCCCCCACGCAAATTCTAAATGGTGTGTTGCAGCGCTATTTGGTAGCTTTCTGCCCATTAATTGGTCAGAGAGCCCGAGGCGGCTGCGTGTAGCTTTTCTTACCGTGGAGAAGCTTTATTTTACGCGCCGGTAAAAGGTTGGGGATTGCGGCAAGAATTCTGGAGGTGATTTTGTGAGTAAAAATGTCATCAGCACTCAATCTGCGCCAGCGGCGGTGGGGCCATATTCGCAGGCCATCCGCACCGAGCAATTTCTGTTCCTGTCTGGACAGCTTGGGCTTGATCCACAGAATGGGAAATTGAAAGAGGGGTTGGAGGCGCAGACGCGCCAGATATTAACAAATTTGCGTTCTGTGTTGGAAGCAGGCGGCAGCAGCATGGACCAGATTGTCAAAACGACTATATTTCTGACCAATATGGCTGATTTCGCCACTGTCAACTCAATTTACGCTGAGGCCTTCAGCGGTGAACCACCAGCGCGCAGCACCGTTCAAGTGGCGGCGCTGCCATTAGGGGGGCTGGTGGAAATTGAGGCAATTGCATTAGTGTAAACGTTAAATAGTTTTGTGTGCCATTGTGCTGTCTATATATTAGATAGTACATTTCGTATATATTTTTTGGAGGAATTTTTTAACCCATGAATAACGGTCAAACACAGTTAGAATCTACATCTACATCGTTCATATTTGATGCAAACGGTTCGTATGTTGCGGATTCTAGCAACGGAGTTCATCCGATGGCGCTGCTTCTGGAAGAAATTGAAAGCACCCTGCAGCAGCCGCAAATTGGTGACATTCGCACTGGGATTATTGTGGATAAGCGCCCGCATGAAATTCTGGTCGACATCGGATACAAATCAGAAGGGCTCGTCAATGGACGCGAGCTGGATCGCGTAAGTGACCTGGTTGAATCGCTAAATATTGGCGATGAGACGCCAGTTTATATCTTGCGCGAGGAACGCGATGGCGCCATTATGCTAAGTATTAGCCGCGCCCAGGCTGAGAAGGACTGGGAACGGGCCGAAGAGCTCATGGAGAGCCAGAATATTTTTGAGGGTGAAGTGACCGCCAACAATCGCGGCGGCGTCATCATCAAGCTGGGGCAGGTGCGCGGTTTTGTGCCGGCCAGCCAACTCTCGGTTGAAAGCCAGCAGGGCGGTTCCTCTAATTCGGCCGATGTTGAGGATCGATGGATGCACCTGATTGGTCAAGATTTAAAGCTGAAAGTCATTGATATTGACCGCAAGCGCAACCGGCTGATCCTCTCTGAACGACTGGCCATGCGCGAATGGCGCCGCCAGCAAAAAGAACAACTTTTGGCCAGCCTCAAAGAGCAGGACGTGTTCGACGGCATTATCAGCAGCATTGCCGACTTTGGCGCCTTTGTCGACCTGGGTGGAGCCGACGGTCTGATTCACCTGAGTGAGTTGAGCTGGAACCGCGTTACGCATCCGGCCGAGGTGGTCAAGGTGGGCGATAAGGTCAAAGTGCAGATCTTGAATGTGGATCGCGACCGCCGCCGCATTGGGCTGAGCTTGCGTCGCTTGCAGCCGCAGCCGTGGGATGTGATTCATGAAAATTATGAGGTTGGTCAGATCGTGCGTGGCAAGATTACCAAACTGGTAAACTTTGGCGCTTTTGCCCGCCTTGAATCTGACGGTATTGAAGGGCTCATTCATATCAGCGAACTGTCGGACAAACGTGTAACTCATCCCAAAGAGGTTGTAGCTGAGGGGCAAGAGTATGATTTGCGCATCATTCGCATCGATACCGATAAGCGCCGTATGGGCTTGAGCCTGAAGCAAGCTTTGCCAGCGGAAGAACAGGTTGAGATCGACTGGCAGATTGCCCCCAGTGATGATGGCGACGATGATGAAAGCAGCATTGCCGCCCAGGTTGTAAATGCCATGAGTTCCGCCGCGGTTCCCCAGGCTGCCGACTAACGTCTTTGGTTTTAGAATTGCGCCGCAATTTGATGTTCGTTATAACCTGACAGGTTTCCGCAAACCTGTCAGGTTTGTTTCCTCATTTTATCGGTCTTAATGTTGCCTCCACATCTATATTCAGGCTCCGCATAAAGTAACACTTTTCCTATTGAGGAGCGGTGTTACTTAATCACGACCGCCATGATATATCCGACTTCGTTAAGATCGCCGCTGTTGTAATCCCTTGCCTTTTATTTATTCCGCTCTAATCTGTTTGCTTTTCTCTGGAACAAATGCCCAAAATCCATCGTTTGAGGGGTGGTTTACGCTTAGTCAAGTTGCATGATGCAGGCTGTTTGGCTCTATACATGGAATTATCATTGTCATGTGGCGATGAAAGGCAATTGCAACCTATTACCGTGATATAGCGTATTGACAAAACTCCCTAGCACTCGTTACAATAGAGTTGTCCAGCAAAAGAGGTATAGAGTTGGCAACGTTGTTATACTCGCGGTTGGTATAGATGAAAAGCATTCTGTATGATTTTAGTGCGGTAGTCGCTTTTCATCTATGACAGAGTCAAGTATCTTAGCGGTTGTCATTAAGTAACATTTTCTATCCGAGTAACAATGTTGCTTAATGACAGAGCCGAATATATGAATGTATAGATTCCCCTCTCATCATAGCTAACTTCACCCCTTAAAGGGGAACGATTGTTACGGCGTTGGATTTAGAATCCCTGTATAGTAGATGATTACACGGTAAAACCACGTATCTTAAATTGCGACTGTGATAATAAGTGAAAATGAACACATGGTGGCGGACGCATTTATTCACGCAGCGCAAAGCATAAGGAAAGCAACATGTCTGACAAACTCGATCGTTTTACAAAGCGTGCGAGAAGAGTTCTCACATTGGCCCAAGAGGAAGCGCTACGGTTAAATCACAATTATATTGGTACTGAGCATCTTTTGTTGGGTTTGGTTAGAGAAGAGAATGGCGTCGCGGTAAAAGTATTGCGCGAATTGGGCGTCGAGCCGACACAGGTGATTCGCGCGGTTGAGCGTACCGTTGGTCGTGGCGAGCGAGCGCCTTTTGGCAAGCCAACCTTGGCGCCGCGCACCAAGCGGGTGATTGAGTTGGCGGTGGACGAAGCCCGCTTGATGGGGCACCACTATATCGGTACGGAACATCTGTTATTGGGATTGGTTCGCGAGGGCGAAGGCATAGCGGTTAACGTATTGCGCGGTCTGGGCATCAACCTGGATCGTGTGCGCACACAAACCGCACGCAACATTTTGCAAAGCCAGGCCCAAAGCAAAGAAAAGGCCAAGAAAGAATCCAAAACGCCGCTGGTTGACCAGCTAGGCTTTGATCTGACGGCGGCAGCCGAAGAAGGACGGCTGGATCCCGTCATTGGACGTCAAAACGAAATCGAGCGCGTCATTCAAATTTTGAGCCGCCGCACCAAAAATAATCCAGCGCTTATGGGTGAACCCGGTGTAGGCAAAACGGCCATTGTCGAAGGCTTGGCCCAACGTATTGTGGATGGGGACGTACCTGAATCGCTGCTCAATAAACGGCTGCTGATGCTGGACGTGGGCAGCCTAGTGGCCGGCACCATGTATCGCGGTCAGTTTGAAGAGCGCTTAAAGAAAGTCATTGAAGAAATTATTAACAGCGGCGCCATCTTGTTTATTGACGAAGTTCACATGCTTGTTGGCGCCGGCGCCGCCGGCAGCAGCGTAGACGCCGCCAACATTCTCAAGCCCGCCTTGAGCCGCGGCCAACTCCAGGTCATAGGCGCCACCACGCTGGATGAATACCGCAAATACATTGAAAGCGATGCTGCTCTGGAACGGCGCTTCCAGCCCATTTTGGTCGAAGAGCCGAGCATTGAAGAGACGATTCTTATCCTTAAGGGCGTCAAATCGCGCTATGAAGAACATCATAAATTGCTGATTACAGACGAGGCATTGGACGCCGCCGCCAATTTGGCCGCGCGCTATGTGCCGGATCGCTTTATGCCTGACAAAGCCATTGATGTAATTGACGAAGCGGGCAGCCGCGTGCGCATGTACAAAACGCCGCACGCCACCAATCTGCGCGAAACCTTCATGAGCTTGAAAAAGCTGCAAAAGCAAAAAGAAGAAGCACTTGAAATGCAGCGTTTTGACGACGCCATCGATCTACGCTATCGCGAAGTGGAGTTGGAGGCGCGGCTCAACGAACTGCGCGAAGGGGGCAATGAAACTGACAATCGTCCACGCGTCACCCCTGAAGATGTGGCCGAAGTGGTTTCCATGTGGACAGGCGTCCCCGTCAGCCGCATTGCGGGTGAAGAACGCACGCGTTTGCTGGAGATGGAGAAGGCCATCCGCCACCGCATCATTGGCCAGGAAGAACCCATTCGGGCTATCTGCAAAGCCGTGCGCCGCGCCCGCGCTGGCTTGAAAGATCCACGCCGCCCCATTGGCACCTATATGTTCTTGGGACCGACCGGTGTGGGCAAATCGGAAACGGCGCGGGCGCTGGCCGAGTTCATGTTTGGCAGCGATGAAGCGCTGCTCAAGCTGGACATGAGCGAATTTATGGAGCGCCATAATGTGAGTCGTCTGGTGGGTGCGCCTCCCGGCTATATTGGCTACGAAGAGGGCGGCCAGCTTACCGAAGCCATCCGCCGCCGCCCCTATAGCGTGATCCTGCTGGATGAAATTGAGAAAGCGCACCCTGAAGCTTTCAACATGCTGCTGCAAATTATGGAAGACGGTCACCTTTCCGACGCCAAAGGCCGCCGGGTTGACTTCCGCAATGCGCTTATTTTGATGACCAGCAATATTGGCGCCAAGCTCATTCAGGGCGCCAACAAAATGGGTTTTGCCACCAACATTGAAGAGACGCCGGAATCGCGCGAGCAAGAGTACGAGATCATGAAGAGCAAGGTGATGGATGCGCTGAAAAAGACCTTCCGTCCCGAGTTCATCAACCGCCTGGATGGCGTCATGGTTTTCCGCAGCCTGTCACGTGAAGAGATTTCACTGATTGTCGAGCTTGAGCTGCGCCCACTGCGCATGCAAATGGCCGAACAGGAAATGAAGCTGGAGCTCACGCAGGCCGCGCGCGAACAGATTGCCAGCGCCGGATACGACCCGGATTATGGCGCCCGCCCGCTGCGCCGCGTCATCCAGAACAGCATCCAGGATCCGCTGAGCGAAGCGATTTTGGAAGGCCGTTTTGTGCCCGGCGATACAATTCTGCTCGATTATCAGGAAGTCACCCGTGAAGATGGCTCAACGGCACACGATTATACGTTTGAAGTATCCGACCATTACACCGTTGATGAAGTAGAAAGCGAAGCAGCGGACGCCATCGAGGCCATGCTTCAATAGAGAAAAACCACCAATTCATAACTTTTATATGACCGGCATCCATTCTCAGGTGCCGGTCATATTTTTAGGTGGCAGATTAATATTCATCGCCTATCCCTTCCCGGGTCGCTGCGAATCCTAAGCTGTACGTAGGTGACGCCTGTCGCCCCTCCCGCTCGAGAGGGGGGCTGGGAGAGGTCTAATGGCTGAATAGTCACTGGGCAGCTTTAAGTCAGGACGCTGGTCAGCAAAATTAGGATGATGCACAACATAAAGGCAATCAATCCGCAGATGCGCTGACGCCGATTGGTTTGGGAGACCAACAGGGCTGATTTATCAAATGGTCGATATGTATTGGTCGGCTCGCCGAGCGAAACCGACAGTAGGGCGCCGATAAATAACAATGTTAATGTAAGTAGCGTCACGAAACCCCTGCTTTGATTTATAGTGCCCACTATAACTCTACAGTTAATGGGTTGTTTCTCCAATTTTACCTAACGAGATTTTAAGACATGATGCCACACAAAGTACACCATTTGCTAGACGCGCTCTACACGCTAGGCAGACTGCCAGAGGGCGGTGTCTATAGGCCCGTTTATAGTGAGCCCTGGCGTAAAGCACACCGTCAGGTTGCTGAATGGATGACGAAATGTGGCCTACATGTGCGCACAGATGCTGTGGGCAATTTGATTGGCCGCATCGATGGTGTTGCAATGGTTGCCAGTGGTGGCCACCGGCTCGCACATTGATACGGTGCGCGGCGGCGGACGATTGGATGGCGCCTTTGGCGTGGTAGGCGGCTTGATTGCGCTTTCTATGCTTCACACTCAACATGGTCGCCCCCGTTTGCCGCTGGAACTGATCGTCACTTGTGAAGAAGAGGGCAGCCGCTTTACCAATAATTTCTGGGGCTCGCTTGCTATTGTGGGGGAAGCGGATGAAGTACAGGCCAATCTGCACCATGATGTAGATGGCGTTACGATTGCCCAGGCCATGCGCCAAATCAACTCGATCCAAGCCAGATCGCCCAGGCCGCGCGCGGCGATATTGGCTGGTTTCTAGAAATGCACATCGAGCAGGGCGCTGTGTTGGAACAACAGCAGCTTGATCTGGGCATTGTGACCGCCATTACCGGTCTCACCCATTTCGCGTCACGGTTGCAGCGGGCGCGCCGATCACGCCGGTACAACGCCCATGCAAATCCGCAACGATGCATTGACCGGCGCCGCCGCCATGATTTTGGCCATTGAATATACGGCGCACACACTGGGCGCCCTGCCGTGGCCACGGTGGGCGGATCAGTGCCCAGCCGGGGCAGGCCAATGTGGTGCCAGCCACCGTTACATTTTCGATTGACGCGCCATCCTGAACGTACGCAACAACTGCGGCTGTGTGCTGAAATCCAAGCCGCATTGCAGCACATCGCTGCCGAACGCGACTTGGGTCTTCATATTGAGCAACTCACCGAACATCCCCCCGTACCTATGGATAGCCAGATCATCGCCGCCGTGCAAGCTGCCGCCGAGGAAGCTGGCATCGCCTATCAGCCAATGCCCAGCGGCGCCGGTCACGATGCACAAATTATGGCGCGCCGCTGCAAAGCGGGCATGATCTTCGTGCCTTCGATTGGGGGGCGCAGCCATACGCCCGCCGAGGATACGGCGCCGGCGGCATTGGAAATTGGCATTCGGGTGTTAGCTGGCGCCCTATATAAATTGGCCTATTAATATGGATTTTTTGACGGCATTTCCACTCGGTCTCGATACGGCGGCGCCGGATGTGATCTCATTTGTGGGCGGCGGCGGCAAGTCCAGCGCGCTCTTTGGTTTGGCCAACGCTATTGCGGGCAAAGGAGATCGCGTCATTACCACCAGCACAACGCATCTGGGCGCCGCCCAATTAGCATTGGCGCCCATTTCGGTGACGGTCGCCGATGGCCATCTTCCCCTCGACCAAATTGCGGCAGCGCTGACGCGACACAACCATTGCCTGCTGATTGGACCACCGGTAGCGCACGAGGCCGCAACGACGCCGGCGGCTATGGGTGTCCGCCTGAAAGGGCTTCCAATACCAATGATTGATGAGTTGGTCAGCCGAAGTTCCCAATTGGGAATTTCCGCGCTGTTAGTCGAGGCGGATGGCAGCAAGCGTCGTCCGGTTAAAGTGCCGGCGGCGTATGAGCCGGTGATTCCACCATCGACTACCATGCTGGTAACGGTAATGGGGTTGGATGCCATTGGCCGGCCGATTGACGATGAGTTTGTGCATCGACCAGAATTGTTGCGCCAACTGCTGCACGAATATGCGCCAACCTCTGTGCCGACTGCATTGGCCGCACACCTGCCCCCGCTGACCGCCGCCATGCGTCTGACTCCGGCCATGGCGGCCCATTTGTTATTGCACCCGAATGGGGGCGCTAAGGGTTTGCCGCCACAGGCTCGCCACATCCTGTTGCTGAATAAAGCAGAGTCGCCCCTATCATTGGCATTGGGGCGCTTAATCTCCCAAAAGTTAGCGCCCCATGCGCCGCTCTGTTTGATGGGCGCGGTGGGTGTGGACCAGAGCAATCCCATTCGCGAACGCCGGGCGCCGTTGGGAGTTGCCGTGTTGGCGGCGGGACAGAGTAGCCGTATGGGGCGGGCCAAGCAGCTTGTCACCGCCGATGGCGAAATCATGGCTGTGCGGGCGGCGCGGGTGGCATTGGCCAGCGGCGCCACCCAGGTGGTTGTGGTGACCGGCGCATATGCAGACCAGGTGGCAAAGCAGCTACGCATGACCTTGGGCGCCGATTTCACTCGTTTGCACCTGGTGCATAATCCAGATTGGGCGTCGGGCCAGGCTAGCAGTGTGCGCAGTGCTGTGCAGCATTGGGCGCCTCACATTGCTGCCGCTGCCATTATGCCGGTGGATCAACCATTTCTGTCGCCGCAGCTTTTAAAGCAGATCTTTCAACGCTGGCGTTTGGGCGCCCAAATGGTCGCACCTGCGGTGCAAAATCAGATGCGCGGCGCGCCGGCACTGTTTGATCGCTCTCTATGGCCAGAACTGGCTATGTTGGACGGCGATGTGGGGGCGCGCGTCATATTACAGCGTTATCAAAGGCTGGTCTCCACCGTCGAAACATCAGCCATGCAATTGCAGGATATTGATACGCCGGCAGATTTAGCCCGCCTCGCATGATGATGTCTACTTAAATCTTTCAGTTTATTTATTGACTATAATTACCTTTGTGGGGCCTCCGCATTACTTAACAATAGCGAAAGAAATTCCTCGAAAATTTAATTTTACCTTACAAAAGTGAGCCGGTTTTAGAACGTAGGGAAATCGACTAATTAGCGTAGTTTCGACGAATGCTTAAAGTATTCTAATACGTTGAAAGTAGCACACTACGGCCTATTCTGTACTATCCCCTGAACACAACTAAATAGTATAATATCTTCAACATTATCAAGCTCTTTGATATTCATTTTCACACGCTGCAATTCACTTTATCTTAATTCGGTTTTTAGTCCCCCCGCCGCTCTGCATTGTTGACTCCCCCGTAGAAGTATTGTTGTTAAAGTGTCTTGTTATGTCTGTGTCTTATTCATAACATCATTAATAAAGTCAACTAAGATGCGATATTATTTGAAGTTATTTTCTACAGTTATCATTCTTTGCTCTTCCACTCTGCTGCCTTTGTTTCCGTCGTTTGGTTCGCAAGTCTTGGCTCAAGATGCTGAACAAAACACATCTTTTGATGCGTTTATTCGCCAAGAAGCAGCCACAATTTACGAAACCAACCTTAAGCGCCGCCAGCAAGGGCTGGCCCCTTTGCGTTGGAATGCCGAGCTAACCAACGCGGCCCGCTGGTTTGCCTACCATGCGGTCGAGGATTATCCTGAGGGCCACTGTGGTCATGCCGATGCGGTCTATGGCGACCTTAGTGGTCGCATCAATGCCGCTGGATATGAACACGGCATGGCTTGGGGTGAAAATGTAGTCTGTGGCTATGTCGATCCCACCGACGCCGTGGATGCTTGGATGCAGAGCCCCGGCCATCATGACAACATGATGAATCCGGCCTACCGTGAAATTGGATTGGGCTACTATCAGCGCGCAAGCGACGGGCGCGGCTATGTTGTGCAGGATCTGGCCTATGACAAATATTATGCGCCGGTAGTTATCAACAATGAAGCGCTGACGACCGCAACGTCTGATGTGACATTATATATTTATAATCTTGAAGGCAATGATGGCTTTGACGGATTGTCGCCGGCCAAAGAGATGATGATTGCCAATGAGCCGACCTTTGCCGGCGCCCACTGGGAACCTTTTAGCACGGAAAAGAATTGGACCTTGGCAGCCGGTGAAGGGTGGCACACAGTTTATGTGAAAACGCGCGACGAGCTAGGTCGTTCCACGGAAGTTCACGACACGATCTACCTGGGTGCTGACCCGTCAGATGAAAGCGTGACCATAGAGCAGGTTGCCACACGCGTCAAGATGCTCTTTGACTACGACGATATTGCGCGGCAGCGTGCCGACGCGGCTAACTGGAATTACGCTCAGTTTAGCTCGGAGTGGCTGGCCGATGACAGCTCTCCCTCTTTTCAATTGTTGCAGGGCAATGGCCAATGGGAAAGCGATAATGCCGCCTTGGGACATCAGTCCTTCCGACTGGCTGCGGACCAGCCGCTGGCCAGGGCCTGGATGTGGTCGGGCAACTTCCTGCCCGCCGGTACGGCCTATGCCTATTTCCGCATGAAAGTGGCCAATAATCAGTCCAATGCCACCGCCATTAAAGTGCGCGTGGACATTGATGAGCAGACTTTTGGCCCGCTCGATATTAAAGCCAGCGACTTTAGCAGCCCCAACCAGTATCAGGAATTTGCGCTGCCATTTCAGGTCAATGCGGACACAGGCTTGATTGTCATCTATTTTGAGCGCCTGGGCGATACGGATGTGAACTTTGATGTGGCCACCTTTTACAGCGATAAGCGGACTCTGGACAGTGCGGTGAGCTGGGCGCACAGCACCAAATATCGCAGCCGCGCGGCCTGGGGACGGCTATCTAACGACGCGAATGGATTTACAAGTGGTTTTGAGGTGACCAATGATCCGCTGACGGCCGTGGAACCCCTGGTGGAGCTGCCGCGCAGCAACGCTGCGGATCCAGCTAAGAGTGTCATTGTGTCTGACGACAACATAGAATTTTGGGTGCGTCAAGATGAGAAGGCGACGGCCGATACCACGGCGCGTATTACCTGCTCCAATTGTGAAGGCAACTTGTCGGTCAGTAGTAATGCCAATTGGTTGACGGCGGATCACAACGAAAATGATATTACCGTCCACGTGGATGCCGCCGGTCTTGAACCCGGCGCCTATACAGGCGCTCTCACCGTAGATGCCGACGAGTCCTCGGCGTTAGCCTCCACTACCATTAGCGTGACGATGACGGTTGTGGAGGTGGGTGGGGAAGTTGCGCCGGCAAATTTTGCGTATTTACCTGTGATTAAGCGCTAAAGGAATAGAGAACACAATTAAAGGCGGTATGATGCCAGTACTGAAATAGTGTTCTAAAAAATGAAACCTTGCTCATCATGAGCAAGGTTTTTATTTTGACTGTGTGGCCTGCTGTGTCGTGAATTTGGCGCCCGCTATTTTTTGCCGCCAAATAGACCGCCCAATAACTGGGAGCCAATGTTTAGCACGTCGTCCACCATGGAGCCGTCGCCATCCAGATCCAGCAGTTGCGCCAAACCGCCCAGTTGCGAATCGGCCTGCTTCTGCACACCGCCCAGCAGATCGGACAAATCACCCGCATCCAGGCCGCTTTGGCGTTTGGTTTGGCCTAAGGCGCCCATCACCACCGGCGCCAACATGGCCAAAAGCTGTCCCGTAGTATCAACGTCCAGACCGCTTACCTGGCTTACCCCGCGCTGGACAGAGGTTTGCTTGCCGCCCAATACGTGGCCCAATATCTTCGCACCCATGTCAGCCGTATTGCCGCTGCTCATGGCCCCCAGCACGTCATTTAAAATGCTGCCGTCATGATCGCGGGCCAGCGCATTGTTGAGCGCCTGCGCGCCATCCGCCGACGAGGCGTTGCGCCCCAGCGCGCCCAACAACATTGGCAGCGCCGCATTAATTGCCGTTTGCGTAGCGGCGGAATCCGCGCCAAGCTGGCGGCTGAGCTGGTTGACCGTGTTGGCGTCGAGCTGCTGCGACAGAAGATCTAATAGTGAACTCATGGGGTTTTTGTTCTCCTTTTCAAAGTAGAGATTGCTATAATCAACATGTTCTTGTGCAAAACGGATGTCAGGTAACAAATGACATGAACCTCATTTTAGCTTGTTGTTGCCGTTTGGACAATTTATGGTAAAGTCCTGGCAAGAAAAGGCCTTTAATATAGATCGATAAGTTATTTCTACATGTGACTTGGTTTACGGGCAGCAACATGTTATCATTATTTGACGAAGCCATACATTGTTCCATCTTTCCCTAGTTTGACCCATGCGAGAGAACGCTTCCCCAAACAATAGTCACGTTGTTGCTCTCCTGCCGTCAAACCCAGTATAAAACGCACTGGAAAATCACCATGAAACCCAATCGCTTTCAACAAACGTTGGCCGCGGGCAAAACGCCGGTGGGCCATATGCTCATGGAATTTGGCACGCGCGGTCTGGCGCAAATGCTGGATGGCGCCGACATCGACTTTGTGCTCATCGATACCGAACATTCCCCCTTTGGCGTGGCCGAGATTGCCAATCTGGTGGCCTGGTTCAAAGCGACCACCGTCGCCCCCTTTGTGCGCATCCCGCAGATCGAATATCACTTTATCGCACGCACGCTAGACATGGGCGCGCTGGGCATTATGATTCCCAACGTCAAAACAGGCGATGCCGCCCGCCGCATTGTCAACGCCGCCAAATATGCCCCACTGGGCGATCGCGGTGTGGCGTTGGGTACGGCCCATACAGATTACAAGAGCGTTGTGCCGGCGGAGTTTATGGCTTATGCCAACCAGAACACGACCATTATCTGCCAGATCGAAAGTCAGGAAGGGCTGGATAATTTGGAGGAGATTGCCGCCACACCCGGCGTCGATGTGCTTTGGGTAGGCCATTTTGATCTGACCCAATCCATGGGCATCCCTGGCCAGTTTGACAATCAGCGCTTTGTGGACGGGCTGCAAAAGGTGGTGGATGTGGCGCGCAAACACGGATTGGGCGCCGGCATCCAGCCCGGTAATCTGGCCCAGGCGCAACAGTGGATGGAGATTGGCTACAACGTAATCTCTTATGCCGCCGATATTGCCGTATATAGCGCGGCATTGAGCCAGGCTGTCTCTGGCGTGCGCAAGTTGGCTGGGGAAAGTGAATGAAGGGGCTTTTTCTCCCAGGGCTTGTTTCGATTACCTTCCGCCAATTGACGCCCGCCGAGATTGTGGCGCTGGTGGCGCAGGCTGGCCTTGACGCCATTGAATGGGGAGGTGACGTTCATGTACCCCACGGCGCTTTGGCCGCCGCCCGCACCGTGCGCCAGATGAGTGCCGACGCCGGTTTGCAGGTAGCTGCCTACGGCTCATACTATCGAGTGAGCCATGCCGAAACCGGACCGTTTGAAACTGTGCTGGAGAGCGCCATCGAGCTGGGCGCGCCTTCCATCCGCGTTTGGGCCGGGCGACAAGGTAGTGCGGATGCCGATGAAACATACTGGGGGCAGGTGGTGGATGATTCCCGGCGCATCGCCGATTTGGCAGCCGCAGCCGGTATTCGCATCGATTACGAATTCCACGGCAATACATTGACCGACACAAATGAATCCGCCGCAAAACTGCTGACGCGCGTGGCCCACGCCAATGTCAAAACCTATTGGCAGCCCCCGCGCTATGCGGCCCTGGATTACAACCTGGCCGGCCTGGATGCCGTTTTGCCCTGGCTGCAAAACATTCACACTTTCATGTGGCATCGGCAAACCGGCGAACGCTGCGCCCTGGCCGCCGGCGCCGACGATTGGCGCCAATATTTGGACAAAGCGGCCGCCGCCACGCCCGCCGCCATGAAACGCTACATTTTGATCGAATTTGTCCAAAATGATGCGCCAGCGAATTTCCTGGCGGACGCGCAAACGCTGCGTGCATGGCTGGCCCCAGAAACATAATCAGCGAAAGCACATCTATACTCAGGCTCCGCATAAAGTGATAGTTTTTCTGTCGAGTAGCGGTGTTACTTTATCACGACCGCCAGTATAAATCGAAATAACCACATTTAACTACAGATTTTACAGATTTCTCTTTTGCACATAACAAAATCTGTGGAATCTGTGGTTTACAAACTATTCTCGTAACTATTCAGCCGTCCCCTGAGCTTGTCGAAGGGGACACTGGGCTTCGACAAGCTCAGCCCTCGAGTGGCTGAATAGTTACCTATTCTCCAAAATCTGTTGAACACGAAGTGGGTGCTTCGCACCATCCACCTTTCGGAAAAGGAAATCACCATGTCGAATCCGAATATTCGCTTTGCCGCTATTGGGCTAAATCACGGCCACATTTATGGGCAGACCAGCATTTTGCTCAATGCCGGCGCCGAGCTGGTCGCGGTTTATGCTGACGAGGCCGATCTGTTGGCCGAGTACACCGGGCGCTTTCCGCAAGCCAAAGTGGCGCGCAGCAAGCAGGAAATTCTGGATGATGAATCGCTGCAACTCATCATCAGCGCCGCCATTCCGTGTGACCGGGCGCCACTGGGCATCGAAGTCATGCGCCACGGCAAAGATTATATGTCCGATAAGCCGGGTTTCACTACGTTGGACCAACTGGAGCAGGTGCGGCAGGCAGCGGCGGAAACGGGTCGCATCTACTCAATAGACTACAGCGAACGCTTTGAGAATCGCGCCACCGTCAAGGCCGGTGAGTTGGTTCATGCCGGCGCCATTGGAAAGGTTATTCAAACTATCGGCATGGGACCGCATCTGCGCCGGTTCAATACGCGGCCGGAATGGTTCTTCCAGGAAGAGAAATATGGCGGCATTCTGTGCGACATTGGCTCGCACCAATTTGACCAATATCTCTATTTCACCGGCTCCACCGAAGCCGAGATTGTGGCGTCGCAAGTGGCCAATTATCACCACCCTCAATATCCCGGTCTCCAAGACTTTGGCGACGTGATGGTGCGCAGCCCCGGCTGCAGTGGCTATATCCGTGTCGATTGGTTTACGCCCGACGGCCTGCCCACCTGGGGCGATACGCGGTTGACCATCATCGGTACCGAGGGCTATATTGAGGTGCGCAAAAATTGCGACATTGCCGGGCGTCCGGGCAGCGATCATCTTTTCCTGGTCAATGGCAAGGAGGTGCAGTACATTGATTGCGCCAATGTCCCGTTGACCTATGGCCGCCTGCTGATCGACGACATCCTCAACCGCACCGAAACCGCCATGACGCAAGAGCACTGCCTGTTGGCCTCCACGCTGGCCCTGCAAGCCCAAGCCCAGGCCACCCGTCTCGGCCATCTGCGTTAGTCATGCTTGTAGGTCACACTTGCAGTGTGACACGTACGGCTATCCCAGCGACTTCAATATGACCACTCTCTAGGAGCTCCGGTGCCTGTCCGACTGCAAGTCCGACCTACGCTGTGTGAACATGTGCCTGGCCATCTATCTGTTCACACAGCAATTTAGGTACAAGCCTCTCCCCCACCCCTCCACTTGTGGAGAGGTGGGGGCCGAGGGGCGGAGAGCCCCCTTTTAAACCCATGAGAATTACGCGTTTCGCCACCAATCCAATCATCACGCCTCAGATGGATCCGACTATCGGCGCCAATATCAACGGTCCCTCTCTGCTGCGCGCACCCGATTGGCTGCCCAATCGGCTGGGGCATTACTATCTCTATTTTGCCCATCACCAAGGGCTGTTCATCCGGCTGGCCTATGCGGATGCGCTGGAGGGGCCGTGGCGCATTTATGGGCCGGGGACATTGCGACTGGAGCAGACGCCATGCCACGGCCACATTGCCTCACCCGATGTACACGTGGATGAGCAGAACCGGCGCATCATTATGTATTATCACGGCCCGGCCATTGACCGCGCCGAAGCCGCACGCGACCCGGTGACGCAGCGTTTTCCCACATTGGGCGGTCAACGCAGTTTAGTGGCCACATCAGCAGACGGCCTCAATTTTATATCGGGCCGCGAACTGTTGGGCTCAAGTTACTTTCGGGTTTTTCAATGGCAAAACTGGACCTATGCGCTGGGAATGCCGGGCATCTTTTATCGTTCGGCCAATGGCTTTACCAATTTTGAAATTGGCCCCACGCTTTTTGACCAAGACATGCGCCATGCGGCAGTCAAACGGGTGGGGCATACGCTGCACGTTTTTTATTCACGGGCGGGTGACTGCCCGGAGCATATTTTGCATTCCGCTATCGACCTGCGCCCAGACTGGATGCAGTGGCGCGAGTCGCCGGCGCGGCCCGTTTTGCAGCCGCATGAAATCTATGAAGGGGCCGATCTGCCGTTGGAGTCATCGCGGCGCGGTGCTATTCACCAGCGGGCGCCAATTGCGCGACCCGGCCATTTTTGATGAAAACGGTCGCACCTATCTGCTTTATAGCGTGGCGGGTGAAAGTGGTATCGCCATTGCCGAAATAGAGGATTTGTCCAATGAGCCACAGTAATAACCTCATATTAGTCGAAAACCAGGGCTGGGATCAGCGCATTTTGGTTTGCCGCAACGATGAATTGGTTGACACCTTTATTGTGGTGACCGCCCAGTATGTTGTGCTGATCGACACGGTGATCAACCCTGCCACTGCGGCCAAGATGGTGGAATATGCGCAGCCCTATGTGACCGGTGGCCGCGCTTTGCTGGTGGTGAACACGCACGCCGACTATGACCACGCCTGGGGCAATCAGCTTTTTGCCGGACCCGAGGCGCGCTATCCGGCGCCGATTATTGCCACGCTTCTATGTGCAGAGCAATTTGGCACACCGGAGGTCGCGGAATCGTTGGCTCAGCGTCAGGAAAAGGAACCAGCCATTTTTGGTGAAATCAAGTTGACACCGCCCACATTGCTCTTTGATGAAACGTTGACCATCCAGGGCGGCGATCTAACGCTGGAACTCTTTGCCACGCCCGGCCACACGGTCGATCATTTGTCGATCTACATTCCCGAAATCCGTACGCTGTTGGCCGCCGATGCCGCCGAATTGCCCTATCCATTGGCGCGCACGGTGGACGGCCTACCCGCCATGCGCACATCTCTGGCCAAAATGGCCGCGTTGGAGACAGATTTTGTGTTATACTGTCATGCACCTGTAACGATTGGCGGGCAGCTTTTGCGCGATAATATGGCCTATTTTGACGCATTAGAGGCGCATTGTCAGCGTTGGCTTGATCAAGGGCCAGTGGCCATAGCTGATGATGACGCCACGCTGATTACACAAGTGGGCTGTCCCTATGACGCGATGGTACCCCAAGACGGCGCCTGGGCGCAGGTGCATCCATACTATCGCGTCCAGGGCCACGCGGTGCAGATTCGCATGATGCTGGAGCATTTGCAAAAGTCATAATTGCGTAACTACTAAGCCCCTCGAGGCCTGAGCCTGTCAAAGGCCGGCGTTCCCTTCGACAGGCTCAGAGAACGATAATTACCATAACACCAAGGAGAAAATCATGTCGTTGGATACACCCACTTTGCTGGAGGCGCTGAACGCTCCCACCACGATTCCCATTGTGCCTTATAAAAATGGGGCGATCGATTTTGCGGGTCATGCCAAAAATATTGACTATTTGATGAGCCACAACTATTTGGACAACGGTCGCCAGCGCGTGATTTCGGTGGCGGGCACAAGTCTCATTCACCACATCGATCTGGCCGACCAGACCCGTGTTTTTGACGAGACCGGGCGCGTGATGGGCGGCGATGGCGTGCTGATGTCGGCTATCGTACCCAATCCCCTTGGCGATGCGGTGCGCCTGGTTGAAGAACAGGCGCAACTTCAGCGCCCGCCCGATGTTTATTTGGTAATGCCCTTGACTGGCATTGGCAGCCCCGCAGGTACATATGAAACGTTTATGGAATTTGGCGAGCGCGTGGGCAATGCCTGTGGCGCGCGGCTGCTCTATTACTTCCGCCAGGAGCGCGACCGGGAGGCGGTGATCCGGCTGCTCAACGATTCGCCCCATTTTGTCGGCGTGAAGATCGGCACCGGCGTGGCCGATGTGATTCCCTTTGTGGAAGGCGTGGGCGACAACGCCATGGTCATCTGGGGCATAGGTGACCGCAGCACAGATGGGGTTGAGATGGGAGCCAGAGGACATACCTCCGGCACGGCGGTGCTGTGCGCCCGCGCGGCAGATGAGATCAACAATGCCCAGCGCCGCGGGGATTATGCGGCGGCGCGCGCCGTAGAAGCAATGCTCAACGGACTAGAGGAGATTCGCTTCCGTAACGGGCGCGTTTTCAATTACGCCGCCGTGGTGGAGGCTATGCATTTGAGTGGCTTTGATGATATTGAAGGTGGCGAGGGCGGACCTTTTAACCCACGCGTACCCGCCGATGTGGCCGCAGAGATTCGCTCCGCTATTGAGCCGCTACTGGCATATCATTAAGGTGTAGTAGGGTGTATTTCAGTATGGGGGCAACCTCCTTCTGAGCAGAGACAGAGACGGCTTGGGCTTGCGTAAAGGCGGTAGCTGCCTCTGCTAAGAAGGAGCGCACCTTGTCCCCAAAGCGAAGTGCATCCGGTGTAACAAGTCGGAGTGTTAGAAGATGTGGTTGAAGACGCCCAAAGTCTTTTACAGCTTGATACCGGCTGTAGTTGCTATGTTGCTGATCATGGGGGCATTGCTGGTGCGCAACCAGTATCAAGCGGCTATCCAGTCGCAGATCATCGCCTATCAGCAGACCGAGTTGGAGCTTGTGCGCAGCGTGGCGCGCAGCATCGAGGCCTATGTGCAAGTGCAGGTAGAAACGCTGGGGCGCACCGATGTTGACCAAATTGAGGAGGAGATCTTTACGCAATTTATTGCGCCGATCCACCTGTTGGAAAATGGCGATGCCTGGATCTATGCCCCCGACCACGTAGTGTTCGATCCCAGTTCTGATTTTCCGGCTGAATATCGCGGCAAGAGTATGGCCGAGATATTTATTCTGCAATCGCCGCAGGGCGCGCGCAATTACGAGGCGATGACGCAAGCCGTGATGGCGGCGCAGGAAGGGGTGGGTTCCTACATCTGGTTGCCGGAGAAGGGAGAGGAGATCGCCGCCTGGACGCCCGTGCGCGTGCGCGATTTAGCCTGGACTGTCGGCCTTTCGACGCCGCTGCCGGAGATCATTGCAATGTCGGGCATCGACAAGCAAAATCGATTTTCCATTATTGGGTTGGTGGTTGTAGGGCTAATCTCTTTGGCCGTTCACGTTTTGTGGTTGGCAAATGTGAGTCGCTGGCAGCGTATGGAAGCCGAGTTCCAGACCAATCAGCAGGTGCTTTATCGAGTTCAACAGATGGAAAGTTTGGGTGTGCTGGCGGGCGGGGTGGCTCACGATTTTAATAATCTACTGGTTGGCATTACCGGTCAATCGGAACTGGCCAAAGCCAAATTGCCCGCCAATAGTGCGGCGCGTGTTCATATTGATCAGGCAATTACGGCGGCGCGGCGCGCCGCTGAATTAATTGGTCACCTGTTTGCCTACACGGGCCAGAATCAACCCGAAATCACCGCTGTCAATCTAAATGAATTGATTGAGAACAACTTGATGCTCTTTCAGGCCGCCATCCCCAAGAGCATTGAATTGGCATCCGAGCTAACTATGCCTTTGCCCTACATCAATAGCGACCGCGGTCAGATTCAACAGGTGCTTATGAACCTGATTATCAATGCCGCCGAAGCGATTGGTCAGGAGCGCGGTAAAGTCACTGTCAAGACAACGCTCGAGGAGATTACAAGTCCGAATTCGGTGCAGTGCGCACATACGGGAGAGCCCCTGTATGCTGGCCAATACGTGGTGTTAACGGTTAAAGACAACGGCTGTGGGATGGATGCGGAAACGCTCTCCAAAATCTTTGATCCATTTTTTACCACCAAATTTGCCGGGCGCGGCCTGGGCTTGGCTTCCGTGTTGGGCATTATTCGCAGCCACAAGGGCGGCATGGAAATCCAAAGCACGCCCAATGTCGGTACACAATTTAAGATTTACATGCCCGCCACCACAGAAACGCCGCCGGAACCGGTCAATGAGTATCCTCTGATTGACGAGGACTATGACAAACTTATCTTGATAATTGATGATGAGGAATTCGTGCGTTCTGCCGCATCTGAGATGTTGCGCGTGAAGGGCTTTGAGGTGGTGACGGTGGATAATGGCGAAGATGGCATTGACTTCTTTAGAAGCTGTCCCAACGAAGTAGTGCTGGTGCTGCTCGATCTCTCCATGCCGGGTATGACGGGGGAGGAGACGCTGACCCAACTGCGTAAGATTTCGCCCAGCGCTACGGTTCTGGTCTCATCCGGCTATAGTCAATCCAATCTGCCGCAGCGGCTCAGTCGGTTGGGCGCGGCTGGCTTTATTGCCAAGCCGTACACTTCGGCCCAACTACATTTGGCCATTTGCCGACATCTACAGAAAACACGCCTGTAACAATGGATAGGAGTAACTAACGGGTGGCGGGTTGCGAGTGGCGGGTGGTATGCCACTCGCATATTTCTTATACTTGACTTAACACTACTCCCAAGAACTTCGCATCTGCCTTTTGCACGTTTTGAATCGCCTGCTCCAGTTCGTTACGTCGGGTATGGCTGGCTTTGGCCACCATGACCACGCCATCCACCCGGTTGGCCAGTACGGCGGCATCGGTCACCGACACCGCGGCCGGGCTGTCGATCAGCACGATTTCGGCCTGCTTAGAAAGACAGCAAAGCAGCTCATCCATGCGCTTGGAGCCGAGGAGTTCGGCCGGGTTGGGTGGAATAGCGCCGCTGGTGAGCACTTGCAGATTGGGTACGCCCACGTTGCGCAAGAACATTTCGGTCTGAATTTCGGGCAGATAGAGCAGTTCGGTCAGCCCGCCGGCGTGCGAACCGATGACATGCGGAATATAAAAAATTTCGTTTTGCATGGGGTTGCGCAAATTGGCGTCCACAATAATGGTTTTCATGCCGGCCTGCGCCATCGTAATGGCCAAATTGGCCACCGTGTAGCTCTTGCCCTCACCCGTACTGGGGCTGGTGAATAGGATCGACTTGCACTGCCGTTCCGGCGACATGAACAGAATGTTGGTGCGGATCATGCGGTAGGCCTCGGCAATGGCCGAAGAGGGGTCGCGGCTGCTGATCAACTTGCCGGCGTGACCACTCTCCTTGAATTTGCCAATGGTTCCCAATGGCTGCTGGCCAAAGTAGAGCTTGAGATCGTCCGCCGTGCGCACGCGATTGTCGAACTGCTCCAGCAGGAAGATGGCGCCCAATGCCAGCCCGGCGCCCACTACGCCCAGCAACAGCATATTAAGCGCCGTCCGTGGCCGGATCGGGCTCAAATCAGCTTGCGCCGGCTCCACCACGGTCAGCGAATTGGCGCCGCCCCCACTTTGAGACAGGGTCAACAGTTGCGTGTAGTTGCTTTCCCACCCAATAATGAGATTTTGCACCGTGTTCAGCTCGCGCTGAATACTTTCCACCTTCTCGGCGGAATTAGCCTCTAAAACCGCCGCTTCCAATTCGGTCACGCGCTGCTGGCCTTTTTCAATGTTCGTTTGCAAATCGGCCAGACGCGCCGTCATGAACGGCAGGCTGTTGTCCACGGCCTGGCTTTGCTGACCATCGGGACTGCGCAAAATAAGCGTTTCGGCGATTTTGTCGGCAATGCGTTGCGCTTCGGCCGGCGAACCGGCTTCGGCCGTAATCTTCAATAGCTGCGTCGCTTCTACCGGAGAAACGCGCACACGGCTAGCCAGCGCTTGCCATCCGACGGGCAGATCCAGCGCTTCAACCACCTCCTGCAAAATTGGCTGCAAGCGCGCAATTTGCGCATAGGTGCGCGCCAATTGCTCGCTGGCCGCAATATCGCGCGTGTCCAGTTGCGCCGACTGGATCGACTGGCCTACCAGCAATGTGGTTGTCGCCTCAAAGACCGGCTCCTGTACTGCGCTTACGCCATAGCCCACGCCCAGACCCGCGCCCGTGGCCAATGCCAGCAGCCACCACCACCGCAGCGTAATGGCAATTACTTTGCGCAGTTCAATGAAATCATTCATGTAATATCCTCAAGAATCCTAAATCAAAATCTATTTGCCGATTATGCCAAGATTTTCTCATCATGCAAATATTGTGGTAGCCGATATTCTGGAATTATTTTATGCAAATAGTCTAGCGTCTCGGCAGTGGGATTTTGCTGAGCCAATGTGATCAGTCTGGAGACAACCTGTTCAATAGATTCGCCGTCAATTTCATATTGATGGGTGGCCACAAAAACCTTGTCATTGCGGGTGCGCTTATACACTTCATCTTCTAGAAAAAGTTCTTCATTCAGCTTTTCACCGGGCCGAATACCGGGATGTACAATTTTGATGTCGCGCTCTGGCACCAGCCCGGACAGCCTAAGCAGGCCAGCGGCCAGGTCCATAATACGCACCGGCTCTCCCATGTCTAGCAGGAAAATCTCGCTGCCCTGCCCCAACACGGCGGCCTGCAACACAAGCTGCACGGCTTCGGGGATGGTCATGAAATAGCGGCGCATTTCCGGGTGCGTCACGGTGAGCGGACCGCCGGCGGCGATCTGACGCTGGAAAATAGGGATGACGCTGCCGCGGCTGCCCAACACGTTACCAAAGCGTACGGCCATATAGGCGTGGCCGCTGCGTTGGGCGGCAGATTGCACCAGCAATTCCGCCAACCTTTTGGTGGCGCCCATAATGCTGCTGGGGTTCACGGCTTTGTCGGTTGAAATGAGGATAAATCGTTCCACCCCGTTCCGCTCAGCAGCCTGTAAAAGATTGTATGTACCCGAGACATTATTGATAATTGCCTCCTCCACATTCTCCTCCATAAACGGAACATGTTTGTGGGCGGCGGCGTGGAAAATCACCTTGGGCTTATATTTTTCGATGGCGCGGGCGACGCGGTGCTTGTCGCGCACATCCACAATGAGCGAACGCGTGACCAAATTGGGAAACGCCAGGCGCAGGTCCAATCCGATTTCAAAAATGCTGTTTTCGCCATGCCCCAACAAGATGATTTCGGCCGGTTCGAAGCTGGCAATCTGGCGGCAAAGCTCACTGCCAATGGAGCCGCCGGCGCCGGTCACCAGCACCACTGCGCCTTCGATCATGGTCGCCACTTCGCTGGTATCGGTCTGGATGGGGTCGCGGCCCAAGAGCTGATTCACATCAATCTGCGGCAGCCGACTTACAGTCTGGTGTCCGGCCAGCAGCTCATAAATGCCGGGCAAGCTGCGCGTAGTCACCCCGGATGCCTTACACAAATCCACAATCTCCTGTCGACGCCCAAACGGTACGGAGGGCAGCGCCACAATGATCTCCTGGATGCCATATTCTTGAACCACGCGCTCCACATCGGCGACACCGCCGGCCACAGGTATTCCTTTGACAAATGTGTTAATTTTGGCCACATCGTCATCCAGAAAAGCCACCGGTTTCATCTTGAGTTCGGGCGTACCCAACATCTCGTTTACAACCATCGCGCCCGCTTCGCCCGCACCCACCACCAGAATGTGTTCGGCGGTCAAACGCTGCTGCCGTTGCCGATAGGAATGATACAGACCGCGCAGGCCAAAGCGCACGCCACCCACGGCAATTAGCGTAAGCATACCATCGATTAACGGCGTCAATCGAAAGACGGCCAATTTATAAGGTGTGAGCAGCGGATGCGCCAGACCAAACAAAACTGTTAAAACAAAGGTGGATATGCCCACGGCCATGACGGCGCAATAGAGGTCGTTGACCCCGGCATAACGCCAATAGCGCCGATAGAGCCCCTGTTGGTAAAAGATAGGGAGTTTGACTAGCAGTGAAATGACCACAAAGAGCATCCAGGCCAGTTGATCCGCTGGCCACCAGGAGAATCCATCGACGCGCAGCGTGAAGGCCAATGCTGGAACCAAGATCAGCACCAATAGATCAAAAAATAGGAGATGACGATTGCGTAAATTGGTCAACCTCTTGGAACGCGCTGGCCGAGCGTCTGCATTTTCGGCCGCCGCCAGTAATGATGGGGAATTTAATACCTGTGCCATTTTAAACTTCCTTTTTGCTCACTTGTGGTTTAATCATAATGGCTGCATTGCGCTAAATATCAATGTGCTAACGACTGCTTTAGTGCTACACAAACGCGGTCGACCTGCGACTCCGTCATGACGCCGGAGAAGGGCAGCGCCAGCGAAACGTCCCCCAGATGTTCGGTTACAGGGAAGTCACCGCGCTGGTAGCCGAATTTTTCGCGATAGAATGGTTGCAGATGGATGGGGGTAAAATAGGGGCGGCTGGGAATCCCCACCGACTGCAAATAGTCCATGACGTGGTTGCGCTCTGCGGGCGCCTTGATGCGCACTACGTAGACAAACCAGCTCATGCGTGTCGTGCCGGATGTCACCACGGGCCGCTCGATCAGTTCCAGTTCGGCCAGCCGTTCATCGTACCAGCGCGCCACTTGCGCCCGCTTGGCCAACAGCTCATCAATGCGCTGCACCTGCACCAATCCCAGGGCGGCGCTCATTTCATCCAGCCGATAGTTATAGCCCAACCGCGTGTGGCTCAGCCAGGCGTCAAACACATCCCGCCCCTGGTTGCGCAGTGAACGGAACAGATGCAGCCACTCTTCGTTGTCGGTTACAATCATGCCGCCCTCGCCTGTGGTCATCTGCTTGTTGGGATAGAAGGCGAAAACGGCTGCATCCCCCAGACTGCCGGCGCGGCGTCCGTCATATTCGGCCCCAATCGCTTCGCAGGCATCTTCAATCATGGCTAGCCCGTGTTGGCGAGCCGTGGCGCACAATGGATTCATATCGGCAGGCTGGCCAAAGGCGTGTACCGGCAGCAGCGCCTTGAGCTGCTCCGGCGAGATCCGGTCTGCATGGGCGCGCAGGGCCGGCGGCAGCCACTTATTCATGCGTTCACCGCCGTGACGCAAATCAGCGGCGGCCGCGGCGGTCAGCGCTGGATCCAGATTGCCCGTGACCGGGTCTACGTCTACAAAAAGCGGGACAGCTCTTTCATACATGATGCAATTTGACGAGGCAATAAACGAAAACGGGCTCGTGATAACCAGATCGTCCTCGCCCACGCCTGCCGCAATGACACACAGATGCAGCCCGCTGGTACCCGAGTTGACCCCCACGCCATAGCGCACGGCGGCCTGCGCCGCCACCGCCTCTTCAAACGCATCAAGCTGTGGCCCGATGCTCAACACCGGGGTTTTCAATACATTGTGGACCGCCATGCGCTCCAGTTCCGTAATATCGGGCGCCCCCATGCTGATGGGCTCCATACTGATGGGCTCCAGCTTGGCTGGATTCGCGCCGTTAACGAATGCGCTTTGGGCCTGAACAGCCGCGGGGGCTTTGGTTTCCAAATTGAGAATAGCCATCTTTTCTACTCCTCTGGCAAAATGAGATTAATTCAAGAATTGCCCTATTTTGCAACGACCGGGCAACGATAGGTCGGGAAAAAGTGCTCGTTGGGCGCCGCATAGCCGTTGTCTGCACTCCAGCGGCGGCGCTGTTCCACCAATGCGGTATAGCGCTCTACATTGCTCATCATGCGCCACACTTTGAAGCGGCGGGTCAGCCTGGAAAATCCTGCCTTGAAACGGAACAAGCTATCTTCTTGGGCGCCCACGCCGCCGCCCAAATGCAGTGCGCTTGCACCCACGGCGCTGCCCCATTGGCGCACACCATCCAAGATGAATTTGCTGGGAGCCACATTCAGATAATCATCGTGGGTGCCGGAAAGATGATATTGGATAATCGAATTGCAGTTGGTAAAGAGCGAACCAGCCGTCACCGCGTCGTCTTTGAGCGCCACAAAAAGGTGTAACCGGTCGCCCAACACCTCGCGCAAGCGATAAAAGTACTGCCGGTCAAAAAAGTAGCCGTCGGTGGCGCCCACGCGTTGCATGGTTTGATAGTAAATATCGATAAAATCATCAAAATAGCACCCGCTCTCATCGCGCACACATTGAATGCCGGCGCGTCGCGCTTTCGATATCTCGCGGCGGTGATCGGCCCGCACATGATGCCACTGCTGTTCCGGCGACAGCGTCAAATCGACGACGACAGTTGGCCCCACATCCAGCACTTCCCCGCCAGAGAGCGATAAGTAGGCAGCCTGTTCATCCAGTGTTGGACAGCTTGGCTAAAGGCCGATACAATGCCCCGATCGGCAAAGTACTTTGAGCGCCGCCGCAAACATTTGCACCGTTTGCAGGGGCTGGCCAGTGGCTGGTTGAAAAGCGGCCCGGCGTAGCCATAAACCGATGGCGTCCCAGCCTTCGGCGCCATCCAGCCCCGGAAGATTCAGGCCAGCGGGCGCAGCACAAAGGGGCATGGCCGCCACCGCGTTTCTTCAAACACGAAAAGTTCGGCGCGATGTCCTTCCTGCTCTTCGGTGAGCTGATGATAGCCCGCCAAATGATACATGTCGTACGTGGCGCAGCGCTGCAAAACTGCCGCCCACCGCTCCGGCTCAGCCGTGGTCACCGTATAGGAGCAGGAGTGCGTCGAACTTGCTGCGCCGTAGCTGCTTGGGAGAGTATGATCGACCGCGGTCGCTTTTGTTGACCGCTGTGGTCGTGCCTGCTCCTCTGCACTTTTTAAGTGAGTGTTTTCAACTGTCTGGATCATCATTGGACAATCTCCCGAATCAGAGCAAAGGCTTCGGCGGCCGGCGCCTGAATCGTAGAGCCACGCATGCGGGCCAACGCATCAATGCCTTCCAACGAGCGGGGGTTGGGAAACTGTTTGATTTGCGCCTCATAGGCCAGCATGGCCGCGTGTTTTGTTTCCAAATAGTCCGAAATGTCCACAAAAATGTTGGGCAAAAAAGCATCCTCATGGGAAGGGCCGGCCCATTCGGTTTCCGACAGCGTTTCGTAGGCCAAAATGCGGCGTACGCTGCTGTAACCCGGCCGCGCCGCCACCAGCGCCGCCTGATAGGTCAGCCGGTGGTCCAGATGAATGTCGCCGCGGTGCGGAATGTAGAGCAGGTCCGGCTGCGCCTCTTGGAGCCAGCCGCGGATGACCTCGGTCACTTTGTATTGGGGCGCCAGGTCCATGCCGGGCGCCAGCAGGTCGTGGCAAAAGAAGGTCTTTTTGACGCCCAGCCGCCGGTGCGCCTCGCGCGCATCGCAATCATCTTTTTCTACCGATTCAGGGCTGAAATAGGCCGGGTTGCCGGTGGTCAAAATGCCCACATACACCTCATCGCCGCGGGCCACATGGCGGGCAATGGTGCCACCCACCCCCAACACTTCATCATCGGCGTGCGGCGCCAAAACTAAAACTCGCATAATTCTTTTTACTCCTATGTTTTCCTCTACTTTAAGTTTTGCATCTGTTCATATAGCGCCAACCAATCAATGCCCAACACATCGTGGACGCGCGTAAAATAGTCGGCGGCGGGGCGCATGGCCTGTCCTTCTTCCTGCACCGTGCGCAGGCGGATGTGACCGGCGCCACACTGCACGAGCACACCGTCCTCTTCGGGGCGCAGCACCTGGCCGGGCACGCCCACATAGTTGGCGCAGGAGACCAGATCGGCGGACCAAATGGTCAGTTTGCGTCCCCGATAGAATGTAAAAGCACCCGGATACGGGTCGGATACGGCGCGGATCAACGTCCAGATCTGATGCGCCGACTGTTGCCAATCGATCAGGCCGTCGCGCGCCGTGCGCTTGGCCGTATAGGTGGCCTGGCTGTGATCCTGGGCGCGCCGCAGTAGTTTCCCCTGCATAATCCACGGCGCAATCTGGCGCATCAGCGACTGCTCGGCGGCAGACACTTTGTTGTAAAGCGTGCGCGCCGTCTCATCAGGCGCCACTTCAATTTCCTGCTGGCAGATAATATCGCCGGAATCCATGCCCTCATCCAGAAAAAAGAGCGAAACGCCTGTACGTTTGAGCCCCCGCAAGATAACCCACGGCAGGGCGGCGCGGCCCCGATTCTCGGGCAGCAGGGCCGGGTGAAAACCAATGGCGCCCCGGCGCGGCAGTTGCAGCAATTCGGACTTGATCAGTTGCGACCAGCCGATCACCAACAGATAGTCGGGCTCCAGCGCGCACAGCTCGGCCATGACTTTCCGGGTCGTTGATGTTGTTTACGCCGGTCACCGGTATGCCGTATTTCTTACCCAGCGGAAAGAGATCGGCATAGTCCGAATGGCGATGCGCAAATTGAGGGGCCAGCGTGTAAATGTGGTCCACGCGACCACCGGCCGCCAACAGCGCCTGCAGCGCTTGATAGCTGCTCTCAACTGCCCCAACGAATACCAGCCGCATGGAGCGCCTCCTTTCGCATGTTCGCCACGCACAACGACGTCTACGGTCATCCACAATATTTTTAGATCGAGCCAGAAGGACTGGTTTTCAACGTACAAAGATCAGCAAAATACGCTGTTCCCAGGGGATTTCAATATTCCCATTCACCTGCGCCCAGCAGTCAGACCCGGCATTACATCCAGCCGTCGTCGCTCCTGTGGCGTGTAGTCCTCCACATGTTCTGGGATTGTTGACCGCGGCCCGACTGGGCTCATGTCACCCTTGACCACATTCCAGAGCTGCGGAATCTCGTCAATTTTTAGGCGGCGGATGATGCGCCCCACTGGGGTCACCAGCGGATTGTCCAGCGTCACTTCACCGGTGGTGCTGGGATCGACATTGTTCACATACATGCTGCGAAACTTGTATGCCTGAAAGAGCCGGCCGTCTTTGCCCACACGCGTCTGCGTATAAAAGATAGGCCCACGTGAACTCAGGCGCACAGCCAACGCTACCAATCCTAGGAATGGCAGCAAAAACAGCAGTGCATAGAGCACCAATATCAGATCCAATAGGCGTTTTCCCGACTCTTGGTACGATTTGGACAACATGATCGCTTCTCCTTTTAACGTTTTGGCCTAACAACGTTTAGAAATACCTGCTCAAGCTGGGCGGCCAACTTGTGGCGAGCGAATTTCTCCTCCGCCAGTTGACGAGCGTTGCGCCCATATTCAGCACAGAGCGCCGGGTTGTCGCGAAGAAAGATGATCTTGTCGGCAAAATCTACGGGATTGTCCGGCTGTACAAAGACGCCAGCTCGATTCTCCTCCACCAATTCTTGCATCCAGCCCGGCATGTTCACCAGCACCGGTCGCCCAGCCGCCAGGGAGTCGAACATCTTGTTGGGCGAATTGGTGGCAAAAATGGGTAAGTTTTTGAAGATGGTCATGGCTACATTAGCCCCCGTCACCACTTTGGGTACATCCTGCTTGGGAACCGGGTCGGCAAAGATCACGTTGTCTAGCTTTTCGCCTTGGCAGCGCTTCTGCAGCATGGGCCGTTCCTTACCGTCACCCTGTAACACAATCACTACATCCGAAACCTGACGATTCTTAAGCTCCGCGGCTGCATCCAGCACAAAGTTGAGTCCATTGGCTTCACCCATTGTGCCAAAGTAAACGCAGGTAAAATGACCGTTTAGGTTGAGCCGCTGCCGGAACTCACTGCCATCCACCGTTGGCGTAAAGAGATCCACGTCCGATGCGTTGGGGATCATGGTGACCCGGCTGGCCGAAATGCCAGTGGCGACGACGCCATCCTGCATGCCGGGCGAAAGCGCTATGATGTGGGCCGAATTGCGATAGATGGTGCGCTCCAGCCAGCGCGCCAGCCCAATTTGCAAAGGCGATTTGAGCGCACCGATCTGCACCGGCGCCTCCGGCCACAGATCGCGCACCTCAAAGACCAGCGGAATGCGCCGCAGCTTGCTGATGATCAGCCCCGGAATGCCAATGGTCAGCGGCGTAGAGGTGGCAAAGACCAGATCGGCCTTGGGCAGCCGCAGCCCCACCCATGTGGACACAATGGCAAAATAGAGAAAGTTGAGGATGCGCTGTGGGTACGACATGCGCGTGCCCTCAATATGATCTTTATAGCCCGCGTTGATCCCCACCACGTCAATGCCGTCCACCTGGTAGCTATTTGTGCCCTGTGCCTCAGCATTATGATCGGAAGCTGCTGTCAACATGGTCACCTGATGACCTTGATTCACCAGATAGCGGGCAAACTCATAGGAACGGGTGCCGCCCGTGTTGGAGCGGGTGTTAAAGTATTGGTGTAAATAGAGAATGCGCATTCTGTTTCCTCTAAATTCTTTGTATGTCTCTTGCAAAAGCTCTAAAACCCAAAAACCGAGAAATCCATAATGAAATCACAAAAATTTCGCTCTGAGCCCTTTGTGAATTTTGTGTTTTTTGTGGCGATTTCGCCCTTTTGGCAGTGAACTCTTGTTATTCCCCAAATCCAACCCCAATGGTTGCAACAGCAGCGGGATTACATGGCGGGCGTCATACGCCGTGCGCCGTTCCCAGTTTTGGCGGCTCATCTCGGCCAGCAGCTCCCGGTTTTCGTCCAGGGTACGAATAGCGTCGGCCAGGCTGCCAGCATCTTCCGGCGCCACCAGCAGGCCGTTGCGCCCGTGTTCAATCAGCTCTGGAATGGCGCGGAAATTGGCAGCAATCGCTGGAATCCCGGCCATCATCGCTTCGATCAGCACGCCGGGATGACCTTCGCCTTCATAAGTGCTGGGCAATACCAGCGCATCATAATCACGCAGCGTGGTCACCACCGTGCCGGGCTTCAACACGCCTTGGTAGCGTGCATTGCGCATCGCCCCAATCTCTGCGTTAAAGCGTTCCACGCTGGAATCGGATTGCGGCCCAAAGATGTGACACTCGACCGTGCGGTTGCCCGCGGCATCCAATTGGCGCAGGCTCTCTAGCAAAGTAAAAACACCTTTTTCCGCTTTGACAATGCCCACAAAAGCCAGGCGCAGCGGCTGTTCCGGCGTCGTGAGCGGCTTGGGCGTCAACGCCGCTTCCGCCATGCCGCGGTATCCGGGGACCAGATGCACGCTGTCGCCAATGAGCGGGCGAAAGTGGTCGTAGAGCCACTGCGTTTGTACCAGCAAGCCATCGGCGCGGCGCAGCGTAAAGAGCAGCAGCCGGCGCAACATAGGGGGTAGCTCGGCGCTGAATCGATCCAGCGAGCCGCCAAAGGCACGCACGTAATAGGGCTTGCGCGCTATCTTGGCAATAACCAGCAGCAGCGGCACAATCATGAGCAAAAAGCCAGTGGAGCCAAAGACCATCACATGATCCGCCCACCACACGTGGCGGCAAAATTGCAGCAAAATGCGCAGCGTCTGCGCCTGATCCGCCAGGGAAAAGAGGTTGTTCTTCTCTTTCAAGCGGCGCGGCGACGAGTCGATGATCTTAAACTGCAAGTCGGTGTTGTGCCGTGCGGGATAGTGCGCCAGTTCATCGCAAAAAAGTTGGAAGCTGACGCCCGTCCCGTTGATGGGTGGCGGCAGTGGCCCGACGATTAAAAGGCGTGGCGTTTGGTTTGCTGTCACGGGTACTCCTTTCTAAAGACTCACTTCAAAGCGCTCGGCCCAAGCGGCAAGCTGCATCATGGACCAGAGCTGATAGTTGGCGCGCTCCATGCTGCGGTCGGCACGTTCGTGCTGCTGCTCGGTGCCGGCGCGGATGATCTCCTGCACGGCCTGCGGCTGAAAGAGTTGCAGAATGCCCGCCTGTTTGGTGAGCAGCTCGCACGCCATCTCTTTATAGGCTGCGTTCTGAAAGCGGTGCATCGGCACGCCAAAACCGGTCTTGGGATGGTTGAACACAATGTCGGGCGCTTTGCCCGCCAGCGCCTGGCGCAAAACATGCTTGCCCACGCCGTTTTTGATCAGATGCTTGTCGGGCAGCCGCATACTCAATTCGGCCAGATCGGCATCCAGCATGGGTGAGCGCACCTCGATGGAAGCAGCCATGCTCATGCGGTCCACCTTGGTCAACATCTTGTCATTGAGCGTATGTCGCTGCCGATAATACATAAGCTGGCGCAAATGGCTCCAGTTTTTGGCCTGCGTTGGCAAATCGGTAAAGAGCGGCAGCTCACCTGTGGCCACCTCGCTGGTCATGTCGCAGCGCAACAGCGCGTGCAGTTCAGCCGGTTCAAAAAGCGCGTGAATCTCAATGGGCAACAGATGGGCCGGGGCGGCGGCTCCCGCTAGCCCGCGGCGGATCCGCCGCAGCGCGGCCATGTTGGCGCCGGCGGGCTGCTGGCTCAGCCAGTTGACCAGCCACGAACTCGACTTGAGCAGCGGCCGCGGCAACTGCTGCGCCCGCCGGATCGACACGCCCCACTGAAAGACGGGATAGCCCGCAAACATCTCATCGCCGCCATCGCCGGAAAGCGCCACCGTCACCTCATCGCGGATGTGCTTGCTCAGAATATAGGTGGGGATGGCCGACGTGTCGTTAAAGGGCGCGCCCACGTGGTCCACAATGCGCCAGAAATCTTCCGGTTCAAAGCCCACGTTGGGAATCACAAATTCGTGGTGTTCGGTGCCGAGATGCTGGGCCACCTCACGCGCAATCAGCCCTTCATCAAACTGTTCATCCTCAAAACGCATGGTGAAGGTCTTCACCTGGCGAGTCGAATTGGCTTGCAACATGGTCGCCACCGAACTTGAATCGATGCCGCCGGAGAGAAAGGCGCCCAGCGGCACATCGCTAATGGCCTGCCGTTTGACGGCCTGGCGCAGCGTCTCCTCCACCGCCGCCACCGCATCCTCCTCGCGTTCAAGTTGCGGATCCGGGCAATAGTCGATTGTGAAATAGGGCTGAATCAGCAGCTTGCCCTGCCGCCATTGCAGCCAGTGGCCGGGCGGCAAAATGCGGATGTCGCGAAAGAGGGTCAGCGGCGTCGGCACAAAGCCCACGCGCATGTAATAACCCAGCGCTTCATAATCGAGCCGCCGCGGCGCCGTGGGGTGCTGGAGCAGACTGCGAATTTCGCTGCTGAAGATCAGCCCATTCTGCGGGTCGACATGATAATAGAGCGGCTTTTCGCCAAAACGATCGCGGGCAATAAAGAGTGATTGGGCGCGCCGGTCATAAATGCAAAAGGCGAACATGCCCTTGAGATGCAGCGGCGCATTTTCGCGCTCATCCTCGTAAAGATGCACGATCACTTCGGTGTCCGACTGGGTCTGGAAGCGATGGCCGCGCTCGATCAACATTGCGCGCAGTTCGGGGAAATTGTAGATTTCGCCGTTGAACACAATCACCAGCCGGCCGTCTTCGTTGCAGATGGGCTGATGCCCGCCCGCCAGATCGATAATAGACAGGCGCCGCATGGCCAGACCACATGTTTTGTCGCAAAACTCGCCACCATCATCCGGCCCGCGATGCACAAGCATCTGGTTCATCTGCGCCAGGGTGGCAGCGATATGTTCTGGTTGTGTGCTGTCATAAATGCCGCAAATGCCGCACATGAAACTCACCTTTTCTGTGTGGATGCCGCTCCTCCCCTGGCCCCCTCCTCTCCACAGGTGGAGAGGAGGGGGAAAGACGCACAGAGTGCGTCAAGGGGGAGGAGCGGCCTCCGTTGTTAACTTACAGCTTGCGCCTTACTCTCTTTGCCTAGCAGGATGTCCACATACTGCTCTACAATGGTCTCCAGTTCATAGGGTTGCCAGCTTTCCGATGTGGGTCGCGGCACCTTGCCGGCCAGCACGTCGAGCATGCCCTGGGCCAGCGCTTGCGGGTCGCGCATGGGTGTCAGGCGGCCAATTTCACCGTGGCGCAGGATTTCGCGCGGGCCGCTGGGGCAGTCGGTAGACACAATGGGGACGCCGCAATAGAGCGCCTCCATGAGCACGGTGGGCAGCCCCTCCCAGAGCGAAGAGAGTACAAAAGCCGCGGCCCGCGTCATGTAGGCATAGGGGTTTTCCACAAAGCCGGGCATTGCCACATCCGCCGCAATGTTGAGTTCTTGGGCCAGCGCTTCGAGCTGCGGTCGGTCCGGCCCCTCGCCCAAAATGAGCAGGCGCGCCGGTTGTGTTTTGCGCACCAAGGCAAAAGCTTTGAGCAGGGTGGGAAAGTCCTTTTGACGGATCAAACGGCCCACGCCCAGAAATACCGGCGGCTCACCCGGCTGAAACCAGGGGTGGTCCAGCGGACTGTCGATTTTGGCGCGTAGTTCGTGCGTCACGCCGGGGTTGTGGATCACTTTGACCAGCTCTTTGGAGACGCCGATCTTTTCCACCAGATCGTCAACCACGCCCTGCGACACGCCGACCACGTTATCCGCCCAGCCGTAGAAAAAGCGGGCGCCATAGGGCAGCATCCAGTCCAGACGGGAGGAGCCGCTGCGTGAATCTTGCGAAAGCGTGTTTTGCTCATTCACCACCACGCGGCTGGGTAGCCCGGCCAACCGGCGCGCGCTCAGTGCAAAAAAGTTGGCCAGCGTCAGCGCCGAGAGCAGCGCATCGGGCCGCTCCTGGCGCAGATAGCGTACAAAGGACGGCAACCGGCGCAGCGTGCGCATCTTGTTGATCAGCCGGCCCTGGCCCAAGTCAACCAGCCGCACGGTGGATGGCACATCCTTCAAATAGGGACCTTCCGCCTGCGCCAACACCAGATCGACCGCATAGCCGCGTGCGGCCATGCCGCGCGCCAGGTTCAGCATGGTGCGTTCGGCGCCGCCGCCGTAGAGCGCCGGCAGAAAGATGGCGAATCGCTTTTGAGCATGTGCAGATTTTTGAGAATTATTCATCATCGTAATTCCAATTTGTGATCAACAGATTACACAGATGGAAAAGATCATTCTCCGCATAATCTGTGAAATCTTTCAAATCTGTTGATCATTTTTCTTCTGACGCTTTTGTTTTCCTATGCTCTCTTTACAATATAGGCGCCAGTGGTTTTGGCCACCTGGGGTACAAGCGGAGCCGGTATGGCCTGTTCGCGTACCCGTGGCGGCAGCGGATGGCTCAACCTGCTCACCACCGCTGGTACAAGGGCGGTGGTTTCGGGGTCTGGCTCCGGCTCGCTCTTGTGTCCGGCCAGTCCGGCGCTGGCAGCCAGCAGACCTAGCACCAGCCAGGTGGGCTTATAGTAGATCCAGGTCAGCAACAGGTTGCCCATGAGCCAGACCCCCACTGTGGTGAGCCAAAAACGAAATTCCCAGGCTGAATGGCGTACAATGTGCAATAGCGCCATGAGCAAAAGCAGCAAGAATAAGCAGATACCCACCGCCCCCAGCTCAACCAGCACCGAAATAAATGTGTTGTGAATCGAGCGCGGCCGCCCAAAGATGGGCGCCACCGCCATGTTGTAACCGCCGCTGCCAATGCCGATGAACGGATGATCCAGCCACATATTGATGCCAATGTCCCATAAAACCGTGCGGTCGCTCAGGTCGCCGCCCTGGATCTCGTCATCGATGGTGGCGAAGCGGTCCAGCGCCGTCTCTGGCACCCAAGAGGAGAGCCCATAGAGCGCAACCAGCACCGCCACAAAAATTAGTACACGCAATTTCATAGAGAGCCGCGGCGCCGTGCTTAGGCCGAAGAGCATGGCCGGGACCGCCATGAGCAGGGCAAAGCGCGTGGCCGTCAGCAAAATGGCAAACATGGCCACGGGAATGTATACATAATTAACCCAGCGCAGGCGACGCAAAGCGCCGGTTGTGTCACTGGATGCGGCCAGATACCAGACCAGCGGCAGCGCCAATGCCACCAAAATGCCGGTTGTGTTCGGGTTATCGCCGGTGGACGCATAGCGGCCATATGAAAAAGCAATGCCATTCATATAGTTATAAATGGTGCTGCCTGCCGGTACGTAGGCGCCCAGCACATAGGCTTGCAGCCCCATTTGGATGTTAGCGCGTGTGGGAAAGAGATCCCACAGCATCAGGCTGAAAAGGGCCAATTGCATATAGGTCAAACTGCGCAAAAATGTTTCAACCGGATCGATGCTCCACAGAATGGTGATGGCATTCCATAGAAAAAAGAGAAACGCCACCAGGTGAAACGGCGCCAGCTTGCGAAACTTGCCTGTGTAAAAGACCGTGAAGACCCAAAACGCCGCCGCCACTACGCCTACGAAGCGGCTGGCCGTCCCCACGCCCGGCAGAATCAGAAAGCTCTCCCAGGGCATCAATATGATTGTCAGTAAAGTGAGCCAATAAGCAATTGTGCGCATGGGAATAATTACCGCCAGATACGCTCAACGCGCATCCACATGGTGCGCTGTTGGGCCGTATTCAGACCGCCATAAAAGGCAATCAATGCTGCCGCCACGGTGGTCAGCCCGGCGGCCAGCAGAAAACCAAACCAGTTCTGCGCCAGGGCCAGCGTCCGCACCGCCTTATGTCCCCACCCCACAATCAGACCGATCAACAGCAGCGACACCAGGATGGGGCGCAAGGCGCCCACGCATTGTGACCAGAAAGATACGCCCAGAAAGCGCCCAATCATAATCGGATAAACAATACTCAAAATCGCCCGTCCGGCCATCAGCCCCACCACCAGACCCAGAATGCCGGCGTCAAAAAAGTGAACCAGCGCCCCGGCCATGAGCACCGAAATCGTGGTGGACACCAGTCCCAGCAGCACCTTCTGCGACAGATCCAGCGTCAGGTCAATAATGTTGGCGTCGTTGCGGATCAGCACAAACTGGGCAATCGATAATAGGATCAGCAGATTGGGCGTGGCGCCGGCATAGCGCTCCGCCCCCACCCAAAGCTGCAAAAAGGCCTCATTCCACAGCAGAATCGCCGCACCTGCCGCCGTGGTGATCAGCCAGGTGAGCAGCATGATTTCGCTGCGTACCCGCGCCGCCCGCGGCCGATCGCCGGCGCCGATAATGCCGCCCAAACCGGGCGTAATGCCAAAGACCACAATGGCCACAAAGTTGATTAGCGTCTCAGGCGCATATTTGGTCAGCGCATATGTCGTCACCAGATCGGTCGAGGCAAACATCCCCAGGATCACCAGATCGCTGGTGGTCATAAGCTGCATGACCAGCCGCCAGATCAAAAACCAGCCGCTCAAGCCAAAGAACTGACGCACAGCGGTGCGCGTCGGTCGGGCATAGCCAAACCAGTGGATCTGGCTGCGCGCCACAAAGAGATAGAAAAGCCCGGTGGCCAGCACAATAATCAGATTGGCCACGGCCACGCCTATGAGGCCGGTGTTGAGCTTCAGGGCCAGGATGGTCAGCCCGGCGCCGGCAAAGGTCAACATGGCCGACATGCCCATGCGCTTGTAGCCCAGGTTTTCCCCCTCCAGCACCGATTGCGGCAAATAGGTCAACGTAGTGGCGATTAATTGAGCCACCAGCAGCACCGCCGTCACGCGCACCAGCCAGTAAAGTTCGCTCGGAATATCTTTGATCCAGATGGGTGCAAACCAGACCAGCACCCCGCCCAGCGCGGTGAGCAGCGGCAAAAAGAGCAGCCAAACCACCAGCGCGCTGCCAATGTTGCGCCGCTTTTCCTCGTAGTCGGTTGAGTTTTGCTGGTTGGCAATGGTCCATTTGAGCGCCTGCGAAGGCCGTCCGCTGGCCGCCGACAGATAGCCCGTCAGCCCGCCCAATGTGCGCCAGACGCCGTAAAGCGAATCGCCCAGCCCGGCCACCAGAAACGGCGTGACGATAAAGCCAACCGCCAGCCGTGCGCCAAATTCGAGCGCGGCGGCCAGGGCGTTAAGGTAGGCTTTTTGCGTTAGATTGTCATCGGCCAGCAGTTTGGAGAGCAGGTCGAAAGGTCGGGTTCTTTTGAGTGTTGCCATATGTTGGGTATTGCGTGTTCCGTGTACTGGTTCACAAATTTATTTGATATTTGCAATTCCAAGTGCTTTATGTGGCTAAAGCTGCTGCCTTGGTTGACATTTCAGGATCTTTGGTGCATTGAAGCTGATCTAAAATTTCAGATGTAATGGCTGCGGTTGATATAGTGCTGGTGTCAAACGTCAAAACCGCAATGGAATGCTGGGCCGTCAGTTGTGAAACCACGTGCTCATAAGCCGTCTGATAGCGCTGTAAATAGTCCTGCATATCGGCCAGCGAGCCATCCTTGACGGCGTGCCATTTTTCACGAGAGCGGATGCGCTCCATCAAAATTTCCGCTGGCGCCTCCAGCCAAACGATCAGATCCAGCGTAGCCGCCCACTGTTGATAACGGGTTGTCCACCACGAATCATGTTGCGGAGCAAGCAGCCGTTCCGGCCCAAATGCGCGGAGGGTTGCCATTTCAAAAATCGGCCCTTGATCAATCAGCAGCGACTCTCCGTTGCGCGTCATGCGGGCAAAAACCTGGCTCATGCCGGTCAAATAGAAGAGGCGCGCCACCTCCGCCCGGTCATACCCGCGTCCGCGCCAAGGTGGTCCCAATAGCGTGGCGCCACTCGAATGCCCGAGCCCACAAAATAGGGCCAGTTTTGCGGCTTGCGAATGGCTAGGCCACGCGTGAATGTTGAGATGCCTTCTTGGAGCAGCGCCCGGCGCAATGAACTTTTGCCTGCACCGGCCAATCCAATGACTTCGGCAATCATGCAAATCCTCTCTTAAATCCAAGACTGTTCAAATAAGGCCGCTACGACTGCAACGCACGGCTGATCACTCGACTGCCAAGCCGGGGTTTCTGTAGCCGTGCGTCGCAGTCTCCGCTATTTGAATGGTCTTGCTTTTAAATCTTCGACCAGACAATTTGACGCACTTGGGCCAGCACATCGTCCTGCGGCTGGCGGCGTCGATCACGCGCAGCCGCTGCCCGCCCACGCCGCTTCCCAGATTCGCGGTTGCGTACGCGTACCGGATGCGGGTCTTCGTCGCTGCGCCGCACCACGGCAATCTCGGGATCCAGCCGCAACACAATGAGCAAATCTGGCGGCAGGATGTGCTGCAAATAGTGCAACTCCAGCCGGTGCAGCCGGCGCAAAAACCAATTCATGTCGTTTTCGTCAACCAGTTGCGCCACCTGCGCGCCTTCCATCATTTTGAGCTGCGGCAGCGGAAAACGGTCGCAAATGACCAGTTCGCCACGATTGGCCGCGCGCCGAGCTTCCGCATAGGTGCGCTGGCGGTCGCGGGCGGCGCAGACTGCACGTAGCGCCAGGCTGTACACAGTCAATGTGGAAGGGCGGGCGTCAGGCTGATAAAGCACGGGCGCTTCTTCAATATAGGACGCCCGCAGCAGCACGCGCACCACCTTGAGCAGCGCCCGCACCATTCGAGTCGTGAGCGACCACTCCGGTTTGCCCAGATGCACCGTGCGCGTTTGCAGCTCCTTACCCAGCCAGCCGCGCAAATGCTCAATGGTGGAAGTTTTGCCGGCGCCGTCGCCGCCCACTACGGCAATGAGCGCGCCGCCTAATGCCAGCCGCCGTTGTGAACCCTGTTGCCCTGCCAGCAGACGCCGCCACACAATGCCCCAACCGCGTCCCCACAGCTTGCGCAGCAGATCAACGGTGGGCGTGCGTCGGGTGTGGGCGGCGAGCGCATTGCTCACTTTGCGCGCCGCTCGTATGCGCCGCCAGAGAGGACTCCTCTTTTTTAGCGCCCGCAAACAGTCGGCAAAGAGCGTTGGACTGATAAACGGCACATGTTCCCGCAGAATGGCGTCGATCTGCTGTGGATCGGCTTCCGCTTGCAGATCGGTCAACTCGCTCTGTTCGGACGGCGACAGTTGTCCCAAACCCATCAAAATCGTGTCCCACGTGGCGTGTTTGACCATCAGCCGCAGCACCAGCACAATCAGCTCAAATTCGGGACTGGGTGTTCTGAAGAGCGCGCCTTGGGTGGCCGATTCCAAATAGGCCGCCTCCAGGGGCAGGTGATAATTTTTGGTCATGTCCTGCCCCATCATGATCTGAAAGTGGGCATGAACATGAATGATCCGCCCCGCAGCTACGTCGTGACCATAGTAGTCGAGCACACCAGGCATGTCGTCTTCAGCCGGGGCAAAGGCCTGTTTGAAGCCCAGCGCGTTCAAAATTTGGGCAAAGCGCATTGCGTCCGCTCGATCCACCAGCAAGTCCAGATCGTTTTTGCCGTTGGCCGATCGGTCTAAGGCGTTGTTGCTCTTCCAGTGGCAATAGTTGATCGCGGCCTCGCGCAGAGCCTGGCACAAAGAACGGACCAATTCCAGCGCGTCCGGCGCATAGTCTTCCTGGTAGCCGTCACTGCCGACATGGGCAGGCTCAACATAGCTTTTCGACGCATGATTTCCATTGGTGGCAGTGGCGACAACGGGTTCAAACAGCATGTTTTTCATCAGATCATTTCTTGTATATGGCCAGCACCGAGCGGCTGAGCCGCTTGAGCGGTGAATAGCGATGCGTAATGCACCGGTCAATCTGGTCCAGCATCCGGCAAAGTATTGCATTGGTCAGCCAGCGCTCCAGCCGGATGAGCAGTCCGCAATAGTGAAACTCCACCATCCGAAAAGGGCCTTTGGCGGCGGCCAATTCGGCGTCGGAAAGCGCCCGATCATCCACGTTGGCCAGATAGGTCTGCCACATTTGACGGTGCAAAATGGATGGCCGATAGTGGGGGGAATCGGGCGCACCCACTGGAAAAAGATTTTGAATAAAGTCGAACGTGCGGCTGTTTTCGATGGGTTCATTGAAGAGCGCCACACCGCCCGGTTTGAGCACTCTGTGCGTGGCGGCCAACGACTCGACTACATCGTTGCGGCTTAAGTGGTGCAGAATGTCGTTCCCCACCACATAATCAAAAGTCGCATCCGCAAAATCAATTAGGGCAGGCATCCCACCCTAAAATGACAGTAGACGTTGTTGAGTTTTGCCACCATTTGCGAGAGCGCAATTAGGTCATCGCCTATGTCTATGCCGGTCACCTGGGCGCCTAGCTTGGCCAGCGCCACGGCGAACTCCCCTTTACCGGAACCTACTTCTAAGACTATTGCGTTGTTGATCCGTGGCATCGCTCGCAAAAGGGCAGCCTTGCGCATGGATAACTCGGTTGGATCAACGAGAAACTTGCTCCTGTGATGTTGAAAATTCTCTAGATGCGCTTTTCCATAATACTGATTCCACTGCTCTGATCTCTGTACGCCGTCTCTTTCTTTCATGTTGTTGCCTTTTAGTGTGTTTGTTTAAGAACAACGATTTGGTCTTTACAAACCGTTGTTTCAAAATAACCGCACTACAGAACAACGATAGATTGTCGTGGTAGCTCAATCTATTTGCTCCAAATAATTTGCTCCCATATGAATAGGAAAGCCATATTATAAATGTGCAGGCAGCAGGGATGTTATCACTATGTTAATGGGCCTTAATAATTATATAAGGACCGCTTATGTTAATGTGTGACTAAATTCTGTTAACAGTAGTTCTGCATCATTAGGTTAGCGTAAACTACGATCCCTGCGCCTGATATTTGAGAGTTTTCAGAGTGAGTTCAACATATGTTCCAGTTAAATGGTCGGTATGTTGTTGAAATTGACAACATTGAGAGTTGCATAAACCAAAGACCTGACATAAGTTGATGATTATCGTTATTATTTGAAGGACCAGAATCTAATATGCAATCACCCACAAATCGTCATAAATGCTCTGGCTGCTATCTATTCTTGCTTTGCACACTAATATTAACCGGCTGCCTTGGATCAGTCGCACCGGCTAAGCAAGGTGTCGTCCAGCAAGCCACAATCCCGTGGCCCGCACCAGCCTTCCCGGGAGCAGAAGGCTACGGCGCTCATGCTATTGGCGGCCGCGGCGGCAAGATCATTGAAGTCACCACGTTGGCAGACAGCGGCCCCGGCAGCCTGCGCGCCGCTATCGAAGCCGCCGGACAGCGTATTATTGTCTTTCGCATAGCTGTTACGATAGAATTGTCAACCCCGCTAGTCATCGAGAACCCCTACATTACGATTGCCGGACAAAGCGCGCCGGGCGGAGGCATTGCTCTGAAAAGCCACAACATGGACGATGCACCGTAGGAAATTGATACTCAACACGTGGTGATCCGCTACCTGCGCGTGCGGCCCGGCCCCATGGCTACCCTTTCGCACAATGTTGATGCGCTGATCGTTGGGCGCGAGGCCGAACACGTCATGATCGATCACTGCTCTTTTAGCTGGGCCACCGATGAGAATATTTCCATCTGGTACAACGCTCGCAATATCACCATCCAGTGGTCGATTATCTCTGAGGCGCTGCTCAATAGCACCCACGACGCTGGCCCGCAGAGCTATGGCCTTCTGATTGGCGACCAGACCACCGATATATCGATCCATCATAACTTAATGGCGCATAACTATGGTCGCAATCCCCGTGTAACAGGCGGTAATGTCGACATTGTAAACAATCTGGTTTACGATGCCGGCAGCACACCCGCCCGCCTTTATGGCGACCCCATCGATGGCAATCCGCTGGGTGGTCACTTTAACTATATCGGCAACTATATCAAACCTGGTCCCTCTAGTGAGTTTGATTTTGAGGTCAAACTCGAGGCGCTTAACGGCGGTGCTTTGAGCGCGTTTTTGGCCCAAAATATAGGCCCTCATCGCCCCGACAACACGCAAACCGAGCAGGCCATTGTCCACCCGGATGGCCGTCATTTTCTGGCCGACGTGCCGCAACCGGGCCCCTTCATCACCATTGCCCCGGCGCAGACAGCCTATGATCAGGTGCTGGCCGATGCCGGCGCCACGCTGCCCGTCCGTGATGCTGTGGATCAGCGCCTGGTGGATGAGGTGCGCAACGGCGGTGGTCGCATTATCGACGACCCGCGGGATGTGGGTGGTTGGCCCACTTTGAACTCTGGCACTGCTGCCACCGACAGCGACCACGACGGGATGTCCAATGCGTGGGAGACGGCGAATGGCTTGCAGCCTAACGATCCAACCGATGGCCCCATCGACAGCGATGGCGATGGCTACACTAATGTAGAAGAATTTTTAAATGGCACTGATCCCAATAGCGCGCCGGCCACTTCGCTGCACATTGGCGACATTACCGGTTTCGCCTTGGCGCAAAACGCCCAATATTGGGAAGCGCGCGCCACCGTTTTTGTCGAAAATGAAAGCCACCTACCGCTGCCCAACGCCAAGGTCACCGGAATTTGGGGGCAAAACGAAAGTGATGCCAATAGCTGCATTACCGACGCAAACGGCCGCTGTTTTATCAACCAAAACCAGCTTGTTTTTCAGCCCCATAGGCCGGCTGGATTCATCACATTTCTGGTCACAGATGTGATTCACGCCGCTGCCGCCTATGCCCCACAGCTAAATCATCAGGTCGTCATTGACCCAGAAATTCCCCAACCGGGCCTGATTATTTATGAACCGGTTCGCATCTTCCTCCCCCATCTGTCTTTTACGGCGCCGTAAATTCAATGTGTAGCAAGGGCGCCGCGCTGGGAACCCCTTCATACGCCTCCGCCGTGCGCACGCCGCTGCCCGTAAATACAAAAGCCATCGCGTTGCCGCTTTTCCAGCCGGGTCGGTCCACAAGTTCCTGAACGACAGCGACCAGATTGGCCGTGCGCTGATCCTCGCCCGCCTCCCCCACCACATTCCACGGGGCGGGCGTCCAATTGACGGTGGCTGCCGTGCGCGGTCGGGCGGATACATCCCACTTTAACGCCATAAATTGGGGCGCGTCATCCACATCGTGGGCATTGATCACAATGGATGCGGCCGCGGCTGAAGTCTCATCCACCTGAAACTGGATATACGCATTGGTGATGGTCGCCCCGCTCGGCACATTGACGCCGCCGAAGCGTACCCCCACCGTTTGCACATCGCCGTTGTCGTCCACCAATTCCAGGTCGCTGCTGGTCATGGCCAGGTTGCCCGAATGGGTTTCCTCCACATCATCAAAACCATCATTCACGCGCACATCCACCTGTCCGCTGGTCCCACCGCCGGTTGGCGTTTCATTGAGATCAACGTGCAGCAGAGGAGCGCCGTTGGGCTCCCCTTCAAAAGACTCCGCCGTGCGCACGCCGCTGCCGGTGATGATGAGCGCCAGCGCGTTGCCGCTCTGCCAGCCTGGCCGATTGACAATCTCTTGAATGATGGGCGCAATGTTGACGGTGCGCTGATCGGCGCCGGCCTGCCCCACCACGGTCCACGCCGCCGGTGACCAGGAAGCGGATGCCGATGTGCGCGGCCGTGTGGAGATGTCGCCATTGCTGTATTGAAACGTGCTCGCATTATCAGCCGCGTGACCATAAATGGTGAGCGTGGTGGGCTGGCTGTTGGTTTCGTCGGCCTGAAATTGGACATAGGCGTTGGCAATGGTGGCGCCCTGTGCAATATTGACCGCAGCAAAGCGGATGCCGACGGTCTGGTTGCCGCTGCTGTCGTCCACCAATTCCAGATCGCCATTGGTCAGCGAAACGTAGCCGCCGGGATATTCTTCGGCGTCATCCGTGTTGGCGTTCACGCGAATGTCCAGCGCAGAAGTTGACGGCGGTTGACCGGCGCCCACGCACGACGCACTGCCCGAATCGGTAAAGGTCTGCCCGGCAATGGGTACAAATTCCCAGTCATAAGCCGTGGCGTGCAGCGTCATCTTCAAAACGCCATAGGTGTTGGCCTCGCGCACTTCGCTATTGGGTTCCGGCGCGGCAAACGCGTAGAGTCCATAGCCGCCCGTCCCCACAATGAATTGGCGGATGCCGCGCGCCGGGTCGGCTGCACCGGCCGGATCCTGCGGCCCAAATCGTTCGTAGACATGGGCGTGTCCGTTGAGCACCACGTCCACACCGGCGGCATAAAGCGTCTGCCAGAAATCATCATATTGCGGATTGCTGCCGTGCGTGGCGCTGGAGCTGAAGCGCGGGTGGTGCCAATAGGCCAGCGTGCAGGTGCTGGGGTGCGCCGCCAAATCAGCCTGCAGCCAGAGCATCTGCGGCGATGTGCCGCGACAGCCGCCCGCGGCGGCGCACTCCGAATTGAGCACCACCACGTGCCAATCGCCAATGTCGTAACTGTAATAACCCTTGGTCGGGTCGCCGGCAGCGGCGCCAAAGTAGCCAAAATAGCCGCTGGCGTTCTCGGTGTGATATTCGTGATTGCCCACCGCCGGGCGGGTGCGCGCTTTATGCCGCCCCCAGGTGGGCTCGTAGCAGTCGTTAAATTGCGCCGCCGTGCCGTCGGGATAAACGCTGTCACCCAGGTTGATCACCGTGCCGGGGATGGCGTCAACTAACTGCGCCGTGGCCTCATCCTCATCATAATCGCAGCCGGCAATATCACCCACGGCCACAATGACAGGGGCGCCGGATGGCGGTGCAGTGTCAAATTCAATGTGCAATACGGCCGCGCCAGCCGCGTTGCCATCGAAAGACATGGCGGTGCGCACACCGCTGCCGGTCACAATCAGCGTCAGCGCGTTCCCCTTGACCCAGCCCGGCCGGTTGACAATCTCCTGCAGCACCGGCGCCAGATTCGGCGTGCGTTGAGCCGTTCCGGCCTGCCCCACCGTGCTCCACGCCGCCGGCGTCCAGGCCACAGAGGCTGCCGTGCGTGGGCGGTTGGAGACATTGCCCGCATACCAGTTGAAGCGCAGCGAATTATCCACAGCCTCGCCCTGTATTAGCAATGATGTATTTTGGGTGTTGGGTTCATCTACCGTGAATTGAATATAGGCATTCGAAATGGTAGCGCCCTGCGGCATAGGCATGGCGTCAAAGCGCAATCCCACTGTCTGTCGCGAGCTGTTGTCGTCTACCAGTTCCAAATCACCATTGGTCAACAGGACATTGCCGGAAGCGCTCTCTTCCGCATCGTCGGCGCTGTGGGCAATGGGGATGTCGACGATCTGCGCGGTGGTGGCGGCCTGGGCGCTGGCCGCGTTTTGCAATGCCAGCGGCAAATATATTTGGCGACCGGAAGCATCCGTTGGCAATGGCCCCTGGGCGGCTGCGGCCGCATGCACCACTTCGCTGGCTGGCGCGCTTTCGATAAGCGGCAAGTAGATCTGCCCAAGACCATCAGACAGCGGAACCGTCGCCTCATCCTGCGCCCGGAGAATCCAGGGGCAAAACAAGAGCACGCCCAAAAGGATGCTGCCGGCTAGGGCGATGAATATTGATTTATGGCGTGCGTAAAACAAAATCATGGGGAATCGGTCTCTACTTTTGATGTGCGGAATCTGAAGTTGCCGGCAGGGTGAGTAATGGGGGCTCGTTGTGTTGCTCCTGCCAGCAACATTGGCTATGTTAACGAAATAAGTACATCATAACGAACAAATTGTCTCGACCGGTACACGCAACACGCAACACGCATGCCCGGCATAATTATTTTTATACAACGGCCATAGCTACTTGCTATGGTGCATATTCAATATGGATGCGGGCGGCTCCGGCGGGTGAGACATCGTAAGCTTCCGCCGTTCTTTCGCCCGACCCGGTAAAGATAAAGGCCAGGGCGTTGCCGCTGGTCCAGCCCGGCCGATTGACAATTTCCTGCACAATGGCCGTCAAATCGGGTGTGCGCTCATCGGGACCGGCGGCGCCCACCGTGTTCCACGGCGGCGGCGTCCACAGCACAGAAGTGCTGGTGCGCGGGCGGCTGGACACGTTGAGCTTGACCGGAATGAATGTACCCGCATTGTCGGCCGCTTGCCCGTGAATGGTCACCGCGGTGGCCACGGCGTCGGTTTCATCGGCTGTAAACTGGATATAGGCGCTGACAATGGTGGCGCTGGGCGGAATATTGATGCCGGGGAAGCGCACGCCCACCACCTGCTCGTTGCCATTGTCAAAAACAAGCTCGAGATCCGGATTGTTGGTCGACACTTTGGTGGTCGAGACGCGCTCTTCGGCATCATCCGTACTGGTTGCAATCTGTACATCCACCACAGACTGCACGGTGGCTGTCACCAGCAGATCGTCGCTGGCCGTCAGCTCGCCATCGTCCGCGGTGAGGCGCAGCGCGTAGACGCCCGTCGCTGAAAACGTGGCGGTGGTGTCCTGGGCGCTGGCGTCCCCAAAAGCCACCACGCCGGGGCCGCTGACCTGACTCCAGCTTGCGATGACGACGCCGGGCGGATTGGGCAGACCGTCATCGGTGACTGTCCCGTCCAGTACGGCCGCCGCGGGCAGCATCACAATTTGATCGGGCCCGGCGCTGACGATGGGGGCTTCCTGGTTGGAATTCACCGTGATCGTCACGTCATCGCTGATGGCAAATTCACCATCGTCGGCGGTTAAGCGCAGCACATACACGCCGGCAGCGGAAAAGGTCACGCTGGTATCGTGTGCGTTGGCATTGGCGAAGGCGGCCGTGCCGGGACCGCTCACCTGGCTCCAGGTTGTGGTGACCGTACCGGGTGGGTTGGGGTTACCGTCATCGGTCACGGCGCCAGCCAGCGTGGCCGGGCCGGGGGCAGCCACGGCTTGATCCGCACCGGCGTTGACCACGGGGGCGCTATTGGGAAAGCGCTCAATATGCAGAATGGGGGCAGCCGCCGGGCTGGTGTTATACGACACAGCCGTGCGCGTGCCAGTGCCGGTGACAATGATGGAGAGCGAATTGCCGCTGCTCCAGCCCGGTCGATTGACGATTTCCTGGATGACGGCCGCCAGATTGGGCGTGCGCTGGGCAAAGTCCGCTTCGCCAACGCTTGTCCACGCATAGGGTTCCCAAGCGGCGGTGGCGGCGGTGCGCGGGCGGGATGAAATGTTGCGGCTCGTTCCTGTAAAGCCCGGTGAGTGATCGGCGTCCTCACCGGCAATGGTCAGCGCTGTGGGGCCGGAACCGGTCTCGTCGGTGGTAAATTGGACATAGGCGCTGTAAATCTGCGCACCCTGAGGGATGTCAATATTGTTAAAGCGCATACCGACCGTCTGGTTGCCGCCCTGGTCAAAGACCAACTCCAGGTCGCCATTGGTCAGCAACATGCTGCCGCTGGCCAGCTCTTCGGCATCATCAAAGCTGGTTGAGATGGGGCGTTCGGTAATCGTCACCATGGGCGAGCCGCTCACCACAATGGTCACATCATCGCTGCTGACCAGTTCGCCATCGTCGGCAACCAGGCGCAGCTTATAGGTGCCGGGCAAAGTGAAGATGGCGGTCGTGTTTGGCGCGTTGGGATTGGTAAAGGTGACCAATCCGGGGCCGCCAATCTGGCTCCACTGTACGGTTACGGCGCCGGGCGGATTGGGCAACCCGTCATCTGTTGCCGAGCCATTCAAAGTTGCATTATTGGGCAGCGTAATATTTTGATAGGCGCCGGCATCGACCGTCGGTGGGTTGTTGCCGGATGTGATGGGCGGCACTGAAAGCTCGTAGACTTTGCCATCGTTTTCGTTGGGATTGCTGCCATTGTCCACGGCGCGGTCTGTCAGGTAGATGTGCATGGCGCCGCCGTTCGTGCTGCCGGGCGCATAGGCCAATCCAGCCGACGCAATGGGGTTGATGGCGGCCAGGTCGATGAGCCGGACCATGACACCGCTGGTCGAAACTTGCGCGATGAGGTCATTGACCGGTCCCACAATGTAAAGATGGTTGTTGTCGGCGTCGTATGCAATCCCTTCGGGATCGGTCACGCCCAGGCCGGCGGTGTCAAAGTTGGTCACCTGGTCGTCACCAACCGGCGGTGAGCCATTGAAAAGACCATCCGGGCCAGGCGCAACGCGGAAGACTTCGCTGTTCAGGCCATCCACCACAAAGAGCACACCCTGGCTGCTGTCGTAGGCCACGCCTTCGGGGTCGGTGCTGTTGAAGTTTAGAGTGTCGAACGAGGTAATCACGTCATCGCCACTACCCAGGAGACCATCATTTCCTAAATCCACCTCAAAAATGCGGCGTTGGTCGTCATCAGAGACAAAAAGGTGGCCGTTGGTCGGGTTGCGATCCAGTCCGGTTGGTTCATTGGTCCAAGGCAACGTGGTCAGTGAATCTTGCAACGCGCCGGCCAGATTCATGTTAAACAGATTGTCACCGGCAAAAATGGGCGTTTCATCGACTTCGGAATCGCTGATCAAAAGCGTATTCGAGCCGGGCATGTAAACAATGCCGGCGGGGTCGGGGCTGGGTGGCGAGAATTGCGCGGTGTTGGTTGTGTGTATCAAGGTGGCAGCTACGCTGGCGGCTTCCGGCTGTGGCAGCGCCATCAGCGAAAGCTCGATAATCTGCCCGGCGCCATCGGCAAGAACCGCGGCCGCGGAAACTTCGGGAGCCTCCTGATTGGAAACCGCGCCACCCCCAATGACCAGCGGCATGTAAAAGGCATGATCGGACACAGCCTCGGGCAGGGCGGCGACCCGCGCGTTTCCGTTGGCGCCGCTGTCGGCCACATAGAGGCTCATTTGTGCTGGATCATCAGTCAGATCGCCGCTGGGGGCGAAAATTAGCGCCTGCGGATTGGCAATGCCCATGCTGGAGAGGTCGCGCGCGGCCAGCATGTTGCCTGCTGTGTCAAGCTCATAGAGCATCTGCGTGGCCGCGCTCAAAATGTGTAAGTGACCAGTGGTAGGCTCCCAGGCCAGGCCGTGCGGGGAAGCGATGCCGGCGTCGGTCAGGTCAATGGTGCTGACCAGCGCATTGGCGAAGCCGCTGTCCACCGGCTCAACGCGCACCAGTTTGGGACCGGTTGCATCCAAAATGTAGAGGATGCCGCTGTTCTGATCCACCGTCATGCCCTGCGGGTTGTCCACGCCAAAATGGCGCACATTATGATGCACAAGCGTGCTGGGCTCCAATTGGCCATTGGCGTTGGCCAGCACTTCGATCAACTGATTGGCGGGCGATTTGTACGCCAGCAGCCGGTTGCGTACCTGATCGAAGGTCATATTGATCGGGTCGTTGAGTTGGGCGGCTATGCGCTGCCCACCCGCGCGAATGCCCACGGGTTTGAGTAGGAATAGCTCCATGTCGGCTGGCTGTCGGCGATCGCGGTTGGTCAGCACGTGGAACAAATTCGCCCGCGCTGAATAGGCGAGACCGGCCGGATTGGCAATCGCCAATTCGCTGGTCTCAATGGTGCGTACGAATCGGATCACGCCTGAATCGTGCGGCTCATTTTGACCCTGCGCCCGTGCGATATGGACAGGCGCGGCCATGTTCGAAAGCAGCCCTACAAGCAACAGGGCAGACAGCAGACGTTTACCGCGGCCATTTTTGCGCTGCAAACGGCGGTTTCCGTCTTGCAAAATTGTCGTCAGCACTGCACCAAGTTTACCGAGTATCATAAAATCCTTTTTGAAAAACGCAATCCCAATGAACAGGGCTCAATTCTTGTCAATCGCTATATAGAAGTTCACTGCATTCCCGAATTATGCACGGGCGCTATATACGCGGTATACGAATGCAGCCTATTAACATTCGATTAACCAAGCGTTAATCAGCAAAACTATATCATAAAACGATTGTCAACTTCAAGAGAGACACCGATGATTAGGTACCTTACATAAAAGCTGCATGGGCTGAGTAAATTGCGCGCAGAAATTTACAATTTTGAATGTGTTAATATCAAAATGTTTTGGCTAAATTGACTATAACAGGAGAAAACTTATTAATTTGACTAATTCCATTTATTTCGGAAAATTACAGCCATGTAATTTTTTTCCTTAATTTTATGGCTTGCTTTGAGCTTACTAGTACGTTATTGAATAATTACAAAAAGCTGTTAAAAAGTTATAAAGTGTGTAATATAGACCAATTGAGGAGCTTAGACTTATGTTTACAAGAAAAGGACTGGTAAAGAACAGTAGCCTAGATGTAAGTTGATATTTGAGCTGTCTGGATTTACAAAATAGACAGAATCAAAATGTGAGTTTTCTATGACGCGGTGATGAAAATTTATCAGAAAAATAACACACAACAAATATCTTATTCATGTCATACTTACTCTATGAAATTCCTTATCTACGCGCTCTTGTGTTTTGCGTTCATTATGCCGGCGCCGCTTTATGCACAGGACAACTTGCCCAATTGGCACATGGCCGGCGCCAATCCACAGCGGACCTCCTGGGTGGCGGCTGAAGTAAACCCACAGCAGGCGGATAGCTTTGGCGTACTCTGGTATCGACCCATTGAGGCGTACATTGGCCAGCACGTGCAGTTGACGGCAGGCTATGGCCACATCTACGCGGCCACGGCCCGCGGTCTTTACGCACTGAACGCCAACACGGGCGAGCTGACCTGGCGCTTTGACACCGAACTGCCGCTGGGTCATTCGCCCACCGTGATCGATGGCGCGGTCTTTGTGGGCGGGCTGGATGGGCGCGTCTATGCGCTGGATGCGCAGACGGGCCAATGGTTGTGGATGTTCGAGGGCGCGCGGGCTGGCTTTACGACGAGCCCGCTGGTGGTGGAAGGCAAGGTGCTGCTGGGCGGGCGCGATGGCTATTTTTACGCGCTGGATCAGCAAAATGGCGAACTGCGCTGGCAATATCCCGCCGCCGATCAGCCGCCGCTGGGGCCGATTCTGTATTCAGCGGCTTATGCCGATGGCCAAGTTTTTTTTGCCGCCAATGACAACCATGCCTATGCGCTGGACGCGGCCACTGGCGACTTACGCTGGCGTTCAGACCGGCTTCCGGGGGATGGGTTGCAGGCCTGGTGGCCGGTGGTCTATCGAGAGTGGGTTATCTTTTCGGGCGCGGTGGGCTATCGCAACCGCATGGATGTGGGCAGCAACGCCGTGGCCGCTGTGATCCCATCGGAAAGCGCGTATCAGGTCACCGATATTGGGCGCAACGATTTTATCTATGGTATCCAGCGCGACGACGTTTTTTACCCCGGTTCCAGCGAGCCGCAGCTTTTGGGGGCGCAAAGCCAATCGGTCAATAATCCGGCCTGGCCGGACGGCGCAACTATTTTGGATGCGGGTCGCGCTGCCGATTATTTGGAAGATGATGGCGTGATCCGCTTTGACCGCCCCGGCCACAAGCCGTGGCGGCGCACCACCATCATGCTGGACGCCGCCACCGGCGCCGAATTTACCTTCGATGCGGACGGCGACGGCTACCCGGAATATGCGCCGTTCCTCAGCGTGGGCGCCAAGTCGGGCAACCAGTATCCGCCGCTGCTGATGCCCGACCAGAATGGCGCACCCAATCAGGTGCTCTATAAGCTCAACTTTGCCGAGTACCAGCCCGCGTGGAACATCTCGCGCGGCGCTGTCATGGGCTGGCAGCCGGAGGCGCCGCGGGCGCTGCGCTTGACCAACGCCGAATTCGCCATAGACGAGCCGGTGGCCCTTTCCGGCGCCGGCAACATCCTTTTCACCAATCTGTGCTGCGACCGCGTGGCCGGCTGGCTCAATTTGAACACGGGCAAGCGCGGCGAATTCTGGAATTATCATCAAACGCTGGAATCGCTGGCGCTGCATCTGGCCAACAATCCGGGCAACGTGCAGCCGTGGCAGCGCAGCCTGGCTCCCGGCTATGACCAGATGTGGTGGGAGTCGTCCATGTGGCTAGGGCTGCCGCGCCTCTACGGCGGTTATGGCGGCCCCAACGCGGCCTATCATAATCACGGGCTGCAAAACCCGCTCATTCCCTACGACGGCAAGCTCTTTACGCACCGCAGCAACGCCATCATTGCGCTGGGTCCAAACCCGACTGCCGTGTCCGCGGATGTTGAACTCAAAAGCACGCAGGATCAGAATTACACACCCACGGCCGCCGAACATCAAGCGTATGAAGCGGCGCTGGCCGAACTGAAAATGCGCCCGCTGCTCACTTTTGACCACGATCAGCGCGATGCGCTGCCGCCGATCCCCCGCGCCGAATTGACGCGGCGGCTGGAAAACGCGGTGCGCAAAATGGTGGAGGCGGGCCATCTGCGTCCCGGCTATTACGCCATTGGCCAAAGCGGCTATCCGCAACTGCACGACTATTTCGCCAATCCGGGCGACACGCTGATCACGCTGGCGCTGACCTATCCGCACCTGTCGGCTGAAGTACAGGCGCAGCTTCGTCCCTATTTGCAGGCCGAATACGCGCATTATTTTGCCGATACGCTGTACACGCATACCGGCTGGTGGGAAGAGCCGGTCGATCCGGCGTTTGGCCAATTGGCGGGCCGCGAATCCATGCCGCTGCCGCCCGAAGTGGAGGCGGCGCTCAAACTCTATCCCAAAACCGCCGACCCCGGCCCGGACGCGTCGTGGGCCTATCCACCGCAGAATATTTATGCGCTGTGGAAATATGCCGAACTGTTTCCCGCGCAGGCCACAGCCATTTATGCCAAACTGAAAGCCGAAAACAAGCTGCCTCTACTGGCCCAAGCCGCCGGTGGCCCCCCGCTGCCCGACGACGCCCGGCTAGCTGACAATCCGTGGGAACACAACGCATATATTGCAGGGGACATTGGTTTCCTCAAATTGCAGGAGATGGCCGGACAGACCGATGCGGATGCAGATTTGCGCCAAAGAGTTGGCGTCGAGTTACAGCGGCTGCTCGAGCTACGCGTGGCCAACTTTGCCAAAGATCAGCCGTGGGTGGGCGAGCGGCTGCAAAAAGGCAGTTGGATCCACCGCCGCGACATGAGCATTGCGCGCAACTTCCTCAATTTGACGCCCGAACTGGCCACATATTTGCGCCAACACGCGCTGCCGCAGGTGCGGGCCGCCATTGCTGAATATAGCTGGGTGGCGCCATACTGGTTTGTGACGCGCTACGAAGCGTCAGTTTCCGAAGGGGTGCAACGCCACTTGTTAGATAGCCCGGCGCTCTTCCAGGCCAAGGCGCTCATCCTGCAAGAGCCGCAGCAAGAATTGGTCAAATATTTGGATGTGCCGGCGTTTGCCGTTGGCGATCTGTTTTACATGCAAAATCTGGTGGCGGCGTTGGAATCTGCGCCCGCCGAATTCTGCGTGGAATATGGGGAGTTTGCGCTGTGCGTGCCGTATTGACGGGCGTGGATTCGTAGGTCCGACTTGCAGTCGGACAAGCATAGTGAAAGGTATGGTTTCCGGCAAAAAGGTGGGGTTTTCGAGCATTGTCACACTGCAAGTGTGACCTACAAAATAAACGCCGCCTCATTTTGAGGCGGCGTTTATGCATTAAAAATGCCAGTGAATATTGGGCAAGCCCACGGGCGGTGTATAAAACAGCCCATCAATCCCCATGGCGAGAAAGAGCAAGGCCAGAAAAAGCAGGCTAAATTTGTAGAGCCGCCACGTGTGGCCATTGGTGGGCTTGCGCCACAGATCGACCGCCTGCCCGAGGAAGATGCCGTTGAGCAGCAGCGCGCCCACTAAATAAACCGGGCCGAGCAAATGTAGGAAGAAGGGCAGCAGGCTGATCAGCAAAAGCAGCACGCTGTAGAGCACGATCTGGCGGCGCGTTTCGCGTTCACCGGCCACCACGGGCAGCATGGGGACGCCCGCCGCCGCGTACTCCTTTTGGCGCATGAGGGCCAGCGCCCAGAAGTGGGGCGGCGTCCAGTAAAAGATAATCATAAACATGATCAGCGGCAGCAGCGACAGCTCATTGGCCACGGCGGCCCAGCCTACCAGCGGCGGAATGCAGCCGGCGGCGCCGCCTACCACGATGTTCTGCGTACTGCTGCGTTTGAGCAGCCCCGTGTACAAAAACAGATAGAGCAAAATGCCGCTCAACGCGAGCAACGCCGTCAACAAATTGACCTGGCTCCACAGCAGCACAAAGCTTGCCATGCTGAGCAAAACACCAAACGTCAATACGTGTCCAGGCGTCATACGCCCGCTGGGCAGGGGGCGCTTGGCCGTGCGCAGCATAACGTGATCAATGTCGCGATCCATGAACTGATTAATGGTGTTGGCGCCGCCCGCCGCCAGAAACCCACCCAGCATGGTCCAGAGAATCAGCAGGGGGCTGGGCGGCGCATCACCCGCCAAAAACATGGGGACAAGCGTCACCGCCAGCAGCAGCGAAATAATGGTCGGCTTGGTCAGTGCCACATAGTCGCGCAGCGAGACCTGGCCGCTGGAGGAAGCTTTTTTGTCTGCCGCGGCGACCAAAGCCGCTGGGCCAAATGCAGAATCGGGTAGTTGCATGCTGTTTCTCAAGATCGCATTTGGACTCACTGCAAAAAGGGCTGAATAGCCACAAAAACACAAAACACTCCATGCGAAATCTTTGTGGTTTCTGTGTCTTTTGCGGCTATCATACTTATTGTAGGAGCCTCACATTTGAATCAACTAATGGTCGATGGGATGCCCGCATCGACGTCAGGCGCTTCGACGTCAGGTACTTCAATTTCAGGCTCAGATTCCTGGCGCAAACGGCGGCGTTCCTGTACGCGCACGAGCTGTGTGTAGCCAAAGCCCAGGATCATGGCAAATGAAAACCACTGTACGGCATAGCTCAGATGCATGATCGGGCTGCGCAATTCGTACGCCGGGTCGCGCGGCTCGCGGATGGGCAGATCGTTGATGGTGCGGCCTTCTTCCGGTAGTGCGTAAATGAAGAAGGGCAGCAGTTCATAGGGCATCTGCGGCTGGATGGCGTCAATATTAATGCGAAACCATTCGCTCTGCGGTGCGTCGGGTACGGTGGGTGCTTCGCCACCGGGCATCATCTGAGATTCTTGCACGAGCCCCACGATCTGCGTCAAGTTCGGCTCGTCGAATTGGGCAACGTTTTCGGGCTTGGCGTCTTCAAAAGGCACCCAGCCGCGCGCCACCAGCACAGCTTTGGGCGCACCGTCCGCCGTGTTGCCCAGCAGAAGCGGCGTGACCAATTGCACACCGGGCTGCTCAGCAAAAAACTGATTTTTTAACACAATTTGGTGAGCAAAATCAAACTGGCCGTGCAAGGCCAATCGGCGATATTCCCATTCACCCAGATCGCTGGGTAACTCGGTCGGATTGAGTTCCAGCGGCGCCGCCACCCAGCGACCGATGACCAGATCGTTGTAGGCGGTGCGCTGGTCCATGCGCCGCAGTTGCCAAAAGCCCAGCCAGATTAGCAGCGCCATGCCGGCCAGCACCAACAGCGTGGGCAGCCACCAGCGGCGCGTCAACAGTTTTGTCAATACCATAAATTTAGATCCCTACAGCCGCAGACTTCGTGCGTCCGCTCTGCATACGTGACCAGCCAATTGCCAACCCGAGGAGCACAATTACGGTCACCGAACCGCCAGCCACCAGCGGCCAGTTAATCTCACGCGGCGGCAGCACCGGCAAATCAAACGCTGCATCGCCCCGTCCTTGGGCGCCATTCACGGCAATGGTGGTTTGCCAATCGCCAGCCGTCGGCAGCGTTATATCCGCTTCATAATAAGGCATGCCCGTCCGTTCGATCAAGCTGGCCTGGGCCGCAACGTTCTGGGCGCCTTGTGGCAGCGCAAAATTTACCTGCACGCTGGCATTGGTCACCGCCCGATCCACTTGATTCAAAGCCGCGCTAGCGTCCTGCCCTTCGCTATTTGCGTCGGGTAAAATTACGGCAATCGTTACGTGAATCTCCCCGGCATGGAGCGGTTCCGGCTGCGTCCACACAAAGATGCGATAAGGCCCCGCTTCAGCATTGACCACTTGGGGCGTTCCGCCGCCGTGGGCCAACGCAATGTCGGCATTCCACAAATTATAGCCCAGAATCAGCGTCAATGCGGTAAGCAGCACAAAGATTGCGGAGAAATATTGCGTAGTGCGTATTGCGTGTACCAGTTTAGTTTCGTGTATCGATACAAGTCTCTTAACGAGTTCACGCAACACGCAACACATAAGACGCCACCCGCTCCTAAACCACATGACGCGCCTCCGGTGGCTCTTCGCTTACGTTTTGCAGCTTGCGCCACTTATTTTGGATGACGCGGTGCTCAAGGCCAGGTGCAATCATCGATTCATCGCGGTTCCAGTCGCTCATGGCAACCGGCTCTTTGTCTTCGGCGCGGCTCAGGCCCACCGCAATCACAATTAGCGCCGCCACCAAAAACATCATGCTGCCGGGGATCCACATAATAGCGCCGCCAAGCTGTTGATCCTGCATGACGGTGACGCCCCACACGCGCGGAATCGATTCATAGTAAGTGTAGATCACCGTCTCGGAAAAGGCGATGGTTACGCCGGTGAGCATATTGGGCGGGATGGTCGCCAGCAAAAAGCCCATGTTCATCCAGATTGGCATGCGCGGATGCAGATGGGGCGCGGCGCCGGTCACGCGCCACCAGTAGAGCATGGCCGCGCCAAAAAACATGATGTGCTCAATATCGTGCACCCAATCTCGCCGCAACGCCAAATTATAGGCCGAAGGCTCATGCCAGCCCAGCAAAATCACCACAAAGAGCAGCCAGGAGAACCCTGGCTTGGTGGCGGCTGTCAAGGCTTGACGGAAGGGTGAACGCGTGCGCAAAAGGTGGCTGACGACCTGCCGCAGCGCTTTGGGCATGCCCCACAACACCATTGGAAATGGGTTGCCCAGCCAGAGCAGCGGCGCCGCCACCATAATCGACAGCAGGTGCTGGATCATGTGCATAAAAAACAACTGGCCGCCTAACCAGTCGATGGGCGACAGTAGCGAAAGTGCTAAAGCCGCCAACCCGCCCAGATAAGATGCCAGTCGTCCTTTTGTCGCTAAACGCGATTGCTTCTGCTGTAGCACCCACCAGCCGCGCATATAAAGCGTGCCCAATGTAAGCAGCACAAGAATGACAACCGGTCGCCACTCCCAAGAGGAAAATAGAGCTGCTATTAGTGGATGCATATATAAAGAGTTAAAGTAAACGCTGCATGAAAAGGCAGCCCAACCACAAAGCGAAAATGCTATACTGCGGTTGAGATGAAAACCGTAGTTTTCGAAAGCTCTAGCAGAAAGAGCAAACTACGGTTTTCATTCAGAGCAGAGTATAGATGCTGATGTCGAAACGACTGATGACCACCATTTTCGACATCGCCCGACTAGTGATGCATGACGTGTCCGATCAGGTAAATTGCCGGATAGAAGAAGATCCAAACCAGGTCCACATAGTGCCAGTAGATGGCGCACGCTTCCACGCCCCAATGCTGCTCGCCGGAATAGTGACCCAGGCGCCCCAGCCGCCACACAATGGCGATAAAGATCAGCCCGCTCAAAACGTGCAGGGCGTGGATGCCCGTCATGCCAAAGACAATGGCGCCAAATGCCCCATCCCACGGTTTAAGATGGGCCGTATAGCCCGGGAAGGGAATCAGCCCCCACTCAAAAATCATGACGCCAAAGAGAAAGATGCTGCCCAGGATAAAAGTGCAGATCATGCCGATGGAGAAGGTGCGGCGGTCGTCATATTCCATGCCGGTTTCGGCCATGTTCATGGACCAACTGCTTAGCAGCAGCACCACGGTTACAATCAACCCGACAATCTGATCCAATTCAGGGCGCACAATGGCGCCGTGGTCATCGCGCCACAGATAAAAGCGCGCCGCCAGCAGAGCACCAAATAGGAAAACTTCCGAAATGAAGAAGAGCCACAAACCGAGTCGGCTATGGCGCAGGTGGATCGCGTAGGCCTGAGCCGAACCGCCATGTCCGTGTGAATCATCATGCGCTGCGCCCACCGGAGCAGCCGTTACATGCGCACTCATCGCTTAGTGTTCTCCTTCCGGTGACCAAAGTCTGGCAACATGCATAAAATAGACTACGACTGCATACCCCTTGACCAAACCAAACAGCATAAGAATAATGGCGCTGGGCGTGGCCAGACCGACAAAATATTCAATAACCGTCAATATGGCCAGCACAATGGCCACCGTAGTGCTCAACCGGTATGCCTTGGCCCGACGCTGGCTCTTGCTGCTTCCGTTGCCGCCAACATGTGTACTCATTAATCATCTCCTCCAGAGGCTGGCGTCATGGCAATGTAGGTCGAGCCGGCCAGACCGTAGTCATAAGGTTCGCCCACAACCACAATCGGGGTGGGATAAGAATGCTCCGGGATGGGGGACGGAATCTGCCATTCCGGCGAGCGCGAGCGCCACGGATTGTTGCCGGCCAATTCGCCCACATCCAGGCTGTTGAACAAGTTGTAAATCATCAACAAGACAGAGAAAGCAATGGTAAAGCCCGCAATGGTGATCACAATATGACCCACCTCCACCGAGCCCAGGCCGTGGCTGATCACCACATTCACGCCATCGCGCACCACCGTGACCGGGTCGTTGATCATGCCGCCCAGCGCCTGCTCATAGTCGGCAATGCGGCGGCGCATGCCCATGGTGCCGACAGTCATTTGCCCCAGGCTCATCATCCAGAACGCCGGCGTCATCAGCCAGAAGTGAATCTTGCCCAGCGTCTCGTTATACATGCGCCCGGTAATTTTGGGATACCAAAAGTAGAGCGCCGCAAAGAAGGGGAAGACAAAGCCGCCAAAGATAGTCGCATGGAAATGGCCCACCACAAAGTAGGTATCGTGCAAATACAGGTCAGTCGTAACGGTAGCCAGAACCGGCCCGCTCAAACCACCGATGAGGAAGACCGAAATGGCGCCTAGCGCAAAGAGCATTGGCGTTTGGAAGGTCAGCTTGCCGCCCCACAGCGTACCCAACCAGCTAAAAAATTTGACCCCCGTCGGCACGGCCACCAGCAGCGTGGAGAGCATAAACGGAATGCGCAAATAGGGTGAGTAGCCGGACGTAAACATGTGGTGGCCCCACACCAGAAAACCGACCAGCGCAATGGCCAGGCTGGACATGGCGATCCAGCGGTAGCCAAAGAGCGGCTTGCGGGCAAAAACCGGCAAAATTTCGCTAATAATGCCCAACCCCGGCAGCACAAAGATGTATACGGCGGGATGCGAATAGAACCAGAAAATGTGCTGGAACAGAATGGGGTCGCCACTGGGTGTGCCAGTGGCCAGCCCGCTGCCCGGATCAAAGAAACCCATGCCCAGCGCTCGTTGCAGCGACAACATCAGCACGGCTTGACCAATGTCCTGGGTGGCCGTCATCTGTAACAGGCTGGTGGCCAACATGGCCCAACAGAAGATGGGCATCCGGAATAGGCTCATGCCCTTGGGTCGCATGAGCAGCATGGTTACAATAATGTTAATGCTGCCCAAGATGGATGAAAGGCCAATCATGTAAATTGAGTAGAAGGCTAACTGGAAGCCCACCGACCCTTTGGTGCTCAGCGGCGGATAAAACGTCCAGCCCGAGTCCCAATTTAAAACAAGACTACCCAACAACAAGACAATGGCCGGCACGTTGATCCAGTAGGCAAACGCATTGAGCCGTGGGAAAGCCATGTCATCGGCGCCCACCATGAGCGGTACCAGATAGTTGGCCATGGCGCCGACGCCCAGCAAAATCGAAGCCAGCGCCGCCCAGCCGTGGATGCCGATCAGCGTATTGTACAGCTCTGGGCTCAAAAATTGCAGCCCGCTGCGCGCCAGCTCGGTACGGAAGATCACGGCGCATCCGCCGCCAATCATCAGCGCCACCAGCGATGTTACACCATACTGAATGCCAATGATTTTGTGGTTGTAGTCGACGCCAAAGTAGCGCGTCCAGGCGGGCTTCCCTTTGGGAGGACCGTGATGGATATGCGGGAAGCGCCCCACCATCCACTGGAACCAATCGTCCATGGAGCCCACGCCAATCATAAAGCCCAGGGTGCCAAAGAAGGCGCCCAAAGCCCATGCACCTTCGGCATACCATAGTTCATCGTAACCCATCCACAAACGCACAATCATGATCAGCGCAAAGCTAATGAGCGTGCCAACCACCTGCCCCACCAAACCTCGCACCAGCCCCAACGACATGAGCGTCATGCAAACTCTCCTTGTAACATTTGGCTTTTACAACTGCAGCCGATATTATTTCTTCGCCAAAGCGGGATTTATTTTCGCCAATTCTTGATTGTGCCACTCTTTATAGGCTGTCTCGCTGACCACCCGCACATTCTTCACCATGCTGTAGTGCGAAAGACCGCACAACTCAGCGCAGCGCACGGCGTATTCACCTTCCAAAGATGGCGTAAAGCGAATCTCTTTCACGTTTTGCTCGCCGGGAACCAAATCTTGTTTCATGCGGAATGCGGGCACCCAAAATGAATGCAGCACATCTTTCGACCGCAATTCGAGCTTCACCGGCACATTGTTCTGCAGCACCAATTCGTCCGACACGACACCGTCGGGATAGGTAAATGTCCAGCCCCACTGAAAGCCTTCCACCTGCACCACAGCCTCATTTTCCTGCACCTTGGTGACCTCATTGATCGTGGTGATGCCCAAATAGGCAAAGACGATCACAAAGACCATAGGGGCGGCGGTCCAGAAGATCTCTAACGTTGTATTGCCCTCAAAGTGGTCGCCCTCGCCGTCATCGCCCTCACGCCGCCGAAAAACCACCAGCGCATAGAGCATAAAAACCACCACCAGCGAGAACAGGAATGCAATCAGCAAAACGTGATAGCGGAAAAGCTGATCGATAATCACCGACTGAGTGCTGGCCTGAGGTGGAAAAGGCAACGCTTTATTCATAAGCCAGTTGATCAAAATGGTCGCAACCACAACCAACACGCCGGCATTGACAAAATGACGGGTGCTAGAAGATGCTTTTTGGGATGTATGCGAATCATGCATATGCCAGACTGCTCCTCAACAATCGAATGTGATTCATTTAATAGAACCTATTATAACCAAGCTGCGCCCCAAATCGAAAAGCTCAACAGGCCCAGTATCAAAACAATCAATAGTGGCACAAGCGTCCAAAATAGCTCGGCATTAAGCCTGAGTTTAAATACCCGTTCAGACCTTGTCCCACCACGGCGATTCTCGACCCGATATGTACGCACAAAGCGTACTGTGGCGCCCAATAATCCTATCTGAATCAGCACCATGCTGACCAAGATGAACAGAGCCGCCGCTCCAAACCACGCCGGGGTTTCAGATACAAAAATAGGGGGAAGAGAGATTACCGAAGTTGGTACATAGCTCAAAACCAACCATGCCGCCACCAGCGCTAACAGAAGATACGATAAAATTCGACGCGCCATAAGTACTCTGCAATTTACACAGGCTCTATTTTTAGCCAAAAAGAACGACGTGGATTGTACCAAAAATCACAAGTGGTGTCAAAATAGATCACGAATACGGGGTATACCGGACGTGAGGATGTATACTCGCGGTTGGCAAAGATGAACAGGATTCGCCTAATTTTACGCGTGGGGGCGATTTTTATCTATGACAGAGCCAAGTATATGAGTGCATGAAGCGGGTAAAAATATCCCGCGGACTCTGGATACACGGATATGGTTTTACCATACTTGTCCGTTTATGCAAAGCCCGCGGAAAATACTCTTAAGCTATAGAAAGTAAGTTACTATTCAATGTCATTAAGTAAACAGTCATCAGTACTCAGTTTTCAGTGGTCAGTGGCGCAGCAACACTGAAAACTGAGTACTGAAAACTGTTTACTTTGATACGAAACCGCTTAACTTAATGACATTGAGTTACTATTGAACGATGAATGGCAAATAGATGTCCCTTGCCGCAATATTGCGCAGCGGGGTAAATGCGGTCGAACCATTCGTACGCACTACTTCCAGCAGATAAATGTAGCCTGAATGCAGAGTGACGCCGGCATCCAACCATTCATAGCTGGCGCCGCCGGATTGACCTGCCACTTTGGCCGCAATCATCTCGCTGCTGCGCCGTTCGACCGCAACGCCGCTGTTGCGCCAGAGGTTAAAGCCCACAATGTCATTTTCCGTAATGGTGCTCCAGCTAACTAATACACCATCGCTTACCTGCGCCACGCCCTGGGCCGCAAGCTGCACCGCCGTGGGATCGGTAATCTCCACCGTGGCGCACGCATCATATGCCGGTACATTCATCACCGGCAGCGGGCCGGCGCCATCCATGTCGGCCTGGGCGTTGCGTACATGGACAACGTTGGGTGCTTCGCCAGGCTGTGTACAGGGCGGCGTCGGGTTGCTGAGCGAACTATCCACCTCGGCTCTAAAGACAACCCGCACGCTCACCGATGCCCCAGGAGCCAGCCCATTGGCGGGCGCCAGATTGTTCCAGGTGAGCACACCGGGCAGTAGACCGTCCGGCGCTGTTGTTGCCGTGAGGTACGTAAGATATAGGCTATTGTAATCATCCTCTAGCGGCAGCACCGTGATGGTCACGCTGCCGGTGTTGGTGATGCGGACGGTAAAGCTGACCATTGCGCCTGTACGCACCGGCTCGGCGGCATCCAGCGTTTTGGTTAATGCCAGCGCCGGCGGCGGCAAAATGGTGACCACAGACACATCGTGATCATCCTCATCCTGCCCCGGCTGCTTTCCATCCTCATTGATCTGGTCGTCTTCCAAATCACCCGCTTCACCGCCATTGCCATTCGTGCCGTTGCCGTCGATCATATCGGGCGTTGAGTCTACATCCGGCAGCACATTGCTACTTTCATCGGTGGCCGCCGCGATTTCCGCCGTGTTGGTATAAACGCCGGTCGGTCCGGCGCCGACCGTCAGCACAATATCGACCAGCCGCGGCGCATTGGGCGCCACCACGCCCGGCAGCGCCAGCGTCACATTGCCGCCGCTGGGAACCCAGCCATTGGCATCATTGGCGCTCAACGTAAAGCCCGCGGGCAAATAGTCGACCAGCACCACATTGGCCGCCGTCACCACGCCCTGGTTGATAACTGCCAGCGTGAAGGTGACGTCCTCACCGGGGGCAATACCGGCCGCCTGTCCCGCACCCAGCGTTTTGATCAGCGCCAAATCAAATGGGCAGTAGAGCGCAAAGTCTACATCGGTGCGGTTTTCAGGATTGCCAAGTTGTAGGATTTGCGTGCGTTCGCTGCTGTTGACCGGCACGGTGGTTTTGTCATTGGAGAAAACGTAGTTTTCCAGCGCGCCGCCCGCCGCAAAATTACTGGGATCAATTTCCACAATATATGGCTGATCGCCCACCACGGTGGGGAATAGATAATAGCCCGGCGCGCCGCCCGTATCATCTGCTGTGATGGTCGAGGTGACAAATTCGCCGGCATCAATTTGGTTGTTGCCGTTTTCATCATAATAGAGATTGATCAGCACCCCGTTGAGGCCCGGTTCGTTGGCATCCTGCACGCCGTCGCCATTCCAGTCGTGCCACACAAAGTCGCCAATGGACGATTTGCCGGGCAGGGGATCAATGCGAATCGAAACCTGGCTTTGCGCCGTGCCGGAGATGCCGCCCGCCATAGTGACCGTGTTGCAGGCCGCACCCGGATTGCCATCACAATCGATGGCGTTGCTGGTCTCTTGCAGTGCCGTAAAATGGACCACCACCTGTCTGACATCGCCCGGATTTAGATCACCCAACGCTGTGGTTAGATCGCTCCAATTGAGCTGGCCATCGTCCCCCTTGTCGTCCGGCGTGGGGTTGGCGCCGGACACGCTGTCGAACGAGAGATAGTTGGCATCGTACGTATCGGTGAGCGGCAGCGTGGTCAGCACCTGGCCGCTAGTATTGGTGATCACAATGGTGTAGACCAGCGGTTCGCCGGGCTGGAATGGACCCGTGCTGGTGAGCCGTTTTTCCAGTTGCACGTCGGGGCTGCCCGTTGCCAAGCCGCCTGGATCCACAATCATGGCGTCCAGCCCGGTGTCGTCGCCCAGTTGGCCATCGGTCAATGTAACTGTGCCTTTAAGCACCGGTTTCATTACGACAGTTCCATTTTCATTCACCGGAATTTCGATGATTTCCAACGCGATTGGGAAATCATACCAGGCCGCGGTGGCGGGGTTGCCCGGTGTGGTGGGGCCATATTTGCGGAACACGAGCTGACTCAAATCGGCTTCCGTGTGCCAATAATATTCGACGGTAGCGCTCTGGCCAGGTTCTGTGCATTCGAGCGTATAGGCCACTAGGCCCAATGGGAAATTGAAGTTGCCGTCGGCCAGACCGCTGCCGTGTTCTCGGCTTGACACCATCGTTTTGACCACGGCGCAGTCACCCGTGGCGGCAACCGCAATGTGTCCCTGGCCCTCAGCCGCGCTGACCGAACCCACATTGGCCTGTTCAAAGTCGGGGATGTTGTCGGCATTGGCGTCACCGCCATTGGGGCCTGTGATCTCAGCGTGATTGGGTACGCCATCGCCATCGGCATCTTCGGCGCCAAAATTAGTCTGCTGCACAATTTCTATGAGCGTGTGGCGCGCATTGGGCGCATCAGCCGGGGGATTGGGGATGATCTCTTTCAGCACGCGCAACTCATATTCCATGCCGGGCATATGGTGAAATCCGGCAATTTCGCCGAAGAAATTGCTCCACGGCTCATTGGGGCTGGGACGCACCTGCAAACAGGTGGTGGGAACCAGCCCGGTGCACGGTGCGCGGTATGGCCCCACAAACAGCGTCTGGATTTCGCCATCGCTCACGGTGATCTCTGCGTGATCATGGACTTCCAGAATAGGCGTCGCTCCCAGGAGAATGGCGGCGGCGGCGCTGTTTATGGCATCTACGCAGTTGACCGGATTGTTCATGGGGTCGAGCTGCACTTGCGCAGTAAAAGTCGTGGTGATGATCTGGCTTTGCCCAGCGTCCAGCGGACCAATGTTATCCCAAAACAGATTGGCGGCGCCCTCCGGTCCCATATCGCTATGATCGATGGGTTGGGATGCATCGGCAAACTGCAAACAGCCGCTCATATAGGTATCGCGCAGCGCCACTGCCGCCAGGGGTGTGTGGCCCAAATTGGTTACGGCGATTTCAAAAACCACTGTGTCGCCGCTGGCCGCAATGGCTGCGGGGGACGTGCGCGTCTTTACGATGGATAGAGCCGCCGGCGCCGGCGCATCACCATTACCCTCAATGGCGTACGCCACAATCTGATTGGCTGCTAGCAATGCGCTGCTAAAGAGCAAGCAGAGCAAGACGCCAAGCAGCCTGCCACATGGGAGGGTGCGACAAGAGCCGCGATTGGGCGGGCGTTTCAATGAGCGTATGGGGAAATGAACGCTATACATAATATTTCTCCTTTTATTTAATTACCGCAATACAAACCGAGCTTCGGTATAGTTCACGAATCTCTGCCTCATTTGGGCAAAATATTCGTTTGCAAATGCATTGGGAGCGGTGTGGTCAACATCCTTACGTATATCTTACCTGACAAAAGAAGTAGATGGTATCCCCCATTAGTACTATATGCCTGTCTAAAATTGGGTGTGTGTGTGGTATAATGGCGCGGTCAAGCCACAATCCACTCTAAACGTAACGAAAGAAAAGCTATGTCCACACATCGGCCCCGTGCCATCAGCGTTGAGGCGTTTACCAAATTGCGCGCCGTCTCCACCGCCACCTTAACTTCGCAACTGCTCAAGCGCGGCCTACGCAACACCTTTATGCAAGGCGTCTATCCATTGCGGCCCGATCTGCGCATGGTGGGCTACGCCTTTACCCTGCGCTATATTCCCGCCCGTGAAGACCTGGCCGACCAGCAATATGACAATACTAAAAATGTGCAGCGCCTGGCCGTGGAAGCCGTGGGGCCGGACGACGTGCTGGTCATCGACGCCCGCAGCGATATTGGCGCGGCCTCTTTTGGCCACATCATCGGCACGCGCATTATGATGCGCGGCGCCGCCGGCCTAGTTACCGACGGCGCGCTGCGCGATACGCCGTCATTTCGCGAGATGGCCTTTCCGGTATACATTCGGGCGCCGCACGCTACCACCTCCTTTGTGATCCATCATCCGGTTGAACTCAACGTCCCCATTGGCTGCGCCGGCGTGGCCGTCATTCCTGGCGACATCATTGTGGGCGACGGCGAAGGCGTCTGCGTGATTCCGGCCCAAATGGCGGAAGAAGTGGCCGCTGACGCCTATGAACAGGAGATTCGCGAAGAGTTTTTCCACCACAAAGTGCTCAACGGCGCTTCCATCCTCGGCGTCTATCCACCCAGTGCGGAGACATTGGCGGAGTTTGAGAAGTGGCGGGGGAAGCGGGGGGAGTAGAGGAGAAGGGGTGAAAGGGAGAAGGGGAGAAAGGGCAGGCATACCGACTGCTTTACCACTTTCCTTTCAAGCCGGCCGACAACCCACGCCCCCGTGACCCATCGTAAATCGTAAATCAAATCTCGTAAATCGGTCTCCCCCGTGACTCATCGTAAATCGTACATCTGAAATCGTAAATCGTATGAAAATTGCTCACATTTCCGACTTACACATGCGTTATCACCTGTACGGCTCGGCGGCGGTTCCGGATCGCTTGAGCCGGTTGATGCCCGACCGTTTTGCCAAAGCCATTGGGCAGATTGTTGCCGATGCACCTGATCTGCTGGTGTTGAGCGGCGATCTGCTCGACTATCCAATTGAAGATATGGAAAGCGCCAACCCGATGACGCCCGCGCTAGGGTTGGGCGACCTGCGGCTGATCGCACAGATTTTGGAGGATCTGAACTGTCCGCTGGCCCTTGTGCATGGCAACCATGACAATCGTGAATTGGTGCGGCAGGTTTTTGCCCATGTGCCTGATGAGCAGGTGGTGGCTGGGCATCGCGTGCTCAGCTTTTGGGATGAGGAAGATGAGGACAATGTGCCGCGTCGCATCGGTGAGGAACGCGTGCGCTTTGAACAGGCGTTGCAAGACCCATCACTGCCGCAAATTCACATACAGCACTATGTAGTCTGGCCCGAGCGCAACGAAGGCTATCCGCACACCTATGGCGACGGCGCCCAACTGCGCCAGCAAATTGTGCAGAGCGGCGCGGTCAAGCTGGTGCTCAGCGGCCACTATCATATTGGCGTGCCGCTCTTTGAGGAAGAGAGCGTCTATTTCTGCACCGTGCGCGGTTTTACAGAGGCGCCCCACTACTACAATATATATACAATTAACGGTGACTGCATCACCTGCGACTATCGGCAGCTTGAAACGTCAAGTTATTGATACGCTAAACTTTCGCGCACGCTGACGCGCGTGGCGCGCCGGGCCGGGAACCAGCTCGCCAATATGGCCAGTAGGCAGATTATGCCGAGCCACAGCGCCGGTCCCGTCAGCGTAAAACGATAGAGAATCTCTTCGTCAAGAATGGTGGTCAACAGGCCCGTGGTCAGCCCATACGAGAGTGGAATGCTGATGGGCAGCGCAATAAGCCAGCTGAGAATGCCCAAAAGCAGCCCCTCGCCGACAAAGAGGCGCGTGATCTGCCCCGACGAAGCGCCGATGGCCCGCATTACGCCAATCTCACGCGTGCGCTCCAGCACGCTGAGTGATAGCACGCCGCTCAGCCCAATGCCGCCCACAATGGCAATCACCACGGCCATAATGGCCAGCAGTCGCAACAGCAGGTCGTAAGTGAAGAGCTTGCTAAAGGTGATATCCGCAATGGTGTTGCCATTAAAGACGGTCTCCGGCGCCACGGCCATACTTTGCGCTTCAAACGCCGCTTCCAGCGCCAGCACAATCTCCTTCACGTCGGCGGGGTTATCCGTCGTCGTGTTGATCCAAAGTGCATTGGCGCGGTTCACATCGCCCAGAAAACGGGCCAGCGCAGGTTGGGGCATGTAAATTGTGCTGTTATTCACCGGATCATAAAGAAGGCCCACCACCTGCCACGTCGACTCGCGTCCATCGGTGCGCGTTAGGATGATCTGGTCGCCCAGCATCACGCCCACCTTCTCGGCCAACGCCTTGTGAATGACGATCTGGCGCGCGTCATCCCCTTGCAGCCAGCGCCCGCTGACGATTTGGGGCTTATAGATGATCGAATCATAGGGCAGCCCCAATAGCGTGGCGCGCTCGTCATCGATGGTTGATTCAGCCTGCGCAATCGGGCGGACGGTGGCGGCGCCGGTGTTCCACATTTCGACGGCGGCCACCCCCGGCTGGGCCAGCGCCAGCGGCTCCACGCGGCCGCGCCGCTGGCCCGCTTCAAATGCGATGCCCGCCTGATAGGTGTGAATGGCCCGCAATTCTTCATTAAAAGTAAAGCGCGTGGAATCAGACGCGCCGGTCACGGCAATGAAAATAATGCCGCTGCCCACCAAAGTCAACTGGATGAGCAGCACCCGCTGCTTGTTGCGAAAGACATTGCCGATGGTCAGCAAAATCGAGTAGGGAATGCCCCGGGCGCGGGTCACCATCCGGTCGATTAAGCCCGAAGCGCCTCCCAATCCATACGTGCTGATGGCCTCGCGCACGGTGATGCCCACCCCCCGCAGAATGGGGAAGAGCGCCGCCAGCACCGGCGCCAAAAAAGCCACCAGAATTTGCACGCACACTGCCACCGGATCCCACTGAAAGCCGGGATTAGTGGTGTTGGTAAAGTCGAGGAAAAAGTTCTTTAGCCCATTGGCCGCCACCGCACCCAGCGGCGCTGCAATTAGCGTGGCCAGCAGCCCATAGGCCAGCACCAGCAGCAAATAGCCGCGAATATCTGGCCGGCCCGCGCCAATCGCCTTCATCACGCCGATCTGGTTCACCTGCTGGGTAATAATGGCGCTGACGCTGTTGAAGACGAGAAAGAGCCCTAGGAAGATGATGACGCCGCCAACCAGCCCCATAATGGCAAAGGCGCGTCCAGCAGGCTGGAAACCGGCGTGCGATCCGGTGGGGTGATGCGGTTGCCCAGCGGCTGTTCGGCCCCGCGAATCAATGCCCAACTTGTCCAGCCGGCTGCGGATGGCATCATCCACCGCTTCGGCTTTGGCGCGGTCAAACTGGCCGATGCCGATGAAAATGGTGTCGAAATTGGCGCTGCCCACCACCGCTTCATAACGCGCGCGCTCCATGAAAAAGTCGGGATTCCCCGTAAAGAAAGGCGCCGCGCGCGGGCTTTTGATCACGCCGACCACATCGACCGTTCTCTCCCGATCCGCAATGCGCAGTTGAACCTGATCCCCCTGCTGAATCCCAAATGAAACATCGGAGCCTTTGGAGATCGCCACCTGGCGGCCTGCGGGCCATTGACCCGACAGCAACAGCTCCTTAGAGAGCGTCTGCTCGCTAAAGTCCTTGCGCGAGCGCAAAAACGCCTCGGTCCACTCTTGGTCCGGGCCGCTGCGCCACTCGATCAGCGTGGTGATAACGCCTTCGACGGTCTCGACGCCGTCAATATTCTTGAGCCCCAAAAGCTGATCGTCGGTCATGGGCGGCGAGACGATCAGGCCGATGGCGGGCGGGGCGGCCTTGCGATAATCGGTGTTAATGGCGTCCAGAATAAGGTTGCGGGCGCCAATGACCAGCCCAATGCCAAAGGCGCCCAGCGCCACGACCAAGGCCACTTGCACGGTGCGCCTTGTGGCCCCACAGATCCGCCCACACCTTTTGATAGAATCACGTCCATAGTGTTTTGCCTCTATCCCAGCGCAACTTCCGCCAACGTAGGCTGAACAGCCTGGCGCGCTCGCGGTGGTCATCGGAAACATGGTTGGCATGGAAGAGGAGCGCTGTTGTTTGGAATCAGCAAAGACGCCCCCGTTTTGAATTTCGATCTTGCGCGGTACCTGATCCGCCAGATCTTTGTCGTGGGTGACCATCAACATGGTCTTGCCGCGCCCGACCAGTTCGTGAAAGAGCGCAAAGACTTCGCCCGCCGTTTTGGAATCCAAGTTGCCCGTGGGCTCATCCGCCACCAGCAGCGCCGGATCGTTGGCCAGGGCGCGCGCAATGGCCGCCCGCTGCTGCTGACCACCCGACACCATGCCCGGCAGCTTATTGGCCTGGTCCCCCAACCCCACCAATTCCAGCAGATCCATGGCCCGCGCGCGGCGCTCGGCCCGGCTATACTTGCCCGCAAACTCCATGGGCAGAACCACATTTTGCAGCAGGCTGAGCGCCGGCAGCATCTGGAAAAACTGAAAGATAATGCCCACATGCTCACCCCGCCACACGGCCAGCTCATTCTCACTCATCTTGTGTACGGGCTGGCCCGTTACAATGATTTCGCCGCTAGTGGGCCGGTCAATGCCGGTGATCATGTTGAGCAGCGTGGACTTGCCATTGCCCGACGGGCCAACAATGGAGACAAATTCGCCCGGCTCCACGGCCAGCGAAATGCCCTTGAGAATGGTGACCTCGCTACCACCCACGGCAAACGACTTCTTGACATCTTGAATTTTCACAACGGGCGTCTTGCTTTGTGATTCTGTTTGGTGATTCATGGTTTAACCCGGCGTTTTCAACAATTATTTATTGCTGTATTGCTGTGTTGCTGTATTGCTTGCGCTGAGAGCAATACAGCAATACAGCAATACTTACAGCTTTTCACGCGTGAGCCAGCCATTGAGCAGCATGTCCACCAGCTTGCGGCCAAACGCCTGGCGGCCTTCGGGAATGCTCTCCAGCGGAATATGGTGGATGTTCTGGATCAGCGTAATCAACGACATGGCGGCCATGCCTTCATTGGCCACCGTGACCGCGCCGGCCGCCTGCGCCCCGCGTAATGCCCCCATCAGCGGCGCAGTCAACGCATGAACCAGCAGGCCGGAAAGTTCAGCCGCCTTGGCGGGGTCAATGGCCGGCAAGTCGGCCTGCACCATACGCACCAAATCGAGCGGCGGTTGTGACACCAGCCAATCGCTCACCGCGTACGCTTGGGCTTGGATGTTATCGTCCGCTTCGGCAATTAAGCGCGTCATCTCTTGTTGATGGCGCAGCAGGCTGCGGCGCAACACAGCTACGAAAAGCTCTTCCTTGCCGCCCGGCGCGTAATAGTAGAGCGATGCATGACGCATGCCAACCTCGTCGGCAATGTCGCGCAGCTTGACGGCGCTATAGCCTCGCTGCATAAAGAGCGCTTCGGCCACATCCAATATTCGTTCGCGCGTTTCGTTGTGTGGTCTGTTGTCCATTTTTCTACCTACAAGTTGGTAGAATTGTATCAGCATAAGCATCTGTAGACTGTATAAATCCCTACAATCTGGGCAAAAGGTGGACGTAGACTTGTTTCAATTTGGACAGCTTTGTCTTTGGTTGCTGGTCAGGTCGTTGCCGACGCTGAAGCCAATCCGGCCACGCCAGTTGTTTTAGATCGCTTCTCCCTGACCTCTTTCAGGGGCGTTTTGGCACAGAGACAGGCAAACGTATTATAATTGCTACAACTATGTGCTTTCCCAACGGCCGCATGAAAATCCACTGCTCAACAAAGGAGAATAGGGATGTTGCCAATTGTCGATACCCATCAGCATCTGTGGGATCTGGATCTGTTTCACTTGCCTTGGGCCGCTTCCAGCCCCATTTTAAACCGCAGCTATCGCACCGCCGATTATTTAGCCGCCACGGACGGGCTCAATGTGGTCAAAGCCGTCTACATGGAAGTGGATGTGACGCCGGAGCAGCAGGCCGCGGAGGCCGAATTCATTATTGACCTCTGCCAGCAGGCAGATACGCCCACCGTGGGTGCGGTGATTTCCGGGCGCCCGGCCGCTTCTGAATTTGCGGCGTATATCCGCCGTTTTGCGCCCAGCCCCTATATCAAAGGCGTGCGCCAGGTGCTGCACGTGCCGGAAACGCCGCCCGGATATTGCCTGGCTCCCGCCTATATCCAAGGCGTGCAGTTGTTAGGCGAACTGGGGCTGAGCTTTGACCTGTGTATGCGCCCCGCCGAACTGCTGGACGCGGCCGCGCTGGTTGCCCAATGTCCCGATACCCAGTTTATCCTAGACCATTGCGGCAACGCCGACCCCTATGTGATCAAAGGTGATGCGCCCGCCGGCGACGCCTCCGATCCCTTTTATCACACCAAACAACAGTGGTGCGACGGCATTGATAAATTGGCGTCCTTCAGCAATGTGGTCTGCAAAATTTCCGGCATTGTGGCGCGCGCCCAGCCGGGGTGGCAGCCCGCCGACCTGGCCCCCACCATCAACTACTGTCTCGACGCTTTTGGGCCGAACCGCGTCATCTTTGGCGGCGATTGGCCGGTTTGCACGCTGGGCGCGCCTTATGCCGATTGGGCCACGGCCCTGCGCACCGTCATCGCCAGCCGACCGGAAGCGGAACAGCGTAAATTGCTGCACGACAACGCCGTCCGGCTTTACGGATTAGATTAACGTTTATCTATTCAATACTTCCGAAAGGGACACTATATATAATGTCAAATCAAGCAAAACGCGCCAAGGTGGGCTTGGCGCGCCAGGGCAATCGCCGCGCCAATGTCTATCGCGCGCTCGACCTGGTGCGCGATGAGGTGACGCCGCGGCTGCGCAGCCAGGTCATGCTCAAACCCAATTTCCTCACCAGCAAAAATCAGCTCGCCTCCAGCCACGCCGACGCCATCCGCGGCGCCATCGATTTTCTGCTCTCCACGCCTAATCCGCCGCAAGAGATTGTGATTGCCGAAGGCGGCAACGAAGACCATTCGGGTCAGGCCTTTGAGAATTTTGGCTATTTGGCGCTGCCCGATGAATTTCCCGTCCCCATCCGGCTGGTCGATCTCAATCAAGAAACGGCATGGCAAGAGACGCCCATCATTTTGGCCGACCGTAGCGAAACCGTGGTGCGCATGCCCAAGACCGTGCTCGACTGCCCATGCACGATTTCGCTGGCCATTGCCAAAACCCACGACGTGTGCGTGGTGACGCTGGCGCTCAAAAACATGATCATGGGCACGCTGCACAAGAAAGACCGCGTCAAAATGCACGGCTTCCAAAGCCATGCCGAGCGCGTACTGCCCTCTGAGGCGCAGACGCTCAACATCAACGTGATCCGGCTGGCGCGCTACCTCACGCCCGACATTGCCGTGATTGACGGCGCCGACGGCTTGCAAGGCAATGGCCCCGGCGGCGAGGATGCCGTGGCCAACTTTGGCATTGCCGCCGCCGGTGTGGACGTATACGCCACCGACGCCGTCATGGCCAAGGCGATGGGCTTTGAACCATCCGCACTCGGTCTGCTCCACTATGCCCAACAGCTCGGTCTGGGCGTTATCGATCTGGCGCAGATCGACGTGCTGGAAACCAAAATCGCCGACGTCATGCGCGCCTTTAAACCGCACGAAAAGACGCCGCTTCAGTTGCAGTGGCAGGATGCGCACGCCATGCATTATCTGGCAGCGTAGGGCTTATACTGCGTTCAAAATGAAAACCCTAGTTTGGGGGATCAGGGATTAGGGATAGGGATACGTGGCGACGACCCAATCCCTAATCCCCAGCCCCTTTTCCCCATCTCTTGCACAAGGAAACGGAATGCGACAATATCTCGATCTTATGCAGCACGTGTTGGACACCGGCTTTCGCAAGGAGGACCGCACGGGGACGGGGACGCTCAGCGTCTTTGGCTATCAGATGCGCTTTGACCTGGCCGACGGTTTTCCGCTGGTGACGACCAAGAAGATTCACCTTAAATCGGTGATCCATGAACTGCTCTGGTTATTGCGCGGCGACACCAATATCAAATATCTCAACGATCATGGTGTGACGATTTGGGATGAGTGGGCCGACGCCAATGGTGAATTGGGGCCGATGTACGGCTATCAATGGCGCAGTTGGGCAACGCCCGATCATGGGACGATTGACCAGATCGCGCAGGTGGTGCAGCAGATCCGCTGCACGCCCGATTCACGGCGCTTGATTGTGTCCGCCTGGAATGTGGCTGACATTGGCCAGATGAAGCTGCCGCCCTGCCACTGCTTTTTCCAATTTTACGTGGCGGATGGTCGCCTCTCGTGCCAGCTCTTCCAACGCAGCGCAGACATTTTATTGGGTGTTCCCTTTAATATTGCCTCCTACGCGCTGCTCACCATGATGATGGCGCAGGTGTGCGACTTGCAGCCGGGTGAATTTATCCACACGCTGGGTGACGCCCACATCTATCTCAATCACCTGGAGCAAGTGCAAACCCAACTGGCGCGCCAGCCCTTTCCGCTGCCCCAAATGCACCTCAACCCGGCCGTCAAGTCTATCTTCGATTTCCGTTACGAGGATTTCACGCTGGAAAATTATCAATGTCATCCGCGCATCAAGGCGGCGGTGGCGGTGTAAGTGCGTATTGCGTATCACGTGTTGCGTGTACCGGTCTTGAAACAAGTCTCGAATCTACTTCACAAACCGGTTCACGCAATACGCACTACGCAACAACATTCACGAATCCAGCCCCATTCGTCCAATCTACTTACTTAACCCGAAATCCATCCATGTCTGACGAACTCATTGAACTATCTGTCGTAGTTGACTCCGAAGCCGCCGAAGCCGTGAGCGAGCTGTTCAATCGCTACAATGGCGGCTCGTATGACGAAGATAATGCCGCCGGGGAAGCGGGCGGCGGCGGCGCCGTGATCGAGGCCACCGGCTTCGACGATTTTAACCGGCCCATTGATGGCGAATATCGCCTCAGCGTCAAAACATACATCAAGCCGGGCAGCCGCGGTCGCCAAATCCAGCGCCAAATTGAAGAAGGGCTGTGGCGCTTGAGCCTGATCTATCCCATGCCCGAGCCGCAGATGCGCACCATCCGCCAGGAAGATTGGGCCAATGCCTGGAAGAAATTTTACAAGCCGCTGCGCGTCGGGCGGCGCGTGCTGCTCAAGCCCAGTTGGGAAGAGGCCGCCACCCAGCCCGATGACATTGTCATTGAACTGGAGCCGGGCATGGCCTTTGGCACCGGTATGCACCCCACCACTCGCCTCTGCGTGGCCGCGCTGGAAGAGATTGTGCAGCCGGGCGACGCCGTGCTGGATGTGGGGACGGGCAGCGGCATTTTGGCCGTACTGGCCGCCAAGCTGGGCGCTGCGCCCATTGTGGCCACCGACATCGACACCATCGCCGTCCAGGTGAGCCGCGAAAATATGGCGCTCAACGGCCTGACCGAGCGGCTGGATCGCGATATTTCCATTTTGCATGACAGCGTGCCCGCCCAGATGGCCGGGCGCTTTTCCGTGGTGGTGGCCAATATTTTGGCCGAAGTCATTGTCAAACTTTTCGATGGCGATTATGGCAATACGCCGCTGGCCGAGCCACTGGCCGCGGGGGACATATGATCCTCTCCGGCATTTTGGCGGAAAAGGCCGAAATGGTGCTGGAGGCGGCGCGCCGCAGGTTTGACCTTGTGGGCCGCAAAGATGAGGGCGATTGGGTAGCGCTCGTTGTGCGTGAGGGAGCAGACTAAGAAATACCGTGTACCGTTTTTCTTGTTGGACACACCGCTGCAACCCGGCCAACCGGTGGATCTGTCGTCCATCGCGCACCAGTTGCGCAACGTGCTGCGGCTGAACGCAAGGGGCGCACCTTGTTTTGCTCGATGGCAAGGGCGCGGCGTATGACGCTGAAATCACCATGCTTGAGAAGCAGACCGGCGGGCGTCGTGCTGGACGAGCAAGTTTTGACCAGCGAACCCACCGTGCATGTGACGCTCTATCAGTGCAGCCTGAAAGCTGATAAGTTTGAGTGGGTGCTGCAAAGGGGGACCGAACTGGGTGTCTCCGGCTTTGTGCCGGTGATCAGCGCGCAGCGTAGTGCGACCGGCGGCGGCGCTCTAAAAAAGTACGCCCGTTGGCAGCAGATTATCCAAGAAGCCGCCGAACAGAGCGGGCGCACACGCTTGCCGCAACTGCATCCCCCACTCAACTGGCGCGCAGCCGTGCAACACGCCCAAGGCGTGCGCTTCATGCCATGGGAGGAGGCTATTGGAGAGGCAGTTCCGGCACTGGGTCAAGCGGCGAAAACTACGTTAACCCAATATGGGATGCCCACTGTCGTCAATCTGCTGCTCGGTCCGGAAGGCGGCATCTCCGGCGATGAAGCTGCCGAGGCCATGACCCAAGGTTGGCAGCCGGTGTCGCTGGGGGCCGCGCATCTTGCGGCGCCGAAACCGCCGCATTGGCGGCTATCACGATTGCAATGGAACGATACCAGCAGCTCGCTTAGAATTATGGCGCTGGCCAGCACCCGCCACCCGCCACCCGCCACCCGCCACCGCCACCCGCCACGCTCAATTATTTAGTTTTGTTGGACATTATAGAATATTTGTTCTTGACAAATTTTGTTTCTCGTGCTATTATACTAACCGGTTGGTATGTTATGGATATTCAAACAAACACACAATCTGATACACGCACCAATTTGCTGGATGCGGCCATGCAGTTGATGCTGGACAAAGGCTTTACGGCCACGTCTGTGGATGAGATCTGCAAGCAAGCCGGGGTGACCAAAGGCAGCTTTTTTACTATTTTGGCAGCAAAGAAGAATTGGGCCAGGTCGTATTGAAGCACTTTCAGCAGAAGATTGGGCAAGCCATGCAGCAAGGGCCGCACCTCGCCCTAGCGGATCCGTTGCAGCGGCTCTACGCGTATTGCGATTTTGGGCGCCATGATCATGCATCCCCAAGTACCCAAAAGCTGTTTAATCGGCAATCTGTCGCAAGAAATGGCGCCCACCCATCCAGCCTTCGCCGCCGCGCCAAGCGGTTTTTGCCTGGTGGGCCGAGTTAATTCAGGCCGATCTAGAGGAGGCCGCGCAGCTTTATGCGCCGCAAAAGGCGTTGGATTGCCGCGCCCTGGCCGACCATTTTATTGTCATCTTTGAAGGCGCGCTGATTTTGGCCAAGGCGCAGCAAGATTTCCAAGTGGTTGCCCAACACATCGGTCATTTCAAAAGCTATTTGGCTTTTTTGTTTTGTCAGCCGACCGATGCGTTGTCGTTTCAATAATTGGTTCAAAGCTTGCGTCTATGCCAGTACAAAGGCACAAGCCCTACAACACGAAAGGAAAAGAACATGTCTAACAGTGCAGTTAGCCTATTGCGCACCCAGTATAAGGAAATGGCGGGGTGGTTGGAAGGCACAATGGCGGGCGTAACGGACGAAGTGGCCCACTATGCCCCCGGCGGCAAGGCGACGCCAATTGCCGGCCACATCGCGCATATTCTAAGCGGGCTGGATTATTTCATTTTGGCGCAGGCAGCCGGTCAAGCGCCCCTCATGGCCAGCGCATTTGCCGGAAAATCGGGCATGAGCGCGCTGCCGCCACAGGGCGACTCCACCGAATGGATGAACACGGTCAGGGTAGATGGGGATGCCATTCATGCCTATGGCAAAGCCGTATTTGCTGCTGTGGACGACTATTTGGCTACTTTGAATGACGACGATCTGGCGCGCGAGATCGAGTTTCCATTTGGCAAATATTCGGTAGGCTGGGTCTTCAACATCATGTTGCTGAACACCTATTCTCACACCGGCGAAATTTCGACGATTAAGGGCTTGCAGGGGTTGAAGGGCTATCCCATGTAAGATGTTGTTTTCCCACGGACATTGGATACACGGACAGAATTGTTTTACCGTCCGTCTATCCAATGTCCGTGGAGAACTCACTAATAGTGCGGCCAATTCCTCTGTATTCACGCCCAGTTCACGCAAAATCGTCATGGCCATGCCGTTGCCCTCGGCCAGCAAACCCAGCAGAATGTGGCTGGTATCGATGCGCTCAGCTTGGTTCGATTGCGCCGCTTCTGCGGCCAGTCGCAGAACTTGTTTCGCCCGCGGCGCCAACGCTTGCTCGCCAAAGAGTTGCTTTTGGCCGCGTCCGACCTTCTCTTCCACCAGTGTATCAATCTGCTCAAATGTGATGCCTGCCTGTTGGAGAGCCGCGGCGGCCCTGCGTTTTCCTGCGCTAACGCCAGCAAAAAATGCTCGGTGCCGATGTAGTTGTGGTTGCGCTCTTGGGCCGCTGCCCGGGCATGTTGATAGAATGCAACAGCCCGCTCCGTAAGCTGGCGGCCGAGCAGCGGGTCAACCCAAATTTGCGCCGCTGCGTACTGCTCCGCGCTCACGCATGATTTCGGCCAGCCAGGCTTCTTCATCAAATGGCTCCGGCAATTCCTGACCGACCTCCTCCATCACTTTGGCTGAAACAAAAATGGGGCGCTGTAAAGAGAGCGCCAAAGGGACCGCGTCGCTGGGCCGACTATCCAATTGGATTGTTTGGTCATTCTGCTTCAATGTCGTTACCGCGTAATAGGTGTTATCGTGCAGCGCGTCTACGCGCACAGATTCTAACGCAATGGTCAGCTTTTCAAAGATGGCCGCCATGTACGATATGGTCATGGGGCGCGGTTTCTTCACGGCGCAAGATCATTTCAATTTGCCGGCCTTCGTAATGGCCCACCTAAACGGAGATCAGCCGCTTGGCTGCCCGGCTAACGAGATAGATAATATAGTGATTCGACTCCTTAACCTCAATAGCGTGAAGCGCATCGATCTTGAACATTGCGATTTGCCTTTCTTTCTGTCCACTTGCACTGAGTTCAGCCCATTCTGCCGTCCGCTCCATTGTGGCCAACTGCGCCTGCATTTGACGGCGCGCTTGAAACAGCCTGCCTTTGATGGCGCTGACCGAGGCGCTGAGCAACTTGGCAATTTCCTGCACGCCAAGCTGTTCGTAATAGAAGAGGCGCACGGCGGCCTGATTTTTGGCGGACAGCGCCGCAACCGCGGCTTCCACCAAATTACTCAGCTCTTTTTGCTCCAAGGCGGCTAGCGGTTCCACAGTTTCATGAAAATAAAGGGGCGTCACCGCTACTTCACCATCCAGCTCCAGCGGCAGATCATCCAGCTGCTGCCGACGCAGATAGTTGCGACAGACGTTGCGCACAATGGCGTGCAGCCACGCCTGGAAGTGCGCGTCTGCACGCAGGCTGCGCAGCGATAGATAAGCTTGCAGCAGCGCCTCTTGCGTCAACTCCTGCGCAATGTCCGCATCACCGATCAACTGCCGCGCCACATGGCTGGCGGATGCCCAATGCTGCTCCGCCAGAATGCCAAACGACTTTTTGTTGCCCATACGGGCAGACTGGATAACTCAGCCGTAGAACGTTGTTGCATATTTGTGAATTCGATTGGTTGCTATACGCGGTTTGAGATGAAAACTGCGGTTTTTCTATAGGGGTTTAGCCAAAAGTAAAACCGCAGTTTTCATTCAGAGCTGAGTATAGTTGCGACTGAAAATGAAGCTTCACTATACAAGTAACCAAAACGGCGCAAATGGTTAGAAAAGAAGTCCGACTTTTGCCAAAAGTCGGACTTCTTTACCCGAATCACCAACCGCGGGCTTCTGTGGAAAATCGAAATAAAAAATCGTGTGCTTTCAACGCTTCGCCAGCATACCAGGCGCCCCCATGTCACCCAAGGCGGCCCGCTTACCGTTGCTGCCTTCCGGCCCTGGCGGGGTTCACGGTGCCCTGCTGCACAGGACCCAGCACCTGACGAAGCGATGAAAACACACGAATTTTTTAAAACAATGGCGGAGAGGGAGGGATTTGAACCCTCGAGGGCTGTTAACCCTACGAGCTTTCCAGGCCCGCGCACTCGGCCAGACTATGCGACCTCTCCACAAGACTGTTAATTATAGCGGGGAGGCGGGTTAAGTGCAAGTTTTCAGGGGTGGGAGTTGTTGCGTATTGCGTGTACCGGTTTTCAAACTTCAGGGGATGCTTGATTCAAAATGCAGGGCAGGTATCCTTACCCGTCAATTCTGGTCAACTAGACAAGTTCACTTGTTTCCGACCTGGCGGCGATTTAGGAAAATCGCCTTACAAAAATCGTACTTGCCACGAAACAAGATCCTGAACCGGTACACGCAATACGCAACACGCAATACACCTATTTCACTGCTTGCATAACTTCCCCAATCGCCTCCACCGTCGCCCCAATTTCTGCCTCCCCATGCGCGCTGCTCACAAAGCCCGCCTCAAACTGGCTGGGCGCCATGTAGACGCCACGCGCCAGCAGCGCATGAAAATAGCGGCCATAGCGCGCGGTGTCGGCGTGCACTTTGGCGCTGGCGTAATCGGTGATTTGTCCATCGGCCTGTTTGAGGAAATAGAAGCCAAACATAGTGCCGGCATGAGCAGCCTGAATGGGGATGCCCGCCGCCGCCGCTGCCGCTTGAATCCCCTGCACCAAATTTGTGGCAGCTTGCGCAATGCCATCAAAAACGCCCGGCTCCAGCAGCGTGCGAATGGTGGCCAGCCCCGCCGTCATGGCCAGCGGGTTGCCGGAGAGCGTGCCGGCTTGATACATGGGGCCAGCCGGCGCCACCGTCTGCATGATTTCGCGCTTGCCCGCATAGGCGCCCACGGGCAGGCCGCCGCCGATCACTTTGCCCAGGCAGGTGATGTCCGGGTCCAGCCCCCAAGCCGCCTGCGCGCCGCCGGGCGCCACGCGAAAACCGGTCATCACTTCGTCCATAATAAAGAGCGCACCGTGCTGGCGACACAAAGCGGCCAGCCCTTGCAGATAGCCCGCCTGCGGCAGCACAAAACCCATATTGGCCGCAATGGGCTCCACAATCAATCCGGCAATCTCATCCGGATATTGGGCAAAAAGCTGGCGCACCGCTTCCAGATCATTGAACTCGGCGGTCAGCGTGTCGCCGGTGGTGGCGGCGGGCACGCCGGGCGAATCGGGCAGGCCCAGCGTGGCCACGCCGCTGCCCGCCTGCACCAGCAGCATGTCGGCGTGACCGTGATAACAGCCGGCAAACTTGATGATCTTGCTGCGCCCGGTGTAGGCGCGGGCCAGCCGCAGCGCGCTCATGCAGGCTTCCGTGCCGCTGTTGACAAAGCGCACCATCTCCACCGACGGCACGGTGTCGATCACCAACTCAGCTAGTTCATTCTCCAAGGCCGTAGGTGCGCCATAGCTTGTGCCGCGAATCACCGCCTTTTGCAGCGCCTCCACCACCTTGGGGTGAGCATGGCCCAAAATCAGCGGTCCCCAGGAGAGCATGTAGTCAATATAGCGGTTGCCGTCGGCATCCCACATGTAGGCGCCCTCGCCGCGCTCAATAAAGCGCGGCGTTCCCCCCACGCTTTTAAAGGCGCGCACGGGGCTGTTCACACCGCCGGGGGTGAGCGTTTGGGCAGTGGCAAAGAGTTGTTCAGATTTGGATGTGTTCATTTGATGATTTCTCCGATGAATTTAGATTGGATCAACAGATTCCACAGATTGAAAAGATTTATTAATCTTCAGAATCTGTGGAATCTGTTGATCCAATCTGTTTTATGATTTCTTTTGCCGCTTCCCGCCCTTGGCGCACGCAATCAGGGATGCCAACGCCGCCATAGGGGCTGCCGGCAATCTGAATGCCTGCGGGTAGGCTCTCTTCAATGCGCTTCATACGTTCAAGATGGCCCACATCGTATTGGGGCTGCGCATCGATCCAGCGATAGACGCGACGCAGAACCGGCGCGGCATCCAATCCGATGAGCTCGCGTAACTCGGCTTGCGCAATGGAGGTCACTTCGTCGTCATTTTTGGCCATCATTTCCGGCGTGCGCGCGCCGCCAAAAAAGACGCGAATCAGCACGTGGTCGGCGGGCGCACGTTGGTCAAACTTGGTGGTCATCCAGGTCATGGCGTTGATCGAGCGCTGCTCGCGCCGCGGGATCACCACGCCAAAGCCGTTCAGCGGATGCGTCACGTCGGCCCGGCGATAGCCCAAAAAGACCACCCCCGTGCTCACCACGCGCAGCGCTTGCAACTGCTCCGTGGCCGCAGGCGCCACACTTTGCAACATGTGGACCGCCGATGCAGCCGGCGTTGTCACCAATACTTGGCTGGCGTGAACCGTTTCGCCATCCGCCAAGTGCAAGACATATCCACCCGCCCCATTCTGCTCGATTCCATCAACCGCAACCCCCAGTCGCACATCTCCGATCAGCCGCGCTGCCAACGCCTTCACCAACGTCTCCGTCCCCCCTTTGAAAGTTATAAACGCCGTGAGATCTCTCCCTTTCCCCCCTTCTCCCTTTCCCCCCTTCTCCCTTTCCGCCATCGCCCTCCGAGTTCCCCCAATCAAACTCCCATATTTCTGCTCAAGCTGACGATAGCGCGGAAAGGTGGCCAGCAGGCTTTGCTCTTCGGGATGTGCGCTGTAAATGCCGGAAAGCAACGGCTCGGCCAGCATCTCGACCGCTTCATCGCCCAAGCGCCGCCGCACAAAAGCGGCCACGGATTCGTCGTCGGAGCTGGTGTATGGGTCAACGGTTTCTTCGGCCAGGACGCGGGCTTTGCCATCTTCACTCATTAAGGGAGAGGCCAGAAATGTGTCGCGGTTGGTGGGGATAATCAATTGGAGCCCGGCCGGAACGGGTACGAGCACGCCGTTTTTCAAAATGTAGACAGACGGCTGCACGCTGTTGGTGGTGAGGATTTCGTCGTCCAACCCCAATTCGTAAGCCAATTCCATAGCCCACGGCTTTTGCGCGGCCAAAAACGCATCGCCCGCCCGCTCAATAATAAAGGGGGCATCGCCGTAACCGTCGAATTGATCGGTCTGGATTTTGCCGCCGACGCGCGCCGATTTTTCCAGCACCACGTAGGGGATGCCAGCCTTCTGCAATTCCCAGGCTGCGGTGAGGCCGGTGATGCCGCCGCCGATGATGGCGGTGGGGAATGGGGATTGGGGATTGGGGATTGGATGTGCGGTCATGAGGAATTTATGCTTGTTCGGTATATTCGTGGACAAAATCGACAAGGCGACGCACGTTGTCCACCGGCGTGGAGGGCAGAATGCCGTGCCCCAAATTGAAAATATGGCCCGGCCGACCGGCGGCTTGATCGAGCACGATCTGTGCGCGCTTTTGAAGCTGCTCCCACGGCGCCATAAGGGCAATGGGATCCAGATTGCCCTGGATGGCCACATTGGGACCGAGCCGCTGCCACGCCGCATTCAGATCGATGCGCCAGTCCACGCCAATCACGTCGCCGCCGGCATCGCGGATCAATTCCAGAATGCCATTGGTGTCGGTGCCAAAGTGGATGATGGGGACGCCGCCGGCGCGGGCAATTTCAATGGCGCGACGGGTGTACGGCATGACCAATTCGCGATAATCGGACGGGCTGAGCGAGCCGACCCAGCTATCGAAGATTTGCAGCGCCTGCGCACCCGCCTGCGCCTGGGCCAGCAGATAATGGCCCACCAGATCGGCCAGCTTTTCCATGAGTTGGCGCCACAAAGCGGGCTGGCCCATCATCATGCCTTTGGCGTGTTCATAGTTGCGGCTGCCGTGCCCCTCAATGGCGTAGGAAGCCAGCGTGTAGGGCGCGCCGCTAAAGCCGATGAGCGGAATGCCGCGGCTGTCCAGTTCGGCGCGCGTCAGCTTGATGGCCTCCAGCGTAAAGCCCAGCGCTTCGTGCGGATCGGGCACGCGCAGCGCCGCCACATCCGCCGCCGTGCGCACTGGGTTGTGGATCAGCGGCCCTTCGCCCTTAACAAACTCCAGCGACAGCCCCATGCCCTCCAACGGCGGCAGGATGTCGGCAAAGATAATGGCTGCGTCCAGATCAAAGGCGTTGATGGGCTGCATGGTCACCTGGCAGGCCAGTTCCGGCGTTTTGATGATTTCCAGAATGTCGTAGCCCTGACGCAGTTCGCGGTATTCGCTCATATAGCGGCCCGCCTGCCGCATGAGCCAGACCGGGGTGGCGTCGGTGGGTTGGCGATGGCAGGCTTGGAGGAAGCGGGTTGCGGGTTGCGGGTTGCGGGTTGTTATGTCCATGTTTATATTTTAATTCTCAGTTGTTGACGAGTCGTCTGTAGATTCAGTCTGTGTGAGTAAGGTCAAAAGTTCATTGGGCAGATAAACTGGAAGCACAGCATTCCTAAAATCACGAACATTGCGCGTGACAATCGCATCTAAGCTGCTCAGCCGCGCTGATTCATGCAGGACTGCATCTTCGAAATCGGAAAAACCTGTTTGAAGGGCTGAGTCTAGGACAGCTCTGTTTACAGTAGCAACTTCGTATATGCTGAGTAATTTCCGAATGCTTTGCTGCGATGCCTGCGAACCATGCGCCCGTGTAACAAGGTAGTCAATTGTCGTGACGGTTGTAGCGCAAAGATACCCATTGATCTCTTGTCGTTCGACCTTTGCCATCAAACTGGTTGCTTCTTGAAAAAACGGCTGACGAACAGAGCAGGACGTCCAGAATAACATTTGTATCAAACAGAATTTTCACGCGCGTTGGCCTCTAGTAATCGATGTAATCCTGTTCATCAATCTCGGTATCAGCCAACAGGCCAACTAAAGAGGCTGTATTTGAGGCAAATTCTCGCTGTTGCTCTCTTGAGATTTGCCGGCTCAATCGTCAACATCCTAAAATAGTCTGCAACAATTTGCGAGAGAGATTTTTCGTGGATTTGAGCGTAATGTTTTGCCCTATCAATCAAAGGTTTTTCGCCGCAGGGTAAGTTTTGTGAGCATGTTAATTCCTCCTCAATGGAATGCCGTACAATTTTCCCTGATTATACGTCACGGTTCCGGTTACGACAAGGACAGGATGTTATGACTCCATCCACCGCCCGCCTCCTTAGCAAAATAAGTCAAAATCATATCCGCCCGCCCGCTTGATGCTCATCAGGCTTTCCAGCGCGCACCGCTCCAAATTGAGCCAGCCATTGGCCGCAGCGGCGTGGATCATGGCGAACTCGCCGCTGACTTGATAGGCGGCCACGGGCAAATTATACTCTCGGCGCACGGCCGCGATGATGTCCAAATAGGGCATGGCCGGCTTGACCATGATCATGTCGGCGCCCTCGGCCACGTCGATGGCCACCTCTTTGAGCGCCGCCTGCGGCGGTTGGCCGGGTCCATCTGATATTGGGCGCGGTCGCCAAAGGAGGGCGCCCTTCGGCCGCCTCGCGGAACGGACCGTAAGTTGCTGGCATATTTGGCCGCATAGCTCATAATCGGGATGTGCGCAAAGCCCTCGCCATCCAGCGTTGCGGATGCCGCCCACCATGCCGTCGATCATGCCCGACGGCGATGATGTCCGCCCCCGCCTGGGCGTGTACCACCGAGGCGCGGCCCAGCAGTTCCAGCGTGGGGTCGTTGAGCAGATAGCCCTCGGGCAGGCTGGCGTTGTAATGTTCTGCGCCCGGCTGGTTGATCACGCCGCAGTGGCCATGGTCCGTATATTCGCAAAAGCACATGTCGGAAAGCACCAGCAGATCGGGCGCGGCCTCTTTGATTGCGCGTATCGCACTTGGCACAATGCCATCCGGGTTGAAATTGTCGCTGCCGCAGGCGTCCTTTGCGGCCGGAATGCCAAAGAGGATCACCGCCGGAATACCCAGCGCCTGCACCTCTTTTACCTCGGCGGCCAGCATATCCAGCGAAAGCTGAAACTGGCCCGGCATGGAGCCAATGGGTTTCTTGATGCCCGCCCCCGTGCGCACAAAGAGCGGATAAATAAAGTCGGCCGGGCTGAGCGTCGTCTCTTGCACCATGCGCCGCATGGTGGCGTTCTGGCGCAGACGACGGGGGCGGAGGGTTGGAAAAGTTGGTGTAGTCATAATTTGGTAGTTTCAAGAAAACTGGATAGACTGAAAACGTGAAATCCTTGTGTCTCTTGGTAGTTTATTTGGCCGCTAGCAGGCTGTTGGAGAGCAGAATTTTGGGCTCTTCAGGATTCCAGATGGTTGACATTCGTAGGTCACTCTTGCAGAGTGACGGACTCGGTCTACCGACGGATGTCACTCTGCAAGAGTGACCTACGAGGGCGCACCTCCCTTGTCAACCACATGAGAATCGGTAGAGCAGAATTTTGTACGCAGATGCTGCTTCGCTAACGCGGATTTTTGGGCCATTTTGACGCTCAAATCTGCGAAAATCAGCTTCATCCGCGTACAAAATTGGTTTTATCGTTCCCTCCACCAAACCGCTAGCTTCACCGAATTAGGAAATGAAAACTTATGCTCACCGCTTTGCAAGCTTTAGAACGCTTACGTGAAGGAAATCGTCGCTTTGCCTCCAGCGTGCGCAGTTTGGATACGCTCATGAGCCAGACTCGACGCGGCGAATTTGTGGATGGCCAGCAGCCTTTTGCCGTCATTCTGGGCTGTTCGGATTCGCGCGTGCCGGTTGAAATTATTTTTGACCAGGGCCTGGGCGATCTCTTTGTGATTCGCGTGGCCGGCAACATTGTGGCGGCTTCGCAAATTGGCAGCATCGAGTTTGCCGCCGAACGCTTTGGCACCCGGCTGGTGGTCGTGCTGGGGCATACGCTCTGCGGCGCCGTGCAGGCCACATTGGAAGAATTGCAGCGCCCGTCTGAAACCCAGTCGCCCAATTTGCGCTCGATTGTGGATCGCATCCGCCCGGCGGTGGAAGGCTTGCTGGCCACCGACCTGCGCGACGAACCGCAAAAGCTGGCGCAACAGGCCGTGCGCGCCAACGTACGCGTTTCCGCCAACCACCTGCGCTATGGCTCGGCCATTCTGGAGCATCTCATCCAAAATGATGGGCTGCTGGTGGTAGGCGCCGAATATTCGCTGGAGACCGGTGAAGTTGAATTTTTTGACGGCGTGCCGGCACTGGCTTCAAACTAAGCATACGCCTTTTTTCGAAATCACGACCGATACCCACCTCTTATTGCTGTAGTGCTGTATTGCTCTATAACCTAGCAATACAGCACTACAGCAATAAAATATGTTACAACTGACTCCAATACAGCCGCGTAACATATTGAATCTGCACCGTATTATTTTCCTGAAACCACGCAAACAGATCCGCCAGTGCGGCCACAAATGGCTCATGCCGCGGATGCTCCGGCGCCGGTGAGTAGGAGGACGAAAGCGCCCGCCCCTTCACTCCATCAAAATCGAAGCGCTGTGCATTCTCAAAGGTCTGCAATTGCATCGGTTGCGGCGCAAAAAAGGCGGCGATGTTTTCATCGAGAATATTGCGTTCGGATACACCGCCATAGTTGTCCGTAAATTGATGCAGGATCTCCTCATATTCCTGCATAAAAGGTACATCCAGCCGCCGCGAATTCCAGACCAGCGCCACATGACCACCGGGCCGTAAAATGCGCGCAAACTCCGCCCTGGTTGGGGCCGGCTCAAACCAGTGAAACGCCTGCCCGGCCACAATCAAATCGACGCTTTGGTTGGCCAGCGCGGTGGCTTCGGATGTGCCGTCCACGCTTGAAAAGCGGGCATAGCCGCGCAAATAGGCATCGCCCGCCGCCCGCATTTCGGCATTGGGCTCGACGCCGATGACGCGGTTGCCATTTTGCAAAAACAGCTCCGCCAAAAAGCCGGTGCCGGAACCCACGTCGGCCACTGACGCCTCCGCCGTCAACCCAATGACCTCACGCAAAAAGTCAATTATGGCCGCCGGATAGCGCGGGCGATATTTGACGTAGTTCTCGACCCGATTTGAAAAGCGTTTGGTCGAATCAAGCGCCGCCATTGAAGTGCTCCACCAGGGCTGCGGTTAAACCTTCCAATGTGTGTTCCGCCGGCACAATCGCCACCTCCATGCCCAGTGCCGCCGCCGCTTGCGCCGTCACCGGGCCGATGCAAGCTACCGCCACATGGTGCAACATGGCCAGCGTGCCCTGCTCATGCAGCAGCCGCTTGTTGAAAAAACGCACGGTCGATTCGCTGGTAAAGGTGATGGCGTCCACTTTGCCTTCCCACAGCAGCACCGGCAGCGGGTCGCCGCCGCTGGCAACCACGTTGCGATAGGCTTCGACCTGCGCTACCTCGGCGCCGGCCGCCTGCAATTGCGCACGCAAAGTGGGTTGGGCCAGGGCGGATTGGGGCAGCAGAATGCGTTGCCCCGCAATGGTTGGCACGGCCTCTGCCAAATTGGCGGCCGTGAATTGTTCGGGAACCAGCGCCACTGCCAGCCCCAATTTTTCGCCAATGGCTTGCGCGCTGGCCGAACCCACGGCGGCAATTTTCAGATGCGCCAGTTTTGCCGCCGCCATCTCAAGATCGTGGAGTCGCGCGGCCAGGGCATCTACCGTGTTGGTGCTGGTGACAATCAGCCACGCAAATTCGCCATTGGCGGCCTGCTGCAATGCCGCATCCAGCGGCGCGGGGTCGCGGGGCGGCGCAATGGCGATGCAGGGGTAATGGAGGACGCGGGCGCCCGCTGTTTCCAGCAAATTGCGCTGTTTGTCAGCTTGATGCTCTGCTCGCGTAATGGCCACGGTAATGCCGGCAAGCGCGTTCGTCGATGTCATGCGTCTGCTCTATTCGGTGATGTAGCGGGCCGCGCCTTGCGCCAAGGCTTGAGCGGCCAATTGTTGCCCCAAGCTTTGGGCTTCTGCAGGCTCACTTTTATCAAAAACGTCGATCTGGTGGGAGCCGTCTGGCGCCGTCACGCGGCCGTGCAGAATAAGGTGGCCATTGTGGATTTGGGCGAATGCTGCAATGGGCAGTGAACAGCCGCCGCCCAACCCCGCCAAAAAAGCGCGCTCTGCAGTGACGGCGACCGTGGTTTCCGAGTGTTGCAGCGGCTGCAAAAGCGCCGTGAAATCGGCGTCATCACGACACTGTACGCCCAGCGCGCCCTGTCCGGGCGCCGGCAACATGATCTCCAGCGGTAGCATTTGGCTGACTACGTCCTCCCTCTCCAGCCGCTTGAGTCCCGCAAAGGCCAGCACGATGGCGTCATAAGGGCCATCTGCATCAAACGCCTTGCGCAGGCGCGTATCCACGTTGCCGCGAATATCGATGATCTGCAAATCGGGGCGCGCGTGGCGTAGTTGCGCCGCGCGGCGTCGGCTACTGGTGCCGACCTTTGCGCCTTGAGGCAGCGTATTGAGCGTGTATCCCTGGCGGCTCACCAACGCATCGGATGGATCTGCGCGGACCGGAATGGCGCCAATGGTGAGACCGGCGGGCGCTTCGGTGGGCAGGTCTTTCAGGCTATGAACAGCCATATCGATTTCGCCATTGCGCAGCGCGTTTTCCAGCTCCAGCGTAAAGAGCCCCTTGCCGCCAATCTGCGGCAGCGGTTTGTCAATGACGCGGTCGCCTTGGGTGACGAAATGCTGCTCGGCAAAATGGCGCGTTGGCCAGGCGGCGGTCAGCAATTGAATTATGTGACGCGTTTGCCAGAGCGCCAATTGCGATTTGCGCGTGCCGAGCAGGCAACGCGTCTGGGCGGTGGGTGGCGGATCAGCTTTTGTGGTTACTGATGCTTCGGCTTGCATAGGTCAGATTCCAATATTGTCGTAGGACAAGTTTCCTAACTTGTCCCACCACCGTGAGGACAAGTTGGAAACTTGTCCCACATTATCCAAACACTTCGTTTAAAAGTTGCGCATAGCGCACAGCTTCACCCTTGGCGGCCTGCTCTTTGAGCCGAATGGTGGGCTCGTGCAGCAATTTGTTGACCAGCCGATGCACTAATTTGTCCATGGTTTCTTCGATTTCCGGCGCCACATCCGGGTGTAAATTGGCAATGCGCTGCTTGGCGCGCGCCAATTCATCATCAGCTATGGAGCGGGTGTGTTGGCGTAGCGCCACCAGCGCCGGGATGATTTCGCGCTCGCGCAGCCAGTGCAGCAGATGGTCCAGTTCTGCCATAACAATGGCCTGCACCTTGGGCACTTCCGCCTGGCGCTGCGCAAAGCCTTCATCCACCACGGCGCGCAGATCGTCCACATCCAGCCGGGTTACGCCGGTCAATCCGGCGATATGCGGGTCCACATTGCGCGGCACGGCAATATCCACAAAGAGCAAGGGGCGCTGCTGCCGCGGCGGCATGGCCGCCGCCACATCAGCGGCGGACAGAATGAAACCGGGCGCGCCAGTAGCTGTGAAGATTACGTCGGCTTCTCGCAGCAGCACGGGAAGGTCAGCCAAAGGAGCGGCGTTGGCGCCTACCGCGTCAGCCAGCTCTTCACCTCGTGCGAGGGTGCGGTTTACAATGGTGAGCCGGGTGTGGTGACGCTGCAAACTTTGGGCCGCCAGCCGCGCCATTTCGCCTGCGCCCACAATGAGCACCCGTTTTTGCGCCAGGCTGCCCACGGTTTGGCGGGCAAGCTGGACGGCGGCGTGGCTGATCGATGTGGTGTGGCGGCTGATGGCGGTTTCGGTGTGGGCGCGCTTGCCGGTGTGGATGGCCTGCATACAGAGCCGCGACAAAATGGGGCCAGTCACGCCGGCCGCTTTGGCCTGCTCATAGGCCCGGCTCACCTGGCCCAGAATCTGCTGCTCACCCAGGATCATAGAGTCGAGGCCGGCAGTTACATTGAGCAGATGCGCCACAGCGTCGGCATTGGATTTATGATAAAAATGGGCGGTCAGCTCATCGGTAGAAAGCCCGTGCGACTGCGCCAGGAATTCGAGGACGCGCAGCCAATTATCGGCGAATTGCGCTTCGGCCAGCCCGGTGGAGACGGCGTAAATTTCAAAGCGATTGCAGGTGGAAAGGACCACAATTTCATCAAATGGGCGCGGGCCTTCTGCGCCGGGGGCGCTGCAGCGGATGGCGTGAAGCTGGGTCAAAAGCTGCTGCAATTCGGCATCCGCTGGGGAGAAGCGTTCGCGCAGCCCGATGGGCGCGGTTTGATGATTCAGCCCGACTAACAATATGAAAGTATTTTCTTTGGCCATTGTGTTCCTCGACTTCAATTTTTGATTTTCAGTTTTCAATTTTCGATTTTTAATTGAAAATGAAAAATGGAAAATTGAAAATGGTTCTTAGTCCGTCTGTTGCGCCATTGCGGGCAGCATCGGCCCTGGGCGACCCGATAGACAGCAGTCGGCCGGACACACATCGTGGTTGGCCGGGTAGCGGCCAACAGCCCGGCGTTCCGTGTTGGGATGCAGACGCTCTTCAATCAATTGGCGCAACATGCGCACGAAAGCGGGATGCGTACCTACCGTGGCCGCGCGCACCATGTTGAGCCCCAATTCATCACAAAGCTGCCGCGCTTCGGTATCCAGGTCAAAGATTACTTCCATGTGGTCGGAAATAAAGCCAATCGGCGCGATGACCACATCCTGCACGCCCTGCTCATGCAGCGTTTGCAGATGATCGCAAATGTCCGGCGCCAGCCAAGGAACGGTGGGCGGGCCGCTGCGGCTCTGGTACACAAGCTGCCAGTTGGCGTGGTTCACGGCGTCGGCCACCAACCGCCCGGTCTCCATAAGTTGATCCACATATTGACAATTTTGCGCCATGGCGTTGGGAATGCTGTGCGCTGTAAAAACAAGTTGGGCCGCCGACCGCCGCGCCGGGGATATTTGCCCCAGCGCGTCATGGACGCGGTCCGCATTGGCTTCGATAAAAAGTGGGTGGTTGTAGCCCATGCGAACCTTATCAAAATGGGGCGCCGGACCACGCGTAAGCGATTGGGTGGCGCTGAATAAATTTTCGCGATATTGGCGGCAGCCCGAATATGAGCTGAAAATTGAGGTGAAAATGGTGAGCGCACGCTGGACCCCGTCGTCCACCATTTGCTGCATGGCATCCGTCAATAGCGGATGCCAGTTGCGGTTGCCGAAGTAAATGGGGAGATTGATGTTGTGGGCCGCCAGCTCTTCTTCCAGCGCTGCAATCAGCGCCCGGTTTTGGGCATTGAGAGGGCTGACGCCATTGAACTGTTCGTAATGGTGGGCCACTTCGATCATGCGTTCGTGCGGCACATTGCGTCCGCGCAACACATTTTCAAGGAAGGGCATTACGTCATCCATGCCTTCCGGTCCCCCAAAGGAGAGCAGCAGAAGGGCGTCATAGGAATTGCTTTGCGGCATGAGAATGGGTCCAAATTTTTGGTTTACAAAATACGCTGGGTTTTGACCACAGATTTCGCAGACTTTTTGATATATGCGGGCCAAACATAGCGGATACTAGGGTGTCTCCCGTAAAGGGTGACGTGCTGCAAAGCCGAAAGCTGTCACTCTACAAGAGTGACCTACGAAGTGCGTTTCGGCAATATAGTCGCGGGCTGCCAATGGTTAGGCGCCGCTGTTCCAGATTTTCTTGCCAATAAAGAATGGCCCGAGACTTTCCAGATAGCAGGAGGTCTGCTTGGTTTTGCGCATGGCCTGCACGCAAGCCGAGAGCGGGTAGAGTTCTTTGCCCAACAGAGCGACCACGAAATCGTTGTCGTTTTTGTCCAGCCCGTGGCAGGCCAGCCGGATGTCGGTGGCGTAGCCGGCGCGGCCAAAGGCCATGCCGATGCCGCCGTGCTCGCCCAGCACCTTGCGCTGTTCTTCTTCAGAGACGGTTTCAAAACTTTTGACCCGGCGCAGCGGATACCAGACGGCCCAATTCAGATCGGGGTTGGCAATTTTGGCGCGCGGGCGGGTAAAGAGCGTCTCTTCTAGATCCGATTCGTAGCCAATAGTGTATGTACGGCCAAACATGGTGTATTCGGGCTTGGGGGTGAGGCCGGCAAAAGCATCACTATTAAGCAACGTGCGCAGCGGGCCTACGTAGAGTTCGGCATCTTCACTGAGCACCAACAGCCCAATGCCTTGGGCGTCGTTGATGTCGGCATAAAGTGCGCATTCTATGGCTGCCTGCTCAAGCGCTTCCATCAGCGGGGTAGCATCTGCACAGTTGCCAAAGGCTAAGAACTGCATAAATAGGCGGCGATCCAATGAAATGACCTGACCATTTTTGCGGCCTTTTTCGCTTAAGTCGAGCTGGGGCTGCTGTTCCGGCATATCAAACCTCTTTTATCCTTAGCAAAACCATGTAAATCTATGCAAATCTATGTGTATGTGCGAATCGTCACAATTATAGCGTTGCTGCGAAAACCAGGCAAATTATACTTGGCTCTGTCATAGATGAAAATCGACCGCTCGACTAAAATTAGGCGTAATCGTTTTCATTTATGCCAACCGCGAGTATAGCGCTGCCAACTATATAGCTTACGCCGAATTGTTTCGGGTTGGATTTGTTGCGGCTTTGAGTTGAGTATGCAAGAGGTATCGTTTAGCAATCGTTTGACTAGCGTTTGACGCGTCCATGCCCGGCCTTTTGATTGCCGGGCATGGACGGTCGAGGGATATGTGAGGATGAAGTGAGGAAAATTGAGGTGTTAAAAGGATAGACTTTAGGTCTCTTCAGGCATCGTATAGCCGCGACCGCGCACAGTGAGTACATAGCGCGGTCGTTTGGCATTGTCTTCGATTTTTGAGCGCAGACGCCGCACATGAATATGCAGCGAGTTGCGATCTTCCAGCTCAGAGTCGGAGTCACCATTGCTATCGATCCCGCGCACCAGCGAAAGCAGCTCTTCATAGCTGACCACATGACCGCGATGCTCAAAAAGCGTGCGCAGCAGCCGGTTCTCGCTGGGCGTCAATTTGACCATTTGGTCTTCAATTGTGACAAGCTGTTGTTCAAAATTAATGCAAAGGCGCTGATCAATAGTGACGCCGCGCGCACCGCCCGGTCGGCTGCGCACCAAGCGCGCCAGCACGCGTTGCAAACGCGCTAGCAGCTCGGGGTACGCAAATGGCTTCACTATGTAGTCCTCGGCCAGGCGATTGAGCGCGTCGACCTTGATATCTACATCGGTCGATGCGGAAAGAAAAATGACCGGAATGCCCGCCATGGCTTGCAGCTGCTCAGCCAGCTCGCGCCCGTCAATATCGGGCAGCGTAATGTCTAAAATTGCCAGATCGGGAATCGGCCCGCTCTTCACAATGTCCAGCGCATCGAGGCCCGATGTGGCAATCGAAATAGCAAAACCTTCCTGCTCCAATTGGCGATGCAGAATCAAGAGCAGATGCACCTGATCGTCTACAAGCAAAAGATGTGGAGGCCGAGCAGGCTCTTCTGTCGGTTGATTGATAAACACGTAAGACACCTCTAATAATTTGGTAGAATACGGACATAAAATCGACATCTACAACTTTTAAATCCTACCAAACTATTACGCTTTAAGGTCTTACAGAATACTTACAAGTATGACAGTATTCTGCCGCGATGAGATGCGAATGCGCTGATTTTCGCAGATTTTGCTGTAATCATCGGGATGCAGCACCACAACCGGTGGGTTAACGTCATACATGGCGCGTGCGACCGTCGCCCCCAGCGCCAAGATGCCGTCGCGTTCCAATGTGAGGATGGCCGCCGGCGCTGTGCCTGCCCGCACGGCTTCTAGCAGTATGCTGCTGGCGCTGCTGGAACCGCGCCCGCCGGGCAGCACCAAGACGCGCCCCGTCACAATTGCGCCAACGCGTGGGTGGCGGGCGTCAATAATGGCGCCGGTTTCTGGGTTTAGGCCGCCCCATAGGCTAATTGGCTCTGGGAGCACCAAGGCCAATCCTTCAGCCTCGCCGGGTACTAGAAATTGTCCAGAAAGGATTGTTTCCTGTCCGTTTATGTCGTTTGTAGTCATTTTCCTTTCCTTTCAAAGGACATTACTTTGCTAAAATGGAACTCAGCTCATCTTACAACCATTCATATCAGAGAACAATTCATGCCCTTTCTGTGGCCCAATGGTATAATCGCCCCATGCAAGCATCGACGCGCTATCAAATTCCGGCGGATATGCACCGCGTGGACGAAGAGATCAAGCGCAGCCGTTTCATCACAACCCTTGGGTATGCCCCCACAGTAGAGGATGCCCGCGCTTTTATCGCGCAGATCAGCGCCGAGTTTGCCGATGCATCGCACAACTGCTGGGCATATGTGGTGGGCGCGCCGGGCAGTACCGGCCAGGTGGGCATGAGCGACGCCGGTGAGCCGCACGGCACGGCCGGTCGCCCCATGTTGACCGTGTTGCTCCACGCCGGCGTGGGTGATATTTGCGCCGTGGTGACGCGCTATTTTGGCGGCACGCTGTTGGGCAAGGGGGGGCTGGTCAAGGCGTACAGTGGCGGCGTTCAGCTTGGCTTGGCCACACTGCCGCTGATCGAACATGTGCCGCGCGACACTTTAACCGTTGTCATCCCCTACACCGCCGTAACGCCCTTTCAGCGCCTGACGCCCGATCACGAGGTGGAAATTTTGGCGGAAGAGTTTGCCGTGGACGTTACGGTTGTGCTCAAGCTGCCCAGCGAACGCACGCCCCAATTTGTGGCTGAACTCATGGAGTTGACCAATGGCGCAGCGCTTATTGATGTTCAGAGGTGAATATTGTGGTATAGCCACAAAAACACAAAAGTCACAAAATTGCTTGCTTCTGTGACTTTTGTGTTTTTGTGGCTATTTTCAGCATAAGAGTCAGTAGTCGAGCAAACATATATTGTCTGCAAGCAGAAACTGAGTTTTTGCCAAAAACTCAGTTTCTTGTCAACAAAAGAACATTGCCGCACTACTAGATTCAAATAAGGAGATGCGCGGTGGTTCCCATCCAAACCGAAACATTGCCGGTTGAAACAACCAAAAACTCGACGAACTGCGTATGCTGCTGCGCCAAATGGGCTCGGCTTTGATCGCCTATTCGGGCGGCGTGGACAGCGCTGGTCATGGTGGTGGCGCACCAGGAATTGGGCCAGAACGCGCTGGCCTGTATTGGCGTATCGCCCAGCTATCCGCGCCGCGAAATGCGCGCCGCCACGGAGTTGGCCGAACAGTTGCAGATCCCGTACCGATTGGTCGATACGGCAGAATATCTGGACGAAGAGTCGCGGCCAATCCCACCAATCGCTGCTATTTTTGCAAATCGGAATTACACACCCATTTGGCGCGCATTGCCCAAAGCGAAGGGTGGGATGTGGTCTTGGATGGCACCAATGCCAGCGATTTGGGCGACCATCGCCCCGGCATTGCGGCGGCCCGCGAGCGCCATGTGCGTTCTCCGCTGGTGGAAGCCGCCATCACCAAGCCGGAAGTGCGCCAGATCGCGCACGCGCTGGGGATGCCCGTGTGGGACAAACCGGCCATGGCCTGCCTTTCGTCGCGTGCCCCACGGCACGCCGATTACGCCGCAGCTTTTGCGCCAGATCGAAGAGGCGGAAGATGTGCTGGCAGCGCTGGGCTTCAGCCAATTCCGCGTGCGTCACCACGGTGAACTGGCCCGCATTGAGCTGCCGCCCGCGGATTTACCGCGCGCCGTGGCCCACCATGCCCAGATCGCCGCTGAGATTCGCCAAACTGGCTATCGCTTTGTAACCTCGATCTGGCCGGATTTCGCACCGGCGGCAATGGCGCAACCGAAGCTATGAGCGGCAGCGTCATCGTGCCGCTGGCCGAAGTGCTGGTGGGAACGCGGCCCGCATGATCGCCTATTTGGACCTGCCTTCGGGCATTTCGGGCGATATGTTTTTGGGCTGCCTGGTGGATGCCGGCTGGCCCATTGAGGCGCTGCACGCGGTGATCCGCAGCCTGGGCTTGCCGGAAGACAAGTGGCAAGTGCAGGCCGAAAAGGTGATGCGCGGCGCTGTCCGCCACGCTGGTGCATGTGGACGTGGCCACCGATGACGCCCATCGTCACCTGCACGACATCCGGCAAATCATTGATGCCGCCGATCTGCAACCCGCGGTGAAAGCGCGGGCGGTGGCCGTCTTTAAACGACTGGCCGCGGCCGAAGCGGCCATCCACGGCGTGGCGGTGGAGGAGATTCACTTTCACGAAGTGGGCGCGCTGGATGCCATCATTGACGTGGTGGGCGTGGTCAGCGGACTGGCCGCATTGGGCGTGGAGCAGCTTTATGCATCGGGGCTGCCGTTGGGCGAAGGGTGGACGCGTTCGGCGCACGGACGCATTCCGCTGCCGGCCCCGGCCACACTGGCGCTGCTGGCCGCCGTCCAGGCGCCCAATCGGCCGGCGCCCGGCCCCGGCGAATTAGTGACGCCCACCGGCGCCGCGCTGCTGGCCGAGCTGGCGATTTTTCAGCAGCCGCCCATGCGGTTGCAAAAAATCGGCTATGGCGCGGGCCAAAAGGAATTTGAATGGCCGAATGTGGCGCGGCTGTGGTTGGCTAGCTCAGCGAGCGCGAATTTTTTACCCCCTCCTAGCCTCCCCCTTGAGGGGGAGGGACCGTTTATTCGTGGAGATGGGGTTAGCGTTCTGCCATCTCAAGGGGGGAGCGGAGAGGGACCAAAGGCCAACTTTGTGCAGTTGGAAACCAATATCGACGACATGAGCCCCGAGCTGTATGGCGCAGTGCGCGCCAGCCTGTTTGCCGCCGGGGTGCTGGACGTATGGACTACGCCGATCCAGATGAAAAAAGAGCGGCCCGGCCTGCTGCTTTCCGTGTTGGCGCCGGCGGAGATGGAAGAACGGATCGCCACGCTCATGTTGCGCGAAACCACGTCGTTGGGCGTGCGCATCCATCCCGTTTACCGCTACGAAGCGCAGCGCGAGATGCGTACGGCGCAGACGCCATACGGCCCGGTGCGCGTCAAGCTCAAATGGGTGAATGGTGAATTGGAGGGCGTCAAGGCCGAATATGAAGATTGCCGGGCGCTGGCTGAGGCCAACGGGTTGCCGGTGCGCAGGGTGTATGAGGCGGCGCAAGCTGCGGCGTATGGGGAGTTTTGCCGTTAAATGAAATGCGAGGCACATTGGAGGTCAGGTGAACCTCATTCTAACAAGCGATTTCCCAGCCACCGCCAACGATGTCGTTGTCGAACATATTCGCAACCTGGGCGCGCGCCCACGCGTGGCTTGGATTCCCCCTTTTACGGCACAAGGCCGGGCGCGATTCCGGGCCGCGCAGGATGTGTTCCAAGCGTTCGGTGTGGCGGATCTCGAATATTGTGACATTGACGCGGAGCCGAACGCGGGGCAGTTGGACCAGCTTGACCAATACGACGCCATCTATCTCACCGGTGGTGATCCGCTGGGATTTCGGCGCAATCTACACCGCTGTGGCCTGGCGGCGCGCATCCCGCAATACCTGGCGGCGGGCCGCTTGGTGATCGCGGCTAGCGGCGGCGCCATGCAGTTTACGCCGAACGTGTCGCTCTTTCGGCTCGTAAACAATCCAGTTGCCGAAGTGCTCGTTACGCACGCTGAATATCAGGCGCTGGGGATCGTGGATTATGAACTGCTGCCGCACCTAAACAAGCTTGATACGGCGTTTCTCGAAAAAGTCCAACGTTACTCAGAAGGCATACAGCATGATATCGTGGCGCTGGCCGATGGCGCGGTGCTGATTCACGAAGCGGCCGGCGCGTATCGCTGCGTTGGCCAAGCGGTAAAGTTGCGGGGCGGTGCGCAAACGCCCGTTGCGAATGCTGCATAAACTAAACTGCCCCGACCTGTATATGTATCAGCGGTTTTACTGCCCCATGCGGATGGTCACAAATTCCAGCGCGATCCAGCCGCTGTCTTCGGCATCCAATCCCTCGGGTACGCCAATGCGCACCCACTTGCCGTCTTCGCTAAATTCTAAAATCGCATAGCTGGTGCGGTTGCGCACATAGCCGATGGTGAAGCCATCATCATTGGGTTGCGCACGCCATAACGCAGCAGCGCCCCCTATTGCTGATCACCGCCACGCCAAAGACGCCAGCATCCTGCGGCAGTTGGCCAAATTCGCCTTCCAGCGACACAAAATTGGTGGAGGCCCAGCCGCTTTTTCACCCACGTCCAAATCGAACGCACCTTGCGACTTTGCTTTGCATCCGGGCTCCAATTCCAGCACGTCATAGGTGGCGCCCGGCGCAGCGTAACCGACGACCGCTGGCGCGGCGGGAGGGTTCAACGCGAACGCAAGCCCCGAGCGCCGTCGGTGGTGACGGTGGCCGAACCGATAGCGACGCCGGTGGTCGGCGCGGTCTCAGTGGGGGGGCAGCATCCGTTTCTGCCGTGGCTACGGCTGGGTCAGGGAGCCTGCGGCGCGGCAGGTCAGTGGGTGCCAGCGGCAGACGCCCCGGTAGTGGTATCCGAGAGCGACTCGGTGGCGGTTACATTGGCGGTTGAGGCAACTGCGGGAGCCGCTACCCGGTGTCAGCAATATCGGCCACGATCGACGGCGGCTCTGTGTGTTGGTCAGCGGGGCGGTATCGGTCACCGGGGCTGGCGCAGCCACTGCGTTGGTATTGGCGGGCGCCGGCGGAACCCGGCGGCGTCGGGTTGCGGATTTTGCGTCGTTTCGGCCGCCGGCGCAGGCGCAGCAGTTTCGTGCAGATCGCCATCCAGATAGGCAATCGCGGCCTCCAAAACTGAGTCGCCATCGCTCAACAGCGTCTCCTCATTAACCGGCACGCACTGTGGGGGCCACGCCTTTGCCCTCAATGTGGATCTGGCCATTCATATCCACCGAGCGCCCGGCCGTATATTGGAAGCGCTCGTTCTCCGGCATGATGAACATCGATGCTGCCGCCCAAACCAGCGGTGGGATGTTGGCCCACAATGGCCGCCCGGTTGCCCACGGTCAAATCGTAGCTAAAAAATTCGCAGGCGCTGTTGCAATCCGGCCCAATCCAGCACGGCCAGCTTGCCGCCATAGCGCAAGTCCTCGGGCGGCAGATAGTAGCGGTCCGTGGTGCGCGGGTCAAAGAAAAAGTCGTCAGTTTTTCATTGTAATAATAAGCGTTGCCCAGCTCGTGCGTTTCGCTGTAAAAATAGGCCGCCATCTGATCGGCCAAAAAGCTGCGCTACCGCCCGTATTCTGGCGCATGTCGATTATGAGGCCGGGCGTGTTTTCGACTTTGAGAGCGACTGGATCAGCCGCTCCCAAAGCTGGATGGTCAGCAGTTCATTGTCAGAAAATTTGAAAATCTGCACATAGCCATAGCCGCTTTCCAGCAGCCGATATTCCAGCGGCAGCTCAAAACCAGTGGGTTGCCGTGCAGGGCGGAAAAGCGGAAGCTGGCCTGTTCAGACACGGCGGTCAGCACCGCGCGCTGCGGGGTGTGTCCGCAGGCTGGCCGGGGTTGCAGGTGACCGCCCGCTTGGCCCCAATCGGGCGAACGCACCAGATAGCGCAACTGCTGCAAGCGCATGACGTGCTCGGTGCTGAAGAGGCCGACCAGGGCTGCACTTCGCCAATGGCGGTGCGGATCTCCTTGTCGTCGATGGCCCAGATTTCAGCCCAGTGGATGTAACGAGCGGCCGGGCCATCCTCCAGCAGGAAATTGACAATGGCGCGGCCATCGTCAGTTTCGCCGGATAAGCCAGGCCGATGCCGCCGGTGGCGGCGCGGAACTCGTCGACCAGGAAAGGTCCGCTGACGTGGCCATCGGGGATGGAGACGGCAAAATCGTGCAGCGCCTGGCGGTAAAGGCGTTTGTCGTTTTGGGCGGCGGCCTGCGCAAAGCGGGGGCGAAACTCGGCCACGCGGGCGTCCCAATCGATATGTTTATAGTCGGTAAAGGCGTACTCTTTGCGCAGCTTGGCGATCATGGCGTCGAAGGCGTCGGTGTACAGCTGCGAAAAATCATCGGTAGTCGCGCTCTTGGGCTCGACCAGATCGATGGCGGCATGGCGTGCGGTCAAAGAAAATAAAGGCACATCCATGTTGACCACGGTGTAGCCCTGCGGCAGGCGCACAATCGGGTCGTCCGGGGTGAATAGCAGCCGTCGGCCAAAACCGCTGGAAGCCTTGCTGATCATCCGGCGCATAGACCAAATACTGGCCCGCTACAATTTCGCGCTTGGTCTCAATATCGGTGCTGGCGCGGGTGGAGGCATAGGCCGTGGACCAGCCGCCGCAAGAAGATGCGCGGCGCTCCAGAAACGGGTCGCCAAAAGTGTTGGTCAATAGGCCCACGGCGAGATCTATGGCGCGGTGTCGGTTGCGCCATTCTGGTCCACATCGCCTGGCGCGCCTGCGGCTCAATGGGCAGCGCAATCGAATATGAAGCGAAGGGAAGTGTAAAAATCGGGCGATCTGCCCCAGCGTCTGCGTTCGACCGGAAAAACGCTCTCGTTGCGGTCCACAAAACCGAGCTGATCCTCGAGTATCACCATGGGGCGGCCACGCCTTCCGGTAAAAAAGACGTTGCTGTAGCTGACTGGCCGATCTGGACGGGCCCGCCTTCGTCGTGGATGATGACGGCGGCGGGCAGGTCAGCATTGGGCGCGCTGTTATCCTGCGCCCACACGGCGGCAACTGGCGTCCCCAATGTATGGCGAAAAACCTTTAGTGAAATCCACCCACACTTCTGGCTATACCCCAATCCCTGTGTGATGAAATCCATCCCTTTGCGTCTTTGCGTCTTTGCGTGAGCCAATTACTTTCACTATGCTGTTGGCCCGGACACTTTGCCCATCGTCAGCTCATGCAATCCCCTTGTAGCCTCGTCAATCCGCGCATGACCGCCAGAGCCATCACTGCCCGCCCTGCCAGCGGCTGCACGCCAAATGTGATGCACTCCAGAAAATGACCGGCCTGGAGCGTAAAGCGGTCCGGCTGGTCAAAGAACATCAGGTTCCAACTCTCCTCGCCGGCCAGCCGGTAGCACAGGCCGTGGGGGACGTTGTAGTCCACCACCGCCTCACCCTCTGTGCCATAAATGCGCACCTTGGCTTCGGAAACGGGCGTCACCCAGCTACAGTTGAGCGTCCCAATGACGCCGCTCGCTTTTGAGCAGCAGCGACGCGCTGTCCTCCACTTGAATGGGCAGCGTGGTGGAGACGGCGGCGGCCGCAGTGCGCCGCTGCCGGCCGGGGCGGAAAATGTCGATGCTGTGGACCAGCGTGTCGATCAGAATGCCGCCGCCGGCAATGTCGCGCTCGGTAAACCAGGAGTGACCGGCGCGGGCAAAACGAAAGCCAAAGCGATTTTCGATCTGCACAAGTCGACCCAAGCGCCCCGATTTGAGCAGATCCTGCGCTTGCACAATGGGCTGGTGAAAGCGGTGGCAAAAGGCAAATTGCAGCGAGAAGCAGCCGCTTTGCGACATGGCATCCACCAGGGCCTGCGCCTCGGCCAGCGTGCCGCCAGCGGCTTTCACACAGCACGTGGATGCCGCGCGGCCGCCGCTTGCGCCACGGGCAGGTGCAGATTGGGCGGCGTACAGATGCTGACGGCGTCCGGCTGCACTTCGTCCAGCATCTGCACATAATCGGCAAAGGCCAGACAACCCGCCTCCGCGGCCTTCTCCTGGGCCGCCAATAGTTGCACATCCGCAATGCCCACCACCTGGCAGAGTGACTCCCAGGCGCCATACGCCCGGAGATGCGTCCCGCCGATACCACCTGCGCCGATAATGGCTACTCGAATTGGGGTCATAAGTTGGGGTCTCGCAATGGTTTTATTGCTGTCGTGCTTGTTGCTGAATTGCTTATTGCTGTATTGCTTATTGTGTATTGCTTATTGCTGTATTGCTGTAACGGTAACCGGTGAAGCAATACAGCAGTAAGCAACCATCTCTAATCGGTGAGGCTTATGCGTGCAGTCTCAAATATATCTTACAGCAAATTGAGAAGCTGGTCTATTTGGGGCAGGGATGAGCTATAGAAGAGGTGGCTGCGACAGGCGCGGTCCGAAGCGCCAAAGCCGGGCAGGGGGATGGAGAGGCTGTCGCTTTGGGCGAGCCGCTGCGCCCAGGTGTGCTCGCGGCGCACGGGGTCATGGCGGCAGAACACGCTCGCGCAGCGCGGCGTGCCGGCGCAGATAGTCGATGCCGGCTGCGGCCGCGCGCTGACCCGCTGATGCGCCACACGGGCGGCCACGCCACTGGCAATGCGCTGCCCACGTACAAATAAAAGCCCGGCTGCCAGCGCGAATTGGCCCAGCCGACCAACCTGGATCGTGCGATTTATTTCTGATTGGAGAATGAGAATGTAGCTGCCGGGGGCAGCGGTTGGTTTGTCCACCAACATGGGGTGGTCCTCAAATGCGCGCCCAGGGGGTCGCTTTGGGGGTGAGACGCATCTCTTGCAGGATGGTAACACGTTGCCCGTTAGGTAACTACTCAGCCGTCCCCTGAGCTTGTCGAAGCAGCCTTCAACAAGCTCAGGCCCCGAGCGGCTGAGTAGTTACCCCGTTAGTTTATATTGGGCGGCAAATGTACAGACGAGGCGCCTTGATCGACAATGGCCATGCGGATAATCTTCTCGTCGCGATCTTGTTCGATGACATATTGAATGCGGTAGCCAGGGACGTAAAATTCATACGCCCCCGGTCTGCCTTCGATGGGCGATGCCCAGCCAGGGTGTTTTCGGTGGCTATGATTTTGATCATACTGCGCAACATCCCGCTTTCCGGGCGTCGCATGACCGCAATCAGTTCGCGGCTAAGATGAATGCGCATGATCTAACGCATCCATTTCGGCTGCAATATCGGCATAGTCCACAAAGTCACCGGCACGCGCATGGCCTTGCCGTTGGCGATCCAGCTCGCGCTGTTCCAGCTCCTGCCGCGCCACCTGGCGTCCCACAGCGCCACCGATGCCAAAACCGCCCGGCCGGTTTTGCTGCGCTGGGCCAGGACTCCGCGGGACGTTGGCCAATAGCGGCATGACGTTGGACTGATTGTTGGCCATCTCTGAAATGGGCACAATTTGAGGGACTGTTTGCATGAGAATCTCCGTTAGACTTGGAAATAGATTGGAAACTGGTTTCCAAATCTAACATGAGGCAAGTCTATTGTCAAAACGGGTGCGGTGCCAGGGCGTTTGAGATTGCGGACAGTAGTTATGCAGGCGGACACAAGGGTCGGCGTTGCGACAAACCCCTTTCCGCCGACCCTCATGTCCCTACGCCGCCGCCGACACCCGGTAGGGACATGAAGTCGAGCGGGAGCTGCTCCTCCTGCTGGAGGGACGCACATCCGCTCGACTTTGTGTCCGCCTTGCCCCCAAACAACTGCGCCCACAAGTCTTAATCACCCCGCGTCTCCCCTCATACCCCCGCTCCCGCGCGATCTCCGCAAAGTGCTCCAACAAATAGCGGTGGATAAACACATAGCCCCCGCCCACCTTTTTTGCAGTTCAACTCCTCCGCCGCGTAGTCGAGAAAGCGGGCGTAGTTGAAGCGGCGCATATTGCCCGCCACGCCAGGATCAACCGGACTCTGATGCCGTGCTCGATCACGTCAGTCCGCCGTACCACAGGCCGACGATGAGGGTAGCCACGATACCATAACTCAATCCATCGAAGATATCCCGTGCGACGAGCGCTATCAGAACTCCAACAACGACTCCTCAGGGAGACCAAATTATTATTGATGAACGTATAGTCAACCAGATGCCCTGATTGGGGAGAGTCTTTAGCTCCTGCGTGACAGACTGAAATCCACCGACTCGCCCACCGGTAGCCCACCCCATCATCCCGCAAATCAGTTCGACCGTTATTCCACCAATTAACCCGTCGAACAGCTCGAACCACAGCCACCAATCAACCCGACTATCAGCCAACTAATAGTCCTTGGCGTGAATTCTGGCGGGCATTCTGCCAGGACCATTGTAGGGAATCGACCGTGCGTATATGCTCGTTGTTCCCATGTAGTGTTATTCGGAATGTGCGAATCAGTGCGGCAAGCAGCCCGAAGATCAGACCATTATTTAGCCCGCCAATCAATCCTATCATCAGCCCGCCAATCAGTCCACTCAATATGCCCCAGAATATATGCATAAGTAATAAGTGTGGAGCTGCACTTCTCCCTTCTACCAACCAACTCGTACCGGTGCCAGCCAGAAAAATAGTCTGGTTGCGGCGCATGCATGTTGTACGCCAGCCAGGCCAACCATTGGTGGCCTGTTCTTCGCTATAAGGTGGAGATTTGCGCAGCTCGCCCATCATACATCCTCCCTTGCATGACGAAACATACGCGCCCTGTAGGCGTCTAACAATTGGCGGCGACGGACCACAGCGCTGTTTTCTTCTTCGCGGATTAGGTCATCTCCGGAGAGGCCGTGATAAGCGCGCGCCATTAGGTTGAGCCAGAGGGGCGAGCGGGCGTCAAAGCGCATGGCCGTTTCGCGGCGCAGCAAATGGCGCAGACCGGCCAGTTGGTCGCCCAGCGCCGCCAGATAGGCGTCCACTTGCTCATCGCTCAGCTCGGTCAGGCGGATGGCCGTGTTGAGCGCCAGCCGCACGGGGCAGGCCACATACTCCTTGAGCCGGCAGCAGACCAGCAGCCCGCTCAGGTTGCGCGCCAGCACGTAATCGTTAATGGCCTCGACGCAGCGGGCGCGCAGGGCGGCGCTAGTCTCGTCCAGCCCGTCCAGCATGGGCAGCAGATGGCCGGTGGCCAGCAGCTTGCGCCCCTCCACCTGCGGAATCTGGTATTGGAGGCTCATCTGTTTGGCCAGCCAATCTTCCAACTGCGGGAAGTCGGGCGACCACGACGAAAGGTTGAAGACCACCGGCACGGGCTGCGGCGCCACATTCCCTTCTGCATTTTGGATGTGCTCCAGCAGCGTGCGCGTCAGGTTGAGCATGGAGGTGGTTTTGCCCGCCCCCGGCTCGCCCAGAATCAGCAGCGAGCCGCCGTGTTCGTCAAAGACGTCGGCCACGCTCTGCTCCGGCGGCAGCGGCTGGCTGGGCGCTCCCGGCCGCTCAATTTGCGTCCCAATCGGCCCCCAGGGGCTGGCCACCGCTTCGTGCATCATCTCCACACCCAAATCGTAGAGCGTCTGCCGAAAGACCGACTGCTCCAGTACGCCATCGATCCAGAATTGCTGCACTTTGCGGCGCAGAATGTCCAAGCCAAGCGGGTGGCGGGTGGCGGGTTTGCGGGTGGGGGCGTGGCGAACCCATAAACGGCGGGGCGGGGGATGGGTTTGGTTTCGTCGAAGATGGCGGCGCTGGCGTCTACGGCAAAGAGACGGCCATCGGGCGCCCGCATGTGCAGCATGGGCGTGGCCCATTCGGTGCTGTGCGGGTCGGCAAAGCTGAGGCCGCTGCGGGCGGCAGTCACCGCCACATCCACCGGGTTGCCGCGGGCCAGGGCATCGTAAAAGAGGCGGGCAAATTCCAGGGCGGCGCGGTCCGAAATGTCAAACTGCATGGAGATGACCGCCGGAATGCCGCGGCGGGTCAGCACCGCGCCCACGCTGGAGAAGAGTTCGGCGTCGCCGGTGCGCCCGCCTTCGCAGGCGTTGAGAAAGGCCAGCCGCAGCGTGGCGTGGCCGGAAAAGAGCCGCCCCAATTGGGTGGCGGACATGCTGTGCAGCTTGCCCGCCGCGTCGCAAAAGGCCAGCCGCCCTTCGCTGGTCAGCGGGTCAAAATTGCCGTGGCCCACAAAGTGAAAGACGTGCCACGGTCCCTGCTCCAGCGCCGCTTGCAGCGCCCGCCACGTGCCGTCCGCCACCCAATGCAGCTCCACATCGCCCCGCTCCAGCCGATGTTCCAGGGCGTGGGCAATGCGCGCCTGCTCGGCTCGCACGTCCAGCCGCGGCAGGTCCGTGGGGTCGGCCACCATGCCCAGAATGCGCAGCGGCGGCTTGACGGTCAATACGTCGCGGTCGCGGGCCAGCGCCACGTAGCGGGTCAGCGGCGTCTCGCGCAGCAGGCACACGTGGTCGCCCTCCTGCGCATCGAAGAGAAATTCCCAGGGCAGCACCGCCACCTCCGGCGCCTCAATGCGCAAACGCAGGCGCAGCCCCATTCCCCGTTCGCGCGCCCGCAGCAGGCTGCTGCTGTAGGCGTCGCGCACGCCGCCCACGATCAGCGCGTCAAAAAGGCGCTGGCCAATGGCGCGGGCGGCCGGTGGCGCGGCGCACGCCAATCAGCTCGTTCAACTGCTGGCGCAGCGCTTCGTCGTTGATGGGGATGGCCGCGGCCGCGCTCGGTTCACCGCCGGCGGCGGCGCGGATCACCGAGATGGGGTATGTGTTTCCATCGCCTGCACCGATGTGCAGTTCAAAATCCAGATAGTCGTCCATGAGAGGCCGGGGGGTGTGGTTGGTGGTGCTACTGGTGTCGATGGGTATAGAGTATACTGGAGAAATTGGTTTGAGGCAAGGGGTGGAAAATGGCGGTCGAGCGGAGGGCGGTTCTCGTTGATCGGGTTGTCACAGCATATGTGACCTACGTTAAAGCGGCGCATCGTGGTCTTGTAGGTCACTCTTGCAGAGTGACAACGTCCGCACGACGAGAGCGGCTCTCGTTAACCGGGTTTGTCACACAGCATGTGTGACCTGCGATGCTACGTTAAAGCGGCGCATCGTGGTCTTGTAGGTCACTCTTGCAGAGTGACAACGTCCGCACGACGAGAGCGGCTCTCGTTAACCGGGTTTGTCACACAGCATGTGTGACCTACGATTTACTTGTCCTACTTGAGACGCGCCACAACCATGCGCACCAGATCCTGCAATTCGCGCACGCCCAGCAGGTGGAGCAGCGCTGCATAAACCAACACGCCTGCGCCGCCACTAATGGCCAGGTTGAGCAGATCGCCCAGCAGGTTGAGGGGCAGTTGTGGCGGCAAAAATAGGCCCACGGCATAGATGGCGGCGGCCATGCCCAACGCCGCCGTCAGAATGGCCAGACCGCTGCGCGTGGTTTGGGCGTTGAGCCGGCCCACGCGCCAGGTCAGCAGCGCCAACATGACCAGGGCGTGCGCCGCCTGTTTGGCCGAGTCGGCCCAGATCAGGCCGTAGTAGCCCAGGCCATCCAGCAGGGCAAAGGCCACCAGCACGTAGACCCCTACGCTGAGCACGCCGACCAGCGCCGGTCCCAGCGTGTTGTTGCGGGCATAGAATGCATAGTTGAGCGGGAAATCGATGGCGGCAAAGAGCATGCCGACCAGGTAAATGTGCAGCGCCGAGACGACCTGCGCGGTGTCGGAGGGCTGGAAGCGGCCATGCTCAAAGATGATGCGCGTAATCGGTTCGCCCAGCAAATAGAGCCCGACGGCGGCGGGTGCGATCAGCAGCAGCACGGTGCGCAGCCCGCGGCCCAAGGTGGCGCGATAGGCCGCTTCGTCGCGATTGGCAAAGTGCTGGCTCAAGCGGGGCAGGGCGGCCAGCGCAATGGCCACGCTGATCAGCCCCAGCGGGAGCTGTTGCAGGGTGGTGGCGTTTTGCATCCAGGCAATGCTCTGCACGTTGGCGCCGCTGGCCAGCCGCCGGTCCAGCCCGACCTGAAAGGCGGAGACCAGCTCGATGCCCGCAATGGGGATGTAGAGCAGCACAATTTTACGCAAGGCCGGGTGACGCCAATCAAACGCCAGGCGCATGGCGTGGCCCACCGTGCGCAGCCATTGGCGCAGGTCCCAGGCCATCATGACAAATTGGGCCAGGCTGCCCAGCAAAATGCCGATGACCAGGCTGGTGATGCCCATGCGCCCGGCCAGCAGCGGCGCCGCAATAATGATGCCCAAATTATAGACAGCGCTAGAGAGGGCCGGAAAAGTAAAGCGCTGTAGCGTGTAAAGGATGCCGGTGAGCACGCCGGCCATGCCAAAAAACCAGATGGCGGGCAGGATCAGCCGGATCATGCGCACAGTGAGCGGCAGCAGCGTGGGGTCCCATTCGTCAAAGTTGCCGCCGGCCAAGAGCGTGGCCATTGCGGCGCCAGCAGTTCTAAAATGAGCAGCAGCAGCGCCAGCACCACCACAAAGAGGCTGATGATCATGCTGACCACGCGACAAATTCGCGCCGCGCGGTCGAATATATTCGCTCAGCGTGGGCACCAGCGCCGCCCAACATGCCGCCGATCAGGAAATCGTACACAATGGTGGGCGCCAGGCTGGCCACGCGAAAGGCGCTTACCTCGCCCGTGGCGCCAAACCAGGTCGCGATGACCATTTCGCGCAGCAGGCCCAGCACGCGGCTGGCCACGTTGCCCAAAGAGATCAGGCCGGCGTTGCGCGCTAGGCTGAATTGGGTTCGCTTGTGATTTCGGAAGGCAGGGTCGTTTCGGTCATGCGGGGAATTGTAGCACAGGATGGGGTGGGGAGGAGATTGGGGGAGGGGGTGAATGCAGGATTGGGGGGAGGGCCGCTCCTCTCCTCATACGTATCAAGTTAAGGGGTAGCGAAGGCGTGAGACGAGTGCCGGTCGAGTAGCTGCGGCAGTTGGCAGCGTATCGAGACCAAACGGGTCGACCCGCTCACTCTGGTTTCGATACGGCTGCGAACTACAGCAGCCTACTCAACCGCCATTCGCTACCTCGTCCAGCCGCGAAAATGCCTTACCTTGGTACATATGGAGAGGAGAGGCCCCGCTATTTTACCAAGTGCCTATAGCTTCCTGGCCGGCGATTTCTAATTTACGGAATTCGCGCGGATCCTGATCCACGCCGGGGTAACCGGCTTCTGCCAGTTCTTCCAGGAATTTGTTGGTCTGCATGGCGGCGGCGCAGCCCTGGCCGACGCTGGTGGCCACCTGCTTGAAGACTTTGTCCATAATCTCGCCGCCGGCCATAATGCCCGGCACGTTGGTGCGCGTAAAGCGGTCGGTGATCAGATGGCCGTCTTCGTCCAGGTCGAACTTACCCTTGAGGATTTCATTGTTGGGCAAATGGCCGACAAAGATGAAGACGCCGTCGGTCTCGATTTCGCTCTCCTCACCTGTCACCGTGTTTTGGAGCTTAGCGCCGGTCACCTTGCCGTCGGCATCGCCCAGCACCTCGGTCATGACAGAGTTCCATACAAATTCGACCTTCTCATTTTTGAAGGCGCGCTCCTGCAAAATTTTGCTGGCGCGCAGCTCGTCGCGGCGGTGGATAATGCGCACGCGGGTGGCATATTTGGTCAGGAATAGCCCCTCTTCGACGGCGCTGTCGCCGCCGCCCACCACCACCACATCTTTGCCGCGGAAAAAGAAGCCATCACAAGTGGCGCAATAGCTGACGCCCTTGCCCGTGTATTCCTTTTCGCCGGGAATTTCCAGATAGCGCGGGCGGGCGCCGGTGCAAAGAATGATGGATTTGGCCACATATTCCTTGCCATTTTGCGTGCGCACCACAAAGGGATGCTTGTCGGTGGCAATGTCGGTCACATAGTCAAACTCGACGCGGCAGCCAAATTTTTCGGCCTGGTTCTTCATCTTTTCCACCAGGTCGGGGCCGGTTACGCTTTCGGGAAAGCCGGGATAGTTTTCGACTTCATAGGTGATGCTGACCTGGCCGCCATAGTCATTGCCCGTAATCAGAATCGGATTCAAATTGGCGCGGGCGGCATAGAGGCCAGCCGTAAAACCGGATGGGCCGCTGCCAATAATGATGACGTTTTCAATGTGGGGGGCCGCGCCATTGGCGGAGGCGCCGTTGGTTGAAATTTGTGATGTCATTGCGTTTTCTCCAGCTTGCAGACCGGGCGTACCCCGGCATTTTCAGCAGAATTCATTTTTATAATAATTCGCAACCAGTGTAATCAGCTTTCACTACAAAAACTGTAGCGAAGCGTACAGCTTGGGCCTTTTCCTGTAGGGCGATTTTCCTAAATCGCCCCATCGCAGCAAACCAGCGCACTCCATTCGGCGAATAAACCCTATTCGGCAACCAGATTGGGCGGGTTCGGAAACCCGCCCTACCTCAACTCTCGCGCCGAGTGAATGTGGCGTAAAGGCTAATGGCAATATAGTAAACGGCGAAAATCAGCGACACCCAGACCAGTCGCTTGTCTTCATTAGGATATTGAATCAGCATCGTAATGCAGACGGCGCCCCAGAGCAGCGACATGATCATGGTCACTTTTTGAAATTGCTCGGTGCGCGAGGGATAGACATATTTGATGGGCACAAAGACCAGAATGGCCAACCCCACGGTGATGAACAGATTGGCCCAAGGCGACAGCCCCAGGAAGAGCAGGTAAAAGGCCAGAATGTTCCAATAGGAAGGAAAGCCTTTAAAATAATGATCCTCCGTTTTGGCATCGCTTTGGCAAAATTGATAGGCCGATGCGATCATCACGCAGAAGACGCCGAAGAGCGCAAAACGCGGCGGCAAAAAGTCAGCTTCATAAATAAAGAAGGCCGGAATAATCACATAATTCAAAAAGTCGATCATGTTGTCCAGCAGGGCGCCGTCAAACTGGGGCGCCACTTCTTTGACGCGCGCCCGCCGCGCCAACAGGCCATCAAATGAATCGACAAAAGTAGCCGCCGCCATCCAGGCAAAGGCGGCCAGCCAATCGTGATTGGTAATCGCCAGGATGGCCAAAAAGCCCCAAATAGCGCCGCTGGCCGTAAAAAAATGCGTTCCCCAGGCAAACAGCTTGTTGCGCTTGGATGGGGACCACTGCTCCTCGGTTGCTGCCAATAAATTTTCCATCTAACCTGGTACTCTCCACATCAATAGGCAGATGCCTCTGCAACTATATTTCAATCTGATTGAGTCCCGGATTTTTGCCGGTGTGCAAAATTCCGAGTCTCAATTCAACCGCAGTATAGAAATCCAAATTCCTCTCTCTGAGCGTATGCAATATTGTAGAATGAATTATCAATTTGCACAACAATTATGTAATCTTTCAGCAAAGCGATGTAGCGGGTGGCGAGTGGCGGGTAGCGGATCTGGTGTTTCATTCTTTTTAGGTGCTTGCTCAAAGCACAAAGTTTGTGCTATACTGACTTTGCAATTTAAAGTATAGAGAGTTTGCCCCAGTAGCTCAGTGGATTAGAGCATCTGACTTCGGATCAGAGGGTCGTGGGTTCGAATCCTACCTGGGGTACACAAACAGCGCAGCTTTTCACATTTGAGATGAGGCTGCGCTGTTTTTTTGATACACCCCTCCCTGGCCCTCCCCTGGCCGCTGCGCTAGGGGCGGGGACTACGCCGCCTGCGGCGGCGATTGAAGCTCCTCCCCCTTGAGGGGGAAGTTGGGAGGGGGGCTAACGGCTGGATCATTACGACAATCGATGCATTTCGAAAGGAGACCGTATGAAGAGTAATCGCATTTACGCTATGGAACTGGTTCGCTCTTTTCAGGTGGGCCAACTGGGCCGGCGCGACTTTCTCAAACGCATGACCGCCGTTTTGGGCAGCGCCGCCGCCGCCAACATGGTGCTGGCCGCCTGTCAACCATTGCAGCCCGAAGGCGCGGTGCCGCCCGTCACCAAAGCCGAGTCCGGCGGTGAGGGAGAGGGAAGCGGCGCTGCTGCCGTAAGCGCGGCCGGTCTCATGACCAGCCTGGTCGATTACCCCGATGTGGACGATGGTACGCTTATGGGCTATCTGGCCCGGCCCGAAGGCGATGAACCAGCGCCGGCCGTAGTGGTCATCCAGGAGTGGTGGGGGCTGAACGACCACATTATGGATGTGGCCAATCGGCTGGCCCACGAGGGTTATGTGGCGCTGGCGCCCGATCTTTATCACGGTGAGGTGGCCACTGAACCCGATGAAGCGCGCAAGCTGGTCATGGCGCTGGATATGCCGGCCGCGGTGCGTGAAATTGGCCAGGCCATTGCCTATTTGCTAGATCAGGATTATGTCTCGGGTGACAAAGTGGGCATCACCGGCTTCTGCATGGGCGGCGGCTTGACGCTGCAAACCGCGCTGGTCAACGAGTCGCTGGCCGTGGCCATTCCGTGGTATGGCAGCCCGCTATCGGCCGAGGATGCCGGCAAGGTCACGGCGCCGGTGCTGGGTCTCTATGGCGGCGCCGATCAGGGCATTCCGGTGGATGCGGTAAAGGGGATGGAGGAGGGGCTCAACGCTGCGGGCATTCCCAGCCAGATCATCATTTACGATGGCGCGCCCCACGCCTTTTTCAATGACACGCGTGAGAGCTACACACCTGCCGCCGCTGATGATGCCTGGCCGCGCGCTTTGCAGTGGCTGAACACCTATCTGAGATCCTAATGAACGCTATTACCATTGACGCCTCACAACCGGACCGCCCACTGCGCTGGCAGGAGACCGCCGATCCAACCTGCGGAGCCGACGAAGTGCTGGTGCAAGTTCACGCCACGGCGTTGAACCGCGCCGATCTGGCCCAGCGCGCGGGACACTATCCGCCCCCGCCCGGCGCGTCGGCAATTCTGGGGCTGGAAATGGCCGGGACTATTGTCGCAATAGGGCCGCATGTGCAAGGATGGCGCGCGGGCGACCGCGTCTGTGCGCTGCTGCCTGGCGGCGGTTATGCCGAATTGGCCGCCGTGCCGGCTTCCATGCTCATGCCCATCCCGGCCGCGTGGGATTTCGTGACCGCGGCCGGATTGCCCGAGGTCTATTTGACGGCCTTCGTCAATCTCTACATGGAGGCCGCGCTGCAACCGGGCGAAACGGTGCTGGTACACGGCGGGGCCAGCGGCGTGGGCACGGCGGCCATTCAGCTTCTCAAAGCCAGCGGCAACCCGGTCATCGTCACCGCGGGCAGTGTGGAAAAGTGTGACGCCTGCCGCGATTTGGGCGCAGACTTGGCCATCAACTATCGGGCGGCCGATTTTGTGGAAGAGGTGCGCGCCTTTACCAATGGCCAGGGCATCGACGTGATTCTGGACATGGTGGGGGCGGACTATCTGGCGCGCAACCTGGATTTGCTCAAGCTCAAGGGGCGGCTGGTGCACATTGCCACGCTGAGCGGGGCGCGGGCGGAGGTAAACCTGGGGCTGCTCATGGGCAAGCGCCTGCGCATGATTGGTTCGGTGTTGCGCAGCCGGGCGCTGGCGGAGAAGGTGACCATCAAAGAGAATTTTATGGCGCGTTTTTGGCCGCAGGTGGAACAGGGCGTGCTTAAGCCGATCATCGACAGCGTCTATCCCATTGCGCAAGCCAACGAGGCCCAGGCGCGCATGGCGCAGAATGAGAATATCGGGAAGATCGTGCTGCAAGTGCGGCCGTAACCGGCGGATATCCAACGATATTCATTGCCATCAAGTGAAGAGCCAATGAAGGTGCGAGACGAGTGCCGGTCGAGTAGTGCGGGGCAGTTTCCGCACGTATCGAGACCAAACGGGTCCAACCCGCTCACTTTGGTTTCGATACGGCCTCAAACTGCCGAGGCCTACTCAACCGGCGTTCGCTCCCAGGTTTGCTAGCCCAAAACCGCTAAACCTGATGCCCGTAGGTAGAGATACGACGCCACTTTTTCATACCTATCCCCTGGCTTCACACCACCCTTCATAAAATTCCGCCATCGATTGAAAACGTTCCGTCGGTTCTTCGCGGTAGGCGCGCGCCATCACCGCATAAAGATCGTCATCGCCGCGAAACGGTTGACGCGCCAGCGTCCCATCTCCTAAAAATAGCGCCGAGGTGCGCCCCATTGTAAACACATTCGTCCGCTGATCAATCTGCGAGCCCAACTCAAATTCCTCGGGCGCCATAAAGCGCGATGAGCCAAACATACGCCCCATTATATTGACAAACGGCCCCTGGTGATAGTTGTCCAGATCAACCACTCAATTGCCGCTGCGCAAAATCATAGATCAGGCTGCCGTCGTAGAAATCGACCGCAATCCAGCCTTTTTCTGCCAATTTATGATGTAAATTGAAAAGCTGATCCAGCACTGGCAAAATCTCCTCTGCGGGCAAGCGGCGAAAGCGCTGATAGGCCGACTGCGGGTTGGTGCGCTGTTGCGGGCTGGCGTGCAAAAGTTCTCCTTTGGCCCAATCGTATACGAGCAGCGGTCCCTGAGGTGATTCAATCACATTTTGGAGGTGCGGCAGCAGCGGATGGCGCAAGCTTTGTGCAAGTTGTATAGCGTTGCGCAAAAGCGCGATCCGCTCCGCATGAGGGAGAACAGGCTGCGGATCGTCGACAACCCCGGCGGTTTTGACGAAATAGCGCCATGAACCCACCTGCACGCCATACGAAATGTTGCCCGAGTCTTGCGTGCGCGCGTCAAAAATGGCGAAAACATCCCCCACAGACTCGAGAAAGTTGATATGGGGCTGTTCAATAAACGTGGAAGTCAGCAGCATGTTGGGCATAATGGTTAAATCCGCATCTGGCGTATGCAGGCTCAATCAGCAACACAGATAATGCATAGTCCATTCTGTTTACTATATGTGAGATAAACGTCAATATGTGACAAATCGTTTTTGACCTAATCAAAGATGTGCAACCCCACTTTGTTGCTGTGCAAATCGCCCACAGTCCCCTCGATTTTCTCGCGAAATCACCATTATCATTACAAAACACCTTCTCTTGATAGTGGGTTTTATGTGCTTTTTGCACAAACAAGCGGTGCTTACATTCTCCCATTTGCCTAGAGAAATTTGCCTCCGAATCGGTTAACATATGGCAATGCGCTGTTGATCACAAGCTGATCGCGCTCAGTACACGGCGCATGAGCTGTACCATTTCCACTCTCAAATTTCCACAAACTCACAAATAACTTTAAAGGAGAAGAAAATATATGGCTGAAAAGTTGAAGATGGCCCGCGGTTGGCTGGGACGTTTGGGACGCCACTCCAGCTACGGCTTGGTTGCTGTGCTGCTGATCATGTCGCTGCTGGCCGGTTGCTCGGGCCCGGCGCCGGCGGCGCCAGCCGAAGAGGCAGCCGCAGAGCCAGCAGCCGCGGAAGCGGAAGCGCCCGCTGCCGAAGCGCCAGCCGGCGACACCATCAAGGTGGGCGTGCTGCATTCGCTCAGCGGCACCATGTCGATTAGCGAGGTTTCGGTGAAAGACGCCACGCTGTTGGCCATTGACGAAATCAATGCGGCGGGCGGCGTCATGGGCAAGATGCTGGAGCCGGTGATTGAGGATGGCGCCAGCGACTGGCCGACCTTTGCCGAAAAAGCGCGCAAGCTGATTCAGCAGGACGAAGTAGCCGTGGTCTTTGGCTGTTGGACCAGCGCCAGCCGCAAAGCTGTGCTGCCGGTCTTTGAAGAGCTGAATGGCCTGCTCTTCTACCCCGTGCAGTACGAGGGATTGGAAACGTCGCCCAATATCTTCTACACGGGCGCCGAGCCGACCCAGCAGATTATTCCCGGCGTCGATTTCCTGGTGAATGAATTGGGCGCCAAGAGTATTTATCTGCTCGGTTCCGATTATGTGTTTCCGCGCACGGCCAACCTGATTATCAAGGCGCAGCTTGAGCATTTGGGTGTGACGCTGGCCGGTGAAGAATATGTGCCGCTGGGTGGCACTGAGTTCAGCACGATTATTTCCAAAATTCAGGAAGCGCAGCCGGACGCCATCTTCAATACGCTCAACGGCGACAGCAACGTGGCCTTTTTCAAGCAGTTCAAGGATGCTGGTTTTACTGCCGAGACGCTCCCCGTCATTTCTGTGAGCGTGGCGGAAGAAGAGGTGCGCGGTATCGGCGCCGAAAACATTGCCGGTCATTACGTCTCATGGAACTACTATCAGACCACCGATACGCCTGAGAACGAAGCGTTTGTGGCGGCCTATAAAGCGGCCTATGGTGACGACCGCGTCACGGCGGATCCGATTGAAGCGGGCTACTTTGGCGTTTATGTATGGAAGGCGCTGGTGGAAGCGGCCGGCAGTTTTGATGTAGACGCCGTGCGGGCAGCGGCCAAGGAGAATGACATCGAGATTGCGGCGCCGGGCGGCCCCATTAAGGTGGATGGCGAAACGCAGCATATGTACAAAACCGTGCGCATTGGCCAGATCACCGATGATGGCTTGATCACTGAAGTGTGGGCCAGCGATGGGCCGGTGAAGCCCAATCCGTGGCTCACGGGCATCGATTGGGCTGAGGGTCTAGCCGAAGGCGCCAGCCAGTAAACGGGCAGCATTGCCCAAAAAGAGATAGGTGCATCCGAATTGATTGTAGTTCCGGGCAACACCCTTGCGGGTGAGAACACAAACAGTCCGAAGGCACCTGTCTCCTATTGTAGCAGAAGTTGATTCGTCTGAAAACTCGTCTATTTGTCCGTTCAATGGTGACAAGATGAAGGGATGACAAGATGAGGGGATGACAAGATGAACAGATTCATCCCTTCATCATCTCATCTTGTCATTCTTTCATCTTCTTCTCCACCAAACGAGATTCTCTCCAAAAACCAATGAACGCAATTATTCTACAAACCTTTAACGGGCTCAGCTTGGGCTCAATCCTGTTGATGGTCTCATTGGGATTAGCCTTTGCCTTTGGCCTGATGGGCGTCATTAATATGGCGCACGGCGAATTTATTATGGTTGGCGCGTATACGGCCTACGTTTTTCAGGAAACTTTTGCCCAGTCATTGGGCGGGGTGGAGGCCGGCGTCTGGTTTCTGTTGGCCATTCCGGCGGCATTTGTGGTGGCGGCGCTGTTGGGGGCGCTGATGGAAGTGACGCTGATTCGCTTTTTATATGGACGCCCGCTGGATACGCTGCTGGCCACTTGGGGCGTGGGGCTGGTGCTGCAACAGGCGGCGCGCAGCATCTTTGGCGCACCCAATGTGAACGTGAGCAGCCCGATCTGGCTGCAGGGCGGCTTTGATTTTGGCGCCGTGTTGCTGCTGCCCTATAAGCGCATCTTTATTATTGTGCTGGTGACCGTGATTATTGGCGCGGTCTATTTTTATCTTTATCGCAGCGCCAACGGGCGTCGCTTGCGGGCCGTTATGCAGAACCGCGAAATGGCCTCGTGCCTGGGCGTGCGCTCGCGCTGGGTGGATGCGTCGACCTTTGCGCTGGGGACCGGGTTGGCGGGCGTGGCCGGCGTGGCGCTCACGCAGCTTGGCTCCATTGGGCCGTCGCTGGGGACATTTTATATTGTGGACGCCTTTATGGTGGTGGTGCTGGGCGGCGTGGGCCGCTTGCCCGGCACCATCCTGGCGGCGCTGTTGATTGGCATTTCCAACACGCTGCTGGAATTGGGGACGTCCGCCACAGTGGGCAAAGTGCTGGTGCTGCTGGCGATTATCGCTTTCTTGCAGTGGAAACCATCCGGGCTGGCCGCGCTGCAGACACGTTAATACTATAGTGAAATCGGACTGAAAACTGTACTTTTATCAGAACGGCTAGGAACGCCGGTTGAGTAGGCTGCTGTAGTTCGCAGCCGTATCGAAACCAAATGAGCGGTCGACCCGCTTTGGTTTCGATACGGCCCAAACTATGGGCCTACTCAACCGCCGCTACCGTGAATAGCCAAAAGACACAAAAATATCCGCGTACAATTTCTTGTTTTCGCCCGAGGCGTACAATGAAAACGGTGTACCATGAAGAACCAAAATAGTAAAATCCTGGCGCTGCTCGTGCGCTGGGGGCCGTTTCTGGTGGTGACGGTGCTGCTCTTGCTGGCGCCCCAATTTATATCGCCCTTTCGGCTCTCCCAATTGGGTAAATTTCTGACCTTTGCCATTATTGCCGTGGGGCTGGATCTCATTTGGGGCTACGGTGGCATGATGAGTCTGGGGCAAGGGCTCTTTTTCAGCCTGGGCGCGTATGGTTTTGCCATGTATCTCAAGCTGTTGGCCTCGGGCGACAAGATTCCCGATTTTATGTTTTGGAGCGGATTGACCGAACTGCCCTGGTTTTGGGCGCCCTTTGGCAATCCGATTTTTGCCGTCATGGCGGCGCTGATTATTCCCAGCCTGATTGCGGCCATTGTGGGCTACTTTATTTTCGCAGCCGGGTGCAGGGCGTCTATTTTTCCATTATCACGCAGGCGCTCACCCTGTTGACCAGCATCTGGTTTGTGGGACAACAGGCCTACACGGGCGGCACCAACGGCATCACCAATTTGGGCAGCGCCAAGTTTTTGGCGAATCGCTGCTCTCGACCAGCGTGCAGACGGGCTTCTATTTGGCCACCGTCGTCTGTTTGGCCGGGGTGTATGCATTGGTGCGCTGGATTACCGATGCGCGCTTTGGGCGGCTGCTGATTGCGCTGCGCGATGATGAGGCGCGCGTGCGCTTTTGGGCTACAACCCGGTGGTGATCAAGACGCTGGTCTTTACGCTGTCGGCGGCCATTGCGGCGCTGGCGGGCATTCTGTTTGTACCGCAGGTGGGCATTATTTCCCCGCCAACATGGCGGTTGTGCCCTCGATTGAGATGGTGATTTGGGTGGCGCTGGGCGGACGCGCCACGCTGGTGGGAGCCATCGTGGGAACGCTGGTGGTCAACTTTGGGCGCAGCTATTTTAGCGAAACGTATCCGGAAATCTGGCAATATTTTCTGGGAATCCTCTTTGTGGCGGTGGTGCTGCTCTTCCCAGCGGGCATTGTGGGCAGCTTGATGCAGGGCTTCAACTGGCTGCGCATCCGCTGGCAGGGTGAACCCATGAGCGACATGACCGAATATGGCACCACGCCCTATCGCCCCATTGAAATGGGTCCGGCGCTTGTCAGGCCACCCGCCGCGCCTTCGTCATCCAACGCATCTGCTAAAGCATCCGCCAGCTCATCTGCCACCACTTCATCCAAGGCGGCAGCCGCCGCGAAGGAGGATCGTGATGAGTGTACAAATGTCATCCAATGGTGCGTCGGCCAAGATTTTAGATGTGCAAAACGTCACGGTCAGCTTTGATGGTTTCAAGGCGCTGAACAACTTGAACTTTCGCATGGACGAGGGCGAGCTGCGCTTGTGATTGGCCCCAACGAGCGCGGCAAAACCACGCTGCTCGACGTGATCACCGGCAAGACGCAGCCGCAGGCCGGCAAGGTGACCTTCAACGGCGGCGTCAACGTGCTGCGCACGGCGGAGCATCGGCTGGCGCAGAAAGGTATTGGGCGCAAGTTTCAAACGCCCACCGTCTTTGGCAGCTTGACCGTCTATGAAAATCTGGAGGCCGCCGTCGGCTTCAACGATGGGACCCGAAAGCTTTTTGGCCCCATATCGGCTGCGGATGAAGAGCGCATTGCCTCCACCATTGAGCTGATTGGCCTGACCGAGCGGGCTTTTACGCGCGCCGGCACGCTGGCCCACGGCGAAAAACAGTGGCTAGAAATTGGCATGTTGCTGGTGCAGGAACCCAAGCTGCTGTTGCTCGATGAACCGGTGGCCGGCATGACCCGCGCCGAGCGCAACCGCACGGGCGAGCTGCTGCAATCCATTGCCCAGCGCTGTTCCATTTTGGTGGTCGAGCACGACATGGAATTTGTGCGCAGCTACGCCAATCGGGTGTCCGTGCTGCACATGGGCGCATTGCTCACCGAGGGTCCAGTGGCGCAGGTGCAGAGCGACCCCGAAGTGATTGAAGTTTATATTGGGCGCAGCAAAGAAGAGTGAGGGCGCGCCGCTGCGCCTGCAACGCACGGCTGACTCGGCGATGGCAAGGGCGGAATTCTTTGCAGCCGTGCATCGCAGTCTTCGCTTTTTCACACACAAGTAGAAATAGCCATGTTATCCATTCAGCAAGCGTCGGTGAATTACGGCGAGAGCAAAATTCTACGCAACATCAATATGGAAGTGCCGGACGGGCAGGTGGTCTGCCTGATGGGGCGCAACGGTGTGGGCAAGACCACGCTGATCAAGAGCATTATGGGGCTGCTCAATTTGCGCCACGGCGACATCTATTTTGACGGCGCCAACATTACCAAGTGGCGCACCAGCCACCGCGCCCGCGCCGGATTTGGCTATGTGCCGCAGGGCCGCGGCATCTTCCCCTATTTGACGGTCTACGAAAATCTGCTCATGGGTTTTGAAGCGGCGCCCAGCCGCGCCGTGGATGACGAGGCGCTAGAAGAAGTGTACACAATCTTCCCGGTGCTCAAGGAGATGCGGCGGCGGGTGGCCGGTACGCTCAGCGGTGGGCAACAGCAGCAGCTTGCTTTTGGCCGCGTGCTGGTGCGGCGCCCCAAGTTGCTGCTGCTGGACGAGCCCACCGAAGGCATTCAGCCCTCAATTATGAAGGACATCGAGCGGGTCATTTTGACGCTGCGCGACCGCGGCGATATGTCGATCCTGCTGGTGGAGCAATTCTTCGATTTTGCGCTGAGCGTGGCCAGTTATTGCTACGTCATGGAGACCGGCTCCATTGTGATGGAGGGACCGGCGGCCATTTTTGACGAAGCCAAGGCCAAAGAGTATTTGGCGGTTTAATAAACTCAACCCAACCCGCAAGGCAATCACCCATGTCTCAAGATGAATCAGCGCTCATCCAGTTGGCCGTCAACGGCACGCTCATGCGTGGGCTGGCACTGAACCAGAATTTGACCAATGTGGGCGCCACGTTTGTGCGCGAAGCCGAAACTGATGCCTACTATCGCCTGTGGTCAATCAACGACGTCCACCCGGCCATGCTGCGCGATTTGGCGGGCGGCAACCATATTCAACTGGAAATTTGGGCGCTTTCACCCCAAGCGTTGACCACGGTTTTACAACAAGAGCCGCCCGGTTTGTGCATCGGACGCCTGAAACTCTCTGACGGCAGCGAAGTGCTGGGCGTGCTGGGGGAGCCATTTTTGTGCCAGGGCCAGACCGAAATCACCCACTTTGGCGGCTGGCGAGCATATACACTTGCGGTTGGCATAGATGAAAAGGATGCCGCCTAATTTTGCTCGAATGCTCGATTTTCATCTATGACAGAGCCAAGATACAAAGGCCATTGCAAAATGACAACGACGAGCGTAGTGCCCCTGTTGGAAACGCGCGGGCTGACCAAGCGCTTTGGCGATCTGGTGGCCAACGACCAGATCGACCTGGCTATTTACCCCGGTGAGATCCACGCGCTGCTGGGCGAAAACGGCGCCGGCAAGAGTACCATTATGAAGATGCTCTACGGCGTCTATCAGCCCGACGGCGGTGAGATTCTGGCGCGCAACATGTCCGTCAGCTTTGGCAATCCCGCCGATGCGCGGCAGCAGGGCGTGGGCATGGTCTTTCAGAATTTCCGGCTGATTCCAGCCCTGACGGTGTGGGAAAATATTGCGCTGGCGCTGCCCGATTTGGGGGTGCGGCTGGAACCAGCCCTCCTGAAAAAGAAAATTGCGGCGACCGCCCAAAAATACAACCTCATGGTTGAGCCGGAGCGGCCCGTTTGGCAACTGGATATTGGCGAACGCCAGCGTGTGGAGATCGTCAAAGTGCTGCTGACCGGCGCCAATGTGCTGCTCTTTGATGAGCCGACCAGCGTGCTGGCGGTGACCGAAGTGAGCGCCTTTTTAGAGATGTTGCGCCAGTTGCGCAGCGAAGGCTATGCCGTCCTTTTTGTGACCCACAAGATTCAGGAAACGCTGGCGTGCGCCGACCGCATCACCGTCATGCGGCAGGGGCGGGTGGTCTTTAGCTCGACCGACGTGGCCGCCTTGAATGAACGGGCGCTGGTCAGCCAGATGGTGGGTGAATGGGTGGCGCCGCTGTCGGCGGAACGGGACACGCCGCCCGCCGCCGGGCATGTCTTGGAGGTGACCAATCTGGCCATCAAAGACGACCGCGGGCGCACCATTCTGAGCGACGTAAATTTCTCTATTGCGCCGGGTGAAATTGTAGGGGTGGCCGGCATTTCGGGCAACGGGCAGCGCGAGCTGGCCGAAGCGCTCACCGGTCTGCGCCCGCTGGAAGCCGGGACGATTCGGGTGGCCAATCAGGATGTTTCGCATCAGTCGCCCGCCGCCTTTTTGGATGCGGGCGTAGTGGGCATTGCCGAAAACCCGGTCGAGGAGTCGATTGTGCCGGGGCTCACCATTTTGGAGCACATGATTCTGGGCGGGCTGCCCGAAGTGCGGCGCGGGTTGGAGATCAACTGGCCGGCCATCCGCAAAGAGTTTGACCATCTGCCGGCCGTAGCGACGCTGCAAGTGGCCAACGCCGACCGGCTGGCCGATCAGCTTTCGGGGGGCAACGTACAGCGCATGGTGCTGAGCCGGGCGCTGGCCAAAAATCCCAAAGTGCTGGTGGCCAGCTACCCCACCCGCGGGCTGGATGTGGCCACAGCGCGCGCGGTCCATCGCATGTTGCTGGAACGGCGCCACACCGATACAGGCGTGCTCATTTTTTCGGAAGATCTGTCGGAACTGTATGCCGTGTCAGATCGGCTGCTGGTGATTTCGCACGGACACGTTTCGGAGCCGATTGATCCCAAACAGATGGATGCGTATCACGTGGCCGAGCGCATGGTGACGCATCATGCGGTGGCGGCGGCGGCGGCATGAGGGCATTTCGATGTGGAGATGAAGGGATGACAAGATGACCGGATGAATCCGCAGCCACGTTCTTCATCCGGTCATCTTGTCATCTTATCATTGTAAACAGCGGTTCGACATAACGTCTCACAAAGGGGCAAACCATGCAAGAAACGATTGCTGCGCCAGCGAAACCCAAAATAAAGCTTGCCTTTCCCACGCGGGCCGTTTTGCGCTGGCTGGGGTTGATCTTTGGGCCGCTCTTTATTTTTGCGCTCTTTCTGTTGACCGAGGGCGCCGACCCGATTCGCACCTTCCGCATGATGTTCAACAGCGCGCTGGGCGACCGCTATGGCATTGGCGAGGTGCTGATTCAGGCGGCGCCCTTTGCGCTGGCGGCGTTGGCCACGGCCATTCCAGCGCGCGTGCGGCTGGTCAATGTGGGCGCCGAGGGGCAATTGGCCATGGGCGCGCTGACCACCACCTTTGCCGCGGTCTTTCTCAAGGATACCTTTCCCGGCTTTATTACGATTCCGCTGTTGATTGTGGCCGGGGCGCTGGGTGGGGCGCTCTGGTCGAGTCTGGCCGGTACTTTGCGCATTCGGTTTCAGCTCAACGAGACCATCTCCACGCTGCTGCTCAACTATGTGGCCTTTCTGGTGCTGGGCTACTTTGTCCACGGCATCCTGCGCGACCCGGATTCGTTTAACTGGCCTTTTTCGCCGCCCTTTGTGGACCAGGCGCGGCTGGCCACCATTGGCGACACGCGTTTGCATTGGGGCGTTTTCCTGGCGCCGATTGCCGCCATAATTGCCTGGTACCTGATTTCGCGCACCTATATTGGGCTGCGGCTGCGCGTGGTGGGCGGCAACCCCGAGGCGGCGCGGCGGGCGGGCTACAACGTGGAGCGCATTCAGTTCTGGGTCTTTATGGCTGCGGGTGCGCTGGCGGGCGTGGCCGGCATGATCGAAGTGGCGGGCGTAGAAGGACGGCTGCGTCCCATTACGGGTGTGGGCTATGGCTATGTGGGCTTTTTGGCGGCGTGGATGGCCAACCATCACCCGCTGTGGCTGCTGGGCTCAGCGGTGCTGCTGGCTATTATTTCGGTCAGCGGCGATGCGCTGCAGATCACGGCCAATTACCCTCCTCCTCGGTCAATATTTTGATGGCGCTGGTCTTAATTGGCGTTCTCATGCGCTCCAAAAATAAAGGATAAACTATGATCATTGTCGTATTGGCGGGCGCCATTCGCGCGGGCACGTCGGTGCTTTTTGCCTGTTTGGGCGAGGTGATCACGGAGAAGGCGGGCGTGGTCAATTTGGGGACAGAGGGCTCCATGCTGATCGGGGCGTTTGTGGCTTTTGCGGCCACCGCCCAGACCGGCAATCCGTATGTGGGGGTGCTGGCGGGCGGCGTGGCCGGTGCGCTCTTCGCCCTCGTTCACGCCTATTTGGCGGTGACGCGCGTGGCGTAATCAACTGGCGTCGGGGCTGGTGGTGATGATTTTGGCGCAGGGCATTACGGCCTTCTTTGGCCGCTCCTATGTGGATCGGCAGATCACGGGGTTGAATCCGCTGCATATTCCAGTGCTTTCGGATATTCCGGCGGTGGGCGCCATTTTATTCAGCCATGATATTTTGACCTATTTGTCCGTGCCTTTGGCCGTGGGCTTGTGGCTCTTTTTTAACCGCACCAAATGGGGCTTGGTGCTGCGCGCCACCGGCGAACGGGATGAAGTGGCCTTTGCCAGCGGTTATTCGCCCACGCGCGTGCGCTATCTGGCGGTCATGGCGGGTGGTTTTTTGGCCGGGCTGGGCGGCGCCCAGCTCTCGGTGGCTTATACCTTAAATTGGGTGGAAAATATGACGCAGGGGAAGCGGGCTGGTGGCGGTGGCGCTGGTCATCTTTTGCGGGCTGGTCACCGCTGCGCGCCATTCTGGGCTGCTATCTTTTTGGCGGGGCCATTGCGTTGCAATTGGCGTTGCAGGCGCGCGGCATCCCCGTTTCGCCTTTCTTTTTATCCGCGATTCCTATTTGCTGACGTTGGCCGTGCTGCTCTTTGTGGGCCAGCGCCGCCAATATGCCATGCCGGAAGGGCTGCGGGCGGTCTTTGAATCGGGCGGTTCGATATTGCCGCAGAATCGGTGAGGGGGGGCTGCCTCTCCTCCCCATATGTATCAAGCTAAGAGCTAGTGAAGGCGTGAGATCAGTGCCGGTCGAGTAGCTGCGGCAGTTTGCAGCGTATCGAGACCAAACGGGTCGACCCGCTCACTCTGGCTTCGGCGTGAGCAGTCGAACGGTTTCGATGACCTCAAACTGCTAGGGCGCTAGCCACGCCTACTCAACCGCCGTTCGCTGGCCTATACCATAGCCCAAATACATATGGGGGGAGCTGCCTCTCCTCCCCTGGCCCCCTCCTCTCCACTCGTGGAGAGGAGGGGGAAAGATGCACAATGTGCGTCAGGGAGGGAGGAGCGGCTTTCGGCCACGTCATGGTTGTTTGGTTGTGGCGATTCAGGGCGTTGTAGGGGAAAAAACCTTTGTCCGCACTGTGATTTTTATGATTTTATGAGGGCTATGATTCTGCCAGCAGACGGTCGTTTGGATTATCGGAAATGCAAAATCATAGGTCATCACCAAATCATAAAAATCATAGTCTAGACACCATTTCCGCTTCACATTCGCCTTGTGTTGCATTGAGATTCGGTTGTGAGCCCATTTTTATCCCGCCTATGCCGCCTCAAATACGTATCAAATTAGCATTCTGAGGCGACGCAGGCACATCCATTCAGGAGAAGAGAATATGTCCGTGCGGTTGAAGAGAATTTTATTGATTGTATCGGTCTTTTGTGATGACGGTGAATCTGGTGGCGTGCGGTGCACCGATCGTCCGCTGCCGCAGGAGAGGTGACAACGCGTCGGCGGGGCCGCCGCCAGCGCAGCCGATTCGGATGCGGCCGCCCCCGGTATGGGCGGATCGGCCATTGGTTTCCTGTTTGTGGGCCCGCGTGATGACTTCGGCTATAATCAAGCGGCCTATATGGGCAGCGAAGCCGTGGAAGCTGCGTTCGATCAGTATGAAATTCTGCGCGCTGAAAACGTCCCCGAAAATCAGGAGGCGGAGCGGGTCATGGAAAATATGATTCGCAGCGGCGTAAGATCATCTTCCCCACTTCGTACGGACACTTGGACCCGCGCTGAGCCGTGGCGGAGCGCCACCCCGACGTGATCTTTATGCACCAGGGCGGTTTGAAAACGGCGCCCAATCTGGGCACCTATTTTGGCACCATTTGGGAAACGGTTTACCTGTCCGGCGTGGCGGCGGGTCGCATGTCGCAAACGGGCAAATTGGGCTATATTGTGGCGTTTCCCATTCCGCAGGTACTGCTGAACATCAACGCCTTTACGCTGGGCGCCCAATCGGTCAACCCGGACATCACGACCACCGTGGTCTTTACGGCGAGCTGGTGCGACCCCGGTCAGCAAGCGGAGGCTACCAATTCGCTGATTGCGCAAGACATTGATGTGATTACCCAGCATCAGGATTGCACCAAAACCATTATTGAAACCGCGGAACGGGCCGGCGTCATGTCGGTGGGCTACCATGCCGATGCCTCTGAATTGGCGCCCAATGGCTGGATTACCGGCTCCATTTGGAATTGGGGTCCCCTGTATGTCGATATTGTGAAAACCATTGAAAGCGGCGAGTGGGCCAGCAGCCCATACGCGGGCACCTATCGCACGGGGGCGGCGGAAGGAACCGTCCAGTTAGCACCCTTTGGCGCCAATGTGCCGCAGGAAGTGCAGGACGAAGTGCTGGCCATGCAGGCGAAGATTTTAGACGGTTCCTTCTTCCCCTTTGAAGGCCCCATCTACGACCAAGAGGGCAACGTGCGCATTGAAGAAGGCGCGAAGCCCTCGGTGGAAGAATTGGAAGCCTCTAACTATTTGATCCAAGGCGTCATTGGCACAATTCCAGAATAGAAGGCAAGCAACGTATGGGTATCCGGGTAGAAGCTGAACCCTACACTTGGCCCTTTGATGGGGAGGCGGCGATTGAACGCACGGCCATCATCTCCATCGATTGGCAGATCGATTTTTGCGGCCCCGGCGGTTACGTGGACGCCATGGGCTACGATCTCTCTCTGACCAGGGCGGGCATTGAGCCGACGCAGGCCGTGCTGGAAGCGTGGCGGGCGGCGGGCGGTCTGGTGGTCCACACGCGCGAAGGGCACAAGCCGGACCTGTCCGACTGCCCGCCCAACAAACTGTGGCGCTCCAAGCAGATCAACGCCGGGATTGGCGATCCGGGGCCGTGTGGACGCATTCTGGTGCGCGGCGAGCCGGGGTGGGAAATCATCGATGAACTCAAACCTCTGCCCGGCGAACCGATTATCGACAAGCCCACCAAAGGCGCCTTCACCAGCACCGACATTGACCTGGTTTTGCGCAATCGGGGCATTACGCATCTGGTCTTCACCGGCATCACCACTGATGTCTGCGTCCACACCATCATGCGCGAAGCCAACGATCTGGGCTATGAGTGCCTGCTGCTGGCCGACTGCACCGGCGCCACCGATTACGGCAACTATCTGGCCGCACTCAAAATGGTCAAAATGCAGAACGGCGTCTTTGGCTGGCCGTGGCGGATCAGAAACGTTTCTGCGCGCTGTGCAGGAAGTGTAAAGGTATATGCCGCAGATTTTGCAAAATTTTCGCAGATTTTGCGATCTTCAAGAAACAGATTCAGCGTGATCACATGCAGTTGACAAGGCTAGTACATGACGGCGCAAATAGATCAATAGTTAAAGTGGTAGAGAAACCGAGTTTCTGCCAGAAACTCGGTTTCTCGACTCGCCTTATTTAGGCCGCAGTGTACTAGCGGCGGTTGAGTAGGCTGCAACAGTTCGCAGCCGTATCAAAACTCAAGCAGATCAACATGAGATACAGAAACGCCAAGAGACAAAATATGCTGAGCGAATTTCGCATCAATGCCGAACCATTTCCCGTCACGTTGAATCTTGAGCAGACCACGCTGCTCATCATCGATATGCAAAGGACTTTCTGTCCACGGCGGCTTTGAGTTTCTGGCAACGATGTCTCTCTTTTGGCGCACGCCATTGGTCCGATCAAGGAATTGCTGGCAGCGTATACAACGAGATATGCTGATCATTCACACGCGTGAAGGGCACCAGCCCGACCTGTCTGACTGCCCGCCGAATAAGCTGGATCGCTGGCCCGCCGATGCGCGCATTGGCGACATGGGACCCATGGGGCGCATTTTGATTCGGGGCGAAATAGGCCACGAAATTATCGACGAGCTGGCGCCGTTTATGAAATTGTCATTGACAAACGAATAGCGCGTTTTACAGAAACCGATCTCGGAATCGATCCTGCAAAGAGCATGGCATCAAACAGTTGCTGATCACGGGCGTGACCACCGATGTCTGCTGCAACGCCACCGTCATCGCCGCCAACGACCGCGGCTACAACGCCATTGTGCTGACGCCGACTGCGTGGCCTCGTACAGCCCGGAGCGCCACGCGCTACGTTAGCGACCATCCAAGCCAAGGCGGCATCTTCGGCTGGGTGACAGATTCAGCCTGCGTGTTATCGGCAATGGCCGTAAACAATTGAAAATATCGGAAAAAATTAGGAGCGAGCTATTTCTATATTGCTGTATTGCTGTATTGCTGTATTGCTTTCTCCGAGAGACATACAGCAATACAGCAATAAGCAATACCGCAATAAAAAGCCTTCAAGAAAGCGAATTTGACTATGGAACAGACAACCCGCGCCTTTCGCGTCGGCGTGGCCGGGCCGGTGGGCAGCGGCAAGACGGCGCTGGTTCACTGCTTGAGCCGCGAGCTGGCCGACCGCTACAGCCTGGCCGTGGTGACCAATGACATTTACCAAAGAGGATGCCGAATTCCTGCTGCGTCAGGGCATTCTGCCCGCCGAACGCGTGCGGGGCGTGGAGACGGGCGGCTGCCCGCATACGGCCATCCGCGACGATGCGTCCATGAATCTGGAAGCCATTCAGCAGTTGGAAGAAACGCTGCCCGGTCTGGAGCTGGTGCTGGTGGAAAGCGGAGGCGATAATCGCCGCCGCCTTTAGCCCGGAGCTGGTCGATGTGTGGGTCTATGTGATTGACGTATCCGCCGGGGACAAGATTCCGCGCAAGGGTGGGCCCGGCATTATCCGCTCGGACCTGCTGCTGATCAACAAGATCGATCTGGGCGCCGCTGGTGGGCGCTTCGCTATTGTGATGGGCGCGTGCGCGCAAATGCCGTGTGAAAAGCTCTCTTTACCAATCTCAAAAGCGGAGAGGGGCTGGCGCAGGTCATCGAATGGCTGGCGGCGTTGCTGCACAGCGCCGAACCGCGGCGGCCCATGGCGTGGGATGGACGCCTGGCTTTTGAAGGCCCTGCCGATATGCTGACGCACACCCACCTTCATCACAACCATGCTTGAACTGCTGCAACTGCTGCAATTAGCCGACAACGCTGCCCATTAGCGCCAGCGCCCACTCGTTGGCCTGGAAACGCTCACCGCCGAGGGCAATCTGACGCCCGCAATTTGGCCCCCTTTTTTGCCAATTTGCTGAAAGAGACGGCCCCCTTGGAGGCAGCTTGTTGCCCGCCGCGCTTATCAATTGGCGGATACGACAGGCGACGGATGGCGCGGCATTCGCGACCCAATGGATGCTTCTAAATCAAACGCTCTCGGCGCACCAAGCCAGCTGCGAAAGCCGCGAAGCCAGCGCCACATTGGGCAAACGGTTTTCTGCGTCTGGCCGCCAGTTTGGAACCGTTGCCCCGTCTACAGGATGCGATCAAGGCATCCGGCGCCACCAGTTTCGATATCCATCTCTGCACGGCCTTTGGGCTGGTGGGCGGCTCTCTTCAATTGGGTGAAGAAGCGTTGGCGTCGACCTATCTGCAACAGAACCTGGCGGACTGCTCTCGGCGTGTCAGCGGCTCATGCCGGTGGGCCAGAATCAGGTCATGGTGCTGAGTTGGCTCAAACCGCTGCTGGCTAAATTGCGACACGCGAGCCAGAATGCCGACATCGATTCCATCCACAGCTTTGCTGCACCGGATTTGGCCGTATCGCCACGCCAACCTGCCGGTGCGGCTGTTTATTAGTTAGTTCTTGTTGCGAAACGGCTTTACCACCGCAAGGAGCGCAAAGATGCGCGAAGAGATTCCTCTGAGCTTCCTTGGCGCTCTTCGCGTTCTTGGCGGTAGAGTCGACTTTCGCAACACAAAGCTGATAGCTGAAATGCTGATAGCTAAAAATGAATCAAACTAGCGCCGCGTTGCATCTCAATTTCAGCGTACAGAATGAACAGACCATTCTGCGCGTGCTCAAACAGGAGCCGCCGCTGCGCGTGATTCGGGCCTTCCCCATCCAGATCTCTAGCTCCGCAGCCGCGGCCCAAGTTGCCCCATGCGTTCAGCCCGTACTGGTACATTTGCACAATATTTCGGGTGGGCTTTTGGGGGTGATCGTCTGCAACTGGGAACATGTAGAAGGCAGCGCCCAGGCCCAAATTACGTCTACGGGCTCCACGCGGGTCTATCGGCAGCGGGTGGGACATCCCACCACCATCCAAACTACACAGATAAAGGTGGATGCGGCGGGCTGCTCGAATATTTGCCCGATACGCTGATTCCTTATGCGCGCAGCCAGTATCATATGCGCATTGAATTGGCCGATGACGCCGGGCTCTTTACTGGGAAGTGGTGACGCCGGGCCGCGAGGCCAAAGGCGAATGTTTTGATTACGATTTGCTGCAAATTGAGCTGGATATTTGGGCCAACGGCCAGCCATTCTTATCGAGCGCAGCCGTTGGGCCCAAACAGACCGCGCTCAATTCAGCGGTCAAATTGAGGTATCGCTACTTTGCCACCTTTTACATCTGCACCGGTAGGTGTGGAAGCACAAAAATAGCTGCTGGAAAAGCGTCTGGACGAGTTGGCGCGCTCGCTCACCACGGCGGGCCAAATGGTGTGGGGCGTGAGCACGTTGAGCGCCCACAGCCTCAGCGTGCGCGCCGTCAGCACATCCAGCCACGCCATCCAGCACCATTTGCCCTGCTTCTGGCAATTGGCCAAGCAGGAATTGTATCAACAAGCGGTAATGCGCAAGGTTTAGTAAGTTTGCCGATTTGGGTTTGTGTTATGACAAGATGACAAGATGAAGAGATGACAAGATGAAGGGATGACTGGAAGCCACGATGTCATCCAGTCATCCCTTCATCTTGTCATCCCAAAGAGGAACAAAATACATAGTCCAACGTGAGCAGGAGAAGCTCTGATCTTTCTGGCCGCCGAGCTGGCGCGCCCAGGCGGCTCCGCGCAACCTCAAACTCCAGCTATCCGGAAGCCATGGCTATTCTTTCGTTCGAGATTTTGGAAGCGGCGCGCGATGGCAAATCGGTGGCGAAATTATGACCTATGGCGCCACCATTTTGACCAAAAAGACGAGGTGATGGATGGCATTGCCGACATGATCCACGAGGTGCAGGTGGAAGCCACCTTTCGACGGCACCAAGCTGGTGACGGTCCACGATCCGATTCAGTGATTGGCGGGTAGCAGCGGCTTTAACGGAGCAGAGAAACCTGTTAAGGAAGCTGAAGAAGAAGAATTTTATGCGCGGATGAGCGGTTGCGCGGATTTTTAAACCAAGATAGTCAAAAAATCCGCGTAAATCGCCAAATCCGCGTACATAATTTTCCTCAATAGCCTCATAGCAAAGGAGAATGGCGTGAAGCCAGGTGAATATATTTTAGAGGATGGCGAGATTGTCGCCAACTTGGAGACGCGCAATAGCGACGCTGACCGTTTACAACACAGGCGACCGACCCATACAGGTGGGTAGCCACTATCACTTTTTTGAGACCAATCGAGCGCTTAAGTTTGACCGGGCGGCGGCCTATGGCATGCGGCTGAACATTTGCCGGCACGTGTGCTGAGCCGGCGAAGACAAGCGGGTCACGCTGGCATTGGCGCTGGCCAAACAGCCGCACCATGATTGGGTCACAACGGGCGCAGATTGCAGAGCGCGCTGGATGATAATAGCGTCAAAGCTGGCGCGCTGGCGAAAATGCAGAGCGAAGGCTTTAACACCTTATAAAAATATGGCTCTATAGCATAGTGATTGATAGCCACGAAAGCAGAAAACACAAAAGGCTCGAAAAAAAATTGTGTCTTTTGTGTCCAACTTTGGTTGGCTTTGTAGCTATTCAGCCCTTAAAGCATTAGCCTCATGTGTGATAACCCAAAGCAAAGAGGAGGAACCGCGGCGACGTCATCAACAGGCAAAATATGCCGATCTCCACGGCCCCACTAAAGGCGACCGCATTCGCCTGACGCCGACAGCGAATTGATTATTGAAATTGAAGAAGATTACACCGTCTATGGCGACGAAATGCTGGCGGCGGCAAGGTGATCCGCGACGGCATGGGGCAGAGCGCCCGCGCCACCCGCGATGACGACAACGTGCTCGATCTGGTGATCACCAACGCCGTCATTTTGGACCACTGGGGCATTGTCAAGGGCGATATTGGCATCAAAGATGGTCACATTGTCAAGGTGGGCAAAGCCGGAGCAATCCGGACGCGCTGGCGGGTGTCGATCCTGAGCTGATTGTGGGACCATCCACCGAGGTGATGGCGGGTGAGGGCAAAATTGTGACGGCGGGCGCCATCGACGCCCACATCCATTTTATTGCGCCGCAGCAGATCTACGAAGCGCTGAGCAACGGCGTCACCACCATGCTGGGCGGCGGCACTGGACCCGCCACCGGCACCAACGCCACCACCTGTACGCCCGGCGTGTGGAATTTGGCCCGCATGTATCAGGCCGCCGAAGCCTGGCCGGTCAACTTTGGCTTTTTGGGCAAGGGCAACGCTTCCTCCCCGGCGCCGCTGGTGGAGCAGATATTGGCGGGCGCCATTGGGTTGAAACTGCACGAAGATTGGGGCACGACCCCCGCCGCCATTGACACCTGTCTAGCCGTGGCCGATGAATATGACGTGCAGGCCGCCATCCACACCGACACGCTCAACGAAGCGGGCTTTGTGGAGGATACGATTGCCGCCATCCACGGCCGCACTATCCACACCTATCACACCGAGGGGGCGGGCGGCGGCCACGCACCGGACATTATAAAGATTGCGTCCTTCCCCTACATTTTGCCCTCATCCACCAACCCCACGCGGCCCTACACCGTCAACACCATTGCCGAGCATCTGGACATGCTCATGGTCTGTCACCATTTGAACCCGCAAGTGCCGGAAGATGTGGCCTTTGCCGAAAGCCGCATCCGCGCCGAGACCATCGCCGCCGAAGACATTCTGCACGACATGGGCGTCATCAGCATGATCGCCAGCGATTCGCAGGCCATGGGGCGCGTGGGCGAAGTGGTGACGCGCACTTGGCAGACCGCCCACAAAATGAAGGTGCAGCGCGGCCCGCTGCCCGGCGATTCGGCCCGCAACGACAATACGCGCGCCAAACGCTACGTGGCCAAATATACCATCAACCCGGCCATTGCCCACGGCATGGCGCACAAAATCGGCTCCATCGAGCCGGGCAAGCTGGCCGATCTGGTACTCTGGTCGCCGGCCATGTTTGGGGCCAAGCCGGAGACGATTATCAAAGGCGGCTTTATTGCCTGGAGCGTCATGGGTGATGCCAACGCCTCGATCCCCACGCCGCAGCCGGTGCTTTACCGCCCCATGTTTGGCAGCTTTGGCGGCGCCACGGCGGCCACCAGCGTCACATTCATGTCCAAAGCGGGTATTGAGGCGGGCATCCCGGCGCAGTTTAGTCTGCGGAAAATGGTAAGCGCCGTGTCCAATTGCCGCGCCATTGGCAAAGCCGACATGATCCACAACGACGCCACGCCGCACATTGAGGTTGATC